>NZ_JAUEYW010000002.1:0-609547 GCF_032489875.1 Bradyrhizobium sp. SZCCHNR1015
CGTGACCCCAAAAGTGTCAACCATGTCCCCGAACAGGTGTAAGCTATGTCTCCGGGCTAAACAGCAGCGAAGCAATCCAGGGCCGAGCAAGGACTCTGGATTGCTTCGCTTCGCTCGCAATGACGGAGGATGTTGTCGCAGCGTCACTCAACAGCGAACAGCTCTAACGCAGCAGCGATGACCGAGCGATGAACCGCGCCGCGATCGACCGACGGCGGATCGACGCAGCTGGCCGGATCGGAGCTGCGGCCGAGGTCGGTGCTCTCGGGCAAGAAGACATAATGGCCGGCGTCGGCGGCGACCATGTCGAACGTGCTGCGCGGCAACCGCTCCTGCAGCCAGCGTGCGGCCGGCAGCAGCGCGTCCGCACCTCCGACCATGATGCGGGTCGACACGCGGATCGCGGTGACGCTCTCCTCCGAGAAGCCCTGCACCGATCGGCCCGGCGCCAGCAGCAGCGCCGCCTTGATGCGGGGATCGCGATAGGAGGCCGACATCCGCGCCCAGGAATCGCGGAAGATCTGGCTCTTCTCCATCAGCCGCGGCAGATGATCGACGAGATCGGGAAACTCGCGCGGTCCGCGGCCGAGATTGGCGCCGGGCTCGAACGGCGAGCGGAGCATGTTGGCGCCGAGCAGGGCCGTCGCCGTGACGCCACCGAGCGAATAGCCGACGGCGTAGTTGCGGGCGAGGTTGATGCGGCCTTCGAAATCGGGATGAGCGACGATGTGGTCGATCAGCAAGGACACGTCGCGCGGGCGTTCCCATGAGCAGAGGAAGCCCTCTGCGCGGTAGGGCTCGGCGTTGCTGTTGCCATGATGATTGACGGCGACCGCGACAAAGCCGCGGGCCGCCAGCTCGCGCGCCAGCCATTCGAACTGCAGGCCGTTGCAGCCGGTGCCGTGCGAGTACACGACGAGAGGACAGGCGTCCGCGCTTGCAGCGAGCGGCGAATTCAAGGCCGCTGGTCCCGCATTGAACCAGCCCTGCGGCCACGGTGCGAGCGGGAGCGCCGTCTCCTCGGCGTCGTCGGCGACCGGGTACCAGGCGAACCAGTCGATCGGTCGCGGCCCGTCGCCATCCCAGTTCGCCCGCGATGCGTCGGCGAACCGTCCCTGACGAAATCCGACCCTCATCGCTCCGTCACGACTTCACGGCGCCCGCGGTCAGCCCGCCCACCATATAGCGCTTGAAGGCATAGTAGACCGCGGCGGGCGGCAACGCGTAGATGAAGCCGGTGGTCATCAGCAGCTCCCACGGCGAATCGTCGGCGGCCAGGAAGTTGCCGAGCGCCACGGGCAGCGTGATATCCTTGTCGTTCGACAGCAGCAGGAATGCGTAGAGGTACTCGTTCCAGGCCAGCAGCACGGCGTAGGTGCCGATCGCGACCAGCGAGGGCATCATCAACGGCACATAGACGAGGCGGAAGATCTGCAGCGGGCTGGCGCCATCCATCACGGCGGCCTCGTCCAGCTCGACCGGCAGCTTGTCGGAGGCCTGTTTCAGCACCCAGATCGCATAGGGCGAGGCGATCGTCACCATCGCCAGGATCAGCGACCAGTCGTTGTTGAGGAGGCCGTATTTGCCCATGGTGCGATACATCGGCACCGCGAGGAACGCGGCCGGGATGAAATAGGTGAACAGCGCAAGGTTCATCACCACGCGGCTGCCGGGCACGCGCAGGCGCGAAATGGCGTAAGCCGCGCAGGTCGCGATCACCAGGGTCAGCGCGCCGACGGCGGCGGCAATGAGGACGGAGTTGCCGAACTGAATCCAGAAGTCGCGCAGGAAATAATGCTGCTGGTGGAACACGATCGAGAAGTTGTGCAGCGTCGGATGATCCGGCCACAGCTTACCCGAGAACGCGTCCTCCTTCGGCGAGATCGCGAACAGGAACATGTGGTATATCGGAATCATCGTCCAGATGAAGACGGGAATGCCGATCAGCAGCAGCCGGGCCTCGGTGCCAACCTCGCGCAGGGTGGGGAGCTTCATCGCGACAACCGCTTCATCATGAAATAGACCAGGGGGAGCACTAGCGGCATCGCGCAGACGATCGAGGCCATGGCAAGGCTGAGCTGATCGAGCCGGAGATAGCGGATGCCGAGTGTCGACAACACATGGGTGAGATCGGCGGGACCGCCGCCGGTCAGGAGATAGACGCTGTTGAAGTCGCCGAGCGTCCAGATCATCGAGAGCAGCGTGCAGGTGATGTAGAGCGTCTGCATCGACGGCCAAGTGATGAAGCGGAACTTCTGCCACCAGGTGGCGCCATCGACCTCGGCCGCCTCGAACAGGTCCTGCGAGATCGCGAGCCGACCCGTCATCAGGATCAGCGTCCAGAACGGCAGCGACTTCCAGATGTGCATGCCGATCGCCATCGACAGCGCAACGGTCGGATCGTTCAGCCAGTTCGGGCCGTCATCGCCGGTGAACTTGAAGATCAGCTGGTTCACCACGCCCCATTCGGGATTGAGCATGAAGCGCACCGACAGGATGGTCGGGATCGAAGGCACCGCCCAGGGCAGGATGAAGATGACCGACAGCCATTTGATCCAGCCGCGCTGCTGAATGAAGAAGCCGGACAGGAACAGCGCGACCACCATCTTCAGATTGATGCCGACCAGAAGGAAGATCAGCGTGTTGACGGCGGCGCGCGCGAAGATGGGATCGTTATACAGCGCGACATAGCTGGCCGGCTCCCGGGCGAGCCACAGGCCGTAGCCGACGGGATAGACGACGAAGGCGAGGAAGACGAGCAGATAGGGGGTAAGCATGACGATGCCCCACACCTGTGACGGTGTCAGCAGCACCGGGCGCGGCGCCTCCGCGATCGCGGAATCGGAAGCTGAGAGCGTGATCGCCATGGTCGTTTTTCCCGGGTCGTCTCTTCCCGCCTATAAGCCATCCCGGCCGCATGCGCTGCGGCCGGGATTTGGTGTCTTGTCAGGATCTCGCCAGTGCCTCGCGAGGCGAGAGACTAGCCGGCGACCTCCTTGAGCCGCGCGATCAGCTCGTCGACGGCCTTCTCGACCGGCACCTTCTCGCTGACAACGCGGTTCATCGCCTTCGCCCAGACGTTCTCATTGTTGAGGATCGTGAACTTGTAGTTCTTGGTGAAGTCGAACGGCGTGGTGCCGCCGGTGAACTGGGTGTACACGGCCTTGCGATGGCGGTCGGCCTGCCAGAACGGGCTCTTCTGGCCGGCGGTCGTCACCGGGAACCAGCGGCCCAGCGCGCCCTCGACGTAGGGACCGAGGTTCTCCTCCTGCATCAGGAACTTGATGAACTCCTTGGCCTGCGCCTTGTGCGGCGCATTGGCGAAGATCAGGCCGGTCTTGACGTCGGAGCGGTACTTGATCGGCGTGCCGTCGGGCTTGTTGGGGAAGGACGCGGTGATGATGTCCTCCTCATAGGCCTTCTTGCCGGCCGCGCGCTGCTCGGGTGTCAGCGCCGGGTTGGTGGAGTCCTCGAACCACTTGGCCGCGATCGAGATCGTGAAATTGTGGGTCATCACGATCGTCTTGTTGTGGAAGGCGACGTTGTTGTCCGGATCCTTCCACGTCGTGGACGAGGGCGGCGTGCAGCCCTTGATGTAGGTGTCGGTATAATCCTTCATCGCCTTGACGAGGCCGTCGCGCACCTTGGGGTCGTCGACCAAGAGCTTGCCATCGTCATCGACCAGCTTGACGTTGTAGGCGTCCATGAAGGTGTAGAACGACTGGAACGAGTCGGTGGATTCCACGCCCATCGGCTGGCCGACGCCGTAGATGCGCTGGCCGGTCGCCTTGCGGATCGCCGGCTGCACCTTGTCGCACCAGAACGTCCAATAGTCTTCCCACTTGGTCGGGATGTCGCTCTGCTTGAAGCCGGCCTTGCCCAGCATGTCGCCCCAGATCTGGACGTGCATGCTCTGCTGCTTCAGCGGGAAGCCGTAATAGGCCTTCTTCTTGGCGACGTTGTTGTAGAGGTAGGCGGTCTCGAGCGTGTTCGGAGCGAACGCCGACTTCATCGGCTCCAGGATGTCGGTGAGATCCTCGAGCTTGCCTTCGTAGGCCCACTTACCCTGCGCCTGAACGTCGTAGGTGTCCGCATAGGCTACGTCGGGCACGGTGCCGGAATCGAGCGCGGCGACCGTCTTCGGAATCATGTCCTGGATTGCGTATTGCGACAGCTCGACCTTGATGCCGGTCTTGGCCTCGAACTTCTTGACGACGTTGAGCAGCGCATCGTCCTCGGACTTGTAGAAGCCCTTGCTCCACCAGATCGTGATGGTGTCCTGAGCGATAGCTGGTGCTGCAGCGCAAAAAAGCCCGGCGGCTACTGCGATTGAAAGCGCACCCATTCCCCTGGATTTCACATGTCTCTCCCTGATCCGCCGATCTTGCTCGATCGGTTGTGGCGGGACACTAGCCCAGGGACCCGACGTGATCCAGAAGTAATATATCAGACATAGGTCGTGGCGGCGGCCGCGTCTCGGCACGCGAAGCAAGCCGAGTTGGTCAGTTCTGCTTGGTGGGAGTGCCGCCCGTCGGCGCGTCAGCCTGCGGCGCATTGTCCGGCTGGGCCGGGCGCAATCCGCCGCCAGTGAATCGTTCCAGCACCGAGCGCACCGCATCCCTCGTCTTGCGGTCCTTGACTGCATCGAGCAGAGGGGCGGCGGCCGGGGCGCGGCGGATCAGGCTTTCCGGATCGGGAAAGATCAGTGGATCTTCCCAGGGGCCCTGGACGACGAAAGGCAGTTCGAAGCCGTTGCTGCCATTGCCTGACGACAGCAGGCTCGCGACGCCCTTGAAATCGTATTCCCGTGTCGGCACCGAGGCCGTACCGGTCATCGTGATGCGCGCGGTCGGGCTCTCGACGCGGATGTCCTCCGCGGTCGCGATGCCCTCGGAGAATTTGACCGCGATCGTCAGCGAATCGTAAGGCGTCGAACCGGAACGGAAATTGCCGCCCCGCGACAGCGGGCTGCGCTCGAGGCGCTTCAGGAGCTGCTCGACGTTGAAGCCGGAGATCGCGCCATCGCGGCCCTGCAAATTGGCGCTGCCGTCGAGCGACTGGGCGAGCCCGAACGGGCTCGAGCCCGAAGCCGTCAGCGAGACGTTGAGATTGCCGCGTCCCGACAGCGACGACACGCCGAACATCTCGTTGGCGCAGGCCTGCAGATCGACATCGTTGAATTGCAGCTCAGCCTTCACGTCGGCCACGGTGTCGGCCCGGGCGATTCCGAACGAGCCGCGCACGATGCCGCCATACATCTGAGCCTCGCCGACCGAGAGGGCGAGCACGCCGTTGCGCAGGTTGGCGCCGAAGGCCGTGCGTCCGATTTTCGAGGAGCCGACCGTGACTTTTGCGGCCGATAGCCGCATGTCGAGGTCGGTGGTGGACAAGGCCTTGAGGTCGAACAGTTGCCGGTTCCAGTCGCGCGCACCATTGGCCAGCAGCCGGACTGTCGAGATGTAGGGGGTGAAGTCGAGCGCGTCGGCCGCCAGCGTCGCCTGCAGCGTCTGCCGGCCGTTATTGGCGTAGGTCATCACGCCTTCGGCGGTGTTGCCGTCGAGCTCGACGTTGACATTGGTGAGGGCGACCGAGGCGCCGACCACGTTGGCGCGGGCACGCAAGGCGAAGCGCCCGAAGCCGCCGCCGCCGAGCGGCGTCTGCCCCGTCCAGCGCAGCGCATCGCGGAGCGACGGGCTGTCCACGGTCAACGTGCCTTCCATCAGCGCGCTGGTGCGGTTCGCGACCGTGCCATCGAAGGCGACCTTCAGTGGCGGGCTGGCGAGACGCATCTTCAAGCCCGACCGGTCCCCCGACAGCGCAGCCAGGAAGTCGCTGACGCTGATGGAGCCCTCGATGCGCTGGCCGCGCCAATCGAACTGCCCGGTCGCCGCGAACGAGCGCGAGATCGACGGCCAGGCGAGCGACAGATCAATATCGTCGAGCCGCTCGGAAGCATGGTGGTCGGTGTCCTCGTAGACCAGGATGCCGTCCTGGATGCGGATCTCGGAGAACGACATCTGGCTGTCGGGCCCCGGACGCATCGTGCGCGCGATGGTCTCGATGAAGGGAGTCCAGTTGCTGTTGCCGTCGGCCTCGCGGGTGACGTTGATCTGCGGCCGCAGCATCATGACATCGGCGATTTCGAACCGCTGCAACAGCAGCGGCAGCAATTGCAGATTGGCGGTCAGCACGTCGACGCGCAGGGCCGGATCCTCGGTGCCGCTGCCCTTCAGGCCGACATCGTGGAACGAGACGTAGCTGCCCGGAAACAAGGAGACGTCGATATGTCCGTTGACGACGAGCTCGAGCCCGGTCACGGCGCGGATCTGGTGCTCCACCGCCTGCCGCAGTGCCTCGCGATTGACCAGCCAGGAGCTCGCCAGCAGGGCCACGAACGCGATGCCCAGCAGCACCGCGATCGGTGTGCCGAGGCGCCTCATTCCTTGGGCCATGGTCACGGACATGTCCTGGGATCGTCGGATCGCTGGTTGCGCGGGATGGGCAGGGTGCGCCGAAAACCCCTGCCAACATCAACAACTTGATGCGCTTTCTTGACGCTTTCAAGGCCACGCCGCCGGTGTGGCCGGATTGCGGCGGATCCCTGATATTCCTGACTCCGGATCGCCCCGGAGGCGCAGGCTGGCGCCACAGCTAAAGCAGGATGTGCGCGTTGGGAAGGCATCATTGACGCATTGCGAAGATTTCGCCTAATAATCCGGTCGATATCCGCGCGGTCGCCGCTCTGCATCAGGTCATTTCCGTATGAACAAGGTCTATCCGGACGCCAAATCCGCCCTTGCTGGCCTCCTCAAGGACGGCATGACCATCATGTCGGGTGGGTTCGGTCTTTGTGGCATCGCAGAAACCCTGTCCGACGCCATTCGCGAGTCCGGGGTGAAGGACCTCACCGTCATCTCCAACAATGCCGGGGTGGACGGCATCGGCCTCAGCCGGCTGCTGGAGACACGGCAGATCAAGAAGATGATCTCGTCCTATGTCGGCGAGAATAAGCTGTTTGCCCAGCAATATCTGGCCGGCGAGCTGGAGCTCGAATTCTGCCCGCAGGGCACCCTGGCCGAGCGCATCCGCGCCG
Source organism: Bradyrhizobium sp. SZCCHNR1015 (assembly GCF_032489875.1). Lineage (NCBI taxonomy): Bacteria > Pseudomonadati > Pseudomonadota > Alphaproteobacteria > Hyphomicrobiales > Nitrobacteraceae > Bradyrhizobium > Bradyrhizobium sp. SZCCHNR1015. Next base: position 7,094 of record NZ_JAUEYW010000002.1, read on the forward strand.
GTGGCGCCGGCATCCCGGCCTTCTTCACCAAGACCGGCGTCGGCACGCTGGTCGCGGAGGGCAAGGAGGTGCGGGAGTTCGACGGCGAGAAATATCTGATGGAGCGCGGCCTGTTCGCCGATCTGGCGATCGTGCACGCCTGGAAGGGCGACACCGCCGGCAACCTCGTCTACCGCAAGACCGCGCGCAACTTCAATCCGATGATGGCCACTGCGGCCAGGGTGACAGTCGCGGAGGTCGAGCATCTGCTGCCGGCCGGCCAGATCGATCCCGACCACATTCATACGCCCGGCATCTTCGTCAAGCGCATTATCCAGGTCGGAACCGAACTGAAGCGCATCGAGCAACGCACCGTGCGCAAACGTGAAGCCGCCGCTGCAGCCGGGGAGGAAGTCTGATGGCCTGGACGCGAGAGCAGATGGCGGCGCGCGCCGCCAAGGAGCTGCGGGACGGCTACTACGTCAATCTCGGCATCGGCATTCCGACGCTGGTCTCCAACTTCATTCCGCCGGGCGTCGACGTCGCGCTGCAGAGCGAGAACGGCATGCTCGGCATGGGTCCGTTCCCCTATGAGGGCGAGGAGGATCCCGACCTCATCAATGCCGGCAAGCAGACCGTCACCGAGCTGCCGATCACCAGCTATTTCTCGTCAGCTGAATCCTTCGCCATGGTCCGCGGCGGCCACATCGACCTGTCGATCCTCGGCGCCATGCAGGTCGCCCAGAACGGAGATCTCGCCAACTGGATGATCCCCGGCAAGATGGTGAAGGGCATGGGCGGCGCGATGGATCTCGTCGCCGGCGTCAAGCGCGTGGTCGTGGTCATGGAGCACAGCGCCAAGGACGGCCCGAAGCTGCTCAAGCAGTGCACCTTGCCGCTGACCGGCGAGCGCGTGGTCGACATGGTGGTGACCGATCTGGCGGTGTTTACGATCGACAAGCACGGCAATGACGGCATGGCCCTGATCGAGCTCGCCGATGGCGTGACGCTCGACGAGGTCAAGGCCAAGACCGAAGCCGAGTTCCGGGTCGCGCTCAAGAATGCCTGAGGGCGCGACTACCAGCGCCGACACAGCATCTCCGCGACCTTGACGGCGAGCCGGCACGCAGCATGCCGTGGCGGGCTCGCAGCAGCGGGCGGCGCGGTCTCCGCCAGCCCCTGGATGATGAGGCACGGCACACTGCGGCTGAGGCAGATCAGCCCCATCGCATAGGCCACGTTGTCCGTCGCAAGCGCACCTGGAAACGCTGCTGATATCTCGGCATCCGTGCCGTCGCTATCGCACGTCACTGTCATTCCTTCGAAGAACACGCCGATGTCATCCAGCATGCCATCCGTGGCCTCGTGCGCGAGGCGGCAAAGCTCGGGGTCGGCCGGAATGATCATTCCGCTGTCATCGACCGAGGGCGGCTCGGCAATGCTGAGCGCGTCGCGCAGCTTGATCTGAATCCGGAATGGCGCGACCGAGGTGGCAATGACGAGGTCACCGGGGCCGGCCCCGACGAATCGCGGGCCGCGGGAGACGTGCGGGAGATTCGGTCCCAGTGCCTCGGCCCGTCCCGGCATGATCAGCCACTGCGCCCCATGCTCTTCGATCGCCACTGCGGCCGCGCTCGCCACCTCGGCCATCGATCGCCCGAGGCATACGACCGCATGGAAGCAGGAATGCCTGATGATGGCGCGCGCCGCGTTGCGCTGTTCAATCAGTGTGCCCGGGCCCATGGCCTGGACCAGGGCTTCGATATCCTCCGGCGTTTCGACCACGAAACCGATCGTGTTGGCTTTGGCATGGAGAAATCGCAGCGCGTCGAGCATCGCGTTGATGCTGGCCTTCTCCCGACCATCGAGCTGCTGCCACAGCGCTTCGAGCACATCCAGGGAGGCCTCGATGCCGGCGCCGATCACGCCCTGGCCGAGCGGGCGGCCGGGTGTCTCACAACGGTAGAGCTCCTCCAAGGCCTGCTGGACGGTTCTGCGGTCTTTGACGGCGTAGGCTCCTTGCAGGATGCGCGCGAGAACCTGGGCGCGCTTGCCAAGTTCGAGCGGAACGGCAAGCCAGGCAAAATCAGCCAGCTCGGCGGCCTGCTCGCTGGCGGCACGCTGAAATTCGCCGACGACCTGACCGTAGTGCCAGCTCAATTGCCACGGGGTCACCTGCCTCCCGCGATACCTGCCGCGCTCGATGCGTTCGAGCGATTGTGCCTGCAACTCGTTGCGCAGGTCGGGATCCATTCCCGATGCGCGGGAATCCAGCAGCCGATAGGCGCGTGTTGCGATCGCCGGTCCGAACCATTCGTGCTCGGGGTCGCCGACCGAGAGACCGCTGGGCATGCGGATGTGGACCGTCCTGCGAAACTGGTCGAGCTCGCGTCTTGCCACCTGGGCCGCGGTCACCGAAACCTGCTGTACCTCGAACAAGCCGTCGACGACACTGGCCCAGTCCCAGAAGTCGTCGCCATAGAACGGAATGCGATATTGGCGGCTCGCGACGATCCGTGCGCAAACCTGTTCGATGGCGGGAGCCACACGATCCAGAATATCCTTGCGCGCCAGCGCGCCGTCCGTGAGACATTGGTGCACGAGACGCGCCGCGCCCGCATTCACCACATGCCAGTCCTTGGCGGCGAACTTAGGCGATGTCCGCAGATATTCGAGCGCGTCGATGAGGCAGCGTCCAGCCAGTGCGCGAGGCGAATCGTCGTCGAACCAGCTGGTGTTGCCAATTCCGTAACCATGCAGGTCGGACGTGAAGAAGACCGGCGGATGTCGAGAATTCACACTCGCCTCCTGGTCCGCTCATCGCGTCTCTCAACGGAAATTGTCTAACGTTTGTAGCTTACATCTCGCAACCGAAAGTTGATTTTGTATGACTGTCATTTGTGCCAGTGTCAGGGCACCGCCGATCCGGCACCGGCGTCGGCTGCTGTCGAGCGTGCTTGAGGCTGAGCATGCCGCGTCATGCGCGAATGGCGCCGAGGAGCCGGCTGAGGCGCTGCGTCAGGCTCCGGCTCCATGAAGGCTGTTTGCGGACCAGGCGGAAGCCGAGATTGGCAGGTGGCGTGCCGGAGGCGCACCCGCCGGCGCGCGCGTCGCGGATGAAGTCGGTCACGTAGGCTCGATGCGCGCCTTCGGCCAGCCGCACGCCGCAATTGCTGACGGTCTTGGTGACGCGACCTGCACTATCCTGCATCTTGCGTGTGAAGCAGGTCGAGGTCCATTCCCAGACATTGCCCGCCAAGTCAGCAACGCCGTGCTCATTGATGCCGAAGCCGCCGAAGCCGCGCGTCTCGGAGTCCTCTTGCAGGGCGGCTTCCCGTTCGTAGCGGGCAATCCAGCGCCGCGAGGGATCGGCGTCGTCGATCGAGACGCCATCGTCCTTGAAGCGGCTGCCCGCCGCATAGGCCCACTCGGTATCGGTCGGCAGACGATAGCTGTGGCCGGTCCGGCGTGAGAGCCATTCAGCGTAGGCCACCGCGTCGTGCCAACTCACCTGCACGGCCGGGCGATCGATGGCGATGGGAACGTTGCGATCGAGCGCGCGGCACGCATGCGCTTGGACGCAGGCGTGGTAGTCTGCGGCACTGACCTGGTTCGTCATGATCGTCAGCGGATGATCAAAGCGGACCGTCGTGATGGGAGCTTCGGCCTGCCGCCCGCTGCGGAGATGGTCACCGGAGTCGCGGTAGCTGATCGTACCGGGTGCGATCTCGGTGAGGGCAGGGCCGTCGAGGCCGGCAGCGCGGTTTGGCAGATCTGCAAGGATCGGTGCCATTGCGGTCGGGCCAGCCAATCCGACGACGCAGGCGATGGTGAGCTTGATCTTGAAAGCGAGCAGCATGGCAGCACACTCAGGAGAGTGGGGGCCGGATACGCCGGCCCCCCTGGGCCGATCAGTTCGTCGTGCCGGTCGGAATGTCCGCCGGGGCTTTGACCTGCGTCATCAGGTCGTCATTCCACTTGCCTTCGACCTTGAAATGGGCGGTCGCGCCGAGATTGGCCGCCTCGATCAGGTTGTGGGTGACGTAGGCGTAGATGCCGGGCTGCAGGAATTTGTAGAGCGCGGCGCCCGCCGAGCCGCCGCGGATGAACCAGGTCTCGAGCCCGGTCTCCGGCGCGTTCGAAAATTTTCCGGTCTCCCAGACATAGTCGCCGTGGCCGCCGATCAGATGCGGACGACTATCGCGATTCGCCTGCGAGTGCACGATCAGAACGTTCTCGCCGACATTGGCCGTGAGCGCATTCTTTCCGGTGAGCGCGCCGGCCTTGCCGTTGAACACCACATGGGTCGGCGTGAGCTTGCGCATGACCTCCTCGGTGTCGCTATAGGCTTCGCCGGGCGAGTCGTAGGACTTGAAGTTTCCCTTGTCGTCGCGCGGGACGTAGAGGTCCTGCTCGCCGATGTAGTAGATGCGATCATAGCGCAGCGCGTGTCCGCGGCCGTCATTGAGACCGTCGCGCGGCAGCACCATCACAGCGCCGTTCATGCCGGAGACGACATGCCAGGGGATCATCGGTCCGCCCGGGGCGCAGTGGTAGACGAACACGCCGGTCCGCGTCGCCTTCCAGCGTAGCACGACCTGCTCGCCCGGATTGACCAGGGTCAGCGCGCCGCCGCCCAGCGCTCCGGTCGCGGAGTGGAAGTCGATATTATGCGGCATGCTGTTGGTCGCGGGATTGACCAGGGTCACCTCGACATAGTCGCCCTCATGGACCACCATCAGCGGGCCTGGCATCGAGCCGTTGAACGTCATGGCCTGGAAGGTGGTGCCCTTCTCGTCGATCACCATCTTCTTCTCCTGGACCACGAGCTTGAACTCCATGATCTTGGGTCCCTGCTTGGTCGCCTGCTCGTGCGCATGCACGAACGGCGGAGCCACCAGATCGACCTTCTGGCGCGGCAGCTTGAGGTCCTCGGCAACAGCGGGAGCCGCAATCATCATCGCGGCGATGGCTGCACTGAACATGGCGGTGCGGCGGGTCAACATGGATCGCTCCTTCATTGGATCTGTTGTAGTGCCGCAATCAGCATGCTCCCGTTGGAACTCGGCTTGTTTGTGCTGCAACAAGCAACTTCGCAATTGCGGAATCAGACGGCGGATTTCGAGCGAGATTGGCGCGACTGTACCCGCGCAGAGCGCTAATGAGTTGCATCGGCGCGCAGTTTCTTGGGAGGCCGGACAGGGTGCGGAGCAAAGCGGGGCAGACTGTCCCGCGCGACTACGCGATTAGACGGGCCTCTATCCGTTTGCCGATACAGCACGAGAATCGCGGGCGCTATGATGCGCGCTTCAGAGCAGAGCCCTGGACCGACAATGGGCTCCCGAACTCATCAGCTCAGCCAGCGCACCGTCAGCAACACAACGAAGGCCACTGCTGCCGCGATGCAAAACACCGTGGTCATGAACATGGCGATGTTGCCGAGCAGGCCCGTTGGCCCCGACTCGTCACGGAACGATTCGAAGCCGTCGGACTGGGGGATATGGCCGCGGATGCCGGCGAGGAGAGCAAATGAACGGATCAGCAGTTGCAGAGCTTCCATTGCGGCTTCCTCGAATCGTCAACAAATCAATGATGACGTGAAATGAGCCGGCCACTTTGAGGAAGCGCAAAGTCCGCGGTGATCACCGGCGTTCTACTGCGTCAACAGGTATCTGCCGGCCGCGCCTTGAGAAAGCTCAAGGCCGTCCCTCTTGCCTTGTGTCAAGAAGCTCCCAACCCCAGGTCGATACGCTCAGGTGACAGGCAGGACATGAGACCAGATCTTGCAGCATGCTACGGACAGGAGCGCCTCCCGCGCTACACCAGCTATCCCACGGCGCCTCATTTCTCCGCCGCGGTCGGCCCGTCCACCTACGCAGAATGGCTGCGCGCGATACCAGCGAGCGCGACGGCATCGTTATACCTGCATGTGCCCTTCTGTCGCTCGATGTGCTGGTATTGCGGCTGCAACACCATGGTCGCCAAACGCGACGAGCCGATTGCGGTCTACGAATCGGCCCTGCGTTGCGAGGTCGACATGGTGGCGCGCCAGATCGGCCGGCGGCTGCAGGTCGGGCACATTCATTTCGGCGGCGGCACGCCCACCATCATGGCGCCGGAGTCCTTTGTCGATCTCGTCGGATCGCTGCGCCATTCCTTTTTCGTGCTGCCGTCGGCGGAGATCGCCATCGAGATAGATCCGCGCACGCTGACGCCGGAGATGATCGCGGCGCTGGGGGTGAGCGGGGTCAATCGGGCCAGCCTGGGCGTGCAGAGCTTCGATCCGCGGGTGCAGCAGGCCATCAACCGGGTGCAGAGCTTCGAGCAGACCGCGGCGGCGACGAACGGATTGCGTCAGGCCGGCGTTGCCGGCATCAACTTCGACCTGATCTACGGACTGCCGCATCAGAGCGTTGAGTCGTGTCTCGACACCGTCCGGCGCGCCATCGACCTGCGCCCCGACCGGCTCTCCGTGTTCGGCTACGCTCATGTGCCATCGTTCAAGACGCACCAGCGCAAGATTCAGGACTCGGCGTTGCCGGACAGCCTGGAACGCTACGATCAGGCCTGCGCGATCGCTGACGCGCTGAAGGACGCAGGCTACGTGCAGATCGGGCTCGATCATTTCGCCTTGCCCACGGATCCCATGACCATCGCGTTCCGCGAAGGCCGCCTGCATCGCAATTTCCAGGGCTATACGACCGATGCAAATGATCTGCTGCTCGGCTTCGGGGCCTCGGCGATCGGGCAGCTGCCGCAAGGTTATGTCCAGAACGCGCCGCAGGTCCGGGCCTATGAGCAGAAGATCGCCTCCGGCAGCCTCGCGACCGTGAAAGGCTATGGACTGACCGATGACGACCGCCTGCGGGCCGACATCATCGAGCGCATCATGTGCGACTACGGCGTGGACCTCGATGTCATCTGCACCCGCCATGGCACGGACACCGACGACATGCTGAGATCGGCGCCGCGGCTGCAATCGTTGATCTCCGACGGTGTGGTCGAGCTCAACGGCGGTGCGCTCGCGGTGACCGAGCATTCCCGGTTCCTGGTGCGCAGTGTCGCCGCGGCGTTCGATGCGCATCTCGACGCGTCGAAGCAGCTGCACAGCCGGGCGGTCTGACCGTCGAGGTGCCGCGGTGCTTGTGCCGCGACAAAGACCGCCAACGGCATGCCCGCTACCATTCGCGCTGGACTTGGAATGGAGGCGCGCATGCCAATCTCCTTCGATGAACTGGTCGACGATGTCATGCGGCGAAGCCCGGAGACCATCGGCGTCTTTCTTGCTTTCCAGATGCGTTGCGTCGGTTGCCCGATCGCCTGCTTTCACAACGTCGCGGATGCCTGCCACGAGCATGGCGTCGATCCCGACGCGTTCCTCTCGGCGCTGTGTGCCTGCGCGTGATCAGCTACGCGATGCGGCCGCATCGCCGGCGCCCTGCTGCGCCAGCAGGACGATCTTGTGCGGCTCGCGCAGGACGATCTTCTGACGCCCGCTTTCGACCAGGCCGAGCTGCTCCCAGCCGGAGAGGATGCGGCTCACCGTGTGCAGCGTCGTCCCGGTCATCTGCGCAATGTCCTGCCGGCTGATCGGGAAATCGATCTGCACGCCATGATCGAGCTTGCGGCCGGCCTGGTTGGCGAGCCGGAGCAGCGCATGCGCGATGCGCTGCTCCACCTGCTGGGTCGACATCTCGATCACGCGCGCATGGGTTTCCTGCAGCCGCTGGCCGACCGTCTGCAGCGTGTTCGCCGCCAGCGACGGAAACCTCGCGACCAGTCTCGGCCATGCGGCGGACGGCCAGGCCAGCACGATGCTGTCGTCGACGGCGGTCGCAGTCGCCGGATAGTGCTGCAGGCCGATGGCCGGGGCGACGCCGAACGTATCCCCGGGCACGACGTAGCGCACCACGATCTGGTCGCCGGTCGGCGTCGTCTTGCTGGCGCGGACATGGCCGTGCAGCAGCAGGAAGAACGAGATCGCATCGGCGCCCTGCTCGAACACCGCGCCGTTGCGTGGAACGCGAATCGAACGGGCTTCGCGCAGCACATCCGTCAGATCCTCCGCGGACAGCCCCGCAAACAGCGGCAGATGCGCGACCAGCGAGCGGTCGATGGAAGCCATGATATTCTCCGGGCCGACGGCGGATTTTGCCCGCTCAATAGCACGTTTTTGCGATCCGTCGGAAGTTTGTGCTGGCGCAAGCCATATCGGACGACGCGCAACTACATGTTAAGCACACAGCGCCATATCGGCGCGGTTCCCGTCGCCCATCGAGCGAGCATGCACATGGCCATTCCACGCAACTATCAGGGCTGGACCGTCCTCGCCAACGGGTTCAGGCCGTTCTTTCTGCTCGGCGCGCTCCAGGCTGTGCTGGCGATCCTGATCTGGCTCCCGGCCTTTTACGGCGAGCTGAAGCTGAGCTCGGGCTTTGCCCCCCGAGACTGGCACGTGCACGAGATGCTCTACGGCTACCTGCCGGCCATCGTCACCGGCTTCCTGTTCACGGCGATCCCGAACTGGACCGGACGGCTGCCGATCCGGGGCGTGCCGCTGCTCACCCTCGTGCTGGTCTGGATGGCCGGACGACTGGCGGTGACGATGTCTGCGCTCGGTCCGTGGTGGGCCGCGATGCTGATCGATGCGAGCTTCCTGGTGCTCGTCGTGCTGGCCGCCGCCCGCGAGATCGTCGCCGGGCGGAATTGGCGGAATCTGCCGGTGGTCGCGATCGTCACGGTGCTGTGCGCCGGCAACATCGCGTTCCATGTCGAGGCTCATCTGCGCGGTTCGGCCGACTACGCGATCCGCATCGGCGTTGCCGTGATCGTGCTGCTGCTCGCACTGATCGGCGGCCGCATCACGCCGAGCTTCACCCGCAACTGGCTGGTCAAGCACAATCCCGGCCGGCTGCCGGTGCCGTTCGGCCGCTTCGACCTTGCCGTCGTCCTGTTCAGCGCGCTGAGCCTGCTCGGCTGGATCCTGGCTCCCGAAAGTGCGGCAACGGCGCTCGCGCTCGCTGCGGCCGGCGCGCTGCACGGGGCGAGGCTCGCGCGCTGGGCCGGTGATCGCACCTTGCGCGAGCGTTTGCTGGTGATCCTGCATGTCGGCTATTTGTTCGTGCCGCTCGGCTTCCTGCTCACGGCCGCCGCCAGCCTCGGATGGATTCTGCCGAGCGCGGGGCTGCACGCCTGGATGGTCGGGGCCGCCGGCATCACGACGCTCGCCGTCATGACGCGGGCCACGCTCGGCCACACCGGCGAGGCGCTGACGGCCGCGCCCGCGACCCAGGCGATCTATCTGGCGATCATCGTCGCAGCGGTCACGCGGGTCTGCGCCGTGTTGGCGCCGACGCATGCCGAGGCGCTGCTGCACGTCGCGGCGTTGGCCTGGATCATTGCCTTCGCCGGCTTCGTGGTGGCGTTCGGTCCGCTCCTGCTCGGCCTCAAGCGTCGTTCACTGGCGGTGCGACGGGCGGGATCGGCTCAGCCGGTGCTCTGATTGCGCGCCACGGCGCGCGAGAACACCACCTCGATCAGCGTGCCGGATTTCGGCGCCGCCTTGATGTGAAACTGCGCCCGGTTGGCCTCGACCAACGCCTTGGTGAGCGACAGGCTGAGACCGGCGCCGTCGGAGCCTTGCTCGGCCGCCGAGGGCGCACGGAACGGTTCGAGCGCGGCGGCCACCTCCTGATCGTTCAGGCCATGACCGGTGTCGCGCACGCGCAGCGCGACCTCGCCGAAATCGGTCAGCGCGGTCGAGACGATGACCTGGCCGCCGGGATTGGCCAGCGAGATCGAGGCCGAGATCAGGTTCATCGCGATCTGGCGCAGCGCCCTGACGTCGGCGATCACCGGCGGCAGTAGTTGCGACAGCGAGGTGCGGATGATGATGCGGGCGCGGTTGGCCTGCGGCTGCATCGCTGCGACGCAGCCCTCCACCAGCTCGTTCAAATTTTGGCTGGTGAAAGCGAGCTCGAGCTTCCCGGTCTCGATGCGCGACAGCTCCAGGAGATCGTCGATCAGGGACACCACGCGCTCGCCCGAGGCGCGGATATCCTTCATGTATTCGGCGTAGCGGGTGTTGCCGATCGTGCCGAAACGTTCGCCGATCATGACCTCGGCAAAGCCGATGATCGCGTTCAGCGGCGCGCGCACCTCGTGGCTGATCCGGGCGAGCATGTCGGCCTTGGCGTTGGCGGCCCGATCGGCGACGCGACGGGCCTGCAGCAATTCGCTTTCGCCGCGGCGGAGCTGCGACAGATCGCGAAACACGGCGAAGAAATTCGGACCGTCGGTCCTGGTCCGGCCAATCGCCATCGACAACGGAATGACGCCGCCCTGAGCGATCTTCCCGAGCACCTCGTGGCCCTTGTCGAGCCCGCTCGACGCGCCGGACTGCTGCGCGCTGTCGAGATAGTCGAGCACGAGGCGTGCGCTCTCCGGTGCGAACAGCTCGATCAGGTTGCGGCGGACCAGCGCCGCGCCATCGTAACCGAACAGCGCCTCGGCGCTGCGGTTGCAGGCGTGGATGTTGCCGCCGGCGTCGAACATCAGGATGCCCTCGGCGGTGACGTCGAGGATCGCCGCCAGATCTTCGGCTTCGGCGTGGCCCGCAGCCGGAGGCGGGGCGACGACCAGCGCGGCGGGGGCCGGGGCCGGCATCGGTGCCACGTCGGTCGTCGAAATCGCAGCCGCAGGGCCGGGCAACGGAGCGAAGATCAGGGCATGCGCGCTATCGCCGTCCCAGGTGATCGTGAACAGGCGGGCTTCCGCCTTCACCTCCTCGCTGGAGGAGCCGTCGGCGGCCGAGATCGTGACGGGAGTGCCGGCCTCGGACTTGTTGGGTGCAGATGACACGCCCGGCTCGACATAGAGCGCATCGAGCCCGCCGGCCTGCTCCAAGGCCGCAAGGTCGGCGTAGCCCATCTGCTTGAAGAAGGCCGGGTTACCGTAGAGCAGGCGGTCGAGCCGGTAGATCAGCATGCCCGTGGGCAGCAGGTCGAGCAGGATGCGGTCGCGCTGGCTGTCGCCCTGGGCCGGCGGCTCCTCGGGTGTGAGCCATTCGGTGTGCAGCTCCGCGCCTTGATCGGGCGCCGTCTCCGTCGCCGACGGAGCCTGCTGCGGCGGCGGGACGAGCGGATCGCTCATTCGCGATCCCGGCTCGGGCACCACGCCCTGGACGTCCGCGGGCGCGTTGCGGATCTCACCTTCGAGGCGGGCCGACAGCTGGCGCGCGAGCTCATGAAACGCACTGTTCTCCACCGGCGTGAGCACAGGATGCTTGGACTCGCCCGGAGCGCGGAACGGGACCACGTTCCCGGTCGTTTCGAGCCCGATGCCCTCGATGTGGTGTACGTCCGGCGCAATGGAAGCCTCACGCGATGACGCAGTGACGTTGTCCTGCTGCGGCGGCACATCTGCGGCCCGCACATGGTCGGATTGGGCAAGCTCGGTTTCGTCGGCGTCCGGAACATCGGTCGCGGCTGCATCGGTCGATGCGGGGCGACGCAGTGCGGCCAGCCGGTCCAGGGCGTCGAGGTCGCGACAGACACCGAAGCCGCGATAGCCGGCATGGGTCCTGTCCTCCGCCAGGACGGGCAGTCCCGACAATTCGACCGCAAGCCGCTCGCCCTCGGCGGGCCAGCTGACGACGAGCCCGCTCCAGGTCTCTTTCGTTTCGATCGCGGCACCGACCCGCCCGTCGGGATCGAGGCCTAGCGATGCAGCGAGCTCATGCCAGGGACGGCCGAGCTCGGCGGCGCCGGGCCGCCCGATCAGGTGGGTGAATTCATCGGAGCCGATCGAGAACCGTCCCTCGGCATCCATCTGCCAGGAAAATCGGAGCGGATGGCGACGGCCGACTGAAGGCTCCGCCGCGCCGGATTCGGCAGGATGCGCGTGATCTTCCGTTTGCGGCGCCGGCGCCTTGAACAGATCAGCTTCGGCCGGATCGTCGATCAGCAGGAACTCGGCCGGCGCGTCGTTCGACAGCGCGGGGGATTCGTCGTCGGTTTGGCGTTCAGTCATTGCATCCATCGGAAGAGGAGGCGAAGTCACGACCGCGGGCCCAGCGGCAACATCCACGGGGGCTGATGATGCCGGGGCGGCATCTGCGGTTGGCTCAGGTATTGGCGCCGAGCCCGGCGCCTCGATCTCGTCGGCAGGGGCCGGCATCGGGACGGCCACCAGCCCGACCTGATTGCCGCTGCCGATGCGGTAGAGCGCTGCGCGCTCCGTGCCGAACGTCACCTCGGCCATGCCATCGGCCAGCGCCGCCCTGCGTATCTCGACGAAATCCGGCTCGGTCAGGTCGCGCATGCCGAACAGGCGCCGTCCGGCTGAACTAATGCCGGCGAACTGGCCGTCCTGGGTGAATGCGATCAGCGCATGCTCGCTCGTCTCCGCCAGCCGCTTCAGGCGATCCGCCAGTGGGAAGCTACGTCCACCCCCGTCAGTGCTGGTGATCAGCACCGCGCGCGTGCCATCGGGCAGGTCGATCCTGGCGCAGCCGCAGGTCGCGAGCGTGCCGAGCGGCGCGCCGAAACCACGTAGACGTTCCAGCCGCAAAGCGCCGGTCTCGGGCAGCCGCCGTCCCAATTGAGCGACCTGGCGGCGATGCGCGTCGGCGGGGCCGAACGTTTTCGCGATCAGCGCCGCTGCGCTTGTCGCACCGAGGGCGCGCGCACCGGCCGCATTGGCCCACAGCACACGGCCGCCATCGGCCGACCATAGCCAGGCCGGCAGACTGCCGGCGGCGTGGACGGCCAGCCGGGGGTCGCTGAGGGCCTGCAATTCGAGATCGGCGTGGGTCATGGGCGACGACGGCGAACGGCTCTTGTGATGTTGATCGGCCGTGGATGACCGGCGGCCGGAACTGGAAGCGTTAAGAATTCGTTACTATCGCGCGTTTTGAGGGCCGAGGTCCACGGCGGGGCCGCACTCCTGTCCTGCTAAAGCTTGGATAACCTTAATGTGTTCCTCGTGAGCCCCCCGGGCTCGGAATCGCGGCGAAACCGGCATGGACCGTTGCAATCTCGGCTCTCGATAGCACGATGATACCCTGGACTGGTTCGGGGCCGCTCGGCAGCGGGAAAGCTGCTGAGAGACGAGGGCGCAGCCAATCGGGACTTCAGAAGGAGGAAAGCATGACTGACGATGGACGACGATTCGAGATTCCGAAAGACGTGCGGGCAATGGCGGAGGCGGGCTTCGACCAGGCACGTCAGACGTTTGAGAAGTTTCTGGCCGGAGCGGAGGCGACGGCCGGCTCGCTCGAACAGCGCGGTGCGACAGTGCGGGCCGGAACCAAGGACATCGGCTCCAAGGTCTTGTCCTACGCGGAAAAGAACGTCCAGTCGTCGCTCGACTACGCCCAATCGCTGGTCCACGCCAAGGACCTGCCCGAGGTGCTGCGGCTGCACAGCGAATTCGTTCAGGGCCAGATGCGATCGCTCGCCGAACAGGCAAGCGAAGTCGGCCAGGCCATCGGCAAGGCCGCGATCGACGCAACCAAGCCCAAGGCCTGATCAGACATGCCTCGATCCCCCTTTTTCTGGAAGCGGGCGCGGCAACAGTTTCTGATAGTGGAATTTCCGTTGCGTTGCACAAAAGCGCCACGATATAGCTCTACGCGAGGTTGTTACCTCCCAGGGGCGGTTCCTCTGCGTGATCCGAAGTGACTTCCCGATTGCCGGGCCGGTCCAGTCTCAATGTTTCGAAGGATGCATGCCATGACCAATGCCACCGATCCTTTCTCCGCGTCGATCATTCCGTTCGAGGTTCCCGAACAGGTACGCGCGCTCGCCGAAAAAGGCGTGTCGCAGGCCCGCGAGAACTACGCCAAGTTCAAGGACGCTGCGGAAACCCACAATTCGGCCATCGAGGCCTTCTTCGCCAACGCCAGCAAGGGCGCCGGCGTCTACTCGTCGAAGGTCATGGAATTCACGAAGGCCAATACCACCGCGTCGCTCGACTTCGCCCAGGAGCTGTTCGGTGTGAAGTCGCCGTCGGAGGCGATGGAGCTGTGGACCGGTTTCGCGCGCAAGCAGTTCGAGACCTTCACCGCCCAGGCCAAGGAGCTCGGCGAGCTCGGCCAGAAGGTTGCGGCCGAGACGGTCGAGCCGATCAAGGAAAGCGCCACCAAGCTGTTCAAGACGGCGGCCTGAGGCAGCCTCAAGTCTCGCCAGGTGCGCGATGCGGCCGCGCGCCGGCATGGACGGCGGGTAGATCCAGAACCCGGGCGCGTTGCGGCCGGGTTCGATGCTTTCTGGGCTCCCCGCTTGAACGGGGGCTCACTCGGGCCGAAACGGCGTCAAAAAACGCAGTCATGGCAGGGGACTTTATCCGTTCTCGGCCTTGCCAAATTCGCCCGTTGCACCTAGTTTCCGGCCCGTTCGGACGCCCCTCGCGGGCAGTCCCATGGCGGATGCAGTTGTAGCTCAGTTGGTTAGAGCGCCTGTCTGTGGAACAGGAGGTCGGTGGTTCGAGCCCACCCAACTGTACCATGGCCGGGACCATCGCTGGGCCATTCGCAAGCTCACCTCTATCCGTGCTCCGCGTCCCATTGATCGTGCGCCGTGATTGGTCGCCCGTCGCGACCTCTCGCGCATGGCTGTGGCCGGGGCGTGGCCGCAGAGCTTTGCCCGCGGAAGCCTGAGCCCGGTCTCCGTATTTCGACGGATATATCGCCGGGCGTGCGCTCGCTTGCGGTTTGCCGCGCCGGATCGGTAGCACGGCGTGGCACTGTTGCTTGCGAATCCGGTCTCCTTCAATCACACTTTGCGGCAACGAGGGGGAGGGGACGATGAGAGGGATTGATCTCGATCCACGCATCTCTGCCGTACTGATCGTAATGGCCGCGCTGTTAGTCCCCGTAACCGCACGGGCCTATACCGCCGAGCAGGAGCAGGCATGCACAGGCGATGCGTTCCGGCTTTGTAGTTCCGACATTCCCGACGTCGATCGTGTCACCGCCTGCATGGTTCGCCGCAAGGCCGAGCTGTCGCCGTCATGCCGCGCCCAATTCGGGCCGCCAGAGCGCCAGGCAGCGTCATCTGGCCGTGCGGAACGGCCGATGAGCATTCGTCCTGTCACCAGGAAGCCGGTCACTGCGCGCGCTGGCAAATCGAAGAAGTCGACGCGACCAGACGCGACCTGAGCGACGCCGATTGCCGCCTTTGGCGGCACTCGGAATGACCGCAGTCTTCGGACGCACACCTCGATGCGCAGCCTCAACATGTAAATGCGATGGGGCATGACCGGATGTTGTCGAACATCGCCGCCTGATCTGCTGTTTTGCCTGCTTTGGTGTGACTCAAAAACCAATGCGTTTCGGCAATCAGGAGTTACGTCTTATCAATCGCTAAATTTATCTTCCGCGAATCAGTCCGCTGATTCATTTTCGCTGCCGGGGTCAATCTGGAGGCCAAGGTATGAACGTTATTGTTTTCGCATCGCGTAAGGGCGGTTCAGGCAAGAGCACCCTGGCCGCCCATCTCGCTGCGCAGATCAAGTCGAGCAAGTCTTGTCTGCTCATCGATGCCGACCCTCAGGGGTCGCTCACGCTTTGGCACAAGCTGCGCGGCACCAACGAGCCGCCGATCAAGACGGCCGTGAACTCGGTGAGCGCGATCGTGTCCGCCGCCCGCCGCGACGGCGTCGAGTGGGTGCTGATCGATACGCCGCCGACCATCTCGGCCGTCGTCGAGGATGCGATCAAGAATGCGACCATGGTGATCATCCCGGCCCGCCCCGGCGTGTTCGACGTCAACGCGGTGCAGGAGACGATCCAGACCTGCCGCGCCGCGCGCAAGCCCTACGCGGTCGTTCTCAATGGCGCGCCAGCGCGCCGCGACGATGCCGAAAGTCCGATCGTCACCATCGCCCGCGAAGCGCTGGCGAAGTTCAAGGCCCCGGTGTGGGGCGGCCAGATCACCAACCGCGCCGATCTGCTGATGGCGCTGGGCCAGGGTGAAGGCGTGCGCGAATATTATGCGGAGGGCCGTGCTGCGGCCGAGATCGCACGCCTCTGGGCTGCGATCGAGCGTTCGGTGCGGGCTATTCGCGGTACTGTGTCGGCCAACGGCGCCATGCACAAGCAGGCGGCCTGATCGCGGCATCAGATGGGGCATCGACGCGCGGTCCTCCGCGCGTTTTTTGCGTCGGGTCACAAGCTCTCGCGTGAGTGCCGAATTCGCGCCGCGCGAGAGGGCTTGGCGAGGTCAGGCAACCATCAGGAAATAGAAGGCGATTGCCGGCGTCAGGGTCAGGATCACGGACCAGATCCCGACCGCCCAGAGAATGTCTTCGACGCTGAAACCCTGATGCTCAGGGTATGGATGATCCTGCAAAGCCACGACGTCCTCGCGCTCTTTGACGTTTTCAACATCCATAGCGGAACATCTTTAAACACGAGGTTGCGGACTGCGCCGCTTTTGATCGCGTTTGTTAGCTCGGATTAACCACGGAGATTCTGCTCCGGCTCCACAGCGGTGGCGCGGCTCTGCCTGGCCTTTCCGATCGGGAAGGCCAGGCAGAGCCAGCGAATGGGTTGGGGCGTGCTCAGGCAACGCGGTTCTGCGTGGTCGTCGGCTGGCGCCGCTCGATCTGCTGATCCAGCCGTGCGGCCAGCTCGGCGCCAACCTCTACCATTGGCAGCCGTACTTCGGGGCTCGCAATGACGCCGGTGCGCGCCAGCCAGTACTTGGCCGGTGCGGGGCTCGGCTCGGTGAACAGCAGCCGCGTGAGATGCTCGACCAGCGCCCAGCACGCTGCTGCCGCGTCGTGACGGCCGGCCTTCACGTGCTGCAGGATTGTGGCAAACGTCTCGGTCTCCAGATGTGCCGAGAGCAGGATGGCGCCGTCGGCCCCGGCCTGCAGCGCATCGAAGCTCTGGGCGTCTTCGCCCGTCAGGATATGAAACCCTGCGCGCCGGCGCGTGATCAGGTCGCGCGTCTGGGTGCGGTTGGCGCAGCAATCCTTGAGGCCAGCGATAGCGGGATGCTCGGCGAGCTGCAGCAATGTCTCGTTGTCGAGGCCGACCGCCGAGCGATAGGGAATGTTGTAGAGCACGATCGGATGGACGGTGCGGTCGGCCAACGCGGTGAAATGCGCCAGCAGGCCGCGCTGCGACGGACGCACGTAAGGCGGACTCGAGATCAGATAGAAGTCGATCGGCCATGACGCGGTTCGGTCGAGCGCTTCGATCACCTCGGCCGTCGCCACGCCGCCGACACCGAGACAGATCGGCAGCGGCCGGCCGATGGTGTCGAGCTCGTCCCGGACCACGCTGATCAGACGGGCGCGCTCGTCCCATGACAGCGCCAGTCCTTCGCCTGACGTGGCACCGAGCACCAGTCCATCGATCGGCTTGGCGGCGTAGTGCCGAACCAGATTGCGTAAGGATGGTTCGTCGAGCGCGCCATCGCGGAACGGCGTGATCAGGGGCAGCCAGAGGCCCTGCAGTCGGGTCGTAACGTTGGTCATGGTCCATCTCCTTGGGTGGCAGGAGCCGGAGACGGGACACGCAAAAAAGCCCCGTCCTCGCGGCGGGGCTGGTGATGCGGCGGTGAATTCGAGAGATTCTAGCGCGCGCGTCCACATGTCCCCGGGAGGGGAGCTTTTTTCGACAACAACTTGGCGTGCGAAGACGTGGACATGCGATCTAGATGCGCGGTGCAGGCGATGCTGTCAACGCCGCATCGGGCACGACACGGAAACATTCGGCAAAAAAATAGCCGGGCCCAAATGAGCCCGGCTGGAGGTATTGGCCAAAGAGGCCGACACAATCACCTTCCAAGAGGGATTTCTGAGCGCTCGCGCCACTGGAGGAGGGGGACAATGCGCAACGCCAACGCTCAGCACATGCTCACTATGGGCTCTCGCATGGCGTCGCAGCAACCATGCAAGCCGCATGTCAGACATGCACAATGTCACGCCGGCCAGCGCTGCGCTTTGCTCACGACGAAGTCACGGAACACTTGAACGCGTGCGACCGTCTTCAATTCCTCGGGATAGACGAAGTAGGTGTCGAGCTGGATCGAATCCGACTCTCCGAACAATTGCACGAGACGGCTGTTTTCCTCGACGAGGTAGTCCGGCAGCGCGGCGATGCCGAGCCCTTGCTGGCAGGCGCGGACCAGGCCGAGAATGTTGTTGACCCTGAAATAGGCCTCGCGCGGACCGGATCCGTTGCGGCCGGCATCGACCAGCCAGCTGCGGTTCTGCAGATGCGGGGCGACCTGGCCGTCGGCCAGCATGATGATGCGGTGATCATCGAGCTCGTCGAGGGTGCGCGGCGTACCGAAGCGCTTGACGTATTCCGGTGAGCAATAGGCGTGGAAGCTGATCGCGAACAGCTTGCGCTGGATCAGATCGGGCTGGGTCGGCTTGCGGGTGCGGATCGCCACGTCGGCCTCGCGCATCGACAGATCGAGCTCCTCGTCGGTGACGATCAGCGAGATCCGGATCTCCGGATAGAGCGCGGTGAATTCCCCGAGCCGCGGGATCAGCCAGTTGATGCCGACGCCCGGGGTTGTCGTGATCTTCAGATCGCCGCTCGGCCGCTCGCGGCTGTCGGTCAGCTTGGCGCGCGCCGCCTGCAATTGCATGAAGACGTCATGCGCGGTCCGGAACAGCAGGTCGCCCTGCTCGGTAAGGATCAGCCCGCGGGCGTGACGGTGGAACAGCGAGACTGCGAGCTCCTGCTCGAGCGCGCTGACCTGGCGCGACACCGCCGATTGCGACAGCCCGAGCTGCTCCCCGGCATGCGTGAAGCTGCCTGCTTCCGCCGCTGCGTGAAACACCTTCAGCTTGTCCCAATCCATATCCGTAAATCCATCCCTTGATCGTGGCATCGTCAGTTCATTCCGCCGCGGCGCGTTCGCTCGCGGTGTGGGCGAGGAAGCGTTCGGCTTCGAGGGCAGCCATGCAGCCCATGCCGGCGGCGGTGATCGCCTGCCGATAGGTTTCGTCGGCGACGTCGCCGGCGGCAAACACGCCGGGAACGGAGGTCGCGGTCGAGCCCGGCACCACCTCGACGTAACCGGACGGTTTCAATTTGAGCTGACCTGCGACCAGCTCCGTCGCCGGCGCATGGCCGATCGCGACGAACACGCCATCGGCGGGCAGCTCGGTGACGGCGCCGGTCTTGACGTTCTTCAGGCGAACATGCGTGACCTTGGATGGCGAGCTGGCGCCGCAGATCTCATCGAGGGCGCTGTCCCAGACGACCTTGATCTTGGGATGCTTGAACAGCCGCTCCTGCAGGATGCGCTCGGCACGGAAATGGTCGCGCCGGTGCACGACGGTGACGGTCGACGCAAAATTGGTCAGGAACAGCGCTTCCTCGACGGCGGTGTTGCCACCGCCGACCACGATGACTTCCTTGCCGCGATAGAAGAAGCCGTCGCAGGTCGCGCAGGCCGAGACACCGAAGCCCTTGAACGTCTCCTCCGACGGTAGCCCGAGCCAGCGCGCCTGGGCGCCGGTCGCCAGAATGACGGTCTCGGCGAGGTAGACGTCACCGGAGTCGCAGGTCAGGCGGAACGGACGCTGTCCCAGCTCCAGCTTGGTCACGAGGTCCGTCTTGATCTGGGCGCCGACATGCGTCGCCTGCTTTTCCATCTGCTCCATCAGCCAGGGACCCTGGATGACGTCGGCAAATCCCGGATAGTTTTCTACGTCGGTGGTGATGGTGAGCTGGCCGCCTGGCTGGATGCCCTGGATCAGCACCGGCTCCAGCATAGCTCGTGCCGCGTAGATCGCCGCCGTATAGCCGGCAGGGCCGGAACCGATGATGACGACTTTGGCATGGATCGGAGCTTGCATGTGGCCGAAGACTCGCTGGAAAAGGGAGGATTGACGACGCAGCGAGCGGAATGCGCGGAAGAAACGCCCCGAAGCCCCATCGAAAATGTCAAATCCAAGTCTAAGCCATCTGGCAAGCTATGCAAGAATTGCAACGCATCTCGGCGAATTTTCCCTTCACGACCCGGTCAACAGGGGAAATCTAAAGTAATAAAATTGCGCAAATTGACCGGCCTGCGCTAAGAGAGTTGCCCATCGTCCCCCGGCGCCCCTGCGCCTCCTCCTATCCCGCCAGAGCCCACAATCCCCGTGTCCAAGAATCTTGATGAGATCGATCTCAAAATCCTGAGCGAAATCCAGGCCGATGGCAGGATCACCAATGTCGAGCTTGCCAAGCGGGTCGGCATCTCGCCGCCGCCTTGCCTGCGCCGGGTCAGGACCCTGGAGGAGGAAGGCTACATCATCGGCTACCGGGGCCTGCTCGACCCGCGCAAGCTCGGCTTCGATGTGACCGTGTTCGCCTCGGTCCACCTATCCAGCCAGGCGGACGCCGACCTGAAGGCGTTCGAAGAGTTCGTGCGGTCCGAGCCGCTGGTGCGGGAATGCTGGATGCTGTCCGGCGAGGTGGACTTCATCCTGAAATGCGTGGCACCGGACATGGCGACGTTTCAGGAGTTCGTGACCCACCTGACGGCGGCGCCCCATGTGCGCAACGTCAGGACCTCGCTGGTGCTGCATAACTCCAAATACGAGGCGGCCGTGCCGCTCGAGGTCAAGGGACGGAGTTAGGCCTCGAGGGTCATTCCGGGGCGGCCCCGCAGGGGCTGAACCCGGAATCTCGAGATGGCGTCGATAAGCTCTGGATTTCGGGTTCGATGCTGTCGCATCGCCCCGGAATGACAGTGGAGCGAGTGATCAGCTCTTCTTCCGCAGCAGCGCGTCCAGGCTGATCGGGCCGCCGCCGGCCGTCGCCAGATACAGGCAGGAGAAGCAGAACGCGATCGCCGCGGTGCCGTTGTTCAGGAGCGGCAGCCATACCGGCTCACCTGTCTTGAACATGTGGCCCATGAAGTAGGCGAAGGCCATCTCGCCAGCCAGGATGAATGCGACGGGCCGCGTGAGCAGACCGACCATCAGCAACGCGCCGAGTACCAGCTCGATCATGCCGGCCGTGTAGATCAGCGGCGGAATGTTGGCGAAGTACGGGATGACAGGAAACTTGAAGATCTTGGCCACGCCGTATTGAAACAACAGCAGGCCGGTGATGAAGCGAAACAGGCTGAGTGCAGCCGGTTGCCATTTCGAGAGCATCTGCTCCATGTGTGATCGTCCCCCAACAGAAAACCATGATGCGACGATGGCCGGTTCGGTCGTTGCCGCCCCGGCTCGTCGGCCGCAGATTTAGCTGATTACCGCAACTGCGTCACCGGCATGCGTCGTGACAGGCGATGAATTGGGCGTGTACTGCCGAAGTGGCGGCCCTTGCCGCCGTGCAACCGCCGGAAACGATGAAGGGCCGCGCCTCAGCGCAGCCCTTCGATTCGTTCAGCCGGGACGTTGCCCTGTCTCAGCGCCACTCGACCTTGGCGATCTCGTAGGACTTGGCGCCGCCGGGCGCCATGACCTCGACGGTGGTGCCCATCTTCTTGCCGATCAGTGCGCGCGCCAGCGGCGAGGTGATGGAGATCTTGCCTTTCTTGGCGTCCGCCTCGACCTCGCCGACGATCTGCCAGACCGTCTTCTTCTCAGTGTCCTCGTCGATCAGGGTCACCGTCGCGCCGAACTTGATCGTGTCGCCGGAGAGCTTGGTCACATCGATGATGTCGGCGCGCGCGAGCTTGTCCTCGAGCTCGGCGATGCGGCCCTCGTTGTGAGACTGCTCTTCCTTTGCGGCGTGATATTCCGCGTTCTCGGACAGGTCGCCATGCGAACGCGCTTCCGCGATATGTTCGATGATGCGCGGACGGTCCACCGATTGGCGCTGCTTGAGCTCGTTCTCCAACGCGGCGTAGCCCATCGAAGTCATGGGAACCTTTTCCACCATCTCTTCTCGTCCTTCAGTCGTGCGGGCGGGGGCGCGCACGATCAGCATCTTCAGAATAGGCCTTTGCGGCTCAAAGCAAAGCCTGAAGGCCCGGCAAGACCGTCCCGTCAAAGGCCGGTACAACATCGAACGGGGCGGCGAGTTCCTGCTGAAAGCTTCTATTGCCGATTGTTGCCAACCGCTTAGCAGGCGTTCGCCCGCGCGCTGCGATTAGTTTTCGGAAAAGTAACTCTGCAGGGTGCGGACCTCAAGGTCTCCCCCGAGATAGGCACGGATGCCTTGCGCGGCCGCCACGGCACCCGAAAGAGTGGTGTAATACGGCACTTTATGCAAGAGGGCAGCGCGCCGCAGCGAGCGGCTGTCAGCCAGCGCTTGCGGGCCTTCGGTGGTGTTGAAGACCAGCTGGATGTCGCCATTGGTGATGGCGTCCACGATGTGCGGCCGTCCCTCCAGCACCTTGTTGATCTTCTCGGTCGGCACGCCCTGGTCGGTCAGGAAACGCTGGGTGCCGGACGTCGCCACCACCTTGAAGCCGAGTTCGTGCAGCATCCGCACCACCTCCGTGATGCGCGCCTTGTCGCTTTCACGCACCGACACGAACACCGTGCCTTTGCGCGGCACGCGTGTGCCGCCCCCAAGCTGGCTCTTGGCGAACGCCACGGCGAACGAGCGGTCGATGCCCATCACCTCGCCGGTGGAGCGCATCTCCGGGCCGAGCACGGTGTCGACGCCGGGGAAGCGGGCGAACGGGAAGACCGATTCCTTGACCCCGACATGCTTGAGCGCGCGCTTCTTCAGCCCGAAATCGGCGAGCTTCTCGCCCGCCATGATCCGGGCCGCGATCTTGGCGACCGGCGTGCCAACCACCTTGGCGACGAAGGGCACCGTGCGCGAGGCGCGCGGGTTGACCTCGAGCACGTAGATCGTGCCGTCCTTGATCGCATATTGCACGTTCATCAGGCCGACGACGTCGAGCCCGAGCGCCAGCTCGCGGGTCTGCCGTTCCAGCTCGGCGATGGTCGCCTCGTCGAGCGAATGCGGCGGCAGCGAGCAGGCGGAGTCGCCGGAATGGATACCGGCCTCCTCGATGTGCTCCATGATGCCGACGATGAAGGTGTCCTTGCCGTCGGACAGGCAGTCCACATCGATCTCGGTGGCGTCGGACAGGTAGCGGTCGAACAGCAGCGGGTTCTTGCCCAGCACCGTGTTGATCTGGCCGGTCTTGTCGTTGGGATAGCGCGCCTTGACGTCGGCCGGCACCAGCTCCGGCAGGGTGCCGAGCAGGTAGTCGCTGAGCTGGTTGTCCTCGCGGATGATCTGCATCGCGCGGCCGCCGAGCACATAGGACGGACGCACCACCAGCGGCAGGCCGAGATCGGCCGCCACCAGGCGCGCCTGCTCGACCGAGTAGGCGATGCCGTTCTTCGGCTGCTTCAGATGCAGCTTGTCGAGGATGCGCTTGAAGCGGTCGCGGTCCTCGGCCAGGTCGATGGCCTCAGGCGAGGTGCCGAGGATCGGTACCTCGGCGGCTTCGAGCGCGCGCGCGAGCTTCAGCGGCGTCTGGCCGCCGAACTGCACGATGACGCCATGCACGGTGCCGTTCTTGCGCTCGGTGGCGATGATCTCGAGCACGTCCTCGGCCGTCAGCGGCTCGAAATACAGCCGGTCGGCGGTGTCGTAGTCGGTCGAGACCGTCTCCGGATTGCAGTTGACCATGATGGTCTCGTAGCCGGCATCGGCCAGCGCGAAACAGGCATGGCAGCAGCAATAGTCGAACTCGATGCCCTGGCCGATCCGGTTCGGGCCGCCGCCGAGAATGATGACCTTCTTCTTGTCCGACGGCGCGCTCTCGTCGCCGAGTCGGCCTGCAAACGGCGTCTCATAGCTCGAATACATGTAGGCGGTCGGCGAAGCGAACTCCGCCGCGCAAGTGTCGATTCGCTTGAACGCTGGACGGACGCCGAGCGCCTGCCGCTTGGCGGCGACCTCGGCTTCGGTGGTGTTGGCGAGCACCGCGAGCCGCGCGTCGGAGAAGCCCATCGCCTTCAGCGTGCGCATGCCGCTCGCGTTCGGCGGCAGGCCGTGGCGGCGGACCTTGTCCTCCATCTCGACGATTCCACGCATCTGCGCCAGGAACCAGGGATCGATCTTGCAGGAGTTGAAGATGTCCTCGTCCGACCAGCCGAGGCGCATCGCCTGGGCGACCTGGAGCAGGCGGTTCGGGGTCGGCGTGCCCAGGGCGGCGCGGATCGCATTCTTGTCGTCGCCGCGGCCGAGCCCCTCGATGTCGATCTCGTCGAGGCCGGTGAGACCGGTCTCGAGACCGCGCAGCGCCTTCTGCAGGCTCTCCTGGAAGGTGCGGCCGATCGCCATGACTTCGCCGACCGATTTCATCGAGGTGGTCAGCGTGGTCGACGCGCCCGGGAATTTCTCGAAGGCGAACCGCGGAATCTTGGTGACGACGTAGTCGATGGTCGGCTCGAACGACGCCGGGGTCGCGCCGCCGGTGATGTCGTTGGCGATCTCGTCCAGCGTGTAGCCGACCGCGAGCTTGGCCGCGACCTTGGCGATCGGGAAGCCGGTGGCCTTCGAGGCCAAGGCCGAGGAGCGCGACACGCGCGGGTTCATCTCGATCACGACCATGCGGCCGTCGGCCGGGTTGACGCCGAACTGCACATTGGAGCCGCCGGTCTCGACGCCGATCTCGCGCAGCACCGCCAGCGAGGCGTCGCGCATGATCTGATATTCCTTGTCGGTCAAGGTCAGCGCCGGCGCGACCGTGATGGAGTCGCCGGTGTGCACGCCCATCGGATCGAGGTTCTCGATCGAGCAGACGATGATGCAGTTGTCCTTCTTGTCGCGGACGACCTCCATCTCGTACTCCTTCCACCCGAGCACCGATTCCTCGATCAGCACTTCGTTGGTGGGGGAGGCATCGAGACCACGCTCGATGATGTCGAGATACTCTTCCTTGTTGTAGGCGATGCCGCCACCGGTGCCGCCCATGGTGAAGGACGGACGGATGATCGCGGGCAGGCCGATCTCGGACAGCGCCATCAGCGCCTGTCCCAGCGCATGCTCCTGATAGCGCTTGCGGCGCTCGTTCTCGCCGAGCGTCCATTGCCGGTCGAGCTCGTCGCGCGCGGCGCCCGACAGCGTCTCGCGCTCGGCCAGATATTTGTCGCGATATTGTTTCTTCAGCGCCGACGCATTGGCGAGCCGCGACTTCGGCGTCTGCAGCCCGATCTTCTCCATCGCGTTGCGGAAGAGCTGGCGGTCCTCGGCCTTGTCGATCGCGTCAGCCGTGGCGCCGATCATCTCGACGTCGAACTTCTCCAGCGTCCCCTGTCGGCGCAGCGACAGCGCGCAGTTCAGCGCGGTCTGCCCGCCCATGGTCGGCAGCAGCGCGAAACCGCCGGGGATGATGTGGCGTTCCTTCTCGATGATCTTGGCGACGATCTCCGGCGTGATCGGCTCGATATAGGTCGCATCGGCCAATTCCGGATCGGTCATGATCGTGGCCGGATTGGAATTGACGAGGACGACGCGATAGCCCTCCTCCTTCAGCGCCTTCACCGCCTGCGTACCGGAATAGTCGAATTCGCAGGCCTGGCCGATCACGATCGGACCGGCGCCAATGATCAGGATGGTCGAGATGTCGGTTCGTTTCGGCATTCAAGCTCACGGGCAAGAAACGGCAGAGAATTGGGCACAAAAAAAGGGCGCGCGTGCTGCGCGTCCCCGAAGGCCAAGGGCCAAGGCGCGACCAGTGCTCGCGCGCGAGCGGTCTTTAGACCAGTTTCCTCTGAGCGAAAAGGGTTTTGGCCCGAAATCAACGGTCAAATTGGCCGGAGCTGGCGGAAGGGCGGCGGATGGCTCGCAGAGCCGAAGCCGCGCAGCGGCGAAGGCTGGAGGCCCGGCCTGGACTTGAACCAGGTTCAAGAGCGTTGCACCGCTCTTCGCGTCGTAGCTTCCGCCACCGGGCCGGGAATGATCTTACCTCTCACGGCCGCGTGAGCCAGCCCGTGTTTCAGTTAACCCTAATCCGGTTGCTCGATGTTGGGCCAGCGCGCGGGCTGGTCGGCTCGGCCGGTCACGCGGTTCCCGTCACCGGCTGCGCCACGAAGGTCATGCGCCAGGGATTGTGGCCGATATTCTTCGGCGCTCGGACAGCGCTGAGGCCGGCCTTCTTCAGCCGCGCCAGGATCTCGGCCTCGCTGTAGCGCTGCAGGCCGACCTTCGTCCGCAGCTGCCGGTAATCGGACAGGGCAGTGGCGACCAGCCCGACCATGGCATCCTTGAGGAAGCCGTCCCGTGCGGCGAACATCAGCAGCGCGAGCACGTCGCGGCCCATGCCAACGTCCGGGCGCAGGACGTCGCCGAGGACGAACTTTCCGGACGGCTTCAGCAGCCGCCTGATCACGGCCAGGGCTGCGTCGAATTCCGCCTCGCTCATGTACTGTGCCACGGAGTTCATGACGACGAGGTCGATCGAGCCTTCCTGCATGTTGCGCAGCTCGTCCAGCGAGCGCACGCGGATCTTGGTGTTGGGGGCGAAACGCGCGATCAGCCGGCCGCGCACGCCCGGCGCCGGCTCGGCCAGGATCAGCGTCATGCAGGCGTCGGCGACCTTGGCGGCCGATAAGGCCTCTCCGCAGGAATAGTCGAGAACGACCGCGTCGGGCGAGGGGATATAGCCGACGATGTCGCGCGCAATCGCCTGGAAGTGCAGGTCGCGATGCAGCTTGCTCGCATAGATCGTGTGCGTGGAATCGTAATAGTCGATCCAGTCGTCCATGGCGGGTTCCGGCAAACACAGTTCCTTGATGGGAACTTGAGGGGTCAGCGAGCGTTAACGGGTCCGATCACCCGTGTCCATCGCTGCTTCTAACAGGAAGGCTGACCCGTGAGTAAAGCAAAGACCGACAAGACCGCCCCCGAGCTCGATACCCCGACCGATCTGTCGCCGGACGCCGTGAACAAGATTTCGACGGCGCTGAACACGCTGCTGGCCGATGCGTTCGCGCTTTACCTTAAGACCAAGAATTTCCACTGGCACGTCAGCGGCCGGCACTTCCATGACTATCACCTGATGCTCGACGAGCAGTCGGACGCGATCTTCGCCACGACGGACCAGCTCGCCGAGCGAGTTCGCAAGCTCGGCGGTACCACGGTCAAGTCGATCGGCCAGATCAGCAAGCTGCAGACCATCAAGGACAACAACGAGGAGTATGTGCCGCCGCGCGAGATGTTGCGGGAGTTGATGGAGGACAACAAGCACATGGCGGCCGCGATGCGGAAGGCGCACGAGCTGTGCGACGACAATGACGATCCGGCCACCGCGGGATTGCTGGAGACCTTCATCGACGAGACAGAGCGCCGCACCTGGTTCTTGTTCGAAGCCAGCCGCCAGGAAGGCAGCAACGCGGCGTAAGCGGGCCCGCGTCGAGTTGAGGCCCGGGCGCGCTGCGAGCACGCGGTGCGCCCGTCCAGTCTCTATGCCGGGCTATGCGGAGTGGCCGAGTGCCGACCAGCTCCGATAGATCATGTAAGCCGCCACCACGAACACCACAGTGGCAAACACCTTGTTCAGGGTGCCGCGCGTGCCTGACAGTCGAGCCGCCAGCTTCGCACCGACCAGGCCACCGGCGATGCCGGCGACAAGAAAGGTCGCCGCCAGCGTCCAGTCGACCAGTCCCGACAGCGCGTAGTTAGCCGCGGTCGTCAGTCCGAACGCCGTGACGGACACGAGCGAGGAGCCGATCGCGTAAAGGATCGGCATGCCCGTTGCAAACATCAGAGCCGGAACGATCAGGAAGCCGCCGCCGATGCCGAAGAAGCCGGACAGCGTTCCGGTGCCGAAGCCGAATGCCACTAGCGCCAACAGATTGTCGCGCGAAAGCTTGACGTCCAGCTGGCTGTTCGTGCCACGCTTGCGCAGCATCAAGAGTCCGATCACGATCATGACGAGGGCGAACAGCAGCAGCAGCTTCTGACCGTCGACCATCTTGCCGAGCGTCGAGCCGGCGAAGGCGCCGACCACGCCCGTTGCCGCGAACACCAGCGCACAAGGCCATTTGACGTTGCCGGAGCGGGCATGATTGGCGAGATTGGCCGCCGCGTTGATCGCCACGGCGACCGCGCTCGTGCCGATCGCGACGTGGGGATTGCCGACGCCTACCAGATACACCATGAGCGGCACGGCCAGCACCGATCCGCCCCCGCCGATCAGGCCGAGCGTGAATCCGACGAAAGAGCCGGACAGCGAGCCGAGCGCAAGCTCGGCAGCGGACAAGGTCATCCTGCGATGCTCCAGAGTGGCGTGCCGCGCCGGTGCCCGGCCGCTGCCAAATGGGAAAGCCGAGCCGCGACGTCTGCCGCGTGCTCGGTGGGGCGAGGGGTGTCTTAGAGTGCGTTGAGCGGCACTTTCAGGAAGCGCCGGCCGTCCTGATCGGGCGTCGGCAGCCGTCCCGCCTTCATGTTCACCTGCAGGGAGGGGATGATCAGTCTGGGCATGTCCAAGGTGCGGTCGCGCGCCTCGCGGGCGGCAACGAACTGATCCTCGGTGATGCCGTCGCGGACGTGGATGTTGTTCGCGCGCTGCTCGGCCACCGTCGTTTCCCAGCGGATGTCGCGGCCGTTTGGACCGTAGTCGTGGCACATGAACAGCCGCGTCGCGTCAGGCAGGTCCAGCACGCGGCGGATCGAGCGATACAGCGTGCGCGCATCGCCGCCAGGAAAGTCGGCCCGTGCCGAGCCGCCATCCGGCATGAACAGCGTGTCGCCGACGAAGGCGGCGTCTCCGATCACATGGGTCATGCAGGCCGGCGTGTGACCCGGCGTATGCATGGCGAAGGCGGTCATTGCGCCGATCCGGTAGCTGTCTCCATCATGGAACAGGCGGTCGAACTGGCTGCCGTCGCGCTGAAACTCGGTGCCTTCGTTGAAGATCTTGCCGAAGGTCTCCTGCACCATCCTGATGTTGGCGCCGATGCCGATCCTGCCGCCCAGCCGGGACTGGATGTAGGGCGCAGCCGACAGATGGTCGGCATGGACATGGGTCTCGATCAGCCAGTCCAGTTGCCAGCCGCGATCCTCGATCAGGCGGATGATCTTGTCGGCCGACTGCGGCGCGATGCGCCCCGAGGCATAGTCGATGTCCATGACTGAATCGATCACGGCGCAGGCCCGCGAGCCTGGGTCCTTGACCACGTAGCTGACGGTGTTGGTGGCGGGGTCGAAGAACGGTGTGACCTCGGGTTTCACCGACAGGTCGACCGGATGTGGCATGCCGGGCATTCAATCCTTCCTCATTCTGAAGTGACCGCGGCGAGCGAGGGCCGGCGGCGCGAGAGCATGCGGGCTGCGGCCATTCCGATCATCATGGCCGTGACGAACAGGACGACGGCAGGCGAGCCGTAGCCGAGCGCCACGAAGGCCGGGCCCGGGCAGATGCCGGCGAGGCCCCAGCCGATGCCGAAGATCGCAGGGCCGGTTGCGATCCGCCAATCCAGCATCTGCGAGGATGGCAGGTGAAATTGGTCACCGAGGACGGGACGCCGGCGCCGGAAAACCAATCGGAAGCCGATGAAGGCGACGCCCACTGCTCCAGCCATCACCAGGATCAGGCTCGGATCCCAGCCGCCGGAGCGGATCGCGGCGAAATCGAGGAAGTCGAGCACCTTCTCCGGATTGGACATGCCCGAGAGCAGCAGCCCGAGGCCGAAGACGAGGCCGACGATGAACTGGATGAAGATGATCATGGCGCCTCACAGCACGTGGCGAACGAGGAAGGTGGTCGCGACCGCGGTGGCCATGAACACCAGCGTGGCGACGATCGAGCGAGGCGACAGGCTGGCGATGCCGCAGACGCCATGACCCGAGGTGCAGCCGTTGCCCCAGACCGCCCCGAAGCCGACCAGCAGCCCGGCTGCAACCATATCGATCGGACCGACCTCCAGCTTCAGCGGCGGCAGGCTCCCGCTGACGATGCGGACCGCAAGGGCGGCCGCGACCAGGCCGCCTATGAAGGCGAGCCGGCCAGCGAGGGCGCTGTCCCAGGGCGGCAACAGCCGCGCGGCAATGCCGCTGACGCCGGCGATGCGGCCGGTCAGGCCCATCAGCATGACGGCTGCAGCGCCGATGAGGGCGCCGCCTGCGAGCGCCGTGACCGCTGTATACTCCGTGATCATATCGTCCTTGATTCCCTCGTCAGGGGGGGCATGTTGCAATCGGCTATCATGTGCATTATTGCATATATACGAAAATGAAGAAGTAACAATGATGACAACACAGGCCAGGCGCAAAACCCGTGAGGCCATGGTGGCGGCGCTCGACGTCAAGGCGGAGGAGGCGGCGGGCCTGCTCGCTGCCATGGCGAATTCGAAGCGCCTCATGGTGCTCTGCAACCTCATCGACGGCGAGCGCGCGGTCGGCGATCTCGCCGAGCAGGTCGGGTTGCGACAGGCGGCGCTGTCGCAGCATCTCGCCAAGATGCGCGCGCTGGATCTCGTCGCCACCCGGCGCGATGGCCAGACGATCTACTATCGGCTGGCGAGCCGCGAGGTCCGCGAGATCCTGCAGACACTGTATCGGCTGTATTGCGCCTGATCAGCGCGCCTGGTGCCACAGGCGCGTGAGTGGGCCATCCGCACCGAGGACGGGATCGGTCGCGGGCAGCGGTACCGCCGGGATCGTCTTCAGGGCGCGCGCGTGGTTCTCCGGCGTCGGCCGCGTGATCTGCATCTTTGGTCCGGGCGGATAGGCGCCGACGATGCAGAAATCGCTGCTGGCGGAGATGCATTGATGTCCGGTGCCCGCCGGCAGAATGGCGACGTCGCCTGGCCGAAGCTCCAGTTCCCGACCGCGGTCGCCGCCGAAGCGGACCCGCGCCGTTCCGCTGGCGACGCCCAGCGCCTCATGCACGGTCGCATGATAGTGCAGATAGTCGTAGACTCCGTTGCGCCACATGTCGCCCCAGCCATTGGCGGCGAACATGCGCTCGATGTCGGCCGCCGGATCGGTGCTATCCAGATCGATGACGGCCTCGTAGACCAGGAACGGCAGCGGATTGTTGGGCACGAGGCCGTCGTCCGTGAATACGATGCCGAGCGGTTCGCTTGTCTTGACGCGTGGCGAGGGGGCGGCAGGCATGGCGACCTCGGAAAAAGATGAACCTCACCCCCATCAACCGGCCTGCGTGGCCGCCGTTCCAGTTCACGCCTTGGGCAGTTCGAACACCAGGCAAGTCGTAGTGGCGTGCGCCAGCAGGCGCCCTTGCGAATCGGCGATGCGTGCCTCGGCCGTCGCGGCGCGGCGTCCGAACGACAGCGTCCTGCCCTCCGTTCTCACGATGCCGGTGGCCTCGGTCATGGCCTTGATGAAAGAGACCTTGAATTCAAGCGTGGTGTAACCGCTGCCCTGCGGGCACATCGTGTGGACGGCGAGCCCCATCGCGGAATCCAGCAGGATCGCGGCGTAGCCGCCGTGCACCGAGCCGATCGGATTGTAGTGCCGCAAGGCCGGAACGCTGTGCATGACGACCTGGCCGGGCTCGGCGTCAAACGGCGCGACGGTCTGCATGATCGGCGGCTGCGGCAAAGTCCCGGCAAAGATGCCGCGCACGAAATCGAGCCCGGGCATCGACGCCAGCACCGCCAGCGGCACCACGCCGAAGTCACCGCGCAAATCCGTCTCGCTCATGTTGTCGACCTCCAAGGTATGACATCTATCATATAAATGCTGTGCGAAAAGATCGAGGGCAATACCGACGCAGGCGATCACATGATTGCGGACAGAAAAATGCCCGGGACCAGCCCGGGCATTTCGAATTGTCTGGAGTCACCGGCCTCAGGCTGCGCTGCGCTTCTTCTCGCGCATCAGCTCGGCAAAGCGTTGAAACAGATAGTGCGAGTCGCGCGGGCCGGGCGAAGCTTCCGGGTGATACTGCACCGAGAACACCGGCTTGCCCTCGAGCTGGATGCCGCAATTCGAGCCGTCGAACAGCGAGATGTGGGTCTGCGTCGCGCCCGATGGCAGCGTATCCTGGTCGACAGCGAAGCCATGGTTCATCGAGGTGATCTCGACCTTGCCGGTGGTCTCGTCCTTGACCGGATGATTGGCGCCGTGATGGCCCTGATGCATCTTCTTGGTCTTGGCGCCGACCGCAAGTCCGAGCATTTGATGGCCGAGGCAGATGCCGAAGGTTGGCGTGCCCGACGAAATCACCTGCTGAATGACCGGCACGGCATATTTGCCGGTCGCCGCGGGATCGCCCGGTCCGTTCGACAGGAACACGCCGTCCGGCTTCATCGCCAGGATGTCCTCGGCCGGCGTCGTCGCCGGCACCACCGTCACCTTGCAGCCGACGCCGGCGAGCAGGCGCAGGATGTTGCGCTTGATGCCGTAGTCGATCGCGACGACGTTGAACTCCGGCTTGGTCTGCTGGCCGAAGCCCTCGTTCCACACCCAGGGGGTCTCGTCCCAGGTGAAGCGCTGGGCGGAAGTCACCATCGGCACGAGGTCCATGCCCTCCAGGCCCGGCCACTCCCGCGCTTCCTTCTTCAGGGCGTCGAGGTCGAAATGGCCGTCCCTGGCATGCGCGATCACGGCGTTCGGCATGCCCTTGGAGCGGATCAGCGCGGTCAGCGCCCTTGTGTCGATGCCGGACAGCCCGATGATCCCGCGCGCGCGCAGCCACTGGTCGAGATGGCGCGTGGCGCGGTAGTTCGATGGGTCGGTGATCGCCGTGCGCAGGATCACCCCGCGCGCGCCCGGCGTCGCCGCCATGTTCACCGTCTCGATATCCTCGTCGTTGGTGCCGACATTGCCGATATGCGGGAAGGTGAAGGTGATGAGCTGGCCGGCATAGGACGGATCGGTCAGGATCTCCTCGTAGCCGGTCATTGCGGTGTTGAAGCAGACCTCGCCCACCGCGTGGCCCTCGGCGCCGAGGCCGTAGCCTTCCAGCACCGTTCCATCGGCGAGCACGAGGAGCGCGGTCGGTTTATGGTCCGGCCAGGCGGCGTCAGTTTCGATGTGTGTCATGAGGCCTCTACATAGTGCCCCTGGCGAGCGGCGTCAAAGCGGGAAGCGAGCGATTCACACGCGATTTCGGTCAATTTGCACGGAGAATGGCCTGGTTTACGAGTGAACGGCCGGAACGTATGCGGAACCGAGTTGTCTCGCCGGGACGAACCGCCTAGACCAGCCGCAACGGAATTCGAGAGGGCAAGATCATGCTGCGCGACGACATCAACAATGCGGTCAAGGAGGCGATGAAGGCCAAGGACGAGCGCAAGCTGTCCACCCTGCGCATGGTCAACTCGACCTTGAAGAACGCCGACATCGCCGCGCGCGGCGAAGGCAAGCCGCCCTTGACCGACGCCGACGTGCTCGCGGTGCTGCAGAAGATGATCAAGCAGCGTCAGGAATCGGTCGAGCTGTATGAGAAGGGCGGCCGCGCCGAGCTCGCCGCCGGCGAGCGCGAGGAAATCGCGGTCATCTCGGCCTATCTGCCGAAGCAGATGAGCGACGACGAGGTGAAGACCGCCATCTCCGCTGCGGTCGCCGAGACTGGCGCCGCCGGCATGAAGGACATGGGCAAGGTGATCGCCGTGCTGAAGGCGAAGTATACCGGCCAGATGGATTTCGCCAAGGCGAGCGCGCTGGTGAAGGCGGCGCTGTCGGGCTAGCCACCGCCTATTTTTGCGCACGGCGCGAGCCGCACGGGCAGTGCGCTCCCTCTCCCCGTTCTTCACGGGGAGAGGGTTGGGGTGAGGGGCAGACGCACGGGAAGTGCTGGTGGTGAGACCTGTACCCCCCCTGTACCCCCTCACCCGGATTGCATCTTCGATGCAATCCGACCTCTCCCCCGCATCCGCCTTCGCTCTTCGAGCTACGGCGGACAAGAGCGGGGTGACGTAAGGAGACCGTGCAAGCGCCCATGCAATCGCCAGCTCATGGGCGAAGCGCTTGAACTAACAACCGAGAGGGAAACGCCTCCTCCATGCTCAAGGAAACGTCCGACTACGAACAGCTCACGCGCGACTTCCGCTGGGACATTCCGGCGCAGTTCAACATCGCGGTCGCGACCTGCGATCGCCACGCCGACGGCTCCAGGCGACTGGCGCTGATCGTCGTCGAGGAGGACGGCGCCGCACGGCGCGTGTCGTTCGATGAGCTGCGCGATGACTCCTGCCGCTTCGCCAACGTATTGAAGGCCGATGGTCTCGCGCAGGGGGACCGCGTCGCGGTGTTCCTGTCGCAGTCGCTGGAGCTGCCGATCGTCCATTTGGCGGCGTTTCGCGCCGGTCTCGTCTCGGTGCCGCTGTTCACGCTGTTCGGCGAGGACGCGCTGCAATTCCGGCTGCAGAACTCCGGCGCCAAGGTCGTCGTCACCGACACCACGGGCCTTGCGAAGCTTGCGCGCATTCGCGGCCATCTGCCGGAGCTCAAGACGATCTATGTCACTGACGGCGACGGCCCCGGCGCCCGGCCATTCTGGCCGGCGCTGGAGCGCGCCTCGGATCAATTCCCGACCGTCGCCACGTCAAGCGACGACCCTGCCATCATCATCTACACCTCGGGAACGACCGGCAATCCCAAGGGCGCGCTGCACGCCCATCGCGTGCTGCTCGGACATCTGCCCAATGTCGAGATGGTGCACGGCTTCCTGCCGAAGCCCGGCGACGTCATGTGGACGCCGGCGGATTGGGCCTGGATCGGCGGCCTGTTCGACGCGCTGTTTCCGGCCTGGTATCACGCGGTGCCGGTGATCGGTTATCGCGCCAAGAAATTCGAGCCGCAGGCCGCAATGCAACTGATGGCGGACTACGCCGTCCGCAACGTGTTCCTGCCGCCGACGGCGCTGAAGCTGATGCGCCAGGCCAACGTCAAGCACGAGGGGGTCCGGCTGCGCAGCATCCTCACCGGCGGCGAGTCGCTCGGCGCCGAGCTGCTCGACTGGGTGCGCGCCACTTTCGGCATCGATGCGCACGAGATCTACGGCCAGACCGAGTGCAATCTCGTGGTCGGCAACAATGCAAAGCTGTTTCCGATCCGGCCGGGCTCGATGGGCAAGGCGACGCCCGGCTTCCAGGTTCTGATCGTCAACGACAAGGGCGAGGAGCTGCCGCGCGGCGAGAGGGGCATCATCGGCGTGCGCCAGCCCAACCCGTGCACCATGATCGAATATTGGCGCAATCCGGAGGCGACGCGGAAGAAGTTCGCGGGCGACGTGCTGCTGACCGGCGATCTCGGCACCCAGGATGACGACGGCTATTTCTGGTATGCGAGCCGCGAGGACGACGTCATCACGTCGGCCGGGTATCGCATCGGCCCGGCGGAAATCGAGGACACGCTGCTCAAGCATCCGGCGGTCGCGCTGGCGGCCGTCGTGGGCATTCCCGACCCGGTGCGCACCGAGGCCATCAAGGCGTGGATCGTGCTGCGGCCCGGCTTCGTTGCAAATGACACGCTATCGCGAGAGATCCAGGACTTCGTCAAGGTGAAGCTCGCCGCGCATGAATACCCCCGCCACGTTGAATTCACCGACACCCTGCCGATGACGGCGACCGGCAAGGTGCTGCGGCGGGAGTTGAGGGCGCGGGGGTAGGGGCGGCGGTCCGACCGCCTTTTCGTCGGTAGTCGCTGAGATGTAAAGCAAGGTGGCGCGGCACGCTCGGTGCACCTCGCCCCGCTTGCGGGGAAGGTCGGATTGCATCGTCAGATGCAATCCGGGTGAGGGGGGACAGGTCTCGCCACGGACACTTCCCGTGCGTTTGCCCCTTACCCCAACCCTCACCCCGTAAGAACGGGAGAGGGAGCATACCGTCCGTGCTGTGAGAGCCTCATCGTCGGACGAGATGTGAAGGTCACGCCCTTATCCTCTGCCTACAAGTTGAAATTGAAATCCCCGCCCTCCCGCTGTTAGCATCGGTGCAAAGAACAACAGTCTGGAGGGTACGCCGATGACCGCATCCGTCTCGGGACGATCCGATCCCGTGGTGCGCCGCATCACCACGGCCGATATTGCCGAGGCCTTGACGCAAGGCCTCCGCGATTTTCAGGCTCAGCCCATGTTCGGCCTTGCTTTCGGGCTGATCTACGTGCTCGGCGGCATCAGCATCGTGCTGTGCGTCACCGCCTTCGGCATGGTCTACTTGGCCTATCCGCTGGCCGCGGGGTTTGCGCTGATTGGCCCGTTCGTCGCGATCGGTCTCTATGAGGTCAGCCGCCGCCGCGAACTCGGCCAGCCGATGTCCTATGGCGGGATCTGGCGCACGATCACTTCGCGCGGCGAGATCGGCTGGATGGCGTTCGTGACGCTATTCTTCTTCATCATCTGGATGTACCAGGTGCGCCTCCTGATCGCGCTGCTGCTCGGGCTCAATGCTTCTTTCTCCAGCATCAGGGAGTTCATGACCGTGGTGCTGACGACCAACGAAGGTCTGCTCTTCCTCGCGATCGGCAATCTCGACGGCGCCGCCCTGTCGCTGGTGCTGTTCTCGCTCACGGTCGTGTCGTTTCCGCTGCTGCTGGAGCGCGACGTCGATTTCGTGACGGCGATGATCACCAGCGTGCGCGCGGTCGTGACCAGTCCCGGCCCGATGATCGGCTGGGCCGCCGTCATCACCGTGCTGCTGATCATCTCGGCATTGCCGTACTTCCTGGGACTGCTGGTCACCGTGCCGGTGCTGGGCCATGCGACCTGGCATCTGTACCGCCGGATCGTAGCTCCGGCGTAAGGCAAGGGCGAGCCGCGACGAAGGTTCGATGGAGCATTGACGCCCTCGAACGGGCTCGTTTCGAAACGCGGCTCGCCGGTGGTCCTTCCGGCGCCAATATCGGAGGAGAATGATGCCGGACAACATCGCGTTGTTTGCCACGATCGTCTTGTTGCTGCCAATGTTCTATCTGCTGCTGGCCGCGCCGGCCTTTCTGCTGGTGCGGCTCGACATCGTGCCGGTCACCCGGCTCCTGCGCGGCATGTTCGACTCCTACTTCGTGGCGCTTTCGATCGCTGGTGGCATCGGCGCGCTGGTCGTTCTGGCCGACGGTCGCCCCGTTCTGGGGCTGGGCATTGGCCTGATCGCGGCGTTCGCGCTGCTCTCGCGCCGCTGGTTTCTGCGGCAGATGGACGCGCGCATCCGCGACAGGGATTCCGGCGATGCGACGGCCGTGCGTCGGCTGCGCCGGTTACATTGGGGTGGCATGCTGAGCAATGCGGTCCAGGTCGGCGTTGTTCTCGCCAGCATCCCACAGATCGCTGCGGTATCGTAGCAGGCCTTGTCGTTCAAGGCACTGCAATCCCCATCGCCTTCAGGGCCGCCAGCATGCGCGTCGGCGGCGTCATCTTCACCGCGAGCGGCTTGCCGGTCTCGAGCACGCTCTTGAGGCTCGACAGGATGGCCGGCCAGCCCTGGCGCCCGCCGGACAGGATGTCGTCGGAGAGCGGCCGCTCATGCGCTTCGGTCATCGTGAGACGGACGGCGTCGCCAGCCGGTTCGATCTCGTAGGTCACGAGCGTGCGGCCCAGTGCGTCGACGAGGCCCGGCCAGTTGACATCCCACGTGACCGTCAGCCGGTACGGCGGCTCGCAGACGATCACCTGGCCGCTGATGTGCTCGGAGCCGTCGGGCGCGCGCACGATGAAGGCGCCGCCCGCCTTCAGCTCGGCTTCAATCGCGAAGCCGAAGAAATATTGCCGGCTGAACTCGGCCGAGGTCAGCGCCTGCCACACCTTCTCCGGCGTCGCCGCGATGTAGATCGTGTACACCGTCTCCGGCTTGAAGTGCGCAAGATCGACGGCGTGGGTCTCCTTTGGGTCAGTCATCCCGTTCCTCCAATCGCTTCTTCAACTCACCGAGCGCGACGAGCTTGGCGCGCTCGAACTTCCTGATCCAGCGGTCGCCGATCTGGTGGATCGGCACCGGATTGAGGAAGTGCAGCTTCTCGCGGCCGTGCCGGAGCGTCGTGACCAGATTGGCCGCTTCCAGAATCGCCAGGTGCTTGGTCACCGCCTGCCGCGTCATGGCGAGGCCGTCGCAGAGCTCGGTCAAGGCCTGGCCGTTCCGCGCATGAAGCCTGTCGAGCAGCGCCCGCCGCGACGCATCCGCCAGCGCCTTGAAGACGTCGTCCATATGATGAAGAATAGGCAACCAAAAGGTTGCGTGTCAAGCGGAGCGCTGCAAGTTGTTCGACTTGGAATACGTCGAGATGTTGCAGCTTCCCTCTGCCGACATGCCGTGCATTAGTGGCATCTCATCCACATCGAGGC
This sequence comes from Bradyrhizobium sp. SZCCHNR1015, assembly GCF_032489875.1. NCBI lineage: Bacteria > Pseudomonadati > Pseudomonadota > Alphaproteobacteria > Hyphomicrobiales > Nitrobacteraceae > Bradyrhizobium > Bradyrhizobium sp. SZCCHNR1015. Next base: position 45,205 of record NZ_JAUEYW010000002.1, read on the forward strand.
GCCTCATGTCCCTGCAAGTCTATCTCGCCTTCGTTGCCGCCTGCATCGGGCTTGCGCTGCTGCCCGGTCCCGTCGTGACGCTGCTGATCGCCAACGGTCTGCGTCACGGAACCCGTGCCGCGTTGATCAATATCGCCGGCGTGCAGACCGGGCTTGCGATCGCGATCGGCATCGTCGCTGTCGGCCTGACGTCGCTGATGGCGACCATGGGCTATTGGTTCGAATGGGTGCGGCTGATCGGCGCGGCCTATCTGGTGTGGCTCGGCATTCAGCTCATCCGCTCGCCGATCGAGGGGATCTCGGCGGGCGAGGAGCCGCCTCCGCCGCCGCGCGGCGGCTTCTTCCTGCAGGGCTTGCTGGTGCTGCTGTCGAACCCGAAGGTGATGGTGTTCTTCGGGGCGTTCCTGCCGCAGTTCATGGACATGGGCCGGGATCACGTGCCGCAGGTCGGATTGCTCGGCGTCACCTTCATGGTGATCGCGGGTCTCACCGACGCGATCTATGCGCTGCTCGCAGGCCGTGCGCGAAAACTGTTCTCGGCCAGGCGGACCCGGCTGGTGTCGCGCATCTCCGGCGGCTTCATGATCGGGGGCGGGGTCTGGCTGGCGCTGACGCGGGCGCGGTGAGCCCGCATTGAGTTTAGCGCCTGCTCTCACCCCGGAGAGCCCTGGGGGAGGAGGGGCCGCCGGCGTTACAGGCTGATCGTCCCCTTCACCACCGGCGCGACGTCGCCGCCGATCCAGATCGTGTCGCCGTTCTGCGCGACATGGACGCGGCCGGCGCGGCCGAGCACGGTGCCCTGGGACGCAACATATTGCTTCGGAGCAATTCCGGCTCCGATCAGCCATTGCGCCAGGCTTGCATTGAGGCTGCCCGTCACCGGGTCCTCGCCGCCGCCCCACATGAAGCCGCGGACCTCGTAGTCGGCATCCGTGCCATCCTGCGCTCGATCCCATGGTGCGACCACGCCGATCGGCTGTTGCGGCAGCGCCGCCGGATTGAAGCGGATGTCGAGCAGCGCGCGGCGCGAGTCGAGGAGCACGCCGATCCAGCCCGGGCCGTTGTCGACCCACTGCACGGCGCGCATCGCGCTCGATTGGATGCCGAGCGCTGCTGCGATCCTGCTGGTCAGTTCGGCATCGACTTGGCCGGAGCGCCTGAGCGGCGGGGCTGCGAAGGCGAGCCGCTCTCCGTCGCGCCTGATGCGCACGAGGCCCGCGCCGCATTCCTGCACCACGTGTTCGCCCTTCGGCCGGCCGCCGAGCGCGAGCCATACGTGGCACGAGCCGAGCGTCGGATGGCCTGCAAAAGGCAGCTCGCGCTGCGGGGTGAAGATGCGCACGCGATAATCAGCGCCCGGATCCTGGGCACGCGACAGGAAGGTGGTCTCGGACAGGTTGGTCCAGTTGGCGATCGCCCGCATCGCCGCATCGTCGAGGCCGTCGGCCTCGGCGATCACGGCAAGCGGGTTGCCCTTGAAGGCCACCTTGGAGAACACGTCGACTTGATGGAACGGAAGCGTCGGCATTTCGGTGTCCTCCTCGACGTCGTTGTCAGTCGCGCCAGAACGGCTTGTTGGCCTCTTCCTGGACGATCGCCGGATCAAGGCCGCAGTCGCGCATCTGGTCGCGATCCAGCATTGCCAGTTCGGACCGCCAGAACAGGCGCTGCAGCCAGAGTTGCGGCACCCCGAGCAAATTGCTCTTTCCGTGGGCAACTTGCGGAGTTGCCCAACGCTGCGCCAGGGAATATGCCATGAGTCACCTATTGCTCTTCAATTGCTTTGTTCGAAGAGCAATCGCGCCATACATATCTCGGTGCAATCGAAACATTGCTCTCGGTACAATATAGCATGAATGCTTCGTATACGGCCCTGGTCGACGACATCGCCGAGGACATCGCCAACGGCAGGCTGAAGGCCGGTGACCGGCTGCCGCCGCAGCGCCAGTTCGCCTATGAGCGGGGAATTGCCGCATCCACGGCAGCCCGCGTCTATGCCGAATTATTGCGCAGGGGCCTGGTCGTGGGCGAGGTCGGGCGCGGCACCTTCGTCGCGGGTGAGGCGGTGCCGGTGCCACCCTCGCTGCGGCTGGAGCCGTTCGACGGCCGCATCGATCTCGAATTCAATTTTCCGACCCTGCCGGATCAGGCGGCCCTGATCGCGAAGTCGCTGGCCGCGTGGCAGCGGCCGGAGAAGCTGGCGCCGGTGCTGGCGCCGATCACGCAGCGTCGGCTGGCCGAGGCCGGGCGCACCGCCGCGGCCTTCTTCGCCAGCGAGCGCTGGCGCCCGCGTGCGGAGAATTTCGTCTTCGCCGGCAGCGGGCGGCAGTCGCTGGCTGCGGCGATCTCGGCGCTGGTGCCGGTCGGCGGCCGGCTCGGCGTCGAGGCCGTGACCTATCCGATGATCAAGGGCATCGCGGCGCGGCTCGGCGTCACGCTGGTGCCGCTCGCGATGGACGGCGAGGGCATCCGTCCGGAGGCGCTGACCAAGGCGCATCGCAGCAGCGCGCTCAACGCGATCTACATCCAGCCGGTGATGCAGAATCCGCTCGGCCTGACGATGAGCGAGGCGAGGCGCGAGGAGATCGTGCGTCTGGTGCGCAAGCACGAGCTGATGATCATCGAGGATCTGGTCTACGGCTTCCTCAGCGATCAGGTCTCACTGGCGACGCAGGCCGAGGAGCGCGTCGTCGTGGTCGACAGCCTTGCCAAGCGGCTGGCGCCGGGCATCGCCGTTGGCTTCCTGTACGTCCCCTCGACCATGCGCGAAAAATTCGCCGCCACGGTGCGCACCGGGGCTTGGTCGGTGACGTCGCTGGCGCTGGCCGCCGGCATGGGGCTGCTCGCCGATGGCACGGCGGCCGAGATCACCAGGCGCAAGCGCGCCGATGCGCTGGTGCGCCAGGCGATCGTCGCCGAGTGCCTCGCCGGCCATCACATCGAGGCCGATCCGCGCTCCTACCATGTCTGGCTGCATCTGCCGGAGGGCTGGCGCGCGGAAGCCTTGACGGCCGCAGCAGCCCGTGCCGGCATCGCGATCACCCCGGCGAGCGCCTTTGCAGTGGCGCACGGTCATTCACCGAACGCGGTAAGGCTCGCGCTCGGCCTGCCAAGCCACGAGGATCTGCGCACAGCTCTGTGGCGGCTTGCCGGATTGCTGTCGCATCACGACGCCTCCGACATGACGGAGTAGCAGGTTACGCGAGGCCTTTGCTGCGCAGCTCGGCCTCGATCTCGCCGAGAATGCGGATCAGCCGCTCGGCCCAGCGCTGCTGGCCCTCGGGCTCGGCGATTTCGTTCTGACGAATCTCGATGCCGGAATTGATCAGCCCGCGCGCCTCGCCATGCACGGGGATGGTGTAGTCGGTGCCGTCGCCGACCGCATAGGGCTGATTGTCGCCCACCACGAGATCGGGCTCGGCCCGCAGCGACCTCAACAGCAGCGGCGGCAGCACACGGTCGTGCTGATACAGCGTGCCAATGTGCCAGGGTCGCGCGATGCCCGCATAGACCGGCGTGAAGCTGTGCAGCGAGACGAGGATGGTCGGCCGCCCCGCGGCCTTGCGCGCATCGAGCACTTCGGTGATGCGGTCGTGATAGGGATCGAAGATCGCGCGGCGCCGGAGCTCGGCATCCTCGTGCGTCAGGCCCTCATTGCCGGGGATCGTGGTGCGCTCGCTGATCATCGGAATCGCGTTCGGCGCCTTCGGCGAGCGGTTGCAGTCGATCACCAGCCGCGAATAGCGCTGCGCGATCAGATGCGCATCGAGCGCGCGCGATACGGCCTCCGCGACACCGGCGATGCCGATGTCCCAGGCGATGTGCCGCTCCAGTTCGCTTTCGTGCAGGCCGAGATCGCCGAGTGCGCGCGGCAGCAGGCGGCCATAGTGATCGCACGTGAAGAACAAGGCCGACGCCCCATCGGCGTTGCGCTCGAGCACGGGTGGAACTTCGTCTGGCTGAAGGAGTCGATGAGTGTTGCTCGTGCCGGACACGGTCATGCTGCCTCTCGTTGCTTCATGAAGCGGCAGACCGATCTCGGATTGGGCAGACAGATGAGGATTGGGCCGGCGGACATCATGATGGTCGCCCAAACGATGCTGATTCTGGCGATCATTCACAAGACAGAAGTTCGCAATGGGCCTACGGTCCGGGCTGGATGAGGCTGGCGCATCGTGCCGCCCGAACGGGGCGAAGGAGCCTTCATGCTGATCAAGGTTGGATTTGAGATCGCCTATGCGGCTCCGGCGGCAACGCCGATGGTGATCATGCTGTCGATCCATCCGTCGCGCTTTCCCGACATCGTCGGCACCGAGACGATCACGACCGAGCCGAAGGTGCCGATCAAATTCTACAACGACAGCTTCGGCAATCTCTGTGGGCGGCTGGTGGCGCCGGCCGGCGGGGTCACCTTCCACGGCAGCGCCATCGTCCGCGACAGCGGGCGGCCGGACGCGATCGATCCCGGCGCCCAGCAACTGTCGATCGAGCAGCTGCCCGATGAGCTTCTGCTGTATCTGATGCCGAGCCGCTATTGCGAGACCGACAAGCTGGCCGAGGTCGCGTGGTCGTTGTTCGGCAGCGCGCCGGCGGGATGGGCGCGCGTGCAGGCGATCTGCGACTTCGTGCATAACCACGTCACGTTCGGCTATGAGCACGCCCACGCCATGAAGTCGGCGCACGACGTCTATCAGCAGCGTGCCGGCGTCTGCCGCGACTTCGCCCACCTCGCTTTGACCTTCTGCCGCTGCATGGGCATTCCGGCGCGCTATTGCACCGGCTATCTCGGCGACATCGGCGTGCCGCCGGACCCGGTCCCGATGGATTTCTCGGGCTGGTTCGAGGTCTATCTCTTGGGCCGGTGGTACACGTTCGATGCCCGCCACAACGTGCCCCGCATCGGCCGCATCCTGATGGCGACCGGACGGGACGCCGCCGACGTCGCGCTGTCGACCTCGTTCGGCCTGATGACCCTGACCAAATTTCATGTCGTCAGCGACGAGATCATGGCCGCCTGAGCGGAGCAGGGCGCGGCCGCTTCGCAGCACCGGCGATCACCGCTATAGACGGGCCATGACCTGCGATCTGCTCTTCGTCTACGGCACCCTGATGCGCGGCTTCGACCACCCGATGGCGCGGCTGCTGTCGGCCAACGCCGATTTCGTCGCCGAGGCCTGCTGCTGCGGCCGGCTCTACCGCATCCAGCATTATCCAGGCCTCGTGCTGTCGGACAATGCCGCCGATATCGTGCACGGCGAGCTGTTCCGGCTGCGCCAGCCCGAGCCGATGCTGCGCGAGTTCGACATGTATGAGGCCTGCGGCGAAGGCTTTGCCGCGCCGACCGAATATCTGCGCCGGTGCCTCGCCGTGACGCTGGCCGACGGCAGCGTCAGCCAAGCCTGGACCTATGTCTACAACTGGCCGGTGGACGAGGCCGGCCGCATCCCTTCGGGGCGCTTCTTGGCGTCGTGACCCGGTCTCTCCACGCCGTCATTCCGGGCTCGCCCTGCGGGCGCCCCGGAATGACCGGAGGATAGAGCTGGCCTGTGAATAGCCCGGACAAGCCGGAGGAAGTTCACATTTCGTACACGGGTGCCTATATGCCTAGGCCATCACCACAGGACCACCGCCCCGCTCATGGCCCGCTTCACGCCGGAATTTCTCGATGAGCTGCGCGCCCGGCTTCCGGTCTCGGACGTCGTCGGCAAGCGCGTGAAGCTCAAGAAGGCGGGGCGGGAGTGGAAGGGGCTGTCGCCGTTCCAGCAGGAGAAGACGCCGTCCTTCTACGTCAACGACCAGAAGGGTTTCTATCACGACTTCTCCTCCGGCAAGCATGGCAACATCTTCGACTTCGTGATGGAGACTGAGGGCTGCTCGTTCCCTGAGGCGGTCGAGCGGCTGGCGGGGATCGCCGGCCTGGCCTTGCCCGCGGTGACGCCCGACGCGGCGCGCCAGGAGCGGCAGCGCAAGACGCTGTATGACGTGATGGAGCTGGCGGCGAAGTTCTTTTCTGACACGCTGGCGTCCCGTCATGGCGCGCGCGCCCGTGGCTATCTTGCCGATCGCGCGATCCTGCCGCAGACGCAGCTCCAATTCCGGCTTGGCTACGCGCCGCCGGATCGGTTCGGCTTGAAGGAATATCTTGGCGCCCAGGGCGTGCCGGTGGCCGACATGGTCGAGGCGGGATTGCTGGTCGGCGGCGACGACATTCCCGTGCCGTACGACCGCTTCCGCGACCGCGTGATGTTTCCGATCACCGATCTCCGTGGACGCGTCATCGCCTTCGGCGGCCGCGCGCTGCAGAAGGACGTGCCGGCGAAATACCTGAACTCGCCGGAGACGCCGCTCTTCCACAAGGGCGACAACCTCTACAACCTGCCGAGCGCTCGTCAGGCCGCGCATAACGGCGCGCCGATGATCGTGGTCGAGGGCTATGTCGACGTCATCGCGCTGGTGGCGGCCGGCTTTGCCGGCGCCGTGGCGCCGCTCGGCACCGCACTGACCGAGAGCCAGCTTTCGTTGATCTGGAAGATGGTGGACGAACCGATCCTCTGCTTCGACGGCGACCGCGCCGGCCAGAAGGCAGCCTATCGTGCCGCGGACCTTGCTTTGCCGCATCTCAAGCCCGGCAAGAGTCTCCGCTTCGCGCTGCTGCCGGAGGGACAGGATCCCGACGATCTCGTCCGCTCCGGCGGCCGCGGCGCGGTCGAGGAGGTGCTCAAGGTCGCAAAACCTCTCGCCGAGGTGATCTGGTCGCGCGAGATCGAGGGCGGCAGCTTCAACACCCCGGAGCGCCGCGCCGCGCTGGAGGCGCGGATCGGTCAGCTCACCGGCGGCATCGCCGACGAGGTGGTACGGCGCTACTACAAGCAGGATCTCAGCGACCGGCTGTACCGGGCGTTCGCGCCGGACGGTGGCCGGGGCTTTGGCCGCGGCTACGGTGCCGAATCAGGACGGCGGTTTGGCCCCCGCAGTCCCGGTTCCGGACAGCCGGGGCGGTTATCCACAGGGGGCGGCCGCCGCGGCGGCGCGCCATCCACAGGATCCGCGATGGCCCGCGGACCCTACCAGGCGGCGAGCCCCCAGCTCGCCATGAGCCCGATCATGCGCGGCCAGCGCTCGGCGATCTCGCGCCGGGAGGCGCTGATCCTGCAGTGCCTGATCAACCACCCCTGGATCCTGCACGACCACCTCGAGGAGGTCGCAGCCCTCGAACTGGCCCATCCCGAGGCGCACAAGCTCCGCGCCGCCATCATCGCGGCCTTCGCCCACGACCACCACCATTCGCCGGACCCGGACGAGCAGGCCGAGAAGATGCGGGCCGACCTGGAGAAGTCAGGCTTTTCCGAGCTTCTTCAACGGGTTGAGCGAGCGATCACGACCGCTGCGGTGTGGGCGGCGAAGCCCGGCGCGGCGCGCGATGACGTTCTTGCGACCTGGCACCAGCTCGTTGCCTTGCATCGGCAATGGCACTCCTTACTTAGGGAATTGAAGGATGCCGAGCTTGCCTTGGGCGAGGAGCCGAGCGAGCCGAACATGGGCTGGTTGAGGGACGTGAAGGCCAGGATGGCCGAGATGGACGGCACCGAAGCGCTGATCGAAGGCTTCGGGGAACTGTCCGGTCGTACCAACCGCAACGTGTAGACCGGATGCCCGGCGCCCTGTCGCGAACTGAGCACATTTCGACCCGGTCCGCTTGCGCGGTCTCGGGTCCGCGCGAAAAGACTCGCCAAATCCATGGTTTGGCTGCAAAAACAGGGTTAATCGAAGTTTAAGAGGTCCGGGGCATTTTCTGCAGCAGATGGGTTGGTTTCGCTGTCGGACACCGCGCCTGCATGTCGGGCGCCGGATTCGATTGCAAAACCGGTATCGCTTTTGCAAGAAACGCGCGCCGGTCCGAAAACGGGACGACACCAGCGTAGGACGACACGAGCGACGGACTTCAGGGGGTGGCGACGTTGAATGTGCGCCGCCCTTTCCGCGTCGAGAACAGTTTGAGTAGAGCAGGCGGGCGCCGCGATGCCAAGGGCGAAGATGCCACGGGCGGAGCGGGCGCGTTTCGGGAGCAATGAATGGCCACGAAGGCAAAGACGCTGCAGGTGAAGGACAAGGAAAAGGACGACAAGGCCGCGGACGCTCCTGAGAAGGACGCCGCCGATGCGCCTTCGCCGTTGCTCGACCTGTCGGACGCCGCCGTCAAGAAGATGATCAAGCAGGCCAAGAAGCGCGGCTTCGTGACCTTTGATCAGCTCAACGAGGTCCTGCCTTCCGACACCACCTCGCCGGAACAGATCGAAGACATCATGTCGATGCTATCAGACATGGGCATCAACGTGACCGAGGCCGAGGAGGCCGACGAGTCCGACGAGAAGGACGACGGCGAGGACGAGACCGACAACGAGCTCGTCGAGATCACCCAGAAGGCCGTCACCGAGGTCAAGAAGTCGGAGCCCGGCGAGCGCACCGATGATCCCGTGCGCATGTATCTGCGCGAGATGGGCACCGTCGAGCTCTTGTCGCGCGAGGGCGAAATCGCGATCGCCAAGCGCATCGAGGCCGGCCGCGAGGCGATGATCGCAGGGCTCTGCGAAAGCCCGCTGACCTTCCAGGCCATCATCATCTGGCGCGACGAGCTCAACGAAGGCAAGATCTTCCTTCGCGACATCATCGATCTCGAAGCCACTTATGCCGGCCCGGAAGCCAAGGGCGGCATGAATCCGCAGATCGCCGCGCCCGTGAATGGCGAGGGCGCTCCGGCCGAGGGCGGCGACGTCCAGGCCGCGGTCGCGCCGCCGGCCGCGCCGCAGCAGCCGACCCCGTTCCGTGCCGCGCCGAACGGCGCGCCCGCCGAGGAGAAGGATCCCGGCGAGGCGGCGGCCGAAGCCGACATGGACGACGACGAGTTCGAGAACCAGATGTCGCTCGCCGCCATCGAGGCCGAGCTGAAGCCGAAGGTGGTCGAGACCTTCGACAAGATCGCGTCCGAGTACAAGAAGCTGCGACGCCTGCAGGAGCAGGACATCGCCAACCAGCTCCAGAGCGAGTCGCTGTCGCCGTCGCAGGAGCGCAAGTACAAGAAGCTCAAGGACGAGATCATCGTCGAGGTGAAGTCGCTGCGCCTCAACCAGGCCCGTATCGACAGCCTCGTCGAGCAGCTCTACGACATCAACAAGAAGCTGGTCTCGTTCGAGAGCCGGCTGATGCGCTTGGCCGACTCCCACGGCGTCGCGCGCGAAGACTTCCTGCGCAACTACCAGGGCTCCGAGCTCGATCCGCGCTGGCTCAACCGCGTCTCCAAGCTCTCCGCCAAAGGCTGGAAGAACTTCGTCCATTACGAGAAGGACCGCATCAAGGACCTGCGCCAGGAGGTGCAGGCCATGGCCGCGCTCACCGGTCTCGAGATCGGCGAATTCCGCAAGATCGTGCATTCGGTGCAGAAGGGCGAGCGCGAGGCCCGTCAGGCCAAGAAGGAGATGGTGGAAGCCAACCTCCGTCTCGTGATCTCGATCGCCAAGAAGTACACCAACCGCGGCCTGCAGTTCCTCGACCTGATCCAGGAAGGCAACATCGGCCTGATGAAGGCGGTCGACAAGTTCGAGTACCGCCGCGGCTACAAGTTCTCGACCTACGCCACCTGGTGGATCCGGCAGGCGATCACCCGCTCGATCGCCGACCAGGCCCGCACCATCCGCATCCCCGTGCACATGATCGAGACGATCAACAAGATCGTCCGCACCTCGCGCCAGATGCTGAACGAGATCGGCCGCGAGCCGACCCCGGAGGAGCTCGCCGAGAAGCTCGGCATGCCCCTGGAGAAGGTGCGCAAGGTCCTCAAGATCGCCAAGGAGCCGCTCTCGCTTGAAACCCCCGTCGGCGACGAGGAGGATAGCCACCTCGGCGACTTCATCGAGGACAAGAACGCCATCCTGCCGATCGACGCCGCCATCCAGTCGAACCTGCGCGAAACCACCACCCGCGTGCTCGCCTCGCTCACCCCCCGCGAAGAGCGCGTGCTGCGCATGCGCTTCGGCATCGGCATGAACACCGACCATACGCTGGAAGAGGTCGGCCAGCAGTTCTCGGTGACGAGAGAGCGTATCCGCCAGATCGAGGCCAAGGCGCTGCGCAAGTTGAAGCATCCGTCGAGGTCAAGGAAGCTGCGGTCGTTCCTGGACAACTAATCACTGCATCAGTCGTCATTGCCGGGCTTGACCCGGCAATCCATCAAGGGACAACGGCGGACCGAGAGGTTCGCCGTTTTAGTTTGTGATCCATGTAAGCCAGGCAATTTGTCGACGTGACCTAACGCGCACGCCTGGCGCTCCAACGGCGCTCGAACTCTTCCTTCGAAATCTCTTCCGCCACGAATTGAGGATCCTGCCCGATCTCGTCGATGGGAGGAACAGCTATCTTCCCGAGCCGCGTCCGATCTGTCGCCTCGGTCGCGGTTGCGAAGCCGATGCTGCCGTCCCGAAAGATCTCCAGCTTTCGCGTCTCGAAGCGCTCGCCGTCGAGTTCGCTCCAGCGTTTTGCAAACCCTGGCGGCGACAGTGATGCGTAGGGTGGGCAAAGGCACGTGCACGGTGTCGAGATTGGCGACGGTGTCGTGCGCCGTGCCTACCGCGGCAGGCGGCCAATTGTGGGCACGCGCCGCCTTCGGCGGCGCTTCGCCCACCGTACGCATTAAGTTGGTACTCTGACGGCGATGGACGTGACGCGCTGCGGAAGGACCAATGACGGCATTCACCCAGCAAATTCCCGCAGAAAACATGGTTAATGAATTGTTTACGCTTGTCATCGAAGGTTCGGCGGGCGACCGAATGACGCCTGCATTCCGGCACTCTGCCCCGTCGTGACAGAACTTGGCGATGGCGGCTGATCCCTGGACGTTTTCAGCATGCAGCCAGCCTTGCGGAAAGGCGATGAGATCGCCGACCTGTTCGCCCGGGCGAGTGCGTTTCACCGCTCCGGCGATCTGGCCAAGGCTCAGGCCGGCTACAAGAAAATCCTCAAGAAGCGGCCGAACCATTTCGGCGCGCTCTATATGTTTGGACTGTCCGAGCACCAGAGCAACAATTCAGAGGCGGCGGAGCGCCTTCTGAAGCGGGCGGTGCTGGCAGACCCGCAAAACGTTGCGGCGAGATATGCGCGGGCCGTCGTCCTGTCCGCGCTCCAGCGCGACGACGAAGCGCTGACCTGCTTCGACGATCTCCTGGCCTTGAAACCGGATTTCTTCGAGGCGCAGCTGGAACGCGGCAAGCTGTTGTCGCGCCTCCAGCGCTTCGCGGAGGCGGTCGTCAGTTTCGACAACGCCCTCCGGATCAATCCGCAGCACCTCGACGTGTTGATGAACAAGGGCGAAGCGCTGCACTATCTCGGCCGGTTCGCCGATGCGATCGCATGCTACGACCAGCTTCTCGCGGCGAAACCCACGCATCTGGCCGCCATCATCAATCGAGGCTGCGCGTTCAAGGATCTGCGTCGATCCGATGAGGCGATCGCCGAATTCAACCGGGCGCTGGCCCTTGCGCCCGACGACACCACGGCGCGGATCAATCGCGGCGAGACGTTCCTCCAGCTCAAGCGTAACGACGACGCGCTCGCTGATTTCGACCGGGTGATCGCGCTCGATCCGCAATTCACCCTGGGCTGGCTCGGCCGCGCCAACGTCCTGATGCTCAACAAGCGGGTGAGCGAGGCGCTGGAGGCCTGCCAGCGCGCCGTTACGATCGAGCCGAACTCCGCGAAAGCGCTGAGCCAGATCGGTCAATGTCATGCGCTGATGGGCGATGCAGAGGCGGCTGTCGCACTTTTCGATCGGGCGCTCGCGATCGACCCGGCCGACGAAGTCGCACTGGCGAACCGCATCTTCTCGTTGGATTTCTGCGATGTCGGCTATGCGGAGCACCAGGCCGTCCGATCGGAGTGGTGGCGCCGGATCGGATCCAGGATCGCAGAGAGGCATCCGCCTGATCATACCAATGATCTTGACCCTCACCGACGGATCGTCGTGGGATATGTGTCGGGCGACTTCAAGGAGCATTCCGCCGCCCGCACGATCCGGCCCGTGCTGCAGAACCACGACAAATCGCAGGTCGGGGTGATCTGCTATTCGAACTCACCGGTCCAGGACGAGATCACCGAGACGTTCCGGGCGGCTGCTGATCGATGGCACGACGTGATGCAATGGTCCGACGATCAGCTCACGGATTGCATCCGGTCCGACCGGGTCGACATTCTCGTCGACCTGTCCGGACACTCCCGCGGCAATCGGCTGGCCACCTTCGCGCGCAAGCCGGCCCCCATCCAGGTCACCGCCTGGGGCCACGCGACCGGCACCGGTCTGGCGACGATGGACTACCTGTTCGGCGATCCCGTCATGGCGCCGCTCGAGGTGCGTCACCTGTTCACGGAGCAGGTCTATGATCTGCCGTGCCTGATCATCATCGAGCCGCCGCCGGCGGGGCTGCGCAGCCTCGAGGCGCCCGTGACGTCCAACGGCCATGTGACCTATGGCGCGTTTACCAGGGCGAACCGATTATCGAGCGCCGTCCTCGACGTCTGGGCCCGCATCCTGCGCGCCGACGTCAGTGCCCGGTTGCTGGTCAAGGATTATCTGCTCGGCGATGCTGCGATCCAGGCCCGGCTGCTGGCCGACTTCGCCGCGCGCGGCATCGCGCCGGATCGCATCGGCCTGATCGGACCGACCTCCCGCGACGAGCATCTCGCCGCCCACCGGCTCATCGACATCTGGCTCGATCCATTTCCCAATGGCGGCGGCGTCTCCGCCTGGGAAGCCCTGCACATGGGCGTGCCGGTCGTGTCGAAGCTCGGCAACGGGATGTGCAGCCGGGCCGGCGGCGCGATCCTGACGGCGATCGGCATGGCCGACTGGGTCGCGACGACCGATGATCAGTATGTGGACATCGCGTTGCGGTCGACGCCGGACCGGCTCAGGATGATACGTCACCAGCTTCCCGACCTCATCGCCGCACGTTGTGGTCCGGCCATCTACACCAGGGCCGTCGAAGCGGCCTATCGCACGATGTGGCAGACCTATTGCGGCGGGCGGCAGAGCTCATAAGGAACAGTCATCGAGGGCGCTGCATCGTGCGGCGATGGGGGAGGCTGCAGGAAGGTTTGGAAGGTGGCGTCGAGGTGCCGGGGGCCGTGACATATTTCAGCGGCAGAAGCGTACGGCTCGGCGACGTCTCGCGGGGCGATGTTACCGTCGTAGGCCCCGCGATGGCGGCGCCGTCGAAACGATGACGAGTTCGCTCGACGCGCCTCGAACATCCCGCAAGATGCGCGTCGCCGGCCGCCAGGGCTTCGACGCCTTGTGGCAGCGCGGCTGAGCTACTTCTTCTTCGCGCCGACCCGCTCCAGCGACTTGATCGCCAGCGGCGGGCGGCCGGACTTTTCGGCGATGTCGCGGTCCTGCTCCATGATGAAGCCGCGGGCCGGCTCGTCGCCGTCGAGGCCGCCGAGCAGCTCGGCCGGCACCCGCCGGTTGGAGCGCTGCGAGCCGTCCTCATAGGTGACGTTGAAGAAGGCGAATTCGCCTTTGGGATTGGTGCCGGGTTTCTTTGCCATGATCGGCGGTCTACGGCGGCGGGGCCGGTCCGGTCAATGCAGGAAAATGCTTATCCGCTGTCCGAATTTGACGTTTCCGTCATATGATTTTCGTGGAATCGGAGGAGTGGCCAGGCACGGCCGCGGCCTCTCGAAAACTCCTCGAATTTGCCGGATGACAATGCGTTCATCGCGGCCCCGAACCCGCGGCGAATTCCCGACATGTCGATGCCCCAACTCACCGTCTGGTACAACACGCGCTGCCCGGTCTGCGACGCCGGCATCGACTGGCAGCGCAACAAGCTGCTGGCGCTGGTCAGGTCGGGGCGGGTCGCGTTCAGGGACATCAATGAAGAGCCGGAGGCGCTCGCCGCATTCGGCGCCGATGTCGACGCCGTCCGCCGCCGCCTGCACGCGACCGACGAGGAGGGGCAGTTGATCACCGGCGCCGACGTCGCGCTCTTGCTGTGGGCGCTGACGCCCGGCGAGGGCTGGCTCGCCAAGCTGTTCGGCAACCGTCTGGTGCGGCCACTGACGCGGTTCGGCTACGACCGGTTCGCCGATGTGCTGTTCGCCTGGAACAGGCGGAAGGGGCACTGGTGAGGGCGGACGGACGCTTGCCATGTCGCCACAACGGCGGTGCGCTCCCCTCCCCCTTGCGGGGAGGGGAGCGCACCTCCATTGCGGCAGAGATTTCAAGCTTATCGCCTCCGCGCCTTCACCCGCGCATGCACCCGTGTGCCGCCGCGCGGCTCGTCGTCATCATCGCCGCGGCCGAGGGCCATGATGGCGGTGCCCATCGCGGTCGAGCCGAAGGTGACGAAGAACGAGCCGAGCAGCAGGCCGATGGCGACGCCGGGCGAGCGATCGGAGAAGATCAGGTGGCGCAGGCCGAAAGGGTCGAGCGCCAGCAGGCCGCCGACCAGCACCACGGCCATGCCGAGGCCGAGCGCGAGGTTGATCGCGAGCAGGCGGAACAGGGGGATCTGAAGCAGTCTGCGTCGTCGCTGGCCTGGCGGCATCGGCGATCTCCCGCGGATCGTGAACGACCTCGACATGGTAGCACCGGCCGCAATGGGCTCAAGGCCGAAGCCGTCCGGCAGGGACATGGCTGACGCGCCATCGCGGCGCGCCGCTTCGGGACGATGGCGCGCCGGGCAGGCCGCGCGCCGATGACCTCACGCCGCCTCGCCCTCGGCGATGCCATGCTGCTTGGCGATCACGCTCTGCCAGACGCTGGCGATCGCGCGCTGGGTCTCCGGCGCGATCAGGCAATGGCCCTCGGGATCGAAGCCGCAGAACCGCACGGACGGATCGTGCCTCGTCTCGATCAGCGCCTTGTTGATCATGTCCAGCGAGGCCATCACCTGGCCGATGTTCTGCAGCCGCGTATGATGCAGGATGTCGATCAGGCGGAACATCATCACCGGCGGCTGGCCGAGTGCGATGCCCGGGCGGCCGAACTCGAAGAACACGTTCACGGCCGGCAGCACGCCCTGGATCTGCGCCAGGATCTTGGCCGCATCGTCGGCCGAGCAGGCCACGAGGTGCGCGCCCGGCTCCGGCAGGGCGGGCGGTGCCGAGGGGGCCTCCGGCCCGAGCCCGAGCCCCGACAGCACCTGGTGCTCGATCCAGCGCCGCACTTCCGGTGGCGCCGAGCGAATCTGGTCGGCGGTCAACGTAATCCCGATCATGGCGTCGTCTCCAGTTTGGCCGCGGAGCTTAGGGAGCCACGATGGCACTGTCTTGACGAGGATCAAGCGGGTCGCGCGCCGTCTCAGGGCGCCACCAGCTCGACGCGCCGGTTGAGCGCGCGGCCTGCATCGGTCGCGTTGCTGCCAACCGGAGCGAGCAGGCCGACGCCCGCGGTGCGCAGCCGCGCCGGCGCGATGCGATAGCTCCGCGCCAGCTCGGCGGCGACCGCCTCGGCGCGCCGCCGCGACAGATCGAGATTGTAGTCGTAGCTGCCCTGATTGTCGGTGTGGCCGACGATGAAGACGCTGAGCTGCGGCTGGCCGGCGAGCAACTGCGCGATCTGCTCCAGCGTCGGCCGGCTCTCCGGCTTCATCGTCGCCTTGTCGGTATCGAAATAGATGCCGTAGAGCGCGATGTGGCCCTTGTCGCCGAGGCCCTTCGCCATCTCGGCGGCGCTCACCATCTTGTTCTCCATCGCGCCGAGCTCGGCGATGGTGAGCTGGGCGTAGATCTGCTGGTTGTTCTGGCTGACCAGCACGCTGGCATAGGTCTCGCGTCCGCCTGCCGCCTTGTGGCCGGCGACATAGCGATAATCGAAGCCGTCGACCCACATCTGCGGCACCGGCAGCGCGTCGATCGCTTCGGTGAACGGGATGGCGCCGCAGGCATCGGTGTCGCAGGCGAGGAGCGGCTCGAAGCCGGCCTTGGCGAGCTGGTTCTCGAAATTGCGCGACACTTCAAGGATCGAGGGACCGGGCGCGGTGCGATAGGCGATTCTGACGATGCGGCCTTCCGGGCGCCGCTCGTCGGTCGCCTTGCCATCCTTGAACGGCGCCGCCTGCATGCGCGCCGCATCGAAATCCTTGGCGACATAGCCGGTGATCACGCTGCCGGCGAAACGGCCGATGCCTGGATAATCCTTGGCTCCCGCGATGTCGCCGGGCTGGGCGGCTGCAGGCGCCAGCGTGTGACAGAGCAGAGCCGCGAACAGCGCGAGCTGCGTCAGTGCGCCGAGTCGGAACGTCATTCTCATGGGGAACCTCTCCAGGCAAAGGGCAGGCAAAGCGGGCTAACGCGTGTGGCGTGCAGAGGGCGCTCGATCAGCGCGCGCAAGGAATGCGACCGCGACGAAGACGCGCCTTGCATATGTGGCGGGGAGGCCGCGTTGCGTTCAAAGCAGCCGAAGACGCAATGCAGATCGGGGGCGATTCCTGCCGGCTGGCCTGCCGCCGCCAAATCGGGCATGGTGACCGCGCTTGGCGCCGCCTGTCCTCATCACGCTCTCATGCAGGGACCTTTCTTCTCATGCTCGTTGTCCGATCCCTCGTAGTTGTTGCGATCCTCTCATTTGCCTCTCCTGCCCTGGCCGCGCGCTGCGGCGGCGACTTCAATGGCTTCATCGCAAGCTTCTCGGCGGAGGCGCAGAGCGCCGGCGTCTCGGGCGGCACCATCAGCCAGGCCTTGTCGGGCGTGACGCTCGATCCGGCCGTGCTCGCCTTCGATCGCCGCCAGCGCTACACCTTCAACAAGAGCTTCGAGCAGTACGTCTCGACCCGCGTCGGGGCGGGCCGGATCAATGGCGGCCGCGCCATGCTGCAGCGACACGCGGCACTGCTGTCGCGCATCGAGCAGCAATATGGCGTGCCCCGACAGATCCTGGTCGCGATCTGGGGGCTGGAGACCGATTTCGGCAAGGGCGACATGGGCAAGCTGCCGGTGATCCGCACTTTGGCGACGCTCGCGCATGATTGCCGCCGCACCGAACTGTTCCAGGGCGAGCTGCTGGCGGCGCTGAAGATCGTCCAGCGCGGCGATCTCACTCTGCGCGACCTCGTCGGCGCCTTTGCCGGCGAGATCGGCCAGACCCAGTTCCTGCCGTCGTCCTACATCAAATACGGCGTCGACTTCGACGGCGACGGCCGCGTCGACCTGCGCCACTCGACCGCCGACGTGCTGGCCTCGACCGCCAACCTGCTGCACAGCAACGGCTTCAAGATGGGCGCGCCCTACGACGAGGGCTCGGCGAATTTCGAAGCCATGCGCGAGTGGAACAGGGCGGTGATCTACCGCAAGACGATCGGCTACTACGCAGATCAGCTGATCGGGCGGTAGCGCGTTTCGTCGCGCGCGGCGTGCGCTCAGGCCGCGCAGGCGCGGCGCGCGGCGGGGAGGCTTCAGAGGAGACGGGTCATGTCGCAGTTGTCGCCACGACCGTTCGCCGCGTTCGCTGCCCAGGTCCAGCGCCAGAGCGGGCTGCGCGCCGCGATCACCTCGGCGTATCGCCGCGCCGAGCCGGAATGCATCGTGCCGCTGCTCGATCTCGCCGCGCTCCCGGAGGCGTCGTCGGCGCGGGCCGCCGGTCTGGCGCGGGATCTCGTGCTGCGTCTGCGCGGCAAGGCGCAATCCGGCGGCGCCGAGGGACTGATCCACGAATATTCGCTGTCGAGCCAGGAGGGCGTGGCGCTGATGTGCCTGGCCGAGGCGTTGCTGCGGATTCCGGACACCGCGACGCGCGATGCGTTGATCCGCGACAAGATCGCGACCGGCGATTGGCGCGCCCATATCGGGCACAGCCCGTCGCTGCTGGTGAACGCCGCGACCTGGGGCCTCATCGTCACCGGCACGCTGACGGCCGCCGCCAGCGAGGACAGCCTGGCCTCGGCGCTGACGCGGCTCATCGCCCGCGGCGGCGAGCCGATCATCCGCAAGGCCGTGACGCTCGCCATGCGCCTGTTGGGCGAACAGTTTGTGGCAGGGCAGACCATCGACGCGGCGCTGTCGAACGGCCGGCGGTGGGAAGCGCAGGGCTTCCGCTATTCCTACGACATGCTGGGCGAGGCGGCGACGACGGCGGACGATGCTGCGCGCTACTTCGCGGCCTATGAGGCGGCGATCAACGCGATCGGGCGGCGTGCGGCCGGTGCCGGCATCTACGACGGGCCGGGCATCTCGATCAAGCTCTCGGCGCTGCATCCGCGTTACGTCAGCATCAAGCGCGACCGCGTCTTGAACGAGCTGCTGCCGCGGCTGAAGCAGTTGGTGCTGCTCGCGCGGGGATACGACATCGGCCTCAACATCGACGCCGAGGAAGCCGATCGTCTCGACCTCTCGCTCGATCTGCTCGAGGCGCTCTGTATCGATCCGGACCTCGCCGGCTGGAACGGCATCGGCTTCGTCATCCAGGCCTATCAGAGGCGCTGCGCCTTCGTGGTCGATTGGCTCATCGACCTCGCGCGGCGCACGCGGCGGCGGCTGATGGTGCGGCTCGTCAAGGGCGCCTATTGGGACAGCGAGATCAAGCGCGCGCAGGTCGATGGTCTCCAGGACTTTCCGGTCTTCACGCGCAAGCCCCATACCGATGTGTCGTACCTCGCCTGCGCCCGCAAACTGCTGGGCGCGCCCGACGCCGTTTTCCCGCAGTTCGCGACGCATAATGCGGGGACGTTGGCATCGATCGTGGAGATGGCGGGCTCCAGCTACGAGCGCGGCCAGTACGAATTCCAGTGTCTGCACGGCATGGGCGAGCCGCTCTATGAGGAGGTCGTCGGGCCGGCACGGCTCGGCCGCCCGTGCCGCATCTACGCCCCCGTCGGCTCGCATGAGACGCTGCTGGCCTATCTGGTGCGCCGGCTGCTGGAGAACGGCGCCAACACCTCCTTCGTCAATCGCATCGCCGATCCCGCCGTCTCCGTCGACGATCTGATCGCGGACCCCGTCGCCATCGTTCGCGCGTCGGAACGCCCAGGCGCGCCGCATGACAAGATCAGGCGCCCGCCCGAGCTGTTCGGCCCGGGCCGCGTGAACTCGGCCGGATTCGATCTCTCCGATCAGCGCGCGCTGGCGCGTCTCGGCGAAGATCTGGTCACGAGCGCGAGCCTCGATTGGACGGCTGCGGCGCCCGGAGCGACGACCAGCGAAGGCGCGCGCCGCATTCGCAATCCCGCCGATCGCCGTGACGTCGTCGGCGCGGTCAGGGATGCCGCGCCTGCCGAGATCGAGGCGGCGCTGTCGCGTGCGGCGAACGCCGCGCCGGCCTGGGCCGCGACCAGCCCGCACGCGCGCGCCGCATGCCTGCGCGCCGCGGCCGAGACGATGGAGGCGCGTCGCCTCGTCCTCATCGGCTTGATCGTCCGCGAGGCCGGCAAGACCTTTGCGAACGCCGTCGGCGAGGTGCGCGAAGCCGTCGATTTCCTGCGCTATTATGCGGGCGAGATCGAACGTCTCTCCGAGGGCGATAGTCCCGACTCGCTCGGCCCCGTGGTGTGCATCAGCCCGTGGAATTTCCCGCTCGCGATCTTCACCGGCCAGGTCGCGGCCGCACTCGCGGCCGGCAATCCGGTGCTGGCGAAACCTGCCGAGGAGACGCCGCTGATCGCCGCCCAAGCGGTTCGCATCATCAACGGGGCGGGCGTGCCCGCGGATGTCCTGCAATTGCTGCCCGGCGATGGCCGCGTCGGCGCGGCGCTGGTGGCCGACGCCCGCGTCCAGGCCGTGATGTTCACGGGATCGACCGACGTCGCGCGGCTGATCCAGAAACAGCTTGCCGAGCGCCTCACCGTCCATGGACAGCCCGTGCCGCTGATCGCCGAGACCGGCGGCCAGAACGCGCTGATCGTGGATTCCTCGGCGCTCGCCGAGCAGGTTGTCGGCGATATCATCGCTTCCGCCTTCGACTCCGCTGGCCAGCGCTGTTCGGCGCTGCGCATCCTCTGCCTGCAGGCGGACGTCGCCGACCGCATCCTGTCGATGCTGCGCGGCGCGCTGCGCGAGCTTGAACTCGGCAATCCCGCGTCGTTGTCGGTCGATGTCGGCCCGGTCATCAGCGGCGAGGCCCGCGACACGCTCGATGCGCATGTCGCCACGATGCAGGCGCGCGGCCATGCCGTGGAGCGGCTGCCGCTGCCACCGCAGGCGGCGCACGGCACGTTCGTCGCGCCGACCATCATCGAAATCGGCAACATCTTCGATGTCGAGCGCGAGGTGTTCGGCCCCGTCCTCCACGTCCTGCGCTACCGCCGCGAGCAGCTCGTTGACCTCGTCGACGCGATCAACCTCACCGGCTATGGCCTGACCTTCGGTATCCATTCGCGGATCACGGAGACGATTGCCCGTGCCTCGAGCCGCAGCGCCGCCGGCAACATCTATGTCAACCGCAACGTCATCGGCGCGGTGGTCGGCGTGCAGCCATTCGGCGGCTCCGGCCTGTCGGGGACCGGGCCGAAGGCCGGCGGCCCGCTGTATCTGCGCCGGCTGTTCGCGATGCCGCCGCGCCAGCGGCTCATGGCGTCGCAGTCTGACGCGGTCTTGCGCTCTTACCTCGACGGGTTGCGCGCCAGCGGACATGCCGAGGCGGCGCTGGCGTGCGAGGCGCATGGGCCCCAGGTGCTGGCCGGCCTCGAGATCGAGTTGCCAGGACCCGTCGGCGAACAGAACATCTATCGCATCACCGCGCGCGGCGCCGTCGCTGCACTGGCGCAAAGCGCGCAGGCGCTGCTGATCCAGATCGGCGTCATCCTGATGACCGGAAACGACGCGTTCGTCGAACGCGCCAACCCTGCTTGTGCCGTGCTGGGACCGCTCACCAGCCAGTTGCGCGGCCGCCTGCGGATCGTCGACAGCTGGCGGGCTCTCCACGATCTCGGGGCCGTGCTTGCCGACGGCGAGGCGGATGAATTGATCGCGCTCGGCCGCGACCTCGCCACGCGCCCCGGACCGATCGTCCCGCTCGTCACGCCGCGCGCCAGCGACGGCTGCTACGACCTTGACCGGCTGGTCACCGAGGTCAGTCTCTCCACCAACACCGCGGCCGCCGGCGGCAATGCCAGCCTGATGTCGATCGGCTGAGAAGACAGGTATTCCGTCCCGGGCTGGCTCGAGGCCGCAGGACAGGATAGGGGAGAACACGGTCATCGCCGGCCGCTCCGCGCGCTAACGGACGCTTCGCTCCGATCGAGGACACCTTGATGCCGACCATCCTGTTCAAGAATGCCGCTCTGCTCGACCCGCTGCAGCCCGACCTTCTCGAGGGGCAGCACGTCCTGGTCGAAGGCAACCTGATCAAGGAGGTCTCGGACAAGCCGTTGCAGACCAGCGCCGACCAGACCATCGATCTCCAAGGCAAGACGCTGATGCCGGGGCTGATCGACCTGCACGTCCATGCCATCGCGGTCGAGCTCAATCTCGCCCAGCAGGTGCAGATGCCGAACGTGCTGGTGACCCTGCGCTCGGCGATTCTGCTGAAGGGCATGCTGCGGCGGGGCTTCACCACGGTGCGTGACGCCGGCGGCGCCGGCTATCCGCTGAAGCAGGCCGTCGACACCGGCCTCACCGAGGGCCCGCGGCTGTTCGTCTCCGGCCGGGCGCTCAGCCAGACCGGCGGCCATGGCGACATGCGGGCGCGGACGGATTTCCTCTCCGACAACGCGCCCTGTCCGTGCTGCGTGCGCGTCGGCGCGCTGGCCCGCGTGGCCGACGGCGTCGATGCGGTGCGCAAGGCGGTGCGCGAGGAGCTGCAGATGGGCGCCGACCAGATCAAGATCATGGCATCCGGCGGCGTCGCCTCGCCGACCGATCCGGTCGGCGCGTTCGGCTATTCGGAGGACGAGATCCGCGCCATCGTCGCCGAGGCCCGCGCGCGGCAGACCTACGTCCTGGCGCATGCCTACACGGCGGAGGCCATCGCCCGCGCCGTCCATTGCGGCGTGCGCACCATCGAGCACGGCAATCTGGTCGACCTTCCGACCGCGCGCCTGATGGCGGAGAAGGGCGTCTATGTCATCCCGACCCTCGTCACCTATGAGGCGCTCGCCAATGAAGGCGCGCAATATGGCCTGCCGCCGGAGAGCGTCGCCAAGATCGCGGATGTGCGCGATGCCGGCCTGCGCTCGCTCGGCATCTATCGCGACGCCGGCGTCAAGATGGGCTACGGCAGCGACCTCCTCGGACCGTCGCAGCGCCTGCAGAGCGATGAATTCCGGATCCGCGCCGAGATCCTCGGTGCCCGCGAGGTCATTGCCAGCGCGACCGTGATCGGCGCCGAGGTGCTGGGAATGCAGGGCAAGCTCGGCCGCATCGTGGCCGGCGCCTTCGCCGACCTGCTCGTGGTCGAGGGCAATCCGCTGCGCGACGTCTCGTGCCTGCTCGGCCAGGGCGATCACATTCCGCTGGTGATGAAGGCCGGCAAGGTGCACATCGACAGGCTCAACGCCTGAGGCAACGCGGCGCCGAAATCCACCCGGCCAATGGTCGACAGTCCCAGCGTTGTGCGCGCTGTCATGCGGGACGTCCATCGTCTCTCCGCCGCCTCGACGCTGCGGGCGCCGGCATCTGCGATGAGTGCTTCTTGGAACGCAGTCATTCGGCCTCGCGGCGCTCCGTGCGTCCGAGTTGTGCGGGTCGTTTCGCCCTCATCGACGAAGAGGGCGCGGGGAATGCCGGGCGCTGGCCGCACCCATGGCCCGCCTGCGAAAAAAAATGCAGGCGGCAGGTACCACAGGTTCAGCCGAGACATCCCGGCATTCCCCGCGCGATGGTTGGGCGGCTTATACGTCCTCTCCCCGGGGACCGGCTGTCTTGCCCCCGTCACGAACGGATCATCGTCACCGTCCGCTTGGCCTCAGCACCGGGAGGCCAGGACCCTACGATTTCGCCGGCGCATCGGGCTCGTTCGTCCGCACGATTGCTCGCGCTGCGATCCAATGCACCCACCGCATCCCGCACCCACGTCTCGTGACGATCGCGAAGCGCCCCTCATGGCGGGACGGGATGCGCATAGTCAATCATGTTTTTCTGAAAAACGAAAGTGGAATATTTTCCGTGGGAGGACTGGACAAGGGTGATGTGCTTGTGGCGGTGAGTAAAATCAGATTTCGGGCGCATCGCATCAGAGGTTGACTTGTCGGTGGTGCGCGCCTGGCTCCGGGCCCCCACGAGTCTCGAGAAGCATATCCTCTCAAGCCCAGCAGGCCGACGTCTTTGGCGGCGGCCGGAAGGTCCGAGAAGGGCGATTAGCGGACTCTAGCCATCGGAACGGCAGAGCTAGAGGCCACCCGCGCCATGCATCGCACCAATAATCGCCAGCGCCTTAACCGCTTGACTATTCTGGTAAGTAACGAAGGAGAGGAAGCCTATTCCGAACGCCTGAAGCATCCCCAGAAACAAAGCGAGCCTCCTCAGCCTGCCATCGCGGTTGCGAAAGGTGACGATCGGGTTGAGGAAAGCAAGAACAACTACGAGAACGTAGAGCCAAACGACCGACGGCATGGGGTGCCCTCCACTACGATCCCAAGTTTGCGCGCCGGCGTCGATATGAGCAAGCCGACCCCGAGCAGCTTCACAGGAAATCCTCCCAGCGTGACCGTCGAAATCGTTTCTCACGCCGGTCGTAGCCCTTCAGCGTATCGACCTTCATGTGGCGGGTCTGCTTTATCACCTTGAGCGGATCGACGCCGGCATCGAGGCCCGACCGGATCGCGGCGACTCGCCGCTGGATGGTCGCCGTCTTCAGGCCGCCGTCGGCGAGCTGCGCCAGATAGCGCGCGACGTCGACCGGCGCGGCCGGCAGGAACGGGCATGACGCCCGTTCGCACCAGGCCTGAAAGTCATTCCAGTCCGCCCGGTAGGCCCGGCTGGTGTTGTCGCTTTTCTCTGCGGCGAGATAGGATCGGACCGAGGCCATCGGATCGACGAGCTCTATGGGCATCCGGGCGAGGCGCTCCTCGTTAAGACGCCTGCACGACGTTTCTGCCTGCATCCGGATGCCGTGAGCGTCGCGCGATCGCTCGCCGCTCAGAACTATAAACTATCACCGAGCGAGCGATCCTGACTTAGCGTGGAGAGTCAGGTGCGAACGCTTGGGCTCGAAGTGAAGGCGGGAATGAAATCGCTGGCTCCCAGCATGATCCCGAAGTCATCATCGAACTCTACTAGGTCGAATTTCACGCTCGCCGCGCGATAGAAGTTCTGGCTCTGCTCGCGAAAGCACTTCAGCGCGTCAGCTTTGCCGTATCCAAGGTCATCGAAGATCTCGCGGCGGGCGAGGACGGTGATGATTTTTCCGTCCGGCCTAGTCATCGAGAAATACACGCCTTCGATGTCTGCGTGAGGCCCAGTGTTGGGAGTAGGTTGCAGCGTGGTCTTCTCCTGGCTGAGGAGACCAGAAAGCCGGTTATACATTCGATCTGCTTCGACGCGGCGGTTAAAAAGCCGGTTCCTGAGATCGTTCCAGACTCCCGGTGGGATGCGATCAGCGCCGGCGGACCAGCGGCGAATTGTCCGCTCTGCCACACCAAGGTCACCCGAGACACCGGCTTGCCAGTGCGAGCCGTACAGCAGTTGAGCGATTGCGATAAACAGCTGGATCATCTTGCAGGGCCTCCTTGCCCATCGCGGCGGGGCTAATCCCCATCCGGCCAACGTTCATAATAGGGAGAGCGAGGTGCGCTTGCAAGACCCTGCTGTCAGGCAGGGGACATGAGAGAACGTTGCTGACGTCCGGGAAGGGCTGAATGCGGACGCCGGTCATTCGGTCGCGAAGGTCTGCAGTTGACCAGGGACAAGCTCGTCAACACCGGTCGGAAGTCAATCCCCTTCATCCGGCCCGCACGGTGACGCGTCGAGCAGCCACGTGCGGCGAACGTCGCGGACGTCTCACGCCCAAGATCAGCTCGCCGCGACATTTCCGCGGGCGTGCACGCCGCGCGCGAACCGTCCGAAGCGCAGCGCCAGCGTCGGCAGCACCAGCAGGTTCAGCGCCATCGAGGTCAGCAGCCCGCCGAGGATGACCACCGCCATCGGCCCCTCGATCTCGCGTCCCGGCTCGCCGGCGCCGAGCGCGAGCGGCAGCAGGCCGAGGCCGGTCACCAGCGAGGTCATCAGGATCGGCACCAGGCGGTCGGCGGCGCCGGCGATCGCGGTCTCCAGAGTCCAGGCGCGGCCTTCGGCGACGACCAGATGCTCGTAATGCGAGATCATCAGGATCGAGTTGCGCAGCGCGATCCCGAACAGCGTCACGAAGCCCACCATCGAGCCCAGCGACAGCACGCCGCCGGTCAAGGCGACGGCGATGACGCCGCCGACGAAGGCGAACGGCAGGTTGATCAGCACCAGCACCAGGTTGCGCCAGTGCCCGGTGACGAAGGACAGCAGTAGCACGATGCCGATCGTCGCCAGCAGCGAGTTCACCAGGAGGTCGCGGCGCGACTTGGCCTGCGCCTCGGCCGCGCCGGTGAACTCGACATGGGCGCCCGGCGGCAGCTTGACCTCCTTGGCGATCTTCCGCTTGGCCGCCGCCACGAAGGATTCGAGGTCGCGCTCGGCGACATTGGCGGTCACGGTCTGGACGCGCTGCCCATTGCGATGAAGCACGACGTAGCGCCCCGCGGTGCCATAGACGTCCGCGACCTGCTTCAGGAGGATGTAGGCGCCGCTCGGCGTCCGGATCGGCATGTTGCCGATCTCGGTCGGGCGTGCCGTCGCATCCGGGTCGAGCTTGACGATGACGTTGAAGACGACGTTGCCTTCATAGGCTTGGCCGACCACGTCGCCCTGATAGGCGGTGCGGATCAGCTCCAGCACCTCGACCGCATCCAGGCCCCAGGATTGCAGATCGGTCGGGCGCAGGGTCACGTTGACCTGCGGCATGCCCGGCGGCGACTGCTGCTGGATGTCGATCGCGCCCCGGACCTCGCCGAGCTCGCGCGCGATGTCGCGCGCCGCACGCTCGAGATCGTCGAGATCGGGGCCGAACACGTTGATGACCACGGCGGCGTTGAAGCCGGACAGCGTTTCCTCGATGCGCTCGG
Source organism: Bradyrhizobium sp. SZCCHNR1015 (assembly GCF_032489875.1). Lineage (NCBI taxonomy): Bacteria > Pseudomonadati > Pseudomonadota > Alphaproteobacteria > Hyphomicrobiales > Nitrobacteraceae > Bradyrhizobium > Bradyrhizobium sp. SZCCHNR1015. The sequence goes on from NZ_JAUEYW010000002.1 coordinate 71,274, forward strand.
TCAGGTAGGTCTTGATCGACAGGTTGATGCCGGCGAAGTTGGCGAGCGCAGCGCGGATGCGCTGCTGCGCCAGCTCCTGCTGTTCGCCGGACAGGCCCGGCTTCAGGTCGACCTCGATCTCGCTCGCATGCGTGCCCGCGGTATCGACGCCGGCTTCGGCCCGGCCCGCATGTTGCGCCACGCTGCGGACCTCCGGCACGCCCTGCAGGGCCTTGGCGATCAGCGTGCCCAGCCGCAGCGATTCGTCGAGCGAGGTGCCCGGCAGTGTCGAGACGTGGAGAATCAGGTGGCCCTCCTTCAGGTCGGGCAGGAAGGTGCCGCCGAAGAACGGCACCAGCCCTGCGCCGCCGGCGGTCACCAGCAGGGCCGTCATCATGACCGATCTGGGGAAGCGGCCGAGCCGTCGCAACAGCGTCTCGTAGGCGCCCCGCGACCAGCGCACCAGCGGCGGCTCGCGTTGCTCTCGCGGCGTGCGACCGGCCAACAGCAGCATCGACAGCGCCGGTGTGACCGTCAGCGCGACGATCAGCGAGGCGACCACCGCGAGGATGTAGGCGATGCCGAGCGGACCGAACAGCCGGCCGGCGAGGCCCGGCAGCGCAAGGATCGGCACGAACACCAGCAGCACGGCGAAGGTCGCATAGGCGACCGCGCTGCGCACCTCGAGCATGGCGTCATAGATGACGCGCGCTTCGCTGCGCGGCGACGGCAGGCCGCGGTTCTCACGCAGCCGCCGCACCACGTTCTCGACGCCGATCACGGCATCATCGACCACCTCGCCGATCGCGATGGCAAGGCCGCCGAGGGTCATCGTGTCCAGGCTCTGTCCCATCCACTGCAGGGCCAGCACGGCCGAGAACAGCGACAGCGGGATCGCGGTGCAACTGATGACGGAGGTGCGCCAATCATAGAGGAACAGGAACAGCACGATGATGACCAGGGCGCCGCCGATCAGCAAGGCGAACAGCACGTTCTCCGTCGCCGCATCGATGAAGGTCGCCGGACGAAACAGATCAGCGTGCAGCTTGACCTTCTCGCTGTCGAGCGCCGGGCGCAGCTCCCGCAGCGCGGCCTCGACGCGCGCCGCGACGTTGCGCGTGTTGGCGCCGAATTGCTGGCTGATCATCATCATGATGCCGGGCCGGCCGTTGATCAGCGCGCCCCCGATCGGCGGCTCCGGCGCGTTCACGACCGTCGCGACGTCGCCGAGCACCACGCTGGCGCCGCCCTGGTGCTGCAGGACCGTGCGCGCCAGCTGCTCGGGTGTGAGTGACTGGCCCTGTGTCTGCAGGATGACCCGTTGATTGGCGGTGTCGACGAAGCCGGCGCCGCGCACGCCGGTGGCCTTGCGCGCGGCGGCGACGACGTCGTTCATGCCGACGCCGAAGCGGACCAGATCGTCGGATCGCACCTGCACCTGCAGCGACTGGATGTCCCGGCCATAGGTCGTGACCTGCGCGACGCCCGCGACCGCCAGCAGCCGCCGGCTCACGGTCCAATCGGCGATGGTGCGCAGATCCATCAGCGAGCGCTGCTCGGAGGTCAGCCCGATCGCCAGCACGGTGCCGGCCGCGGGCACCAGCGGCGTCATCGATGGCGCCCGCACGCCCTGTGGCAGGCTGCCAGCGACGACCGCGAGCCGCTCGGTCACCAATTGCCGCGCGCGGTAGACCTCGGTGCCGGGTTGGAAAATGACCGAGATGACGGACAGGCCCTGGATCGATGACGACCTCATGCTCTCGACGCCGGCCAGACCGTTGATCGCGGTCTCGATCGGCTGCGTGACCAGCACCTCGACCTGTTCGGGACTGAGCCCCGGCGCCTCGGTCTGGATCGAGACCTGCGGCGGAGCGAATTCGGGAAACACGGCATAATTGGCGCTGCCCAGCGACAAGATGCCATAGCCGAGAATGGTGCAGGCCAGCGCCAGCACGATGCCGCGAAAGCGGATGGCAAACGAGATCAGCGCCGCCTGGGGGCCGGCCGCGGCGCCGCGAGCGCCGTCAATCATCGTCGCCGCCGCCGCGCAACTCGCTCTTGGCCTCCTCCGACAACAGCACCTGCGCGCCGCGCAGGACGATCTCGGAGCCCGACGGAATGTCCTGCACGACATAGTCGTCGTCGGACACCGGCTGGTCGGTGCGGATCGGGTGGCGCTTGAAGAGATCGGGACCGGCGCGCAAATAGACCCACGAGCGGCCCTGCCATTGTACGATCGCGGTGTCCTCGACGAAGACGCCGTCGAATGACTTGCCCGAGGGTACGTAGGCGATGGTGTTCATCCCCGGCAGCAGCCCGCTGTCGCCGGCGGCGACGAAGTAATAGCTCACGCCCTGGATGCGCGGATCCGTTCGCGGCGCAGCCGACAGATAGCGCAGATCGATGTTGACGCTGCGGGTCGGCGCCTGCGCCAGCGCGGCGCGCGGCGGTTCGGAGAGAGACACGCCGGGCGGCAGCGTGACCTGCACCAGCAACTGTTCGCGTTCGATCAGTTGCACGACCTGCGGCGAGCGCTCGATGATGCCTTTGCCGATGACGGCGCCCCATTCCTGCCGCGCCGTCGCCACCAAGGTCTTCACTTGCGATTCCGCGGCAGCCAGGGTCGCTTGATCGGTCCGGAAGGTGCCCTCCGCCGCCTCGGCATCCTTGCGCGGCATCGCCGCCGACTGCACGAGGTCGCGGGCGCGCTCGAACGCCAGTCTTGCGACGTCGAGCTTTGCTTGCGCCGTCTGCAGCTGCGCCTGCGCATTGGCGTAGTTGTTGGTCAAATCGGTCAGCCTGGCGACGTCCAGTACCGTGCCGTACGCGCGAAATTGCTCGGGATGGGATTCCGCCGCCAGGACGGCGGTCAGGAGCCCGATCTGCTTTTGTTGCGTTGCGGAAAGCTTGACCGACGCAGGTTCGCGCTCGGCCGTACCAGCAGTCTGCGCCTGCGCGCGCGACGGCAGCGAAACCAGCGTGAACAGCACGGCACCGCATGCGGCCGCAGCCCTCGTCCGTTGCCTCACCATGCAGTCCCGGCCCCATCGATCGGGAAACGTCTGGACGACGTCGATGTCATTGCAACAACAGCTACTTCAGCTTCGAGGGTGTTTCAAGCAGCGTCGGCTGCAGAGCCAACGCATGGGATCCGGCGACATCCCCGGGCTTCTTTGGCGGGCCATCGTGTGGGGCACGGCGACGCCGTTTCGGTCGGATACAATCTTCGGATTCGGGGAGGGAACGACGCGGTGCCATGCACGCTGGCGCCAATGCTTGTGGCGCCGCCCCCTGCAAGCGAGCCGCATACGCGGCGGGCTCGTGGTCGAACAGGGACCGCAGCCGTGCTGCGGCGTGGACATCGGGCGTTCGGCATGCGTCTCGATATTTCTTCTTGAGCGTTAGAAGTATTCTTAGACACATTCCAGCGTATTCGTCCGCAACCCAAGCTTGTTGTCGGCCACGCGCGCGACGCTACACAAAAAGCCAAGACTAACAAACTTCTTAGGCGCGATTTTCCTCATCGAATGACCCGGGATTTTTTCCCGATTCTCCGACGGAAGCGAGAATCGTCACATTCATCTACCTGTCGGGTCATTGATGTGACCTCACTTCGCCATACCCCTCCGCAACGAGTCGGGAGTTCCGTCGACGTTGCAGCGAGGCAAGCTTGTCCACTCTGAACCCACTCTCCGATCGCCCGGCGCTCCGTGATCATGCGCAGGGCCATCCTTGTCGGTCAGCCTCTCGCCGAGCTTGCGCCGACGTTGCGGCCGACTTCAGAGAAGGATCTGCGCGATGAGCCAGCTGGTGAATGTGCGGCCCAACGAGGCCGGCGCGGGCGATCGCAAGGCGCAGGGCAGTGCAGCCGATCACGGCATGCGGCTGCTTGGTGCTATCGGCGCGGCAGCCCTGGAGCCGCAGTCGCCGACCGACGCCTGGGCGTCCTCGACGAGCGAAGCACTCGGCATGGGATCGGTCGTCGAGCCGTTGCAGGATGTGCTCGGCAGTCTGACCGAGATCATTCGTGCCGAGGGCTCCCCGGCGGAGCGTCAGCCGGATCATCCATTCGCCGACGATCATGGCTTCGCGCTCGACCAGGAGGAGCTGGCGGGCCTGCCGGGCGTGGTGATCAATACCTTCGATGTCGACGGTCCGGTCTGGCTCGCCGTCGAGGCGCTTGCCGCGACGGAGCCGCCTGCCATCGACTACGATCTCAAGACCTGGGTCGAGCCGTCGTCCGACCCCGACCGCCGTCCATCGCCGCACGAGAGCATCGTGGTCACGGTCGATGAGATCGAGAAGAACCGCCTCACCTTTGCCCGCCACGCGCGGCCCGAGGATTTTTCGCCGGCCCCGGAGCTGGGCGCCTGGACTGGACGGCTGCGCCTGGAGCAGCGTCCTGACCTCGTGCAGCGGATCGAGCGCTATATCAGCGGGCCATGGACCGCCTGGGCCGACACCGAGCGCATGCGCCGCCGGACCATGTCGATCCACCAGCGGCTGCGCGACATGGCGGCCACGGCCGGCGCCGATCAGGTCATGGAGGTCATGTGGGGCGTCGCGCTGTCGTCTTGGCGGCAGGGCGGGCGGGAATTCGAGTTGCCGCTGTTCGAGCGCGCGGTCGAGATCGAGATCATCGCGCGCCCGGATGCCGAGGTCAGGGTCCGGCCGCGTTTCGTCGGCGCAACCGTCAATTTGAGGGCGCTCGATGCCGTGGCGCCGGACGCCGCGCTTGCCGTGCGCGACAAGCCGGATCGCCTGGTCGAGGCGCTGGAGCAGCGCGCAGAGCTGTCGCCGTTCACGCCGATCGGGACCGATCAGATCCTGAGCGCCGCAGGCGTGCAATCCGGTAACAGGACGTCGCGCGATCCCGTGTCGTCGGACGGCACGCCGGCCATGGAGGCCGCCATCGCGGCGGGACGCTGGGTCATATCCGCGCGGCGGCGGCCGGAGAGCCTCGCCCTGCGCGACATCGACAGTCTCAAGACCGCGATCGAGCATGCGCCGCAGAGTGAGTGCTGCCTGTCGGGAGCCGTGAACGCGCTGCTCTCGCAGCCGGATGGACGTGGCCACGCCAATGCGCGCCGGCACCTGTCCGGCATCGTCGGGGGCCCCATCGACATTGCGCCTGCGCCAAAGCCTGCCGCGGTCGAGCAGGGTGATCTGTTCTTCCCGCTGCCGGCTGTCGCGGAGGATGTCGAGGTCGTGCGCGAGCTGTCGCGGTCGGATGGCCTGATGGTCCAGTCTGTCGCACGCGACGATCGGATCGCGGCGCTCGTCAACGTCGTCTGCCATCACCTCGCGCTCGGCTCGCGCGTCCTCGTCGTGTCCAGGGACGAGGCTGCACTTTCCCTGCTGCATCAGAAGCTGCCGCCGGCCATTCGCGAGCTGACCGTCAGCTCGACCGGCTCCGACAAGGACGTGCTCAGGAAGGCCGAAGCCCTGGCCGGCCGGCTGCAATCGATCCTAGACACGCCGAATCTGCGCGATCAGGTCGGTCAGATCGGCCGGCTCGAACGCGACATCATCTCGAAGCGCACGCAGATCGCATCGCTCGACGACGAGATCGCCGAGATCGTCCAGCGCAACCTGCGGCTCGCCGGCGGCTTGCCGGAGCTGCCGTTCGATCTGTTCAAGGCGCTGATCGGCGAACAGGAGGCGCATGCCTGGTTCACCGACCGGCCGAAGCGCCTGCTCGCGGCCACCGACCCGCTCGTCACGGCGGTCGACAAGGCACGCGAGGCGCGGCTGCGGCTTGCCGGTGATCTCAAGCACATCGATGTCGAGTTGCCAGAGCTCGCGGCGCTTCCCGACACTGCCGCGATCCTGCGTCTGCACGCGGAGCTGCAGCACCAGGCAGGGCTGACGTCGGACGCAGGCCGCGACGAGGATCTCGCGCTCGACGCCATTGCGACCTTCGGGCTCGACGCAACCAACCGCCTGGCGGCCGATCTCGATGCGCTGGTGGCCGGCCATCGCGCCATCGCGGAGGCGCCCTGGCTCGCGCGTCTGTCGCCGCTCGGCACCACCAAGGCCGACGAGCCCGTGGCTCTCGACAAGGTCGTGGGCTGGGCGCGTGATGCGTCGTTCCAGCTGTCCCGAAGCGCCGAATTCACGAGGCGCCAGGTGCAGGCGCCGGTCGAGGCGTTCACCAGGAGGGATGCGATCCGCGTGGTCGAGCGGCTTGCGGCCGGCGAGAAGCCGTTCGCGCGGTTCTCGCCGTCGCGCCGCGCGCTGAAGGCCGCCGTCGAGGCCATCACGGTGGACGGGGCCGCGCCGTCGAAGCCGGCGGATTGGCAATATGTCGGGCGCTTCCTGCTGTGGCGTCACGACCTGCATGCGTTGCGTGCGCGCTGGACGTCGATCGCAACGCAGATCGATGCACCCGCGCTTCAACTGGAATCGGCGCGGGCGTTCGATGACCTCGAGCACATCGTCAGGAGCGTCGAGGCCGCCGTCGTGACGGCCGCGCTCGCCGTCCGCAACGTGGCCGATGCCTGCTCCAAGCTGTCGATGCCGGACGGCGACGTCAGGGCGATGCTGGCCGATGCACAGCGGCTGGCCGCGTTCGGCGCGGCGATCCGGACCGTCATGACGCGCGTATCGGGACCGCTGGTCGAGCTCGCTCGCCTGGGCGAGTTGTTCGCCCGGGCGGGAGAACTCGCCGTCTCTGTTCAGGATGACGTGCTGTCGCGGGTCGGTGACGCCGAGACGGAGCCCCAGGAGCTCGAAACGCGGTGGACAGGCATTCTCGCAACCATGGAGAAGATCCGCGAGGCCAGCCCGGACTACGAACTCGTCAGGACCGCCTGCCGGATGGCGACTGCAGCGGGCGCGCCGAGTCTGGCGCAGCGACTGCGGTCCGCGCCGGCCGCGGGCGAGGCGAAGGATGCGACGACGCTCGCGGAATGGGTGGCGGCGTGGAATTGGGCCGTGCTGATGCGGATCGAAAGTCCGGAGGAGCGGCAGCTGCTGCATGACCTCGCGGCTCAGCGCGCGCGGCTTGAGACGCGCTCGCTCGCCCTGTTCGAAGCGGTGATCGGTGCCCGCATGTCGCTGGCCATCGCGCAGAATGCGGGCGGCGCCGTCAGGCAAGCGGTGAAGCGGTTCAGGGACTCGATGCAGAAGATGGCGTCGGCCTGCTCCGGTCCGACCGCGCGCCGGCTTCGGTTTGCCGCGCGCAGGTCTCTGGACGGCTGGCTCGAGGAGATTCCTTGTCACGTGATGCCGGCCTGGCGTGTCGCCGAGTTGCTGCCGGCCCGGATCGGCACCTTCGATCTTCTGGTCGTCGACCACGCCTCGCGCTCCGATCTGCGCGAACTGACGGCGATGCTGCGGGCCCGTAAGGTTCTGATCAGCGACGCGCGTCACGACGACGGGACCTTGGTCGAAGCCGGCCGCAACGATACTGTTGTCAAACGCACCGAGACGACCGCGCTGCGTAGCCTGCCGCCGGCGCTGCGGCGGCTGCTGATGCCGGGTGCCTCGCTGCGCGATCTCGCCGCGATCCTCTTTCCCGATCGCATGATCGAGCTGCGTGCGCGCCCTGCCGGCGTCGAGGCGGCCTCGGTCACAGCTCAGCTGCTGCCCGCCGATACGTCCAGATCGGCCGATGCACCAGCCGCCGAGCTGCCGCGGCCGGCCCGCGCGGCTGCGCCGGCGCCGAAGCAGCGGCCGCAGCCGCGGCAGGTCATCACGACGCACTCGCTCGAAGAGGAGATCGCCACTGTCGCGAAATATCTCTCGATGGCGCGCCGCTCGGGGACGGACATCGTCACGTCTGCCGCGGGCAAGCCGAGCGCGCCCGCGATAGCGCAGCGTGCCGAGATCCGCGCGGCTGCGCCCAAGCCCTCGCCGGAGATTCGCGTTCTGCGCCGGCGTCCGCCGCGCGAGCCGGCCGCGGACATCGTGACGCCGGCTTCGGCTCCGCCCGAGCTTCCGGCCGTCGAGGAGCCGGCCATGGTCGAGCCGACCCAACCGCGCGCGACCATCGTCGCCGAAGCGCCGATCATTGTCGCCGATCGGCTCGCGGTGCCGCAGCGCCCTGGCGAAAGCAAGGTGGTCACAGCAGAGATCGACGCGAAGCCCACGAGCGCCGCGTCGGCAGAGCCCGTGAAGACAGGCGTCGTTGCGACATCCGCTGCGGCAGCGGCTTCTGCCACCACTGAGCCTGCCGCCGCTGCCGCGGCTCCAGCCTCTGTTGCGGAGTCCGTAACGCTGGCGGCAGAGATCAAGATTCACCCTTCTCTCGTCGAGATGGCGTTCAAGGCGACGGAGAACGCCGCGGCACCACGCCGCCGTGTGCCGAGCCGGCGCGTGATGGCAGTTGCCGCGGCCGGGCTGCTGGCGATCGTCGGTGCGGCGGTGTCCTGGGAGCGCGCGTCGGAATGGATCCAGCCGGCCCTGAGCGGTGCGACGGCAGCGTCCGCGCTGCCGAGCGAACCGGGCGCCCGCAAGGTCAATGCCGAGCGGATCACGCCGGAGGCCAAGCCGGTGATCGCCGCTGCGGCCGAGGAGCATGCCACCGTCGGCATGAGCGTGCCGGTCAGCACGCCGGCGCAGGCGTTCCTCTATCACGAAGATCCGCAGGATCCGAAGGGCAAGCGCTATCCTGGCAAGGTCACCTGGTCGATCGAGCAGAGCAGGGGTCCGCGACTCGATGCGGCGCCGGCGATCAAGGGGGAGATCGAGATCGAGAACGGCACCAAGGCCACGATCTCGCTGCGGCGGAACGCCGACATGGAGATGCCGGCGAGCCACATCATGGAGCTCAAGTTCGACTGGCCGGATCAGTCGGTGAGCGGCCTGACCAGCCTGAGGGGCATCGGCCTGAAGGGCGAGGAGGCCGAGCGCGGGACGGCGCTGGTGACCCAGACCGCCCGGGTGACACCGAAGTACTTCATGGTCGCGCTGTCCGCCAACGAGGTCGATACCAAGCGCAACCTGATGCTTCTCAAGGGCAAGCAGTGGTTCGACATTCCGATCGTCTACGAGGGCGGCAACCGGGCGCTGCTGTCGATCGAGAAGGGATCCGACGGCGACCGCGTGTTCAAGGACGTGTTCGCCAGCTGGGGTCAGTAACGGGGTTGGCGGGCATCACGAGCGAGGACAGCATGAGCGAGAGTTCAGCGTTGCAATGGCTGCGGGCTCCCAAGCTCGCCGAGGATGCGCTGCCGGAGGATTCCCGCGCGGTGGCCTGCCGGCGCTGCGGCCGCACGGTGCAGGTCTCGCTCAGCCCGATGCGTCCGCCGAGCTTCCTGCGCGTCGAGGATCAGGTCGAGTGTCCCGAGGTGCAGGAGCGCTGGACCGGCAAGAGCGAAGGCGGGCTGTTGCTGATGATGTGCGGCGCGCTCGAGCAGTCGCTCGATGCCGAATGGGAGACCGCAGAGCCGGAGGGTGCGGCTCGACGAGAAGCTGCGCCAGTCTCTCCGGTGCGCCCGTCGCTTGCGCCGGCGGCGTCCGGTCCGGACAGATGGGACGACGGCAGCGACGATGATCAGGAGGAGACGGGTGAGGGCGGCCGGCTGAACGTCCTCCTCGCACCGGCTCCAGGACGTCGCAAGAAGCTGATCCGCGGAGCGCTCGGCGTCGGGGTCCTCGGCATCGTCTTCCTCGGCGGCGTGCTGCTGCCGTTACGCGAGATCAGGCTGCTGATTCAGGCGCCGCCTGGGTCAGGATCATCGAGCTCGCAGCAGGAGGCGCAGTCCGCCGTGCCGCTGCCTCCGCCGCGCCGGATCCTGCTGGAAGCCGCCAGCGCGCCCCAGGACGTTGCGCGATCGCCGTCCAGCGCCTTCATCGCGCCGCGTCAGCCGGCTCCTGCACTCGAGGCAACGCTGGCGCGATCATCCGGCACCGCGGCGATCCCGCCGGCGCCGGACGCCGAGCCGAAGCTGCGCGTGCCCGAGCTGGTTGCGATCGCCGGCGGCAGTTTTGCGATGGGCGGCGACGACGAGTCCGAGCAGCCGTCGCATCAGGTCAGCGTGCGACCGTTCTCGCTCGGCAAGCATCCCGTGACGATCGGCGAGTGGAAGCAGTGTGTCGCGGCGGCAAGCTGCGCCGACATCGCGGCCGGTGCGGATGATCGTCCGGTCACCAACCTGAGCTACGACGACACGCAGGCCTATCTCGCCTGGCTGTCGAAGGCGACCGGCAAGGCGTTCCGGCTGCCGACCGAGGCCGAGTGGGAATATGCCGCGCGCGGCGGCCAGCGCACCCGCTATTGGTGGGGCGATCGCATGCGCCCGGGGATGGCCAGTTGCAAGGGCTGCAACGGCACGGGGGACGCCGAGACGGATCAGCCGCCGAAGATCGGCAGTGTCCAGGCCAATCCTTACGGCCTGTTCGACATGGGCGGCGGCGTCGGCCAGTGGGTCGCCGACAACTGGCATAAGAACTACAGGGGCGCGCCGGCGGATGGATCGGCCTGGCTCGAGGAGGGCAGCTATGCCCGCGTCATCCGCTCGGGATCGTGGAAGAACGGCGCCGCCGATGCGCGGGCCGGTAGTCGCGACCGCTATGACGGCCGCATCCGGCATCCGACCCTGGGTTTCCGCGTCGCGCTCTCACCATAGGGGATTTGCATGCTGCCGAGGTCTGCGCGACTCTGCCTTATCCTGACCGCATCGCTCGTGCTCGCGCCGTCATTGGCGCCAGCCAAGGGAACGAAGGCTGCGAAGGATGCCCGCGTCTATTTCATCTCTCCTGCGGATGGGGAGACGGTGACCGGACCCTTCATCGCCCGCTTCGGACTGCGCAACATGGGCGTCACCCATGCGGGCGACGATTTCGCCGGCAGTGGCCATCATCATCTTCTGGTCGACGTCGACGAGACGATGCAGGCCGGCGAGGAGATTCCGCGTGACAAAAAGCACGTTCATTACGCAGCGGGGGAGACCGAGGCGCGGATCGAATTGTCGCCCGGCAAGCACACGCTGCAGCTGGTGCTGGGCGACACCAGGCATCTCAACTTCGATCCGCCCGTGATCTCCGAGAAGATCATGATCACGGTGAGCAAGCCGAACGGAGGCGAGCAGGAGGCGCGGGCGACGCGCAGCGTCACCGTCCGAAACCGACCGCAGATCCGGTCCGTACCAGCCGAGCCGCCGGCCCAGCCCGAGCCTTCGCCGGAGATGACGAAGTCGCCCGAGAGCTCCGACTTCATCAGCCGCGTCTTCTCCGGGACGAAGTGACGACCTCTCCATTCCCAACCAGGGCTATCGCATATGAAGATCTGAGTGTTTCGCTGCGCTGCCTCCACGTCGTCATGCCCGGGCTCCGTCCCGGGCATCCACGTCCTTCCCAGGATGCCGAACGACGTGGATGGCCGGGACGGAGCCCGGCCATGACGGTGTGGAAGGAGCCGACCTCAAACTTGTATCGTCAAGTGCGATAGCCCTGATTCCCAACGGCCGGGCGCGTGATGCGCGTCGGCTTGCGCGCGACCGTGGGACGCAAGCTCGGTCGCTCCGCGAGGATCCATCGCTGAGGGCGGCGCCTGTCGCGCGATGGCGGCAAGGACGATCCGCCATCCGGCAACGGCCGCTCGTCCGGACGCGCGTCCATGGCAGATCCCGGCGCAAGCGGGGACGTCGTTGCCGAGGCATCCGAGACGTCGTTTTCCTGCAGCGACTCGCCATCCTGGTCGGCAGTCCGTGTCGGCAAGAGTATCGCCCGCGTCCAGGATCAGGATGGCCTTGCCGTTGTCCGCACGGATGTGCGTCTGACGGCCGCTAGATCCGTTCGCAAGCAGCCGCATCGTCATCGTCCACCACCGATCTCGATCTGGTCGTGCGAACGATCGCGATGCTCAGAAAATTTTTCTGAGGCTTAAGGTCGCAGCCTTGTAGCTGTCGGTTCCTTTCTCGCCTCACCATGGTCACAGCGGCAATCGGGCGGGAGTGTGGTCCCGCACGCCGCGCCGGCCACGCCTTGTGCGGGAGCAAAGCGCATACGCCTCACGACGATGCTGCTACATCCTTGCGAATCAATATCAGTTGCAACGCGCAGGGAACCCGGCACGGGGTCGAGTCCTGAAGAGATCAGTAGCCTGCTGACATGGTTCGATCCTGACTGGACCGCATGTGAGTTCGCATCTCAGCGACATTGCGGCCGGATGCGGAACGTTTCGAGCCACGCCTGCGTGGTCGAGGCCATCCACCGCGGATGATGACGTCCAAGTTTCGTTGAAATCTCCCTCCCCTTTGTAGTCCGCGCATCGAGCGCTGTCGGCGCCGATGGCGCAGTCTTCGAGGAGGGATTTGATTATGAAGGTCATCAAACTAATGGGCGTGGCTTTGGCGGTGGGTCTGGCGTCGGGCTCCGCCGCGCTCGCCGACGGCTACAAGGATTGCACCAGGCTCGACAAGGCGTCGTGGAAGACCACCGCCGAAGCCGAGGCGAAGGCGAAGGCCGCGGGCTACGAGGTTCGGCAGACCAAGATCGAGGGCACCTGCTACGAGGTTTACGGTGTCAAGGGCGGCAAGCTCTATGAGCTGTTTTACAGCCCCGAGGACCTCGCGCTGAAGCACACCAAGGCGAAGTGATCTGATGGTCATGCGTGACGCAGGCCAGGCGCAGCGGAGCGTCGCCTCCCCGACGCCGGCGAACTCACGTCCGGGGACCGTGGCGGTCTGGGATTTTCCGCTGCGCGTCTGGCACTGGTCGCTCGCGGCCTTCGTGCTCGTCGCCTGCGTCACGCCCAACACCTTCGATCGCCTGCACCGCCTCGCGGGCTATGCCGTCATCGGTCTTCTCGCCTTCAGGCTGATCTGGGGGCTGATCGGCAGCCGTCATTCGCTGTTCGCGCGGATCAGCCTCAAGCTGCGGGCGGCGCCTCAGTATATCGTGGGCATGCTGCGCGGAGAGACGGGACGCTATCTCGGGCTGAACCCGGCGGGGGCCGCGATGCTGGTCGTGATGCTCGCGCTTCTGATCGTCTCGACCATCAGCGGCGTCATGCAGGTCTCGGTCCGGTTCTTCGGCGTCGGCTGGATCGAGCAGGCGCATGCGCTGTCGTCCAATGCCATCATCGCCCTGATCGCCGTGCATGTGCTCGGCACGGTGTGGATGAGCTTGCTGCAGCGGGAGAACCTGATGCGCGCGATGGTCACGGGACGCAAGCGCGTGCCGGGCATCATGCGCGCCGCGCCGGCGCGCAGCGTCGCACGCCAGAGCCCGGAGCCCGAGCCCGTGGCGGACGAGGAGCAAATATCCGTCGTCCCCGATCTGCCGCCCCTGCGCGTGAATCCGGCGCCCGGCGCCGCGAAGCCTGCGCGTATGCCGCGATCCCTCAGCGTTCACGACAGGCGGCTGGGGGTCGGCAGATGAGACGGCGGGCATCGGTCGTGTGCGCTCGCCGGCGATATGGGCGAGCAGGCCCGCGCCTGATTTCATTTCTGGTGCGCGCGAGGCTCGTCCGCACACGGCTCGAGCTGGATGGGCGCACACGCATATTGCGGTCCATGCCGCATGAGACCAGTGCGAGCGCGTTCCTTCGTGCATTTCGCTCGTACTCGTCTCGATGAGCCGGTGCATGAGGATCATGCATGTGCCGTGCGCAGCGTAAGCGGTCGATCGTGAGTCTCGCGTGGTTCGCGCCGCGCGCGACGGCGCTGCATGACCTGTCGTGTCTCATATCAGCACAGCTGCGAGCCAAGGCGATCGTGCTGCTCCCGACCGCGGAGACCGTTGATGTTCGTCGTTGTCGGTCGGCGCGCATCGGCGATGCTCAAGCCGACGCGTCTGCGCGGCGCTTCGACGCCGCACAACTAATAAAGTCGCGCGCTTTGTCGCACACAACGATGTTGTCAAATTTCGACACGGCAAATTGCCGCATTCGGGACTTCATAGTCGTTCTATGAAGTGTCGGAGACTCGTCGAAGCGGGCGAGCGTGGGAAGACGTTCGGCACATTCGGGTGAATTCGGGACAGGGACATACAGCATGAATCTCTTTGGGAAGGTACAGGCAGCAGGAGCCGCCGTGCTGTTGATCGCGGCGTTCGCGCTGCCGGCAGGTGCGGCTGAGACGACCATCGAGATATCGGTCAAGGACAACAAGTTTCAGCCGGCGGAGATGAAGGCGCCGGCCAACACGCCGATCGTGTTCAAGGTCAAGAATCTGGATGGCGCGCCGGTCGAGTTCGAGAGCGAGCCCCTGGAGTTCGAGACGGTGATCAAGCCCAACATGGAAGGCGTCGTGAAGGTCAAGGCGCAGAAGCCGGGACGCTACGAATTCTTCGACGACTTCCATCAGGGCAACAAGGGCGCGCTGATCATCGAGTGATCCGGCTTCCGGTCCCGCGGCGCCGTGATGCCGGAATGCGTCACGCCGCGGGCGCCGCGCTTCGCAGGTTGCCGAACTCGACGGAGACGAGGCTTTTTGGAACGGGCAGCACGAGAGACGGTCGCTTCCAGACGTGGCATCGGTCGCGACGTCTCACGGTGTCAGGAGGAGACGGTGGCGATCACCGTGCTGCTCGTGACGCTGCTTGGAGCCGCGCCGTCGTCCGCTGAGACCGTCGTTCCGGGCAGCCAGGTGAGAGCCTATGCAGATCCCGGTGCCTCCGACGCCGGACCGGTGGTGGTCGTCCCCAATCGCCGCCGGCAGCCGGCGCGGCCTGCCAACGGCAACGGACCGCTGGTCATTCCGCAGGTGATCGTTTCGCCTGGTGGCGTCGAGCCGGAGCCCAAGGCGGCCACCCAGGAGGACGAGGCTCCACCGCCGCGGCCGCGATCTCCGGTCGATGCCGGAGCGGGCGCGCTCCCACAGGCCGCGCGCCGTGAGCCGGCGCCGCGCCTGGCGCCTGTCCGCAATGGCTTCTTCGGCGCGCCGTCAGCCGGCCTTCTGGTCGGTGGCTGCCTGTCGACGCCGGGCCGGTTGTCGGTCACGAACGTCCCCAATCGCTGCCTGGACGCGCTGGCGTTCGCCGTCAGTCCGCCGCCGGCGACGCGCGGCGTGCTGCCGCGCAATCTGCCGCCGATTCCGCGACAGGATGCACAGCCGATTCCGCCCGTTCTGGCCGACAAGCCGAAGATGCGGCTGCCGCCGGTGAACAAGGGGCAGAAGCCGCAGGATCAGCCGCAGCCGCCGATGATGGAGGAAGACCCCTATGAGCCCAAGGGCATCACGGTGGGAAACTTCATCCTGAAGCCTGCGTTCGAAATGTCCTCGGGCTTCGACAGCAATCCCGGCCGTGTGCCGCAGGGCAAGGGCTCGGCCTTCGTCAGCGTTGCGCCGGTCCTGCTCGTGCGCTCTCAGTTCGAGCGGCATCTGCTCAACGCCGATGTGCGCGTCGGCTACATCGACTATGCAAAGCTCCGGCAGCTCAGCAGGCCTACCGTCGACGCCAAGGTGAATGGGCGCTACGACATCACCGATACGTTTGCGCTCAACGGCGAGGGCCACGTTGCCGTCGATGCCGATGATCCCGGCACGCCGCGCTTCGCCGGCCGGTTCGCCAGGATTCCGCTGGCCTCCACCGTCGGCGGCTCCGCCGGCGTCACCAAGCGGTTCGAGGAGGTCGAGGTCTCGACCAAGGCCGCCATCGACCGCGTCGCGTTCCAGAACGCGCCGCTCGTCGACGGCCAGATCGTCAGCAATGCCGATCGCAACTTCGTCCAATACGGCTCGCAGAGCCGCATCACCTACAATCTGACGCCGGAGATTCGTCCTTTCGTCGACGTCGCCGTCGATCGCCGCGTTCACGACATCGCGGTCGATGCCGAAGGCTTCCGCCGCGACTCCACCGGGACGGCCGTCGAGGCCGGCGTGACATTCAACTACGCCGACAAGCTGACCGGCGACGTCGCCGTCGGCTACCTGACGCGCCGCTACCAGGATCCGATGCTCAAGCCGGTCAACGGCTTCATTGCCGATGCCAATCTGACATGGCAGTTCGCCAAGGAGACGGCGATCGCGCTGGGGGCCAAGTCGCAGGTGGTGGAGATCACCGAGCCCGGCATTTCCGGCGTGCTCAAGCGCGACGTCACCGTCGGCGTCGAGCATCAGTTCGAGCCCTGGCTCATCGGCACGTTCCTCGCCGGCTATGGCGAGGACGCGTTCACCGGCACGACGCGGGTCGACAACCGCTATCTGGTCGAGCTCGGCATGCTCTACAAGTTCTCGCGCCTGCTGCAGCTCAGGGCCAGCGTCCGGCGCGAGGAGACGCGCTCCAACTTCCGCGAAAACAATCTGTCGGCGACCGTGGTGCAGGTCGGCGCCCGGGTGCAGTACTGATCGGCAGCCCGGCACGCACCCGCGCGCGGCATCTGTGGTCTTCTGAGGACGTGCCTGGAGATCGCGCTTCTTGTCGTGACGCAGCCAACAGTCATCCCCCGGGCAAGGCCGCAAGCCTGGAAGCCGGAGTTTCCCGCTCTGGCTTCGCCGTGTAGTATAGCTCCCCTGCAACGGGTGGACGCGCAGCGGGAGTGCCCGGCTCCAGTCTCCAAAATGAAATGCAGCGCCCACGACGTGAGCGCTGCCAGGTCCGGATCTGCGCGGCAGTCCGGCCGCGACTATTTCTTCTGATTGAAGTTCACGTCGAGGCTGAAGCTGAACTGATCGTCCGTCAGTCCGGACGGCGGTGCAGGCACAGGGTCGGAGCGGCGGATCATCGCCAGCGCGGCATCATCGAACATCGAGTCGCCGCACGACTGCATGACGGACGCGGACACCACCTTGCCGGCCCGGCTCAGCACCAGCGCCACCTTGACCGTGCCATTGTGCCTCTTGCCTTCCGGATAGCGCTTGTGCAGCTCGAAATAGGCGCTGATCTTGCGGCCCCAATCGTTGGTCAGCTTCTGCTTGTCCTTGCCCATTCCCGGATTGGGGGCCTTGGCCGTCTCGGCTGGCGGTGCGGCCTCGTCCAGCGCCTTGCGGGCCGATTCTTCCTGCGCGGCAGATGCGACCGACGCCTCGGCCTGCTGGGTCGCCTGCTGCTGTTCCTCCTTCTCCGGCTTCTTGGGTTCGTTCTGCGTGACGACCCGATCGGCCTCCTCCTCGGTTTCGGTCGGCTTGTCCTTGACGGCGTCGGACTCCTTGACCTCGGCGGTCTGCTGCATCTGCTCCGGCGCAGCTTCGGCCGCGTCGCTGTCGGGACCCGGCGGAAGATCGTTGTCCTCGACCTGCGGCGAGGCCATCTCGAGCGCGAATTCGGCGCCGGCCGCGCCGAGGCCGCCGTCCGCGTCATTGCCGCTGAGATGGACGACCGCGAGCGCGGCGCCGCCACCGTGCAACATGAGGGCGCCAATCGCGGCTGAGATCCACAAGCGGCGCGACGCTCCCTGATACTTGTGTTCGACCATTCTTCAGTTCCGTCGTTTCACTGGTTTCAATGTGCAGCCTGGGCGGCGGCCTGTGAGACGCCTTCGACAGTCACGAGCTTGATCTTCGGATAGCCGCCGGTCCGCAGCAGCTCCATCACGTCCATCAGCTCCCCATACGCCACGCCCCGGTCGGCGCGCAGGAAGATGAACTTGTCCTTTGCGGCCTCGGGGATGTGCTCGAGCGTGCTCACCAGGCTCGCCCGTTTCACCTGCTCCTCGCCGACGAACAGTGTCAGATCCGGCTTGATGCTGACATAGATCGGCTTGTCCGGCTTCTTCTGCGGCGTGGCCGTCGATGTCGGGAGATCGACAGGCACGTCGACCGTCGACAGGGGGGCCGCCACCATGAAGATGATCAGCAGCACCAGGATCACGTCGATGAACGGCGTGACATTGATGTCGCTGGTCTCGCCGAGATCATCGTCGCCATCGCCTTCCGAGAGAGAGACGGCCATGGAGCTACTCCGCTGCCAGCGCCATCGGAGGCGCTGAGTGGACGTGGATCGGCTCGAAGCGCTCGCCGTGATGGCTGCTGTGGTGGCTCTGGCCGCGATCGAGATCGCGCGACAACATCCGGGCGGTGGCGCCGGAGGACCGGTTCACGAGCTCCATGTAGCCTTTCGTCACCCGCGTGAAGTGATTGTAGATGATCACGGCCGGGATCGCGGCGACGAGGCCGATGGCGGTTGCGAGCAGCGCTTCGGCGATGCCGGGCGCGACAACGGCGAGGTTGGTGGTCTGCGACTTCGAGATGCCGATGAAGCTGTTCATGATGCCCCAGACCGTGCCGAACAGGCCGACGAAGGGCGAGATCGAGCCGATCGTGGCGAGCAGGCCCATGCCGGTCCGGCAACGCCGGCCCTCGGCACGCACGATCTCGGAGAAGCTCGACGCAGCGCGCTCGTTGACGCCGTGAGACGGCAGCTCGGACGACATCCTGATTTCGTGCATGGCGGCATCGATCAGGGTCGTCAGCACGTTCTGCCGTGATCCCAGCGCGAGCTTGGCTTCCGACAGCCAGCGTACGTCATCGACCTTGCGCAGCGCGCTGCTCAGCTTCCGGCGCAGGATGGAGAACTCGATGGTCTTGGCGATGAAGACGGTCCAGGTCGCGAGCGAGGCGAGCGCGAGCCCCATCATGACCGACTTCACGAGAACGTCGGCGGCCAGGAACATCGACCATGGCGACAGATCATGCGGAACGTGAGCTGACGGCTGCGCGCCGCCTTGCGCCGGCTTCTCTGCCTGGTCCTTCGCCTTGTCGCCCGCTGCCGCGTCAGTCACGGCTTCGGCCGCCGTCGACGGTTGGGTGTCGGTCGTTGCGGCCGCCGGCGGCTGGCTCGGTGCCGCGGCTTGCGGCGTGGTAGCAGACGGAGCCGGCGCAGCCGTCGGTGCGACGCCGCTGGTCGTCGGAGCCGCGGGCGCAGGCGCCGCGACCTGCGGCGCGGGCGCGGCCTGGGCAACGGCCGGCGCCGTGGATGCCTGTCCCGTCGTCACCGGCTTCGGTGCCATGCTCTGAGCCGGAGCCGCATGCGCAGCGGGAGTCGACGCACCGGCTGCGGTGTTGACGGGCGCAACTGCAGGCGCCTGCGCGGTGGCGGCTGTCGTCGGAGTCTGAGCGGCTTTCGCTCCGGTCGCATTCGCTGGATTTGATGCTGTGGTCTGCGGCGCTGTTGCAGCCTGGCCAGGTCTCGGCGATGTGGCCGGCTGCTCGGCATGCGCCATGGCGCCGGCCGAAACCGCTGCGATCACCGCTCCTACTTGAAGAACGATCCTGAACATGTTGCTGAACACCCCTTGGTAGTTAACCGCTCCGTAATGTTTCCAGTCCTAACCCGGCTGTTTTGAGACGCCGCGTTGACTCAAAGCGGGAACATCGACGCCGGCAGTTGCCGCCGTGGGTGCGATGCCAAACGAAAAATCGAATCGTGCGACCTGCGTAACAGCCCGCGATGGCGTGCATCGCGTCTTAACTCCCTGAAAGTCCTGCTGTGAGGCGGATGCGCCTTGCGCAGCGTCGCCAATGCGGCTGCCTGTCACGCAAATGCCGCCGTTCGGTCTTCCATCAATTCTAATTAGTCGGTGCGGGCGTGATGGGCCCGTTCGGCCGGTGAGAGCACTTGTGCGTGCATCTGTGATGCCGTCCGACAAGCCAGAAGGCCTCGGGACCGAATCATAGTGCTGCTGAGATCGGCACGGTTCGAAAGACAGCGTGCGCCGCGCGACTCTCTTTTCGTCGTGATCAACGTCGATGTCGGCCGCAAGGGAATGGCGGTAGTTCGCGAAACGCACAATCTCTCCGGCATAGCTGCCGAATGTGAGCTCGGATGGCGGTCCATCGCGAGCGCGCCGAGAACGGTGCTGCAGCGAGCGGTCGCCATCCAAACGAATGAGCCGGGCTGCATCTCGTGCAACCCGGCTCAAAGGCGATCGAACTCAACGTGATCGGCGCGATTGGGGACGGAAGTTCAGTTCTCCGCCCAGTAGCGGATCAGGTTGTGATAAAGGCCGGTCAGCCGCACCATTTCCGGATCGTCGCGCCCCATCCGCTGCGACAAACCCTGGATCGTCGTATCGAGATCGAAGATCATGCTGCGCGCGAGGGGATCGCGGATCATGCTCTGCAGCCAGAAGAACGAGGCGACGCGGACGCCGCGCGTCACCGGGGTGACCATGTGCAGGCTCGAGGCGGGGTACAGCACGAGGTCGCCGGCCGGCAGCTTCACCTCGTGCGAGCCGTACAGATCCTCGATCACCAGCTCGCCGCCGTCGTAGTCCTCCGGCTCGGAGAGGAACAGCGTGACCGAAAGGTCGGTGCGAATGCGCAGGCCGGTGAGCTTGTCGCCGCGCACCGCGTTGTCGACGTGGATGCCGAAATGGTGGCCCGACTCCGCGCTGTAGCGGTTGAACAGCGGCGGGAAGATCTGCTGCGGGATCGCGGCGGCGAGAAAGCGGGGATTGGCGGTCATCGCCGAGATGATGCGGTGGCCGAGCTTGCGCGCCAGCTCGCTGTCGGGCGGCAACTGCTCGTTGCGCTTGACCATGGCCGACTGGGCGCCGGCCGTCGAGCGGCCGTCCTCCCAGTCGCTGGAGTCCATGATGCGGCGGAAATCCGCCACATCGTCTTTGCTCAGAATTCCGGGGACACAGATCAGCATGAACTCATCACTTGATGTATGCCCCGGCTTGGGTGTGCGATCAGAACCGTCCTGACAGGACGATCGATGCGCTTCGTCCCGGACCGACGAGCACGAACGGGGTGGCACTCTGATAAAGAGCGTCGTAGTAGAGCTTGTCGAAGATGTTGGCAACGAACAGCTTCGCCGTCCAGTTCTTGTCGAGCTTGGCTTCCGCGAACGCGTCGAAGCGCCAGTAGCTCGGCAGCTCGGTGCCCTGGTTCGCCGCCAGCCAGGTGCCGCCGAAGATCTTCGAGCGGTACACCGCTTGGCCGCCGATCTCCCAGGTGTCGTTGATCTGGTACTTCGTCAGCAGGCTGAACGACTGGTGCGCGGTGTTGGCGAGCTGCAGGCCGACATTGCTGGTAAACAGCGCGGTGTTGGCCGGCGGGATGTTCGACTTCGTCACCTCCGACTGCATCAGCACGATGCCGCCGAAGATGCTCCATTTGTCAGTCAGCTTGCCGCCCGCCTGCAGATCGATGCCGCGGATGCGGTAGGCGGCACCGGCCGAGAGACACGGCACGGAGCCGACGGTGCCTGCCGGATACGGGCAGTCCGCGGTGGCCTGCGCGGCGCTGGTGATGTTGCGCGACTCGCGGGCATTCTCCTTCTCGGTCTGGAACAAGGCGCCCGTGACCAGCAGGCGGCCGTCGAGCAGCTCCCATTTGGTGCCGATCTCGATCGAGGTGTTCTTCTCCGGCCCGAAGATCTGGTTGGCGCCGCCATTGGTCACCGCCGACAGGCCGCCATATTGCGGGCTGAGACCGTCGAACTCGGCGCCGACCGGGTTCGACGACGTGGCGTAGGCCGCATAGAAGCTGGCGTAGGGCACCGGCTTCAACGTCATGCCGACGTTGAAGTTCGGCATGCCGCTGGAGGCCGCGGTCGAGCCCGGCGTGTTGGCGACGCCGTTGACCGTCCCGAAGCCATCGACCCGAACGTCGTATTTGTCATAGCGCACGCCGCCGTTGAGGATGACGAGATCGCGGTAGTTGACGCTGTCCAGGGCGTAGACGCTCGCCGAGTCGATCTTCACGTTCGTCGGGAATTGTCCCAGCGACGGAATGCCGAACGGCAGGTTGGTGAACTGCGGGTTGAACACGCTCACGCCCGACAGCGAACCGCTGCCGGCGAACGCGAGACCTTGCTGCTCGGAGGTCAGGCCGGTGTAGCTGTTGATGAGCGCCTTTTCCTGCGAGACCTCGAGGCCGGCGAGCACGGTATGCCTGAAGTTGCCGGTGTCGAACTTGTAGGTCGCCTCGAGCTGGTTGGCGAGCACGTCGGTCTGCTGGAAGCGGCTCTGCGGATTGGCCCGGATCGTCGAGTTCGAGAGAGGATTGGTGAGCGTCGGGCCTTCCGGCAGAGTGCCGATATAGTTCAGGGTCGAGCGCGATACCCGGAACTTGTCGGAGATCGTCAGGTCAGGGGTGACCTTCACCTCGGCATTGAGCGTGCCGATGTCCTGTCCGACGCGCGAGAAGTCGCGGTTGACGAAGCCGTACCAGGCGTTGCGCGGAGCGCCGACCTCGGGGAACGGCGCGCCGGCGGTGAGCGTGCTCGGCCGATAATACGGTACGCCGAAGTCCGGACGTCCCGTCACCTCGTTGTGGATGTAGTTGGCGGACAGCGTCACGGTGTCGAGCGGCGTCCACTTGGTGGCGATGAAGCCGCCGTTGCGGTTGTCGGTGACGTAGTCGCGGCCTGCGACGCCGGCATCCTGGAACAGGCCGCCGACGCGCGCGGCGAAGGTCGGCGTGATCTTCTGGTTGACGTCGATCACCACGCGCTTGGTGCGGTCGGTGCCGAGCGTGGTGTCCATGTTGTAGAAGCTGTTCTCGGTCGTGGCCTGCTTGGTCACGATGTTGATGGCGCCGCCGGTGGTGCCGCGGCCGGCGAACGAGGAGTTCGGGCCGCGCAGGATCTCGACCTGCTCGGTGAAGAAGTTCTCGCGCACGGAGACGCCGGCGTCACGCACGCCGTCGATGAAGACGTCGTTGCGGGCGTCGAAGCCGCGGATGAAGAAGCGGTCGCCGAACGCGTTGCCGCCTTCGCCGGTGCCGAGCGTCACGCCGGCGGTGGAAAGCACGGCGGATTTGAGGCTGGTGGAGTTCTTGTCGGCCAGGATCTCCTTGCTCAGCACCGTCACCGTCTTCGGCGTGTTGAGCAGCTTCTCCGGAAACTTGCCGGAGGCCTGCAGCCGCTCGCCCTTGTAGTCGGAGGCGGGGCTGGAATAGGGGTTGCGGTCGGGCGGCAGATTGCTCTTCGGCGCCGCGGCCTGCTGCTGTTGTTGCTGGCGGGCGGCGCGGCGCATCGCGTCGCGGGCGCGGACCTGGTCCGCGGTCGGGCGCGAGGCGGCCGGCTTGGGACGCGCGACCGGGGCTTCGACGTTGACGGACGGCAGCGGCGCCTGCTGGGCTTCGGCACTGGAGAACGAGGCAACCGCGATCAGGCTCGCGACTGCCGAGACTTTCACACCGGAAATCTCGGGAGATGGCTCCCACTCGTGCCCGCTTGCCCCTCGCAAGCTCCTTGGAAAGATTGCCTTACCCATACTCGACCACCCCGTTCGTTACGCAAAACTCTGACTTGGGTTCGTTTGAACGCCCGCAACCGGCGCGTGCCTGTTGCGAATGCAAGTCAAGAAGCGGGGGAAAGCGGTCCAAAGCTGGTTCCGCCGGTGGCCGGAATGCGAAAAGTTTCCATCCATTTCTGAAAATGAGAGTTGTTCGCAAAGTGTCGCGTCACGGCAACACTTGAAACCTCCTGGTTGAGCTGATCTCCGTCATTCAATTGCTGATGGGAGAATTGGCCGGCCTTCACCCCGTCCCGCGAGGTAAATCGTGCGCTTGATGATCACTTCGGCGATCTTCGGTTCGAGCTGCTTCCCGCCGCATCGCGAGATGCGGCGGGAATCTGGCGAATCTGTTTCCCGACCGGGACGCGCGCGGCCTTAGAACTTCGCCGTCGTGATCAGGTAGAACGCACGGCCGGGAGCGACCTGGGTGAACGGCACGTTGCTGCGGTAGAAGGTGTCGTAATAGAGCTGGTTGGTGAGGTTCTGGGCATAGACCTTCATGCTCCAGTTCTTGTCGATCTGCTTCTCCACGAAGGCATCGAACCGCCAGTAGCTCGGCAGCTCGTTGCCGGTGTTGGCCGCGAACGTGCCGCCGAACACTTTCGAGCGGTAGACGGCCTGGCCGCCGATCTCCCAGCCGTCGTCGAACTTGTACTTGGTCAGCACGCTCAGCGACTGGTGCGCGATGTTGGCGAGCTGCAGTCCGGTATTGGACGCGACGCCGCTCTGCGTCACCTTGGACTGCATCAGCACGAGGCCGCCGAAGATGCTCCAGCGGTCGGTGAGCTTGCCTTCCGCCTCGATGTCGATGCCCTGGATGCGGTAGGCGGCGCCGGAGGTCAAAAGCCCGTTGACGGTCTCGCGGGCGTTCTCCTTCACCGTCTGGAACAGCGCGCCGGTCACCAGCAGATGGCGGTCGACCAGCTCCCATTTGGTGCCGATCTCGGCGCCCTTGTTGCGCTCCGGCCCGAGGATGATGGTGCTGTTCGGCGGAATGCCGCCGTAGTCGGTCGCGGTGCCGTCGAGCTCGGAGCCGAACGGATTGGCGGAGGTCGCATAGGCGGCATAGAGGCTGCCGATCGGCAGCGGCTTGTAGACGAGGCCGAGATTGTAGTTGATCAGGTCGGAATCGACGGTCGCCGAGGCGGTGTTGTTCGACGAGCGCATCGCATAGCCGTCATAGCGCAGGCCGCCGGTGAGGATGATGGTGTCGCGCCAGTTCGCGGTGTCGATCACATAGGCGCTCTTGCTGTCGACATCGTAGCGAGTCGGGTTGCCGGTCAGGAACGGCACGGTCGTGAACGGCAGGTTGGTGTAGGCGGGGCTGAACATGTTCTGGTTCTGCAAGCCCCCGCCGGTGGTGCCCTGCGAGCCGAACGCCTCCGAGGTCAGCCCGGCGTAGCGGTCGATCGAGATGTTCTCCTTGGAGAACTCCGTGCCGACCACGGTGGTGTGCTTGACCGGGCCGGTGTCGTATTTGAACGTGAGGTCGTTCTGGTTGGCCCAGTTGTCGACGGTCTGATAGCGGCTCTGCGCGCTGGCATTGAAGAACCATTTGGTCGGATCGGGGCTGGCCGTTCCCGCCACGCTCGCATTCGGCAGGGTGCCGATGTAGTTCAGCTCGGAATGCTCGCCGCGCAGCTTGCTCGTGAAGGTGACGCTGTCGCTGAGCTTGAGCTCGCCGGCCAGCGTGCCGAAATCCTGCCGCGCCGCCTGGAAGTCGCGGTTGAGGAAGCCGTACCAATTGTTGCGCGGGATGCCGGCCGAGGTCGCCGGAATGTTGCCCTGCTTGTAGAACGGCACGCCGAAGTCCGGATAGCCGGAGAGGTCGGTGTGGACGTAGTTGGTCGTGACCTTCAGCGAGTCCGTCGGAGTCCACTTGGTTGAGATGAAGCCGCCCCAGCGGTCGTCGGTGACGTGGTCGCGTCCCGCGACATTGGCGTCCTGGAACAGGCCGCCGGTGCGCACCGAGAAGGTCGGCGAGATCGTCTGGTTGACGTCGAGCGTCACGCGCTTGGTCTGGTCGGTGCCGAGGGTCGACTCCGCGTTGGTGAAATTGCGGTCGCCGGCCTGCTTGGTGATGATGTTGATGGCACCTCCCGCGGTGCCGCGGCCGGCATAGGCCGAGGCGGGACCGCGCAGGATCTCGACCTGCTCGGTGAAGAAGTTCTCGCGCACCGACACGGCGGGATCGCGGATGCCGTCGATGAAGATGTCGTTGCGGGCATCGAAGCCGCGGATGAAGAAGCGGTCGCCGAACGCGTTGCCGCCTTCGCCCGAGCCGAGCGTGACGCCCGCGGTCGAGCGGCCGACCTCCTTCAGCGTGGTGACGTGCTTGTCCTCCAGCACCTCCTTGCTCATCACGGTGATGGTCTTCGGCGTGTTCACCAGCTTCTCGGTGAACTTGCCGGAAGCGACGCGGTCGACCTTGTAGGGCGCGGCCGCGTCCGCGTAAGGGTTGGCGTCGGGCGGCGTCTGCGGTCCGGTCTGAGCCGGCGGCTGCTGCGGCTGGCGGGCCGCGCGGCGCAGCGCGCTGCGGGCGCGGACCTGGTCGGCCGACGGCCGCGACGGCGCCGGCTTGGCGCGCGCGGCCGGCGCTTCGACGGTCACGGAGGGCAGGGGCGCCTGCTGCGCCTCGGCGCCGGAGAACGAGGCGACGGCGATCAGCCCCGCGACCGCCGACACCTTGACCCCCGATACATCAGCGGAGGGATCGCCTCGAAGCGCGGTGCCCCCGCGCAAGCTTGCTGGAAAGACGGCTCGACCCATACTCAACCACCCCAATGGCTACTCAAGGACAAATCTTGTTCGTGGATTCGCCATCAGGATCACTCCTGTTGCGAACGCCTCTCAACAAGTCCTCGAAATTCGACCAAAACGGGTTGCGCTGGTGGCCCGCCTGGGATGATCGTACCTAATGCATGTGATAATCAGTCGCAGGTAAGGGTCGGTTGGTTATTCGTTACCGGTCGCGCCCAAACTCCCGCGAGGTCTCCGCAAACCGCGGGAGCGGCGCCTGCCGGATCTCGATACCGCCGGTCTAGCCGCGCGCGACGATCACCGCGACCGGCCCGCCGCCGTCGGGGCCCTGGTGCTCGGCGCCGCCCGAGACGAACAGGTCGGTGAAGCCGAACAGCCCGGCCAGCGCGCCGCCGACGAAGGCGCGGGCATGGCGGGTGGAGGAGACGTCGCTGTCGTCCAGCATGGTATGCCGCTGGCCGCGCAGCCGGCCGCTCTGCGCCGCCTCCGCCTTGGCGAGCACCGCGGCGATGCGGCTGCGGTCGGCCGCCGGCACCTGGCCCGTCACGTTCAGGCCGAGCCGGGCGAGCGCCTGCCGCGCCGGCTCGATGTCGATGGCATCGCCCATGACGGCATGATCGATCGCGAGCGGCCCGCTCCACTTGGCCGACATGCCGGCCACCATGATCTCGTGGTCGAGCAGCTCGACGCCGCCCGAGGTGGCCGCGCGTCCGCTGTAGCGCGAGACATCGGCGCAGATCGTCGCATCGGACAGATCGCCGGCGGCGAGCTCGCCGAGCGCGACGGCGACCCCGAGCGCCGAGGCGCCGCGCGAAAAGCCCATCGACTTCAGCGTATCGCGCACGGCGGTGCGCTGTCCCCGGGCCTCGACCGCCTCGATCCGCTCCATCGTCAGCAGCGGGCATTTCACCTGTACGTAGTGAACGTCGGCGGGATCGTCGATGCCGGCATCGGCCATCGCCGCACGCACGCCGGCGGCCACGAGCTCGACCTGCGGCATGCGGCCGAGATGCTCGCCCGCCAGCACCGGCGTGCGTGCGCGGCCCAGCGCCAGCGACGTCGGCACATCGCGCGGCTTCGCGGCATCGCCGCCGTCGCGTGCCTCGAACACGATCATGTGCGGCGACAATGCGCCCTCGGTGCCGCCGGACATCACCATCGCGATCTGCTGCACGGCGTCCGCCGCGAGATATCGGCCGAGCAGCGCCTCCAGCGAGCGCACGGCGAAGGCGCGGGTGAAGTCGTTGACGCAGCCATTGCCCTCGGTCTTGCCGAGAATGGCGACGATCCCTGCGGGATCGATCGCCCCTTGCGCGATTCCGGCCTCGAGCGCGCCGACATCGTCCGGGCTCCGCATCGGCAGGCGGTGAACGTAGGCGCGGCGCAGCCGGGTCGGCATGTCGAGAACTCCTCTGGTGCGGTCCGGCGACACTAGGCAATCACGAAGCCGCGCGCGACGGTGTTCCGAGATGGCCCGCATGCTATCCTTGGCATTCCCAACCCGGACGACCGGTGATCCATGCCTCTCTGGACCTGCTTTCAATGCGGCGCGCAGTTTCCCGATACGCCAGCACCGCCCGGCCATTGCGTCGTCTGCGAGGACGAGCGGCAATATGTGAACTGGAAGGGACAGAGCTTCCTCAGCCGCGACGATCTCGCCGAACGGCATCAGGTCGTCTGGCGCGACGACGACGGCCTGACCGGCCTTGCTCTTGACCCCGGCTTTGCGATCGGCCAGCGCGCACTGCTCGTTCCCGGGCCGGACGGCTGCGTGATGTGGGACTGCATTCCGCTGGCGACCGATGCGGCCATCGCCCACGTCCGCTCGCGCGGCGGCCTCAAGGCCATCGCGGTGTCGCATCCGCACTATTATGGCGCGGTCGCTGATTGGAGCGCGGCGTTCGGCGACGCGCCCATCTATCTGCATGGCGACGACCGCGCCTTCGTCACCCGGCCGCATCCCGCGATCGTGCCCTGGACCGGTGATCGCCTCGCCATCTCGGATGACGTCGTGCTGCTGCGGACCGGCGGGCATTTCGCCGGCGCCACCATCCTGCACTGGCGCAACGGCGCCGGTGGCAAGGGCGCGCTGTTGACCGGCGACATCGCGATGGTGGCGATGGATCGCCGCCATGTCAGCTTCATGTACTCCTATCCAAACTACATCCCGCTCGGCGCGGCCGCCGTGCGCCGCATCGCCGATGCGGTCGCGCCGTTCGCCTTCGATCGCATCTACGGCGCCTGGTGGCAGAAGAACATCGCCGACGATGCGAAGGCGGCGTTCGATCGCTCGGTGCAGCGCTATCTTCAGGCGATCGCTTGAGCCGCCGGCTTCGCCGGATCCCCGTAAAGTAACGGGGCGTTAGGCACAACCAGAAGGTTGTTTCAGGGCGTCTTGCAGTCTTTGGTCGGATGGTATCGAAGTATCCCGGGCGGAATGGGGTACCTCAATGCATTTGCCATCGTGCTCGCCGGCGACTGGCGCCATCGCGCCGGCCAGCCTCCTCGTGCATTCAGACTTCCGATCAGTCCCCCATCCTCCCGTGTCCGCCTCCAGCGCCGGCGAGCTGCCCTGGCGCTGGATCCTGCTGGCGCTGGTGCTCGCCATCGTGCTCGCGGTACCGTTTCTGTTGGTCGATGTCCCGCCGGTGCTCGACTATCCGAACCACCTCGCGCGGCTGTTCGTGCTGGCGCATCCCGACGATCCCGTGCTGTCGCAGATGTACGCGCCGAACTGGCGCATCCTGCCCAATCTCGGCATGGACGTGATCGGCGTCGCGCTGCTGCGCATCACCGACGTTCATGTCGGCGGCCGCATCCTGCTCGCGCTCAGCCTGTTCGCGCCGCTCCTCGGGGTCATCGCCTATCACCGCGCGGAGTTCGGCCGGCTGTCCTTATGGCCGCTGGCGGCCGGCATCGTCGCCTATGACGGCGTCTTCCTGCTCGGCTTCATGAATTTCCAGCTCTCGCTCGGTCTTGCCCTCGGCGGCGCCGCCGGCTGGGTGGCGCTGCGCCGTCGGGGCGGCTGGCTGCCGGCGATCGCCTGGGGGGCCATCACTGCGTCGGCTGCCTTCCTCTGCCACATCTTCGGCTTGCTGTTCTTCGCGGTCCTGATCGGCGCCGGAGAGGCCGATCGGCTGTGGCGGCTGCGCCGGTCGGCGGTCCTGACGCGGGAGCTGGCGGTCGCGGCCTGTGCGCTCGGACTCACGCTCAGCCCGGCCGTGCTGCTCTATGGGCTCTGTCCGCTGGGCGAGGGAGGGTTGCAACTCGGCGACTGGGACGGACCGCCGAAGCTGTGGCGCATCATGACGCCGTTCCTGACCACCAGCGCCGAGCTGACGATCATCACGACCGTCGTGGTGATGTCGGTGCTGGTTCTCGTCCGGCGCCAGCTCGTCATCGCGCCGGGCATTCCGCTGGCGCTGGCGGCGCTGTTCACGGCCTTCGTCGCGGCGCCCTGGACGGCGCTGGGAGGAACGCTGATCGACATGCGCTTTGCCGCGATGGGCGGCCTGCTGCTGTTCGCCGGCCTGCATCCGGTCGTGTCCGGCAGGAAGGCGGCGCTCGTCGGCATCGTCCTCGCAGGGCTGATGCTGGTTCGGACCGCGGATATCGCATCGGCCTGGATCGATCACCGGGTCGACCTCGCCGAACTGCGCGCGGCGATCGCGCATGTGCAGCCCGGCGCGCGCGTCATCGCCGCGCATGGCCACGAGCAGCCCGTCTCCAGCCGGCGCGAGCGCATCCTGCCCGGCTTCCGTTATGTCGATTCCCATATGGCGGCGCTGCTCGTGATCGAGCGGCGGGCGTTCTGGCCGCTGATGTTCGCCCATCCGAACCAGCAGCCCGTCACGGTGCGTCCCTCTTTCGCGCGTCTCGCGCAGCCGCTGGCCGAGCCCGCCGCGTGGCGCTGGCTGCAGCCGGACACGCCGCCCGCCGACGTGTTGCCGCTCGCGCGCTATCTGGCCGGCTGGCGCTCGAACTTCGATGCTGTCCTGCTGCTCGACCCGCCGGTCCCGGAGCAGCCGGTCGCCGGCCTCTCGCCGCTCTATCTCGGCAGCTACATCCAACTGTTCCGCATCGGGCAGGGCAACGGCAAGGCCGCGGTGCGCGAGCCTGAACCCGCTCCGCCGGCAGCCTCGCCGTCCTGAGGCTGGGGCGACGGCCGCCGTCCCCATCAGTCCCGGGTGATCCTTTGTCTCCGCTTGGTCGTTGCCTGGTGCTTGGTCGTGCGCTGCGCGCGGTCGGCGGCGCCACCACGGAGAAGGGACATGCAGCGCATCGTGCCGGGGCCGGGACAGGAATCGGTGTGGGACTATCCGCGGCCGCCGCGGCTGGAGCGCTGCATGGCGCGGCTGCGCGTCGCATTCGCGGGCGTCACCATCGCCGACACGCAGGACGGCTATCGCGTGCTCGAGACCAGCCATCCGCCCGTCTACTACATCCCATCGCAGGATGTCGCGATGCAGTGGCTGCGGCGCGCGCCCGGCGGGTCGTTCTGCGAGTTCAAGGGCGTCGCCGGCTACTGGACGCTGGAGGTCGGCGGCCGCGTGTCCGAGCAGGCGGCCTGGAGCTACGAGCAGCCGACAGCGCCGTTCGCGCCGATCGCGGGCCATCTTGCGTTCTATGCCTCTCGGGTCGAGGCCTGCTTCGTCGGCGACGAGCGCGTTGCCGCGCAGGAGGGCGATTTCTACGGCGGCTGGATCACCTCCCGCGTCGTCGGACCGTTCAAGGGCGGGCCGGGTACGCGGCACTGGTAGAGACAGGCGCTCGTCCCGATGCGTGATCCGATGGCCGGTCTTGATCGTATGGGTGACGGCAGCCCGCGCATGCAGCGTGGCTTGACCTGGCAGGGGCAGCGAGCCTTGCTGGACGAGATATCATCTTCACGACGTCGGGGAATGCCATGCGACGGTTGATGAAGTTCCTGCACACGATGGGCGCGATCGGCATGATGGGCGCGATGGCCTGCCTCGTCGTGCTGCTCGGCCTGATCCCGCAGCCGTCGGTGTCGCTGTCGCATTACGCCGAGATGCGCGCCGCGATGGGCGCCATCGTGCGTTACGTGTTCTTCCCCTCGCTCGGCCTGACCCTGATCGCCGGCCTGCTCGCGATCGCGATCAACCGCGCGCTGCATAGCGCCGGCTGGGCGCTTGCCAAGCTGGCCTCCGGCATCCTGGTCTTCGAATGGGGTTTTGCCGCCGTGCAGGGTCCGATGCAGGAGGCGGCCGAGGAGGCCGCCCGCGCCGTCGCCGGCCAGATCGACCCGGCGACGCTTGCGCCCAACTTCGGCACCGAGCAGGGCGCCATCTGGGTCATGCTCGGCGTCGCCACCGTGAACGTGATCCTGGGCGTCTGGCGTCCGAAATTTACGAATCTGCCGGATTGATTGACCCCAGCGTTCCGCGTTGCAGCGCGCCAGCGTTTTCCGCCGACACTACCGCTCTCTCCTCTCCCCTCCCCGCAAGGGGAAGGGGAGCGCACCGCCGCAGACCGATCGCTCTGCGGATTTCGCGAAATTCCTCTTGCTATTTTTCAGAAATCATGTTTATGTCCCTCCATCCCGCCTCGTGCAGAGGGACGTACGCGTCGTCACGAACGTGGAGGTGGGCTGCGATGGACGTGACGGCGGCGCCAGACGAGCGCTCGCGGTCACGGACGGCGAAGTCGTGTGGTCCTGGCCGCTCGACGCTGAGGTCAAGTTCGCTTTCGATGCTGTGACGGCTCGGGGCGGGCGATGGGGGCAAGAACGCCGATCCCCAGGGAGAGCACGAAGGACACCGTTAAAACCGATCGCGCGGGGGAGGCCGGTTGTCAGGCCCGACCTGTGGTGACTGCCGCCTGCTTTCTTGTTGCAGGCGGGCCATGGGCCGCGGTCAGCACCCGGCCTTCCCCGCGCCCTCTCGTCGAGAGGGCTGACGGCCGCATCACCCGGGCACCGATCGTGCCGCGGGATCGCGAGCACGCATGCAAGATCACATGTTCAGGATGACATCAGGGGGCGGGCGCGCAGCCTTCGACGACGCGCATTGTCTTCAGCCGGTCATGCCCGACGTCAGCGCCGCCTCGGCGCTGACGCCGGCCATGTCGACGTCTTCAGAGCTGCGTCGCCCGCAGCTCGATCGTGAGCGGCGCGGTCGTCCGCCGGGCGGCCGGGTCGGCCGGCATCTGCACCACGTGGGCGCGCTGGCCGGTGGCCAGGTCGGTGACCTTGACGATCCGGCCATTGGAGAATTCGAGCGCATCGTGATGTTCAGTCGGCTTGTTGGTGTCGACCTGGCGGAAGCGGGCGAGATGCGCCCCGACCTTGCGGCGGAAGAACAAGCCCTTGAGGCGCACGTCGCCCTCGAAGGCGAGCTCGGTGCCCGGACGCAGGCACACCGCGGTCAACGGGTCGTCCTTGGTGCAGAAGCCGCGGGTCTCCGTGCCGGGAAAGCGACAGGAGACCAGCACGTCGGCAGTCTTGGCGTCACGGGAAGCAACAGTATGGAGGCTGTAGTCACACATGGAAAGCTCCTGAAGGCCACCAGCACTAAGCCCGCAACGGCGCAGCAGGAGAGTCGTTCCACGGTGTTGAAGCCCGTCACTCCGACGACGCCCGCCGCGGGACGGTCCCGCGGCGGGAACTCGCGATCAGGTGAGATGCGCGGCTTCTTCGGCCTCGTCCTCGGCGGCGCCCCAATGCGAGGCGTCCTTGATGGTCGGATCGATCAACTCGCCACGCAGCAGCGCCAGCGGCGACTTCCAGTACAGCGCGATGTTGTGGAACGGGTCGGTCAGCACCTTGAAGGCCCAGATCAGGCCGGTCGGGACATCCTGCGTCGCAAACAGCTGGATGACGCGAAACAGACCGCCGCCGATGCCGACCGCGAGCCAGAGCAGGCCGACGTGGCGGACGAAGTCCATCCGGCCGGCCGGCTCGGCGAACAGGCCGAACAGCGTCGGAAACGCGAACAGCGCCACCGGCACCAGGCCCCACACCGTCAGCAGCACGATCTTGCGGGTCTGATTGTAGCCGACCTTGACCGCCTCCTTGTAGTCATTGCTGACGCCGTTGACGTGGTCATAGCCGTTCGGTTCGAAGAAGAAGTGCCCGGTCTGCCGCGTCAGCATCGCCAGCCAGCCGACCAGGCCGGCCATCGCCGGATCCTTGAACAGCAGCGCATAGCACACGAGGAAGATCACGGCGCTGATCAGGTGCAGCGTCTGATTGATCCGGCTCTGATGATAGTAGCGATAGTCGTCGAAGCGCTGCGTCTGCAGCGTCTTGTAGTAGCGCGACATGCGAATCCCCGTGCCAGTGTGGAACGAGGCGAAGACGTAGAGGGCCTCGGTGAAGGTGGCGTGACATTATGATGTTGTCACAATGAAACCGGCCGGGAGCGGATCGGGAGGCGATATGAGCACGAACACGCCAATCCTGTGCCGGCGAGTGAGCCGCCTGCGGGTCTCTTTTCCTGCCAGAGAACGCGCACGCGCGGCTTTGATCGGGATCAAAACCGCGCCGAAAGTCGAACAAGAATTGATGCGGTCAGCCGCCGGGCGACCTCGCCAGCCGGATCGCCTCGCTCAGGATCGCGCGGTCGCCGATATGGTTGGCGAGCAGCAGCACGAGTCTGGCGTTCATGCGCAGGGCCTCGTCCTCGCTGAGGTCGCGCTGGCCACCGATCAGCTCGGCATAGAAGTCGTCGGGATCGCGAATGTTCGGGGTGAGGGTGAGGCTCATGCTGCAAGCTCCTGCTGGGCCGCGGGGCGCCTGCCGCAGGCGCGCCGGACCGCATCCGTGATCGCGTCCCCGTCGAACTGCGGCCAGCGGGCGCTGACATATTGATCGGGGCGGAACAGATAGGTCGTGCCGGGCGAGGCGCCGTATCGTGCCGCGAGCAGGCCCTTGGGATCGGCGAGGTCGCGGCCGACGACGAGCACCCGCGCCGTGATGCCGTCGATGCTGAGCTGCTCGGCGGTGACGGCGTTGTCGAAGGTGACAACCGTGAAGCCCGAGCCGAGGCAGTTCAGGAACCAGCCGGGCTCGCCCGCGACCATCACCGGCGCGTCCGCGGCATTGATACCTGGCGTCATCGCGCCGGGTACGCTGCCGCCGTCAGGCGTGTTCAGGGACGATGCGGCATAGGGCGTCGGCGTCGACAGCCGGCCGCTGTTGACCAGCGGCCGCGCAAAGCTGTGGTGCTGCGCGAGGTCGAGCACGGCGTCGCGGAAGGTGCGGCTCGCTTGTGTCTTCGGCGTGATGAAGTCGGTCGCCCGCGTCGAGTTCAGGATGTTGTCGTCGGCCGCGTAAGCGCGTTCCTCGTGATAGCTGTCGATCAGGCTCTCCGGCGCCTCGCCGCGCAGCACCATTGCCAGCTTCCAGGCGAGGTTGTCGATGTCCTGCACGCCGGTGTTGGCGCCGCGGGCGCCGAACGGCGACACCTGGTGCGCTGCGTCGCCGGCGAACAGCACGCGTCCCCGGCGGAAATTGTCGATCCTCCGGCAGGCGAACTGATAGATCGACACCCATTCGAGCTCGAACTCGGCGGTCTCGCCGAGCATCGCCCGGATGCGCGGGATCACGCGCTCGGGCTTCTTCTCCTCGTCCGGATTGGCGTCCCAACCGAGCTGGAAGTCGATGCGCCAGATGTTGTCCGATTGGCGATGCAGCAGCACCGACTGTCCCGGATGGAACGGCGGGTCGAACCAGAACCAGCGCTCGGTGGGGAAGTCCGCCTTCATCCTGACGTCGGCGATCAGGAAGCGGTCCTGGAAGAACTGGCCGGTGAACTCGGCGCCGACCATCCGGCGGGTGTCGGAATTGGCGCCGTCGCAGGCGATCACCCATTGCGCCTCCATGGTGAAGATGCCGTCGGGCGTCTCCACCGCGAGCTGCGCGCAATCCTCGCTCTGCTTCAGGCTGACGAGGCGATGCTTCCAGCGCAGATCGACCAGCGGGCTCCTGCTGCAGGCGTCGACCAGGATCTCCTCCAGATAGTATTGCTGCAGGTTGATCATCGCCGGCCAGCGATGGTCGGGCTCGGGCAGCAGGTCGAACTGATAGGAGAGCTGGTCGCGGAAGAACACCTTGCCGATGTTCCAGCTCACGCCTTTCTCGACCATCGGCGCGGCGCAGCCGAGCCGGTCCCAGATCTCCAGCGGGCGCTTGGCGTAGCACACCGCGCGGGAGCCGATGCTGACGGTGTCGTTGTCGTCGAGCACGACCACCGGCTGGCCGCGGGCGGCGACATCGAGCGCCGCGGTGAGGCCGATCGGCCCGGCGCCGATCACGACGATCGGATGGCGGCGGGTCTCGCCGCTGCGCTGCTCCGCCGAGCAGACATAGGGAAATCGCGGATAGACATAGTTGCTCATGGCTGCCTCGCCTGGCGCGTTGCGGTCGGGACTGTCGGAACGAGCAATCGCTCAGTCGCTGCCGGCGAATTCCTTCTCGTGCATCCAGGCGGTGTGCCGCGGCGGCTTCCTGGTCGTGGCCCATTCGTCGACCATGGCGTGGGCGACCGACTTCATCCGCGTGATCTGCTCCGGCGTCGCGGTCCAGGCCGCGATCTCCAGCCGGTGGCCGCTCGGATCATGGAAATAGATCGACTTGAAGATGGTGTGGTCGGTGATGCCGACGACGTCGAGACCGGCGGCCTCGGCGCGGGCCTTGGCTTCCTCGAGCTCCTCCATGTCCTTCACCTGGAAGGCGATGTGCTGGGTCCATTCCGGCGTGTTCGGATCGCGCCCCATCGGCGGCGAGTTCGGCAGCTCGAAGAAGGCGAGGATGTTGCCGTTCCCGGCATCGAGGAAGATGTGCATGTAGGGATCTGGCGCCTTGGTCGAGGGCACCTTGTCCTCGGCGATCGCGCCGAGCAGGTCCATGTTGAGGACCTTCTTATAGAACTCGACGGTGGCCTTGGCGTCGACGCAGCGATAGGCGACGTGATGAATCTTCTCGATCTGCACGATGGTCCTCCCATGATCATTGTTGGCAGGATAGTAACGAATGATACGATTGTGTGGCTTTGATCCAGATCAACCCGATGTGGATCGGATCGAGGTCGCCGGGACGAGCGCCTGGAACGGACGAAGGCAGGGGATGCGATGACGAAGGTGGCCAACGAGACCCGCGGCCGGACAAATGGAGAGGGGGCCGCCGAGCCCGAGCTTCGGCTGCAGCGCTATTTTCCCTACCGGCTTGCCCGGCTCGCCGAGCAGGTGTCGCTGGCGGTGGCGGAGGTCTATGCCGACCGCTTCGCGCTGTCGCGCCAGGAATGGCGGATCCTGGCGGCGCTCGGCGAGCAGCCGCGGCTGCCGACCAAGGAGATCGGCCGGCTGACGACTCTCGACAAGATGAATGTCAGCCGCGCCATGCAGAGCCTGGAGGCCCGCGGCATCGTCAGCCGGAGCCGCGATCCCGCGGACGGCCGCGAGCGGATCGTGGCGTTGACGGCTGCCGGCAGAGGGCTGTACCGCAGGATCGTGCCCCATGCGCTGGCGCGCGAGGCCGATCTGCTGAGCGTGCTTTCGGCCGCCGAGATCGCGACCCTCGACACGGTCATCGACAAGCTGCTCGCGGCCGCCGAACGATCGGTCGACGATCCCCCTGGCCGAAAGGCTTGATCGGTGCCGCCGCCGCGCTATATCGACGGTCTCTCTCCACCCCTGATAGCATGGGCCAACGTACGACGATGACCGACACCGCCACCGTTAGCCATTCCTTCCAGGCCGAAGTCTCCGAGCTGCTCCATCTGATGGTGCATTCGGTCTACTCCGAGACCGACATTTTCCTGCGCGAGCTGATTTCGAACGCCTCGGACGCCTGTGACAAGCTGCGTTACGAGGCGATCGCCAGACCCGATCTGATCGGCGACGGCGAGCCGCCGCAGATCCGCATCATCCCGAACAAGGCCGCTGATACGCTGACCATTGCCGACAGCGGCATCGGCATGGAGCGCCAGGAGCTGATCGACCATCTCGGCACCATCGCCCGCTCCGGCACCAAGGCGTTCGTGCAGAAGCTGGCCGAGGCCAAGGACGGCACCGGCCTGATCGGCCAGTTCGGCGTCGGCTTCTATTCGGCCTTCATGGTCGCCGACCGCATCCAGGTGATCAGCCGCCGCGCCGGCGGCGGCGAGGTCTGGACCTGGACCTCGTCGGGCGGGGCGGGCTTCGAGGTGGCGCCCGCGTCCGAGGAGGATGCCAAGCGGGTTGCGCGCGGCACCGAGATCGTGCTGCACCTCAAGGACGACGCGAAGAAATATCTCGAAACCTATGAGATCGAGCGCATCGTCACCGCCTATTCCGACAACATCCAGTTCCCGATCATGCTGGTGCCGGAGGAGGGCGAGCCGCGCCAGATCAACTCCGCCAGCGCGCTGTGGCAGCGCTCCAAATCCGAGCTGACGCCGGAGGACTACAGCAAGGCCTACAAGTCGATCGCGCATGCGTTCGACGAGCCGGCGATGACGCTGCACTACCGCGCCGAGGGCCGTTATTCCTACGCCGTGCTGCTGTTCGCGCCGTCGACCAAGCCGTTCGACCTGTTCGAGCCGGCGCGCAAGGGCAAGGTCAAGCTGTACGTCCGGCGCGTCTTCATCACCGATGACGCCGACCTGATGCCGGCGTACCTGCGCTTCATCCGCGGCGTGATCGACAGCGAGGACCTGCCGCTCAACCTGTCGCGCGAGATGCTGCAGAACAATCCGCAGCTGGCGCAGATCCGAAAAGCCGTGACGACGCGGGTGATCAGCGAGCTGGAGCAGCTTGCCGACAAGGACGCAGAGAACTTCGACAAGATCTGGGATTCGTTCGGCGCCGTGATCAAGGAAGGCCTGTACGAGGATTTCGAGCGCCGCGACAAGCTGCTGGCGCTGTCACGCTTCACCACGACATCGGGCGAGCGGCGCTCGCTGAAGCAGTATGTCGAGGGTCTCAAGGAGAACCAGACAGAGATCTATTTCCTGGTCGGCGACAGCATCGAGCGGCTGAAGTCCAATCCGCGGCTCGAGGCCGCCAAGGCGCGTGGCGTCGAGGTGCTGCTGCTCACCGATCCGGTCGATGCGTTCTGGACCTCGGCGCGGCTGGAGTTCGACGGCAAGCCGCTGAAGTCGCTGAGCCAGGGCGACATCGATTTCGACCCGATCCCGGTGACGGAGCCGAAGTCTGAGGATGAGGCGCAGCCGGCGGCCGACGAGGCCAACACGATCGCGCTGATCAAGACGAGCCTTGGCGAGCACGTCACCGACGTCAAGGTGTCGACGCGACTTACCACCAGCGCGTCGTGCCTGGTGGCCGGCAGCCATGGTCCCGATCGCGAGCTGGAGCGCATCCTGTCGCAGCAGGCGCGCGGCGCGCGCACCAAGCCGATCCTCGAGATCAATCTGCGCCATCCGCTGGTCGTGGCGGTCGCCAAGGCCGCCGCCGACAAGGCCAGGGTCGACGACCTGTCGTTCCTGCTGCTCGAGCAGGCGCAGATCCTCGACGGCGAGCTGCCGGAAGATCCCGCGGCCTTCGCGGCCCGTCTCAACCGGCTGGTGCTGCAGGGCGTCGCTGGAGCGTGAGATAGGCCAATGTGGGCGCGGAGGTCAGTTCTTCGCGCTCACCTGCGGGACCAGCTTGCGCCAGTGCATGATCTCGGCGCGGTAGGTCGCGGCATAGACGCCGACGTCGCCGGTGAGCGGCGTGGCGCCGACCTCGGCGAACTGCCTGCTGATGTCTGGATCGGCCAGCGCGGCGTTGATCTCGCGGTTGAGCAGCTCGACGATGGCTTGCGGGGTGCCGTGCGGCACCGCGACGCCGTAGAAGCCCGAGGTTTCGAACGCCGGCAGCACGTCGGCGACCGGCGGCAGATCGGGGAAGGCGGCCGCGTGCTCGCGCGTCGTCACGGCCAGCGCCCGGACCTTGCCGCTGCGCAAAAGGTCGACGGCGGACGCGGCGGTGTCGAACATGGCGTGGATGTGGCCGGAGGCGAGGTCGGTCAGGGCCGGTCCCGAGCCACGATAGTGCACGACGGACCAGGTGATGCCGCCGAGGGTCCGGAACAGCTCGGCCGACAGCAGCTGGACGGTTCCCGGACCGGCGGAGCCGACGCTGAGCTTGCCCGGGTTGGCCTTGGCGTAGGCCAGGAATTCGGGCAGCGTCTTGACCGGCAGCTGCCGGCTGACCAGCAGCAGCAGCGGCATGCGCGCCATGCCGGCGACGGGGATGAGATCACCTTCGGTGCCGGCGGAGTCGTCGGTCGAGGCCGTAATGACGTTGGCGGTCGAGGTCGCAAGGATCGTGTAGCCGTCCGGCGCGGCGCCCGCGACGCTCTTGGTGGCGGTCGCGCCGCCCGCACCCGGCCGGTGATCGAGCACGAAGGGCTGGCCCAGTCGGCGGGTCAGCCGGTCGCAGATCAGGAGCGACAGCCGGCCGGTGGCTCCGCCCGGGGCAAACGGAATGACCCAGGTGACCGGCTGAGCCGGATAGGGCGCATCAACTCCGGCGAATGCCGTGGTCGAAGTCATGGCTGCAACACTGCTCCAGGCGGCGCAGCGCAGCAATGCGCGTCGTGTCATCGTGTCCTTGGGCATGCCGGCCTTCGCGTTGGCATGTTCTGGGAGCGGTACGCTAACCGGCATTTCCGAGAACTTCGTAAAGGATCGCATTCGCATCAACAGCCACGCACTCTCGGCCGGTTAACCCTCCCGATTAACGGCTGGTGAGGCCACACCGCCTATAAGCACGCCGAATTGGGGTGAGGGCGTTCATGAACTCCGGGCAGTCGGATCGATCTGTGGAACTCAGCACGGCCTCTCGGAAGCCGTCGGCGGCGAAGATCTGGCTGAAGGCGATCGATCTGACCTCGCGCATCGAGGCAGAGCCGGCGCGGCTGTTCGCCGACGTGGTGGACGACTGGGCTGCGAAGCAGCCCGAACGGCCGGCGCTGGTCTCCGATCGCGAGACGCTGAGCTATTCCGCCCTGTCTGCGCGCATCAACCGATACGCCCGCTGGGCGCTGGCCAACGGCATCGGGCCGGGCCACACGGTCGCCTTGATGATGCCGAGCCGGCCCGACTACTTGGCCGCCTGGCTCGGGATCAGCCGCGTCGGCGGTGTTGTTGCGCTCATCAACGCCAATCTCATCGGACCGTCGCTCGCGCATTGCATCAATGTGGCCCGGCCAATCCATGTGATCGTCTCCAAGGACTTCCACGAAGCCTATACGGAGGTTGCGCCGTTGATCGCGGGCGGGCCGCGTGTCTGGTTTGCCGACGGCGGCGATCTCGACGTCGCGATCGCCGCGATGGATACGCACGCGCTCGACCCAACCGAGCGCCGCGCTGTGACGATCAACGACCGCGCGCTGCTGATCTACACCTCCGGCACGACGGGCCTGCCCAAGGCCGCCAGCATCAGCCATCGCCGCATCATGAACTGGGGCGGATGGTTTGCCGGCCTCACCGGCGCAGGTCCCGACGATCGCCTCTATGACTGTCTGCCGGTCTATCATTCCGTCGGCGGCATCGTCGCGCCCTGCAGCATGCTGCGCGCCGGGGGAGCCGCGGTGCTCGCCGAGAAATTCTCGGCGCGCAATTTCTGGCGCGACATCGTCCGTCACGATTGCACGCTGCTGCAATATATCGGCGAGCTCTGCCGCTATCTGCTGGCCGCCGCGCCGTCCGATTTCGACCGCGCGCATCGGCTGCGGCTCGCCTGCGGCAACGGCATGCGCGGTGACGTCTGGGAGGCATTCCAGGCGCGTTTCCGCATTCCTCAAGTGCTGGAATTCTATGCCGCGACCGAAGGCAACTTCTCGCTCTACAATGTCGAGGGCAGGGTGGGATCGATCGGGCGCGTGCCGTCGCTGCTCGCGCATCGCTTTCCCGCCGAAATCATCAAGCTGGATGCCGACCAGCGCGCACCCTTGCGCGGAGCCGACGGACGGTGCCTCGTCTGCACGCGCGGCGAGATCGGCGAGGCCATCGGCCGCATCGGTACGGCGGACAAGGGAGGCGGTCGCTTCGAAGGCTATACCGATACGGGCGAGACGGAGAAGAAGATACTGCGCGACGTCTTCGAGAAGGGCGATGCCTGGTTCCGCACCGGTGACCTGATGCGCCAGGACGACCAGGGCTTCTTCTATTTCGTCGATCGTCTCGGCGACACCTTCCGCTGGAAGGGCGAGAACGTCGCGACCAGCGAGGTGAACGAGGCGATCCTGCAATGTCCCGGCGTGTTGGAAGCATCGACCTATGGTGTTGTCGTGCCGGGGACCGATGGGCGCGCCGGGATGGCCGCGCTCGTCGTCGGCGACAGCTTCGATCTCGATCGTCTCTCCGTCGAACTTGCCCGAAGGTTGCCGTCCTACGCGCGGCCGGTGGCGCTCCGCATCACGTCGTCGCTGCAGTCGACTGAAACATTCAAGCAGAAGAAGCAGGAGCTGATGCGCGACGGCTTCGATCCGTCGGTCGTGCACGAGCCGCTCTACGTGCGAGACGCCGGGACAGGTGCATATTACCCGCTCGATCGCGATCTGCATGCGCGGATCCTCGCCGGCGAGGTTCGTTTGTAGGTGATTTTAATCATAGGCCATGATGGGCATTTACCAACGGTCCAGAAACATCGCGGGCCAGTCCGGGTTCCTTCACCTTCTGGCCCTATGGTCGGTTTCATCGTTTGAACAGTGAGCGGATTGGCCCATGTCGGTACGGTTAAGAATCATTGCAGCGATCAAGCAGATTGCGGAAGAGCAGAAGGTCAAGCTGCCGCCGCTGACCGATGAGCTGACGTTGCATGAGACCGGCTTCGACTCGCTCGCTTTCGCCATCCTGGTCGCCCGTCTCGAGGACGATCTCGGCGTCGATCCGTTCACCCTGTCCGAGGATGTGACGTTCCCCAACACGATAGGCGACTTCATCGGGGCCTATGAGAATGTCCCCGCGTGAGATCTTCGCCCTTCGCGACCATCTCGGGACCGCGCTGACCGAACGGACGATCTCCGATCCGCGTCACGTCATATCGCTCGCCGAGCTCTCGCGCGGAAGCAGCCTCGGCGGCCGCACCGAAGAGCTCAACGGACGTTCGGTGCTGCTGGCGACCTCCGGCCAGCTCCTCGCCGGCCTTGCGCTGATCGAGATCGATGGCGTCGCACGACGTCTCCTGTTGTGTCCGCCGGATCTCAAGGGCGAGCATCTCG
Source organism: Bradyrhizobium sp. SZCCHNR1015 (assembly GCF_032489875.1). NCBI lineage: Bacteria > Pseudomonadati > Pseudomonadota > Alphaproteobacteria > Hyphomicrobiales > Nitrobacteraceae > Bradyrhizobium > Bradyrhizobium sp. SZCCHNR1015. The sequence continues at coordinate 113,261 of NZ_JAUEYW010000002.1, forward strand.
CCAGCATCATTGCCGATGCGGACATCGACGCCATCGTGACCGATGAGGTCCAGCGTTTCGACGCCTGCGGCGTCGATCTCGTGATCGAGGTCGCCCTGCCGCAGCCTTCTGCCGCGGTCGTGCAGACGGTGCGCGCCACCGAATGGCTGATGCTGACATCGGGTACATCGGGCGTGCCAAAGATTGTCGGGCATACGCTGGACGGTCTGTGCGGCGCGATCATCGGCGACCGTCCGGTACCTGGCGAAGCCATGCCGGTGTGGGCGACGTTCTACGACATCCGCCGCTATGGCGGCCTGCAGATCTTCCTGCGCGCCATCGTCGGCGGCGGCTCCATGGTATTGTCGGATCCGGGCGAGGGACTATCGGACCACGTCGCGCGTCTCAACGCACGCGGCGTTACGCACATGTCCGGAACGCCGTCGCATTGGCGCAAGCTGCTGATGAGTGGGGCAGTGGAAGGCTTCGCGCCGCGCTATGTGCGTCTCTCCGGCGAGATCGCCGACCAGGCCGTGCTCGATGGATTGAAGCTGGCATTCCCCCACGCTTCGATCGGTCATGCCTACGCCTCGACCGAGGCCGGCGTCGGCTTCGCCGTCAATGATGGGCTGGAGGGCTTTCCTGCGACGCTGCTCGGCGAAGGCCGCGGTGCCGTCGACATGAAGGTCGCCGACGGCTCGCTGCGCATTCGCTCCAAGCGCGCCGCGCACGCCTATGTCGGACGCGCTGCGGCCGCCCTGACCGATACGGATGGTTATGTCGATACCGGTGACATGGTCGAGCTGCGCGGCGATCGCTACTACTTCGTCGGGCGCCGCAACGGCATCATCAATGTCGGCGGGCTCAAGGTCCATCCGGAAGAAATCGAGGCCGTGATCAATGGCCATCCCGAGGTGCGGATGTCGCGCGCCAAGTCGCGGCGCAGCCCGATCACCGGCGGCATCGTCGTCGCCGAGGTCGTGCTGACGGCGGATGCCGATCCGGCGCGGACCGAGGCGGTCCGCAATGAGATCCTCGCCGCGTGCCGCGCGCGCCTCGCGCCCCACAAGGTGCCGGCGATGATCCGTATCGTGCCGGCGCTCGACGTCACACCGGCCGGCAAGCTGGCGCGCGCCGATGCGTAACGTTCTCGTCACCGGCGGCAGCCGCGGCATCGGGCTCGCCATCGCGCGCAGGCTCGCTGGCGCTGGCTATGACGTCGTCACGGTGGCCCGCCGGGAAAGCGAGGAACTGCGCGCTGCGATCGCCGAGTTCAGCGCCAGCAGCGCCGGCATTCATTTCCGCGCCTGCGACCTCAGCATCGTTGACGAACTACCCGCCTTCGTGAAGTCGGTGCGCGACGAGTTTGGTCCGCTCTACGGTCTCGTCAACAATGCCGGTCTCGGCACCGAGGGCCTGCTCGCGACCATGCATAATTCGGAGATCGAGGCCCTGGTGCGGCTGAACGTGCTGGCGCCGATGATCCTGACGAAATATGTCGTTCGCCACATGATGGCCGCGGGCGAGGGGCGGGTGATCAACATCTCCTCGATCATCGCCTCCACCGGCTACAACGGCCTGTCCGTCTACGGCGCGACCAAGGCGGCGGCCAACGGCTTCACGCGCTCGCTGGCGCGCGAGGTCGGCAAGGTCGGCATCACCGTGAACGCGATCGCACCGGGCTTCATCGCCACCGAGCTGACGCAGAGCATGGACGAGGAGCAGCAGCGGCGCATCGCCGGCCGCAGCGCGTTGCGGCGGCTGCCGGAAACGGATGACGTGGCGGCGATGGTTGAATTCCTGCTCGGCGATGGCGGGCGCAATGTCACCGGCACCGTGCTGACGGTCGATGCAGGCAATACCGCCTGAGCCATTTGCGGCGATCGGTCGCTCTCGCCGTTGATTTCGCTCAAGGGTCCGACGGGCGGCAGCAGCGATAGTGCCGGCGCAATCCGGAACCGGTATCCATGTTCGAGCGCATTCTGCGGTGGACCCTCGTCGCGATCGCAATCGCGGGCCTCGCCGCGGGCGGCCTCGCGCATGTGCTCGGTCGCCCCGATCTTGCCGGGATCGCTTTTACGGCCTCGACCGTTCCGGTCATCCTGGGGCTGATCGTCTCGATCGTCCGCGATGTCCTGGCCGGCCGCATCGGCGTCGACGCGATCGCGCTGGTGTCGATGAGCGCGGCGATCATCCTCGGCGAGCCGCTGGCCGGCGCTGTCGTGGCGCTGATGTATTCCGGCGGTAACGTGCTCGAAGACATTGCCGTCGCCCGCGCCGAGCACGATCTGCGCGCGCTGGTCGATCGCGCGCCGCGCGAGGCACATCGCCGCCGTGGCGACCAGATCGACAACGTTCCGATCGCCAGCGTCGCGGTCGGTGATCGCCTGATGGTCCGCGCCGGCGAGATCGTCCCGGTCGATGGCATGGTCGAAGCGACCATCGCGGTCGTCGACGAGTCGGCGCTCACGGGGGAGCCGATCCCGGTGACGAAGACGCGCGGGATGGCGATCCTGTCGGGATCGGTGAATGCCGGCGACACGTTCGAAATGGCGGTCACCGCCACTGCGGGCGAAAGCACCTATGCCGGCATCGTCAAGCTGGTGACGACGGCCCAGACCGCGAAGGCGCCGTTCGTGCGGCTTGCCGACCGCTATGCGCTGATCTTCCTGCCCGTCAGCCTCGCCATCGCGGGGGCCGCCTATCTGGCTTCGGGCGATCTGATCCGGAGTCTTGCCGTGCTGGTGGCGGCAACGCCGTGCCCGCTGATTCTCGCTGCACCCGTCGCTTTCATTGCCGGCGTGGCGCAGGCGGCCCGAAGCGGCATTCTGGTCAAAGGCGGCGGCAAGCTCGAGGCGCTCGCGCGCGCCCATACCGTGCTGTTCGACAAGACGGGCACGCTGACCGTCGGCGGCGCGCGGCTGCTGTCGGTCGACGCCGCGCCGGGCGAGGACGCCGATGCGGTGCTGCTGCTCTGCGCATCGCTCGAGCAGGCCTCGCACCACGTGGTGGCGCACGCGATCGTTCAGGCCGGCCAGGCGCGCGGGCTGAAGCTGAAGGTGCCCGAACAGGTCAGGGAAACCATGGGCTCGGGCCTCGAAGGTCTGATCGATGGCCGCCCTGTGATGGCCGGCTCGCGCGACCTCGTGCTCGGCAGCCGGACGCCGCCGCCCTGGGCGGCGCGCGCGATCCGCCGGGCGTCGTGGCGGTCGGCGCTGATCGTCTTCGTTGCGATCGAGGGGCGCCCGATCGGGGCGCTGCTGCTGGCGGACGAGCTGCGCGCGGATACGCCGCGCGCGATCCGCTGGCTCCGCGAGGCCGGCATCGCGCGCATGGTCATGGTCACCGGGGACCGCGCCGCGGCCGCCCAGGCGATCGGCGCGGCGCTCGACCTCGACGCCGTGCTGGCGGACCGTGTCCCCTCCGACAAGGTGGAGGCGGTCAAGAGCGAGCAGCGGCTGCATCCCACCATCATGGTGGGCGACGGCATCAACGATGCTCCGGCGCTGGCCTCCGCCGACGTCGGCATCGCGCTCGGCGCCCGTGGTGCCAGCGCCTCGTCGGAAGCCGCCGACGTGGTCATTCTCGCCGATCGGCTCGATCGCGTCGGCGAGGCGATCGTGATCGCGCAGCGCGCCCGACGCATCGCCCTGGAGAGCATCTTCGTCGGCATGGGCCTGTCGTTCGTGGCGATGGGGGCCGCGGCCTTCGGCCTGCTGCAGCCGGTGCCTGCGGCCCTGGTCCAGGAAGCCATCGACGTCGCCGTCATCCTCAACGCGCTCCGCGCTCTGTTCCCGGCCGGCCGCAGCAAGGCCGGCCGGATCACGGCCGAAGACGGCCGAGGGCTCAGGCATGATCACCAGGCGCTGCTGCGCGGCCTCGACCGCCTGCGCGCGATCGTCGATGCGCTCGACGAAGCCCCGCCCGACGGCGCCGTGGCGCTGATCATGGAGGCGAACGGCGTGGTGCAGGACAAGGTCGTGGCGCATGAGCGCGACGACGAGGGCTCGGTCTATCCGAAGCTTGCTCGCCTCCTGCAGGAGAGCCACGGCCTGTCGGCAATGAGCCGCGCGCATCGCGAGATCCTGCATCTGGCGCGCCTGCTCGGCCGGCTGGTCGAGGATCTGCCGTCCGAACATGTGGACCGCTATCTGATCCGCGATGCGCAACGGGTGATCGAGGCGATCGAGACGCTGGTCCGCATGCACACGGCGCAGGAGGACGACATCTACGAGGCCGTGGTGGCGCGCTCGGCCGCCTGAGCCGTTCGCGTCAGCCTGGATGCCGCGGCAGGTCGATCCGTTCGTTGGCAAATTCCGCAGGACCTTCGATCAGGCGGCGGATCCGCCGCTCGCGCTCCTCGGCGGACAGGCTCGGATCGAGCATCCGATCGATCAGCCGGATCGCATTCTGCTCGATGGCGACGGGATCCCGCGACGTGGGCTGCCCGGCTGCGGCCGGCCGCGATGCATGCAGGCCGATCGTGAGCAACTGGCCGATGGCGTCGGAGCGTGTCATCTGGTGAGCCTCCGCCCAGGCGTCGATCTCGGCGGTGAGCTCCTGGGACAGCTTCACCGCGCTCACCGCATCATGTCCCAGCCGGACGGCCGGGCTGTGATCCCTGCGGACGTCGGAGAATGGCGTCATTTGTTTGCCGGACGTCATCTGCCTGTTGATCATATCAGCCTAAAGTATACGGGAGGGACGGGGATTTGATTTCGATCAAGGACGGCTTAAGAAAGCGGCCTTCTCGCGACGGTTCCGCCGCCGAATGCCACGCGTGCCGCTGCCGCCAGGCAGGCCACGGAGCGTAATACCGTAGACAGTCAGCAAGCCCATGCGATTCCTCCACACCTTCCAGGTCTTCGACTTCCTCGACACGCTCGTGAGCCTGTTCACGGCGTTCGTGCTGGGCACGCTGATCGGCGCCGAGCGGCAATACCGGCAGCGCAGCGCCGGCCTGCGCACCAACGTGCTGGTCGCCGTCGGCGCGGCCGCCTTCGTCGACCTCGGCAACCGCCTGACGGGCGCCGACGGCGCGGTGCGCATCATCGCCTACGTGGTGTCGGGCATCGGCTTCCTTGGCGCCGGCACGATCATGAAGGAGGGCATGAACGTCCGCGGGCTCAACACCGCCGCGACGCTGTGGGCGTCCGCCGCGGTCGGCGCCTGCGCCGGCGCCGACCTGATCGCGCAATCGGTGGCGCTGACCGTGTTCGTGCTGGCCGGCAACACCTTGCTCCGGCCGCTGGTCAATGCGATCGATCGCATCCCGCTCAATGCGCAGACCTCGGAGGCGAACTACGAGATCGTCCTGACCACCGACGGGCTGCGCGCCGCCGAGCTGCGCGAGGCGCTCGACGAGCGGCTGGAGGCGGCCAAATACCCGGTGCGGGAGACCGAGGTCGTCTATCGCTCCGAGGACATCGTCGAGATCATCGCGACGCTGGTGCCGCTCGCGGTCGATACGGTCGATCTCGACCGCGTCGTGTCCGAGCTGGCGAAGCTTGCCGGGGTCCGTCATGCGACTTGGAACGTCAGAGCGCTGGTGTGACGGCATTGGCGGACCAGCATCGCCGCGTCGGCGGCGGGGCGCTCGCCACACCTCGTGGCTGGCTGCCGCCGGCGACGGTCGCAAGCTCCCCACCCACGTCATGGTTCGACATCCCCCAGCATCGCTCATCGCGCCCATGCGAGAGTTCCATGCCGCGTCTGAACCATCGCTGAATGCGATGGCCGCCGGTCGAGGCTCTGCCGTCAATGCCCGCCGCGGGCGAAGATCTCGTAGAAGCCGAGCACGATCTCGCAGGCGATCAGGATGACGACGATGACCTCGAGCCGCAGCGAGCGCTTGGTGTCGATGATGTCGGCGAGCGTGGTCGCCGTCTCCGCGATCACCGCGAGCTTGCGGTTGAGGGTGTCCTCCCGCTCCTTCAGCTCATACTCGTCCTCGAGCCGTGCATAGAGCCGTTCCAGATCGGGCCGGTCCCACAACACGTCCGGCTTCTCGCCGACCGCCACGCGGCCGGAGACGCGGTGCTGCACCAGCAGCGCCTCGCCGAGCAGCTTGAGCATCGCCACCCGGCTCTTCGATGTCCGCCCCAGCAGCGCCAGCTCGCGCGCGAACGGCTCGATCGTGTCGAACACGTTGGCGATCTCGCGCTCGCTGCGGCCGAGCACGACGCTCTTGGCCAGCGCATCGGCGACGATGAGCAGCCGCTCCAGCGACAATTCCTTGACCAGGACCGGGCCGCCGACCGGGATCGGCTCGTCGGATTCGCGCGCGACCTGGACCTTGGCCGTCTCTTCCTCGTGCGGCGTGATCGGGCCGAACAGCCGCGCGCTCAGCCGGTCGAGGAAGTTGATCTCCTCCGCCACCGACAGGCCGATGAAGACGACGACGCCGTAGCGGAAGACCACGGCGATACCCGTCTCGCCGATGCGGACCGCCAGCGGCGTCGCCGACAGCACCTGGCCCTCGAAGCCGGCGGTATTGATGCGGTCCGCGATCTGGAGCGCGCGGGCGGCGAGTTGTGGAACGGGTGAGGTGTCGGCCATGATGGCGATAGGCTAGCACGTCAATGCCGATGGAACGATAACGCGGTGCAATCCGTCAGGCGACACGTCCGCTGCCTAATATCGTTGCCTGAACCCGCTTGACAGGAAAGAACGTAGCTCCTCATTGGACGCGCACCCCGGACGGATGCCTCTCAATGTCGAAGACCAGCGCTGCGGACTACTATGCCTCGATTCCGGTGTTTCGCGGCTTCGCGCGCCTGATGGAGCCGCAGCTCTACCAGCCGGTGCCGGATGACTGGCTGATCGGCACGGCTGACATCGTCGAGTCGACCAAGGCGATCGCCGACAGGCGCTACAAGGCGGTCAACATGGCCGGGGCTGCGGTCATCGCCGCGGTCACCAATGCCTTGGAAGGGCGCGAATTCCCATTCGTGTTCGGGGGCGACGGCGCGAGCTTCGCCGTCAGCCCGGATGACGAAGCGGCCGCGCGCGAGGCCCTTGCCGCGACCGCGACCTGGGTCAGGGAGGATCTCGATCTCGCGATGCGTGTCGCCCTGGTGCCGGTGAGCGCGATCCGCGCGCAGGGCCTCGACGTCCGCGTGGCGCGCTACGGTCCGTCGGCCAACCTGTCCTACGCGATGTTCGCAGGCGGCGGACTGGGCTGGGCCGAGGCCGCGATGAAGCGGGGCGAGTTCGCGATTCCGCCGGCGGCGTCCGGTGCGCAGCCCGATCTGTCCGGGCTGTCGTGCCGGTTCGAGGAGATCCCGGCGGCACGCGGCCTCATCCTGTCGGTGCTGGTGCTGCCGGCCCCCGGCGCCGATGCGCAGGCCTATCGCAAGGTGATCGAGGAGATCATCACCCTGACCGAACGCAGCCCCGATGCCGGGCGGCCGGTGCCGGCCGGCGCGCCGGCGCTGCGATGGCCGCCGCAGGGATTCGGCTACGAAGTCCGCGCCGCGCGCGGACCGCTGTTGTCGCGCTGGGCCCGCGTGCTCGGACGGACGCTGTTCGTCTATGCCGTGATGCGGTTCAACATCAGCATCGGCGGCTTCGTGCCGGATCTCTACAAGCAGCAGGTGGTCGAGAATTCCGACTTCCGCAAATATGACGATGCGCTGCGCATGATCCTCGACTGCACCGACGAGCTCGCGCAGGACCTGGAGCGCCGGCTTGGCGCGGCGGCGTCGCGCGGCATCGTCCGCTACGGGCTGCATCGCCAGGATGCCGCGATGATGACCTGCTTCACGCCGTCCGCGATCCGGCCGGATCACGTCCACTTCATCGACGGCGCGCGAGGCGGCTACGCGTCGGCTGCGACCGCGTTGAAGGCCGCGGTCGCCTGAGCGCTGATCAGCGCGCGCGGGTCCAGGTCTCGCCGCCGCACAGCGATCCGACGCAGCCTTCCACCTTCAGCGTGTCCGGGCCGGAGACGGAGATGTGGCTGGTGTAGCTCTGGCCGTCATCGGCGTTGTAGATCTTGCCGGACCATTTGTTCGGCCCCTCCGCGTGAACGCCTTCGAACAGTTGCAGGCCGATGATCGGGCGGTTGGCAAGCGCGCGATTCGGATTCTTGTTGTCGACGGCCGGCTTGCCGGTGTCGGTGTCCATCGGCTCCTTCAGCCACACGACGGTGCCGCAGAGACCGGCGCCGCATTTGGCGACCTTGATCCTGGCGTCGCCGGCCTGGGTCAGCCAGGTGCCGGTTGGATCATCGGCAGCCAAAGCGGGCTGCGCCATCACGACGGTCGCCAGCGCAAGACCAGCCAAACGCAATTTCCAAATCATCTTACCCCCCGTTGAAGCCGCGTTTCCATAACAGCAAACGGCGCAGTTGCAATCGCAGAGCAGCGGTTGTCCAAAGCGGGATCATCACGATCAGGTGCATCGCCGACGGAACGTCTCAATCCCTTGCTCGGTTGTCTCATGCACTGGAAATGGCTTTGACTGCCGCGACAAACTCCATTGTCGTCCCGGCCTGGTGCGCAATTGCGCACGCGGCGCCGGGACCCATACCCCCAGGGAGGGGTTTGAGGCAGACTGGTCATTGGCATTGTGCCCATCACGTCCGCCGCGGCGTATGGGTCCCGGATCGGCGCCGCGACGCGCTGGCGCGCGTCACGGCTTGTCCGGGACGACAGTGGTGAGTTTGGCGGATTTACGACTCAAACAGCTGATGACAGGGCCGGGACACGGCAGCGCGGCCTCGCGGCATGTGATGCCCGAGTGCTGCGATCCATGTGGCCCTCTTGAAAGTGCGGAGGGCGCAGGGAATGCCGGGTGAAGGCCTCACCCATGGCCCGCCTGCGAAAAAAATGCAGGCGGCAGGTACCACAGGCAAAGCCGAACACTCCGGCATTCCCTGCGCGACGGTCTTCACGCTTATACGCAGTCTCCCTGGTGCGCCGGGCTTGTTGGCCACCATGCCGCGACCATGCTTGCGCATTGCGCGGGTGACACCAGCGTCGGGGTGTCAGGACGCTGCGACTTCACGTCCGCGAGGTATCGTTCGTCCGCATCCTCGTCGAAGAGAATGCTGCGATCACTCGCGGCCATCGCATCCCCACCTCGCGTGTCGTGACGATCGCGCGCTACGCCCCTCTGCGGTGAGGCGGGATGCACGGAGATAATCATGATTTCCGATAATGCGCAAGTGAATTATTTTTTCCGGAAGTTGCGCCGGGCGCTGCGCTGTCGTCCCGGTCGGGACATGGTTTGGACTGCCGCGACAAACTCCGCTGTCGTCCCGGCGAACGCCGGGACCCATACCCCCAGGGAGCGGTTTGAGGCACGCTGGCCGTTGGCCTTTCGCGTCTCGCAACCGCCGCGGCGTATGGGTCCCGGATCGGCGCCGCGACGCGCTGGCGCGCGTCACGGCTTGTCCGGGACGACAGCGGAAGGGAGAACGGATTTACGATTCAAACAAGGGAGGGGAGAACGGAGTCACCACGGCAATCCGCAGAGGTCGATGGTGCCGCGGGTCGGCGCGGTGCGCTTGACGTCGTGGACCAGCGCGGACAGCCGGTCGAAGCGGATGCGGCCCTGCTCGGGCTGCTCGGCGTAGACGTCGCCGTCGAACGGGATGAAGCCTCTCGCCGTGTAGAAGGGGATGCGATCCGCCGCGCAGAACAGCACGGCGTAGTTGATCGAGTCCTCGTGCCGCAGGGTCTGGATCGCCGCGTTCAGTCCCACCGTGGCGAGGCCGCGGTTGCGCATGTCGGGACGCGTCAAAACGCCGCCGATGCCGGCGACATTGACGTTCTGGCCGTTCCACTTCACGAGTCGGCGATAGATGCCGACATGGCACAGCACCTCGCCCCTGTCGTCCTGCACCAGCACCCGCAGGTCGGCATGCGCAAATGTGATACCAGCCCACGGCAAACCGGCGACCACCTCCGGCGGCCAAACCGCGTCGTAAAGCGGCTTGACCAGCGGCCAGGCGGCGTCACCATTCAATACGTCGATCTCGATGCTCATCAAAGCGGCTCGCTTTTTCCAAATTCACGGTGTTTTACGGTGTCGGAACCTTCTATAAGAAGGTCCCGTTAAATCCCGTCTTCCACAAGTTGCGGAACCGCCCCCATGACCTTTACGCTTCCCCCCCTGCCTTACGCCTATGAAGCCCTCGGACCCTACATGTCCAAGGAGACGCTCGAGTACCATCACGACAAGCATCATCAGGCCTATGTGACCAACGGCAACAATGCGATCAAGGGGACCGAATTCGAAGGCAAGTCCCTCGAGGAGATCGTCAAGGGCTCGTTCGGCAAGAACCCCGCCGTCTTCAACAATGCCGGCCAGCATTTCAACCACATCCATTTCTGGTCCTGGATGAAGCCGAATGGCGGTGGCTCCAAGCTGCCCGGCCGGCTCGAGAAGAAGATCGACGAGGATCTCGGCGGCTTCGAGAAGTTCAAGGCCGACTTCGCCGCCGCCGGCGTCGGCCAGTTCGGCTCGGGCTGGTGCTGGCTCTCGGTCAAGAACGGCAAGCTGGAGATCTCCAAGACCCCGAACGGCGAGAACCCGCTGGTGCACGGCGCGACCCCGATCCTCGGCTGCGACGTCTGGGAGCACTCCTACTACATCGACTATCGCAACCGCCGTCCCGACTATCTGAAGGCGTTCGTCGAGAATCTCATCAACTGGGACTACGTCGACGAGCTCTACGGCAAGGCTGTCTGATCGCTTATGATCCACGGAGGAGGGCGGTGAGCTCTAAGCTCGCCGCCCTTTTTCGTGACAGGATATTGACGCGACCGGTCCTTGCAAGCGAAGGCGCGTTTCGGCAAGAATTTTGCTGGTGAGGTGCGGAGGGTAGGGCATCCGTTCTCCGGCGCCGTGTGCAAGGTCAGGTTCTGTGAATCAATTGTTGGGCTATCTTCTCGTCTTCGTCGGCGGTGGCTGCGGCGCCTCGCTCCGGCACGCGATCAACATGGCGAGCGCCCGCGCGCTCGGCACCGATTTTCCGTGGGGCACCTTCATCATCAACATCACCGGCTCCACCGTGATGGGGCTGATCGCCGGCTACCTCGCCTTCAAGGGCGGCGCCTCTCAGCATTGGCGGCTGTTCCTGATGACCGGCATCCTCGGCGGCTACACGACCTTCTCGGCATTCTCGCTCGATACCGCGCTGCTCTATGAGCGCGGCGCACCGGGGCTGGCGGCGTTGTATGTGCTGGGCTCGGTCGGCATCTCCATCGCCGGCCTGTTCGGCGGCCTGGCGCTGGTGCGGGTCTTGAGCTGAGGCATCTTCGGCTCCCGCTGGCGCTAATGGCCCCGGAAACATTCCGGGCCTCATGGTTCGAGACGCGCCTTTCGGCGCTCCTCACCATGAGGGGCAGCTTCGTAGCCAGCGTGGCACGTTGATCGGAAACAGCGTGTTGACGGCGCGAGGGCCGCTGCGATCTGCTCAGTCCAGTCCAGAGTGCGAACCTTCGCTCCTCACCCTGAGGAGCCCGCCGCAGGCGGGCGTCTCGAAGGGCGAGGCCCGCACGAGCGGGCGTCAATGGTGACGGCCTTGCATAGCGCGCCGCCGGTGGACAGGGGTGATGTTATAATGTAACATTATAACGAAATGACCCAGTCCGCGCTCCAGAGCCACGATCACAGCCATGCGCATGGCGCGCACGGGCATGGCCACGGCCACAATCACGCCCACGGTCATGGTCCGGGCGCGCCGCATCCGGCGCAGCCGGCGTCCTGGTCGATCCTGCGGATGCCCGTGACGACACGGCTGGGGGCCGCGATCGCGGCCAGCGCGGTGCTCTGGGTCATCGTCATCATGGCGATGCGGTGAGGATGGCGATGGTGCAGCTGCAGTTCCGGGACGTCACGCTCGGCTATGACCGGCACCCGGCCGTGCATCATCTTTCGGGCGACGTGGCGGAGGGCGCGCTGCTGGCCGTGATCGGTCCCAACGGCGCCGGTAAATCGACCTTGTTCCGCGGCATCGTCGGCCTGTTGAAGCCGCTCGCCGGCAGCATCACGGCCGCCGGCCTCAAGCCGCGCGAGATCGCCTATCTGCCGCAGATCGCCGACATCGACCGCTCTTTCCCGATCTCGGTGTTCGATTTCGTCAGCACCGGACTGTGGCGCAGCACCGGCATGTTCGGCGGCATCGGCGCGGCCGCGCGCGAGAAGATCGCCCGGGCCATCGCCGCCGTCGGCCTCACCGGCTTCGAGGGCCGCGGCATCGGCACGCTGTCGGGCGGCCAGATGCAGCGCATGCTGTTCGCGCGCGTGCTGCTGCAGGATGCCCGCGTGATCGTGCTCGACGAGCCGTTCAACGCGATGGATTCCAAGACCTCGGCCGACCTTCTGCAACTGATCGAGCACTGGCATGGCGAGCGGCGCACCGTGCTGGCGGCGCTGCACGACATGGACATGGTGCGCGCGCATTTCCCGCAGACCCTGCTGCTGGCGCGCGAGGCCGTGGCCTGGGGGCCGACGGCGGAGGTGCTGACGACGGACAATCTCGCGCAGGCGCGCCGGATGTGCGAGGCGTTCGACGACGCCGCCGCGCCCTGCGTGCCCGCGCCAGCCTCCAAGGCGGCATGATGCTGCGCGAGGTGCTGTTCGCTCCGTTCTCGGATTTCGAGTTCATGCGCCGCGCGCTCGCCGCGGTCATCGCGCTGTCGCTCGGCTCCGGACCGATCGGCGTCTTCCTGATGCTCAGGCGCATGAGCCTGGTCGGCGACGCCATGGCGCATGCGATCCTGCCGGGAGCCGCGATCGGCTTCCTACTGTCGGGGCTCAATCTGTTCGCGATGACGACCGGCGGGCTGATCGCAGGCTTCGCCGTGGCGCTGCTGTCGGGCCTGGTGTCGCGCTCGACCGGGCTGAAGGAGGACGCGTCGCTCGCGACCTTCTATCTGGCGTCACTGGCGATCGGTGTCACCATCGTCTCGGTCAAGGGCACCAATATCGATCTGCTGCACGTGCTGTTCGGCAACATCCTGGCGATGGACGATCCGACCCTGCTGATGGTGGCCTTCAATGCCACGCTCACCCTGGTCGTGCTCGCCGTGATCTATCGCCCGCTGGTGGTCGAGAGCGTCGACCCGCTGTTCCTGCGCACCGTCAGCCGCGCCGGCGCGCCGGCGCACCTGATCTTCCTCGGCCTGATCGTGGTCAACCTCGTCAACGGCTTCCAGGCGCTCGGCACCTTGCTCGCGGTCGGCCTGATGATCCTGCCGGCGGGCATCGCCCGGTTCTGGTCGCGCGACGTCACGCCGATGATCTGCATCGCCGTCACCTCCGCGATCGTCTCCGGCTATGTCGGCCTGGTGCTGTCGTTCCAGACCCGCATTCCCTCGGGGCCAGCGATCATCCTGGTCGCGTCGCTCCTCTATCTCGGCTCGGTGCTGTTCGGACGCGTGGGCGGCGTGCTTCCGCAACTGTTTCCGGGACGTCACCTCGAAGCCTGAAGTCCATCCCCATGAAACGTTTGCTGTCCGTCCTCACTCTGCTGCTGTCGCTCGTCGCCCCCGCATCGGCCGAGACCCGGCTGAACGTCGTCACCAGCTTCTCGATCCTCGCCGACTTCGTCCGCCAGGTCGGCGGCGACAAGGTCAGTGTCGCCTCGCTGGTCGGGCCGGACAGCGACGTGCACGTCTACACGCCGACGCCGCATGATGCGAAGGACGTCGGCGCCGCGCGGCTCTTGATCGTCAACGGCCTCGGGCTGGAGGGCTGGCTGCCGCGGCTGCAGCAGGCCTCCGGCAGCAAGGCGCCGATCATCACGGCCACGCAGGGCATCAGGCCGCGCAAGCGCGGCACGGATGCCGATCCGCATGCCTGGCAGTCGGTCGGCAATGCCAAGGTCTACGTACGGAATATCCGCGACGCGCTGGTGGCGGCCGACCCCGCAGACGCGGAGGTCTTCAAGGCCAATGCGGAGCGCTACCTCGCCGAGCTCGATGCGCTCGACCGCGAGGTCCGCGCCGAGATCGACAAGATCCCGGCCGAGCGGCGCAAGGTGATCTCGACCCATGACGCCTTCGGCTATTTCGCCGATGCCTATGGCGTCGCCTTCATCGCCCCGCTCGGCGTCTCCACCGAGACCGAGCCCTCGGCCCGCGACGTCGCCGAGATCATCCGCCAGGTGAAAAAAACAGGGATTCCGGCCGTCTTCCTGGAGAATTTCAACGATGACCGGCTGGTCGGCCGGATCGCCGCCGAGACCGGCGCCAAGATCGGCGGTACGCTGTATTCCGACGCCCTGAGCGATGAAAAGGGCCCCGTTCCCACTTACATTGCCATGGTCAGGCACAATATAAGGGCCTTGACGAGCGCGCTGGTCCGTTAGGGTTTTCAAGCCCTCGCGGCCAGCGCTTTTGAGCCATTTTCGATGCGATCTGAGGTTTTCGGAGTGAGCATGTCCGACGCGAGCAAGACACCAGTGACGGTCCTGACCGGCTATCTCGGGGCGGGCAAGACCACGCTTCTGAACCGCATCCTCTCGGAAGACCACGGCAAGAAGTACGCCGTCATCGTCAACGAATTCGGCGAGATCGGCATCGACAACGATCTCATCGTCGGCGCCGATGAGGAAGTGTTCGAGATGAACAATGGCTGCATCTGTTGCACGGTGCGCGGCGACCTCGTGCGCATCATCTCCGGCCTGATGCGGCGCAAGGGCAAGTTCGACGCCATCATCGTCGAGACCACCGGGCTCGCCGACCCCGCGCCGGTGGCGCAGACCTTCTTCGTCGACGAGGACGTGCAGAAGAACGCCCGGCTCGATGCGGTGGTGACGGTGGCCGACGCGAAGTGGCTGTCGGACCGGCTCAAGGATGCGCCGGAGGCCAAGAACCAGATCGCGTTCGCCGACGTCATCGTGCTCAACAAGACCGATCTCGTCAGCAAGCCGGAGCTCGCCGAGGTCGAGGCGCGCATCCGCGCCATCAACCCCTACGCAAAGCTGCATCGCACCGAGCGCTGCCAGATCGCGATCTCCGATGTGCTGGAGCGCGGCGCGTTCGATCTCGATCGTATCCTGGAGATCGAGCCGCAATTCCTCGAAGCCGGCGACGACCACGATCATCACCATCATGATCACGACCACGGTCATGATCATCATCACCACCATCACGATCACGGCCTGAAGCACTATCACGACGAGGAGATGCAGTCGCTGTCGCTGCGTTCCGACAAGCCGCTCGATCCGTCGAAGTTCATGCCGTGGCTGCAGAACCTGGTGCAGACCGAGGGCGGCAAGATCCTGCGCTCCAAGGGCATCCTGGCGTTTCAGGACGATGACGACCGCTACGTCTTCCAGGGCGTGCACATGATGCTGGAAGGCGATCATCAGCGGAAGTGGAAGCCGGATGAGGCGCGCCAGAGCCGCGTCGTCTTCATCGGCCGCGAGTTGCCGGAAGACGCCATCCGCGAAGGCTTCGAACGCTGCATCGTGACCTGATGACGTCGTTCGACCAGGGCGGCGAGGCCGCATCCATCGTCTCCGTCACCGACAAGGTGAAGCAGGTCGCGCTCGGCATGGCCGTCACGGCCGTGCACTATCTCGGCGACCGCGCGGTCTTCGTCGGCACCGAGGAGAGCGTCGCGGTTGTCGACGCCGAGGGCGAGATCAGCAAGATCGAGGTATCAGGCGGCGGCATCCTGTCGGCGGTGTCGGACGGATCGCGCATCCTGTTCGGCGGTGATGACGGCAAGGTCTCCGCGCTCGACAAGGCCGGCAGCGTCAGCGTGCTCGCCACCGATCCGAAGCGGCGCTGGATCGACAACGTCGCGGTTCATCCGGACGGTGCGATCGCCTGGTCGGTCGGCAAGACCGCGTTCGTGCGCGCGCCGAAGGGCGAGGAGAAGTCGCTCGAGGTGCCCTCGACCGCGGGCGGACTGGCGTTCGCGCCGAAGGGCCTGCGGCTCGCGATCGCGCATTACAACGGCGCGACCTTGTGGTTTCCGAACATGGCGGGCGAGCCGGAATTCCTCGGCTGGGCCGGCTCGCATCACGCCGTCACGTTCAGCCCGGACAACAAGTTCCTGGTCACCGCGATGCACGAGCCGGCGCTGCATGGCTGGCGGCTGGCCGATTCCCGGCACATGCGCATGACCGGCTACCCGTCGCGGGTCAAGTCGATGTCGTGGGGCAGCGGCGGGCGCTTTCTCGCCACCTCCGGCGCCGACATGGTCATCCTCTGGCCGTTCGTCGGCAAGGACGGCCCGATGGGCAAGGAGCCGGCGATGCTGGCGCCGATGAAGGCCAAGGTCACCGCGGTCGCCTGCCATCCCAAGCAGGACATCCTGGCCTGCGGCTACGAGGACGGCACCGTGCTGATGGTGCGGATGCAGGACGGCGCCGAGATCCTGGTGCGGCGGAACGAGACACCGCCGGTCGTGGCGCTGGGCTGGAATGCCGCGGGAACGTGGCTCGCTTTCTCCGATGAAAGTGGCGAGGCGGGCCTGCTGCGGCTGTAACGGCGCGTTCCAGGGCGGGGATGGGGCGTTGGGGCGCAGGTCCCAATGGGAACCTCGCCCCCTTCCATTCGTTGTTCCGCACATCACATGATGCGGATGACAGCCATGGCCTCGATCAACAGCAAACGGACGTTGCGAAGGGACCTGTGGCTCGCAGGCGGCCTGCTCGGCCTTGGCGCACTGGTGGCGATCATCTCGCTGACCGAGATCAAGGCCAACCATCTCGACCAGGTGGCCCAGGCGACGCCCGAACCGTCGGCGACGCCAGCCGAATCCAAGCCCGGCGGCACCCGCCCGACCACACCGGCGCCCGAGCCGGCGCGCCCCGATCCGGCTGCTCAGCAGGAAGGCGCCAAGCCCGCGCTGCCGCCGGCTCCCGCCGAGAAGGTCGCGCCGCCGATGCAGAAGAAGTAGCTGGCCGCTGCGAGCTAAGTGCTCGATCATCCGCACTCTGCCTCAACATCGTCATGCCCGGGCTCGTCCCACGGCTGTCCGGTTCAGCTTCCGCATATTGCGAGGCTCAACTGTTGTGGGTTTTTGGCAAGTTGGGGTGGCCCCGTGAGCAATTGATCGATGGGGCGGCGATGCATGAGGTTGGTGCGGACCAATCTGGCAAAGACCAAGGGGCTTTGGATTGCCTTCTGAAGGTCTTGCGCGAGGCGAAGCAAGAGGAAGGCGATCAGGGCAACGGCGATCTGGATACGAACGGCGTTCTCAGAAGTCCCGAGGAACCTGGTGATCTTGAGGGTCTGCTTGACCCAACGAAAGAACAACTCGATGGCCCAGCGGCGACGATAGAGGTCGGCGATCTCTTGAGCGCTGGCATCGAGGTCGTTCGACAGGATGCGCAGGATCTTTCCCGTTTCCAAGGTGACGCGCACTTCGCGCACCGCAGTCTGCATTGGATTGCGGCGGCTGTAGGCTTGGCGTTGTGGAAGGAAGCCGATGCGGTCGGAGAGGATGTTGCCATCCGCGATGACAGGCAACTCCTCCACGACCCGCAGCGGCGTATTGGATTTGAACCGGGTCACGATTCGACAACCGGCGGCGTCCAGTTGAGCCCACCAAGCATATTCATAATAGCCGAGATCGAAGACGTAGGTTGCTCCCGGCTCGATGGGCATCTGATGCGCTGCAGTATTGTCGTTGACGTTGGCTCCGCTGATTGCCGCATAAATCGGCCGGTCGGCGTCGGCATCATAGATCACATGCACCTTGGCACCGCAGACACCGGTAGAGAACCGTGCCCAGCCAGCGCTGGCTTCTGTCAGCCGTACGCTGGTCGAATCAATCAAATACGTCGTCTCGGCAAGCTTGCGGCGTAACCGGCGATGGGCCTGCTTCATCATGATGGCCAACAGGGCGGCAAACATCTCCGCAGGCCGATTCATATTGGCGTCCGCGAAAGTCGAGCGGCGGACAGGGCCCCCACCCAGGTGATAAAGCCGCGCGGTGTGGCTCGACAGCCCGGTGACAATCTCACGCAGACTGGAAGCCCCCGAAAGCTGACCGTACAGCAGCGCCACAAATTGGTCTTTGGTGGAAAGCCGTCGAATCCGCGCGTCCGTGCCATGCTCGTCCACAAGCGCCTCGAAGCGATGCCAGGGGACCAACTTCAGAATGTCTCGGAATACTGTATTCTGATGCGGCATGGCGGGACCTTCCTGGTGTGTCTCGAACATTTGGCGATGCTCAAGACCGCAGAAGAATCCACGCCATGCACCATGTCCAGTCTGTCTGAACCGGACAGCCGTGGGCTCGTCCCGGGCATCCACGTGTTTCCGGCTGCGCAGGCTTCGTGGATGGCCGGGTCAAGCCCGGCCATGACGGAGGAGAGAGCGGGGCGCGAACGCGGCGACAAATTCCGCCGTCGTCCCGGCGAACGCCGGGACCCATAACCTCAGGGAGTAGCTCGGGGCAGGCTATTAGCTCCACCTCCCGCCACAGACTCGTCACGGAGTATGGGTCCCGGCTCGAGGCCGGGACGACGGCGAGGGCTTACCGCACCAGGATGTTGCGGAACTGCCAGGGATCGCTCGTATCGATGTCCTCCGGGAACAGTCCCGGCCGATCGTTCAGCGGCGTCCAGTCCGTGTAGTAGCCCTTGACCGGGCCGAGATACGGCGACTGGATCTCCAGGCAGCGGCGGAAGTCCATCTCGTCGGCCTCGACGATGCCGGCGGTTGGGTTTTCCAGCGCCCAGACCATGCCGGCGAGCACGGCCGAGGACACCTGCATGCCGGTGGCGTTCTGATAGGGCGCGATGCGGCGGGTCTCTTCGATCGACAGCTGCGAGCCGTACCAATAGGCGTTCTTGCCGTGGCCGTAGAGCAGCACGCCGAGCTCGTCGATGCCGTCGACGATCTCGTTCTCGTCGAGGATGTGCCACTTCTCCTGCATCTTGCCGGTGGCGCCGAAGATCTCGTGCAGCGACAGCACCGCGTCGTTGGCCGGGTGATAGGCGTAGTGGCAGGTCGGGCGGTACACCACCTTGTCGCCGTCGCGCACGGTGTAATAGTCGGCGATCGAGATCGACTCGTTGTGGGTCACCAGGAAGCCGTATTGCGCGCCCGGGGTCGGGCACCACGAGCGGACGCGGGTGTTGGCGCCGGGCTGCAGCAGATAGATCGCGGCACCACAGCCCTCGGTGTGGCAGCGGCCGTTCTCCGGCATCCACTTTTCATGCGTGCCCCAGCCGAGCTCGGCCGGCTGCATGCCCTCGGACACGAAACCCTCGACCGACCAGGTGTTGACGAACACGTCCATCGGCTTCGGGTTCTTGGAGCGCTGGGTGTCGCGCTCGGCGATGTGCACGCCCTTGACGCCGAGCTTCTGCATCAGCTGCGCCCAGCCCTCGCGGCTCTTCGGCTCGACGATCTCGGTCTTGGTGTCCTTGGCGATGTTCAGCAGCGCCTGCTTGACGAACCAGGAGACCATGCCGGGATTGGCGCCGCAGGTCGAAACGGCGGTGGTGCCGCCCGGGCTCTTGCGGCGCGCAGCCAGCAGCGTCTCGCGCAGCGCGTAGTTGGAGCGCTGCTCGACACCCTTCTGCTTGTCGAAATAGAAGCCGAGCCACGGCTCGACGACGGTGTCGATGTAGAGCGCACCGATCTCGCGGCACATCGTCATGATGTCGACCGAGGAGGTGTCGACCGAGAGATTGACGCAGAAGCCCTGGCCGCCGCCTTCGGTGAGCAGCGGCACCAGGAGCTCGCGGTAATTGTCGCGGGTCACGCCCTGCTGGATGAAGCGGACGCCGTGCTTCTTGGCCAGCGCGCCGTCGTCATGCGGATCGATGATGACGAACCGGCTCTTGTCGTAATCGAAATGGCGTTCGATCAGGGGCAGGGTGCCCTTGCCGATCGAGCCGAAGCCGATCATCACGATGGGGCCGGTGATCTTCGCGTGGATCTGCGAGCTCATGAATGGTTCTCCGCGAAAGGTGCGTGGGATGGATGGATTCAGGCGGCGCGCGCCTTCAGATGCCTCGCCGCGTTTAGGAGCCGCGGCGCTTGGCGGTGACTTCGATCTCGACCTTCATCTCGGGCTTGAGCAGCGCCGCGACGACGACCATCGTGGCGGCGGGGCGGATGTCGCCAAGGACCTCGCCGCAGACCGCAAAATGCGCATCGGCGTCGCTGACGTCGGTGAGGTAATAGGTCGCACGGACGATGTCGGCCATCTCGAACCCGCCCTCCTGCAGGGCGGCCGCGATGGTCTTGAAGCAGTTGCGTGACTGGCTCGTGACATCGGCCGGCATCGTCATCGTGCTGTAGTCATAGCCGGTGGTCCCGGCGACGAAGGCGAAGTCGCCATCGATCACCGCGCGGCTGTAGCCGGCGGTCTTCTCGAACGGTGATCCGGTAGAGATCAGGCGGCGGGACATGACGGACCTCGTGGGGGGATTTTTGGGGGTTAAAGAGCTTTTGCTGCACCTGCGCAACCCCTCGCGGGGCTGCTGCGGCGCCCGTTGCCGGAATGCCTAACGCAGGCGGGTGACGTCGGGTCCGGCGGGCGGGCCGCTGCTCCAGCGCCGGACCATGATGTCGCGAACGATCATGATCCCGAGCAGGATCAGCAGGAGCGTTGGCAACAGCGTTCGCCGCCGCGGCGTGGCCGCCGCCCCGGTCCTCACGCCGCGCACGATATCTGCCGCTCGCGGCGCGAGCGGCGGGCCTTGCGCTCGGCCGCTCCCGTGGCGACGATCATGCCGGTCGCCCCGTGCAGCGCGCCATCGACTAGCTCGAGCCCGAGCAGGCGCTCGCGCGCGAACGCACCAGGCAGCTCCAGCTCGGCGGTCTGCGCGACCGAGAAGCCGAAGCGGGCGTAGTAGGGCGCATCACCGAGCAGGATCACCGCGCCATGGCCGCGCGACGCCGCGATCATCAGCGCGGCATTCATCAGCGCCGCACCGACGCCGAGGCTGCGCGCCTCGGCGGCGACCGCCAGCGGGCCGAGCATCAGCGCGTCGCGTCCGCCGGCGCTGACGTGCCACAGCCGCAGCGTTCCCACGAGGACGCCGCCGCGCGTCGCCGACAAGGCGAGGCCTGCGGCGGGCGCGCGTCCGTCGCGCAGGCGCTGGCAGGTGCGCTCATGGCGATTGTCGCCAAAGCAGGCATCGAGCAGCGTCTCGCGCGCCGGGACGTCGGAGGCACGCTCGGCACGGATCACGAACGGAGCGGCAGTCCGAAGCGGCGTGGTCGAAGGGATGCGAAAAGCGGTCATGGCACGTCAGTCCCCGGCCTGCGCGGCGGACCTTGGGCTCGCGCGCAAACACGTGATGTCAGGTTGAAGATGACGGTGGATCGCTCCCTCCCCCGCTTGCGGGGGAGGGTCGGGGTGGGGGCAGCCCCACCCGAGGCTCTTGCCCATCTCACCCGCGCAGGGGCGAGGGCAGCCAGATCAGATGTGATAGGTCTTCAGCGGGGGGATGCCGTTGAAGGCCACCGACGCGTAGGTCGAGGTATACGCCCCGGTCCCCTCGATCAGCACCTTGTCGCCGATCGAGAGCGTCACCGGCAGCGGATACGGCAGCTTCTCGTACATCACGTCAGCCGAATCGCAGGTCGGGCCGGCGAGCACGCACGGGGTCATCTCCGCGCCCTCATGCGGCGTGCGGATGGCGTAGCGGATCGACTCGTCCATCGTCTCGGCGAGACCGCCGAACTTGCCGATGTCGAGATAGACCCAGCGCAGCTCGTCCTCGTCGCTCTTCTTCGAGATCAGCACCACTTCCGACTCGATGATCCCGGCATTGCCGACCATGCCGCGGCCCGGCTCGATGATCGTCTCCGGGATCTGGTTGCCGAAATGCTTGCGCAGCGCACGGAAGATCGAGCGGCCGTACTGCACGACCGGCGGCACGTCCTTCAGGTACTTGGTCGGGAAGCCCCCGCCCATGTTGACCATGGTCAGGTTGATGCCGCGCTCGGCGCAGTCACGGAACACCGTCGAGGCCATCGCCAGCGCGCGGTCCCACGCCTTCACCTTGCGCTGCTGCGAGCCGACATGGAACGAGATGCCGCACGGCTCCAGGCCCAGGCGCTTCGCCAGGTCCAGCACTTCGACCGCCATCTCGGGATCACAGCCGAACTTGCGCGACAGCGGCCACTCGGCGCCGGCGCAATCGTACAGGATGCGGCAGAACACCTTCGCGCCCGGCGCTGCGCGCGCGATCTTCTCGACCTCGGCGGCGCAGTCGACGGCGAAGAGGCGGATGCCGAGCGCATAGGCGCGCGCGATGTCCCGCTCCTTCTTGATGGTGTTGCCATAGGAGATGCGGTCCGGCGTCGCACCGGCGGCCAGCGCCATCTCGATCTCGGCGACGGTCGCCGTGTCGAAGGAGGAGCCGAGCGAGGCGAGCAGCGACAGCACTTCCGGCGCCGGGTTGGCCTTGACCGCGTAGAACACGCGGCTGTCCGGCAACGCCCGAGCGAAGCTCATGTAGTTGTCGCGCACGATCTCGAGGTCGACGACGAGACAGGGCTCGTGGTCCAGACCTTCCTCGCGGCGGTTGCGCAGGAATTCCCGGATACGTTCGGTCATAGCACCCTCCAAACGGCCCCAGCGACGAGACCCGTTCAAAATGATCCCGACACGGGTGCCTTGGCGTTGCCGCCCGATGGAAAGGCGACAAAACCTCGAACCCGTAGCCGAATTGTGCTGCCGTGGATTGGTTGGGAATTTCCCGCCCGCACACCTGGCAATGAAGGACAAGCCTTTTCAGTAGCCCGCGCCGGCTTTGGACTGCCGGTAGAGACCAAAAAAGCCCGATCCGTCGTTGCTTTAAGTCGCGTCCCCCGTTGAGAGCGGGGTGCGCCGGTTCGCCTCCGGCTGCCAGTCACGGTTGCAAAAGATGGGGTGACCTTCAGCGGCATCTCTTGAGAGAGATGCTGGGCTCTGGAGCATGACGATCTCGATCATGATGATCTTGACCGCAACGATCCGAGGGCCCCTCGGTTCCTCATCCCTTGGCGGCTGTCCGGCCTCTTGTCCGGATACCTACCGACTGACACACGACCACAGGCACGTGCGAAATTGGGCAGAAGCGGAAATAAGCGTTTTGAATTTCGTTCGCAAGGCATTTTTGGACGCGGGGAAAGATTTCCCTCATCTGTGCTTGCGCGACACACAGAGCGGCGTCGATGTCTGAACGAACGTTAAGCGAGCTTAAACTTTCGTAACGCGTTCACGCTTGCAGGACAGTGTTTTTGTGCTGTTCACGCGCGCCTGGTGAAAGGCTCGATGCGCTGCGCGCCGCGGATGAAGCCGATCATCACGAACACGCCGATCGCGAACAGCACGGCCTGAACGATGTGCGCGCCGCTATCGCCGAGCCCGAACAGAATCGCCAGCGCCCAGCCGCCGGCGAAGGCCGCACCGAACACTTCGGCACCGATCAGGATCGCCGCCGAGATGACGGTGATCACGGTCGGCCAAGCGATCTGGCGGCCGGCTTTGGAGGTGGTCTCTGCGTTCATGGTCCAGGGTCCTGTTGCGGGCCGCAATCTCTCCGAAAAGGCCCGGCCCTTCAAGGGGAAATGACCCAAAAAGGGCCGGCTCCGTGATATGAGGGGCGCATCGAACTTCCGGGAGAGGACGGACCCCAGCCGATGTCAAACACCACCGCTGTGATCGACGCCCAGACCAACCCGCTGCTCGTGGCCTGGGAGACCCCCCACCAGACACCGCCCTTCGACGCGATCAGGCCCGAGCACTTCCTGCCGGCCTTCGAGCGCGCCTTCGCCGACCATTCCGCCGAAATCACCGCGATCACTCACGATCCGGCCGAGCCCGACTTCGCCAACACCATCACGGCGCTGGAGCGCTCGGGCAAGCTGCTGTCGAAGGTCGCGGCGGTGTTCTACGACTTGGTGTCGGCGCATTCGAACCCGGCGATTCTGGAGATCGACAAGGACGTGTCGCTGCGGATGGCGCGGCACTGGAACCCGATCATGATGAATGCCGTGCTGTTTGGCCGCATCGCGCTGCTCTACGACAACCGCAAGGACCTCAAGCTCACCGGTGAGGAGCAGCGGCTCCTGGAGCGCACCTACACCCGCTTCCGCCGTGCCGGCGCCGGCCTGTCCGATGACGACAAGGTGCGGATGGCCGAGATCAACGAGAAGCTCGCCCAGCTCGGCACCACCTTCAGCCACCACGTGCTCGGCGACGAGCAGGACTGGGTCCTCGAGCTCGGCGAGGACGACCGTGCCGGCCTGTCCGAGAGCTTCGTGGCTGCCGCCAAGGCTGCGGCGGAAGAGCGCGGCATGCCCGGCAAGGCGATCGTGACCCTGTCGCGCTCCTCGGTCGAGCCGTTCCTGCAGAGCTCCGCCCGCCGCGACCTCCGCGAGAAGGTGTTCAAGGCGTTCACCGCGCGCGGCGACAATGGCAATTCCAACGACAACAACGCCGTCATCGGCGAGATCCTGGCGTTGCGCGAGCAGGCCGCCAGGATCATGGGCTTTCCCAACTTCGCCGCCTATCGCCTCGAGGATTCCATGGCGAAGACGCCGGAGGCGGTGCGCGGCCTCTTGGAGCGGGTCTGGAAGCCGGCCCGCGCCAAGGCGCTGGCCGACCGCGACCAGTTGCAGGCGATGATCACGGCGGAGGGCGGCAACTTCAAGCTCGAGGCCTGGGATTGGCGTTACTATGCCGAGAAGCTGCGCCAGGCGAAGGCCAACTTCGACGACGCGGCGATCAAGCCGTATCTTTCGCTCGATAACATAATCGCGGCCGCCTTCGATTGCGCCACGCGGCTGTTCGGCATCACCTTCGCCGAGCGCAAGGACATCCCGGTCTGGCATCCGGACGTCCGGGTGTGGGAGATCAAGGCGGCCGATGGCAGCCACAAGGCGCTGTTCTATGGCGACTACTTTGCGCGCTCGTCGAAGCGCTCCGGCGCCTGGATGACCTCGCTGCGCGACCAGCAGAAGCTCGACGGCGACACCGCGCCCTTGATCATCAACGTCTGCAACTTCGCCAAGGGCGCCGACGGCCAGCCCTCGCTGCTGTCGCCGGACGATGCGCGCACGCTGTTCCACGAGTTCGGCCACGGCCTGCACGGCATCCTGTCCAACGTGACCTATCCGTCGCTGTCGGGCACTGCCGTGTTCACCGACTTCGTCGAGCTGCCGTCGCAGCTCTACGAGCACTGGCAGGAGCGCCCCGAGGTGCTGCAAACCTTCGCGCGTCACTACCAGACCGGCGAGCCGCTGCCGCAGGACCTGCTCGACCGCTTCCTGGCGGCGCGCCGCTTCAACCAGGGCTTTGCCACGGTCGAGTTCGTCTCCTCGGCGCTGATCGACCTCGAGTTCCACACCCAGCCGGCATCGGCTTCGAAGGATGTGCGCGCGTTCGAAAAGGCCGAGATGGAGAAGATCGGCATGCCGCCCGAGATCGCGCTGCGCCACCGGCCGACTCAATTCGGCCATATCTTCTCGGGAGACCATTATGCGGCGGGCTATTACAGCTACATGTGGTCGGAGGTGATGGATGCGGATGCCTTCGGCGCCTTCGAGGAAGCCGGCAACATCTTCGATCCCACCGTCGCCAAGCGGCTCCACGACAACGTCTATTCCTCGGGCGGCTCGCTCGATCCGGAAGCGGCGTATGTCGCGTTCCGGGGCCGCGAGCCCGAGCCCGACGCGCTGCTCCGCCGACGTGGCCTGCTCGATGTCCCCGCGGCGGCTTGAGGTGAAGGGGATGGCGGTGGTTCGTTTCGTTCTCGGTGCGCTGATGCTCGTGCTCGGCGCGAGCGCGGCGAGCGCCCATCCGCATGTCTGGGTCACCGCGACCAGCGAGCTGCTCTACGCGGCCGACGGTTCGCTGACCGGCGTGCGGCACGCCTGGACCTTCGACGACATGTTCGCGACCTACGCGTTGCAGGGCCTCGAGACCAAGCAGAAGGGCGTCTACACCCGCGAGGAGCTGGCGCCGCTGGCGCAGACCAATGCCGAGTCGCTGAAGGAATATGCCTACTTCACCTTCATCAAGTCCGACGGCCGCAAGCAGAAGCTCGAGGATCCCGTCGACTACTACCTCGAATACAAGGACACCAAGCTGACCCTCCACTTCACCCTGCCGCTGAAGGCGCCGGTGAAGCCCAGGGAGCTCCAGGTCGAGGTGTACGATCCCAGCTATTTCATCGATTTCCAGATGGCGGAGAAGGATCCCGTCAAGCTGGTCAGTGCTCCCGCCGGCTGCAAGTTCGGCCTGGTGAGACCGAGCGACGGCGGCTCCGTCGCGCAGACCATGAACGAACAGACATTCCTGAGCGGCGGGGCGAACGCCAATTTCGGAATGAATTTCGCCAACAATATCTCAGTGGAATGTCCATGACACCTCGCCCCAGCTCCGCCCGTCCGCTCCTCACCTGCGCTGCGATCCTCGCAGCGCTTCTCGCCGCCGACGCCGCCTCGCATGCGCTGCTCGCCAAGCCGCCATTCGGCGCGCCGGCGGAGCCGCAGGTCGGCGGCATCGTCGGCTGGCTGCTCGCCAAGCAATCGGAGTTCTACCGGCAGATGTCCGGGGCGATCCGCTCGGCCAAGCAAGATGGCTCGGCGGTGTGGTGGCTGCTGGCGATCTCGTTCGCCTACGGCATCTTCCATGCGGCTGGTCCCGGCCACGGCAAGGCCGTGATCGCGTCCTATCTCGTCGCCAACCAGGAGACGGCAAAGCGCGGCATCGTGCTCTCGTTCGCCTCGGGCCTGATGCAGTCGCTGGTCGCGGTCGTCATCGTCGGCATCGGTGCCGTGCTGCTCAACGCCACGGCTGCGAACATGTGCAGCGCCGAGAAGGTGGTGGAGATTGCAAGCTACGGCCTGATCGCGCTGCTCGGCGCACGTCTGGTCTGGGTTAAGGGCGCGGCGTTCCTGCGGACGTGGCAGCCGGCGACCCCAGCGCTGGCGCTGGCTGGTGGGCCGGCGGCTGCGGTGGTGCCGTCAGGGCATGATCACGGCCACGCGCATGATCATCAGCATCGCGCGCCTCAAGATCACCATGGGCATGACCACCATCACGGCCACGACCATCATGGACATGATCATCACCACGGTCATGCTCACACGCATGCGGCCGCGGCCCATGGTCACGCCGCTCACGATCATGTCCACCACGATCACGCCCATCATGATCACGTCCATGGCGACGATTGCGGTTGCGGCCATTCGCACGGACCCGCGCCGAGCGAGCTCGCCGGCCCCGGCGGCTGGCAGCGCGGCTTCCAGGCGATCTTCGCCGCCGGCATCCGCCCGTGCTCGGGTGCGATCCTGGTGCTGGTGTTCGCCCTGGCACAGGGAATGTTCTGGGCCGGCGTCGCCGCCACCCTCGTGATGGGTATGGGCACCGCGATCACCGTCGCCACCATCGCCGTCATCGCGGTCGCCGCCAAGGACATCGCCCGTCGCCTCAGCGCCGGCCGCGACGGCGGCGGCGCCCTGATCATGCGGGGACTGGAGTTCGGCGCGGCCGGGCTGGTGCTGCTGTTCGGTGTCGGCCTGCTGTTCGGCTACATGGCGGCGGAACGCACGACCTGCTTCTGAGCGGGGTGCGGTCAGCTACTCCGCTCCTGCGCAACACGTCCGCCGCGGCGTACTGGATGCGCCTGCGCGGGGCATGACAGCGGTGGGGTGGGCCGAGATCGCGCAAAACTATCGGTGTCGTCCCGGCCTTGAGCCGGGACCCATACTCCGCGGCGGCTGTGATTGAGCGAGCCTTTAACTACACGCCTGCCTCAAACCGCTCCCTGTGGTTATGGGTCCCGGCTCAAGGCCGGGACGACAGCGAGGGTGCGGATGCGGTGTTGCCATGCCCCTGCGGCCGCAGCGCGCGGCCGAGCGCCATCAGCGGGAAGTAGTGGCGGTACATGCCGTAGCGGAGCATGAAGGCGCGGGACAGTTCCGGGCCCTGCATCAGCCGTTCCTGCAACGAGGGATCGTTGAGCTTGATGGTCTGGCCGACGCCGTAGCCGGGGAAGCCGGTGCCGGTGAATTCCGGCTCGTCCCAGGTGCCGGCCGACTGGCGCTCGACCAGCCACATGCAGCCGCGCTCGATGGCGTCCTTGTCCTGTGGACGGTTGGCGGCGAGCAGCGCCATCAGCGCCCAGGCGGTCTGCGACGCTGTGGTGGTGCCGCGCCCGACCGCGCTGACGTCCATGTAGGACGCGCAGCTCTCGCCCCAGCCGCCGTCCGGCTGCTGATGGGCGACGAGCCAGTCGCAGGCGCGGCCGATATAGGGTTGCGTCATGTCCTCGCCGATCGCGGCCAGCGCCGGCAGCACGGCGCCGGTGCCGTAGACGTAGTTGACGCCCCAGCGGCCGAACCATGGACCGCTCGGCTCCTGCTCCCGTCGGATGTAGTCGAGCGCGCGCACCATGGCGGGATGGTTGCGCGAGATGCCGAGCTTGCCGAACGCCTCGACGATGTGGGCGGTGACGTCGACCGACGGCGGATCGAGCGCCTCGCCGTAGTCGCAGAACGGAATCTTGGTCAGGATCTGCTGGTTGTTGTCCTTGTCGAACGCGCCCCAGCCGCCGCCGTGGCTCTGCATGCCGATCAGCCAGTCGACGCCGAGCTGAATGGCCTCGTCGATGCCTTTCGCCTTCCACTTGGGGTCATGCCGCAGCGGCGCCAGCGCGATCAGCGCGACCGCGGTGTCGTCGGTGTCGGGATAGTAGTTGTTGGCGTATTCGAACGCCCAGCCGCCGGGCTTGACGTGCGGCAGCTTCATCGACCAGTCGCCGGGCACCCGCACCTGGCGCTCCAGTACCCAGTTCACCGCCTTGTCGACGGCTTCCGGATAATCGCCGAGCACGCCGGCATCGTCGAAGGCGAGCAAAGTGAGGATCGTGTCCCACACCGGGCTGTTGGTCGCCTGGATGTAGGTGGCATCGCCAACATCGACCCGCCAGCCGGGATCGTTCAGGGCATCGAGGCCCTTGGCGAGAACGGGGTGATTGAGCGGATAGCCCTCGGCATAGAGCGCCATCAGGCCGTAGATCCAGGGCGGCTGGATACCGCCCCAGGCGCCGTCGACATCCTGATGGCGGATCATCCATTCCAGCACGCGGCTGGTCGCCGCCGGGCGAAACAGGCCGAGATTGAGCTTGTTGCCGAAGTTCTGCAGGGCATGCAGCACCTTGTCGGCGCCGCGGAAGAACTTGTCCCAGCCGCCGGCATTGGCCTTGACCGGCAGGTCGTAGCCGAACGCGTTGCGCCCATGCGGAAACAGCGCGTCGAGCCGGTTCTCGGGCGGCAGCGGCCGGCTCGGGCGCCGCGCCGACAGCACGGCGATCGGCATCAGGGTGGCGCGTGCCCATTGCGCGAAATTGTAGATCGAGAACGGAAACCAGAGCGGAAACCAGATGACTTCGGGCGGGATGTTCGGCGTCTTCTCCCACGGCCATTCGCCGATCAGCGCCAGCCAGTAGCGCGTGAACACGCGGATGTTGCGCAAGCCGCCCTTGGCCTCGATCCATTCGCGGGCGCGGCGCACCGGCGGCTCATCGTCGCGGAAGCCGAGCGAGCGCAGCGCGGCATAGGCCTCTACGGTCGCGTTGATGTCGCCATTGGGCGCGCCGAAATAGACCTGCCAGGCGCCGTCCGGGCGCTGGCTGTCGAGCAGCGACTGGCCCAGGCGCTTGCGCAGCGGATGGTCCTCGAGCCCCATGAACCACAGCGCCAGGCACCATTGCGCCTCCATGCAGGCGTTGGATTCGGCGCGGCCGACCCAGTGGCCGTCCGGCTTCTGGTTGGCGATCAGCCAGTCCGAAGCCGCCCGCACCGTCGATTGCAGGGCGGTCTGGTAATTTCCCGGGTCGCGCGGCGCGCGCGCGGAAGCCGAGCTGGTCAAAGTCATCATCATCCCTCTGGCGGCCCGATAGCGCCGCTGCAGCCGTCGAATTCACCCCGCCCTATAGGGAATTTCGCCGTCAAATCCAATCAACTGGCCGTAGCAGGCCGGATCAAAGCGGAAACGAAAAGCGTACGGACCGAGGTCTTCAGCGCTCGTGGTTAGCACCTCGGCGGGGACAGGGATGTGACACCGCTCACGCGCGGGGGCCGCGGCTTCCGCTCAAACCGGCAGGTAATTGCGCAGCAAAGGCAGGAAGAAGATCGCGACCGTGATCAGGAAGCCGATCGCCCACAGGATCGAGCGCAGCGACGGCCGGTCGCCGACGTAGGTCAGGACGTAGGCGATGCGCACGATCAGGAACAGCACCGACAGCTCGTTGATCAGGTTCTGCGGCGCGCCGCGGAACTCGGCCAGCAGTACCGCCGCCGCAAAGAACGGGAACGCCTCGATGCCGTTCTGGTGGGCGCCCAGCGCCCGCTCGCGGATGCCGCCGGCGTAGAAGGCGGGATCTCGCGGCCGGGCGTTGTCATAGCGCCCGGCGCCGTCGACCTTGATCCATTTCGCCGGCACGATCGTTAAAAGGTAGAGCATTACGCTGGCGAAAATGCACCATTCTGCAATCGTCATGGCTCCTCCGATGACATCGGTGAAATGGCCCTTATCTTGACAATGTCGAAACAAGCCGCCAAGCCACGCCCTTCACCAGTCACAGGCATCATGACCGCCGCCATCTCCCTCGACAATGCCAGGCCTGTCGATGCCAAGGCTCTTGATGCCAAGGCTCTTGATGCCAAACCGTTGCCGGCCGCGAGCACGTCACGCGTCGGCGTGCTGCTGGTCAATCTCGGGACGCCCGATACGGCCGACGCCGCTGGCGTGCGGGTGTATCTGAAAGAGTTCCTGTCCGACCGTCGCGTCATCGAGGACCAGGGCCTGCTGTGGAAGATCATCCTCAACGGGATCATCCTCAACGTCCGGCCGCGCAAGAAGGCCAAGGACTACCAGTCGATCTGGAACACCGAGAAGAACGAATCGCCGCTGAAGACGATCACCCGCGCGCAGAGCGAGAAGCTGGCCGCTGCGATCGCCGACCGCAGCCACGTCCTCGTCGACTGGGCGATGCGCTACGGCAATCCGTCGATCAAGGCCGGTGTCGATGGCCTGATGGCCAAAGGCTGTGACCGCATCCTGGTCGTGCCGCTGTATCCGCAATATTCGGCCGCGACCTCGGCCACCGTGTGCGACGAGGCGTTCCGCGTCCTGACCGAGCTGCGGGCGCAGCCGACCATCCGGGTGACGCCGCCCTATTACAACGACGATTTCTACATCGAGGCGCTGGCGGTCTCGATCGAGGATCATCTGAAGACGCTGCCGTACACGCCCGAGCTGATCGTGGCGTCGTTCCACGGCATGCCGAAGGAATATGTCGACAAGGGCGACCCCTATCGCGAGCAGTGCGTCGCCACCACCGAGCTGCTGCGCAAGCGGCTCGGCATGGACGACACCAAGCTGC
The DNA here is from genome assembly GCF_032489875.1 of Bradyrhizobium sp. SZCCHNR1015. NCBI lineage: Bacteria > Pseudomonadati > Pseudomonadota > Alphaproteobacteria > Hyphomicrobiales > Nitrobacteraceae > Bradyrhizobium > Bradyrhizobium sp. SZCCHNR1015. The sequence goes on from NZ_JAUEYW010000002.1 coordinate 144,561, forward strand.
TGCTGACCTTCCAGTCGCGTTTCGGCTTCTCGGAGTGGCTGCAGCCCTACACCGACAAGACCATCGAGAAGCTCGCCAAGGACGGCGTCAAGCGCATCGCCGTGGTGATGCCCGGCTTCGCCGCCGACTGCCTGGAGACGCTGGAGGAGATCTCCGGCGAGAACTGCGAGATCTTCAAGCACAATGGCGGCGAGGAATTCTCCGCCGTGCCGTGCCTGAACGACAGTGCCCCGGGCATGGAGGTACTGCGGCAGCTCGTGCTGCGCGAGCTGCAGGGTTGGCTGTAACGGGCTGGCTCTGAGCCGGCCCGCCGGCGCTTCTCTGCCTTCGGCTAGGTGAGCCGTGCGGCGGCGCAAGGTTAATGCCGCTGCAACCTTCGAAAATACTTTCCTGAACCGCGCCTGACGAATCCCCGACAAAATCATGCAGCAATCCCTAGATTGTGATGGCTGCAGAGGCTGGTGAGGGGACGACCGTCTCCTCCCTTGGAGGATACATGAGCGGTTTCGACATTTTCGCCATAGCGCTGGTGCTGCTGGTCATCTTCACGCTGTATTCCGGCGTGAAGACCGTGCCACAGGGGTTCGACTGGACCGTCGAGCGGTTCGGCAAATACACCCGCACCTTGTCGCCGGGCCTCAACATCATCGTGCCCTTCTTCGATCGCATCGGGCGCAAGATCAACATGATGGAGCAGGTGATCGACATCCCCGAGCAGGAGGTCATCACCAAGGACAACGCCACCGTGACGGTCGACGGCGTCGCCTTCTACCAGGTGTTCGACGCCGCCAAGGCGAGCTACGAGGTGTCGAACCTCAACCAGGCGATCGTCACGCTGACCATGACCAACATCCGCTCGGTGATGGGCGCGATGGATCTCGACCAGGTGCTGTCGCATCGCGACGAGATCAACGAGCGGCTGCTGCGGGTCGTCGACGCCGCGGTGTCGCCGTGGGGCCTCAAGGTGAACCGGATCGAGATCAAGGACATCGTGCCGCCGGCCGATCTGGTCGAGGCGATGGGCCGTCAGATGAAGGCCGAGCGCGTCAAGCGCGCCGACATCCTGCAGGCCGAGGGCCAGCGCCAGTCGGAGATTCTGCGCGCGGAAGGTGCGAAGCAGAGCCAGATCCTGCAGGCGGAGGGCCGCCGCGAATCGGCCTTTCTCGATGCCCAGGCGCGCGAGCGCGCGGCCGAAGCCGAGGCCAAGGCGACGCAGATGGTGTCGGACGCGATCGGTAAGGGCGATGTCGCCGCGCTCAACTACTTCATCGCCGACAAATACATCAAGGCGTTCGGCCAGCTCGCCGACTCGCCGAACCAGAAGGTGATCATGCTGCCGCTGGAGGCGACGGGCATGCTGGCCTCGCTCGCCGGCATCGGCGAGATCGCCAAGGCGACGTTCGGCGAGAGCGCGGCTTCGGCCGTGGCCGCCGCGCGCCGCGGCGGTTCGGTGCCGTCGGCGGGGACGCCGCCGGCGCCGCCCGTGCCGCCGCGGACGTAGAGCGAAGGAGGCGATCATGAGCGACATGTTCGTCACGCTCGGCACCTGGAACTGGCTGATCTTCGGCGTCCTGCTGATGGCGCTGGAGCTGCTGGCGCCCGGCATCTTCCTGTTCTGGCTAGGCCTCGCGGCGCTGCTGGTCGGCCTGATCTCGTTCGTCGTCGCGCCGGGATGGCAGCTGCAGATACTGCTGTTCGCGCTGTTCGCGATCGCGGCCGTGCCGCTGTGGCGGCGGCTGGCGCGCGCCAACGCGGCGCCATCGCAGGACAATCCGTTCCTCAACCGCCGCTCGGCCGCGCTGGTCGGCCGCGAGTTCACCCTGGAGAAGCCGATCGTCGGCGGCAACGGCACCGTGCGCATCGACGACACGGTGTGGCGCGTCGCCGGCCCGGACACGCCCGCCGGCAGCCGCGTGCGCATCGTGCAGGCGGACGGCGCACATCTGACGGTGACGGCGGCGTAAGCTCCGGGTGATGTCGCCTGATTGAAGCAACGCTCTCACCACGTCATTGCGAGCGCAGCGAAGCAATCCAGAGTCGTTTACACAGCCCTGGATTGCTTCGTCGCTTCGCTCCTCGCAATGACGGGGGCAGAGCGGGGCTCAGTTCTGCAGCCGGACGCCCAGCATCACCACCGTGCCCGACGATCCCGCGCCGGCGATGTTGGAGTCCAGCTTGTCATAGCGCAGCGTGCCCTTGACCCAGACGTTGCGCGACATCTTGTAGACGAGGTTGCCTTCGGCCGAATAGGTGCGGTCGCTGCGGCCGTAGCCCTGATAGTCGAGCGTGCCGAAGCTGAACTTGCCGATGCCGGTCAGCCAGCGGCGGAAATCGTGATCGACCTGCACCGTGTAGGTGCGCACCAGCACGCCGGAGGCGCCGGCCACCGTGGTCTCCGCGAGCTGCGTGTCGGAGAGAAAGCGCGCGGTGGTGAGCGGCGTCGCCGACCACACCAGCGAGGCCGTGGTCAGGAAGCCCTGCAGCCGGTTCAGCCGCGGGTCGACATAGCTGCGCGTGGCATAGCCGAGCGAGACCTCGCCGGTCAGCAGCCGGGTGAACTCGAACGAGGTGCCGGCCTTGGCGTAGCCGCCGGAGGAATCGCGCTGATAGCCGGAACGGTCGATCTTCTCGTCGTGCACGCGGCTGTCGCCCTGGATTTCCGTGAAGGGCTTCAGGCCGGGCATGACCTCATAGGACACCCGGCCGATGCCGCCGAACTGGTTGTAGTTGCGGTCATCGTTCGACGTCATCGTGCCGTCGGTCAGCTTGCTCTGCTGATAGCTGGTGCGATCGGCGGTGGCGCCGGCCGAGACCTGCAGCCGGTTGAAGCGCTGGTCGATGCCTAAGGTGGTGCCGAGCGTGGTGTAGACCGGATAGCGCGACAATCCGGCCTGCACGCTGGGGCTGCCGGGATTGTCGGTCGCCGCGCGCAGGCGGAGCTGGGCGCCGATCGAGGTGTCGCGCGTGATATCGAGGCGGCCGTCGACATGGCCGGTGAAGTCGGGGCGGTCGAGCGTGGTCGGCGCCGAATTGATGCCGCCGTCCATGATGGCCGGCAGGGTGCTGCCATAGCCGGTGAAGGATCCCCTAAGGTCGGCGACGAGGGCGTGACGCTCCCAGTTCGACACCGCCAGGAATTCCGGCGCGATCACCCAGGCCGGCATGCCGCGCGGCCTGGCGAGGCGGGCCGGGTTGCTGTCATAGCCGGCAGAGAGCTCGACCGCGCCCTTGATCAGGAACGGCCCGGCGTAGTCGCCGACCGCGCCGAACGGGTCGTCGTCGATCCTGAGGCGCTTGCGCGGCGGCTGGCCGGGGACGGTGCCCGCCATCGCGGGCGGCAGCGGTTGCCGGTTGGCGGAGGCCGAGGGCGGCAAGGTCGGGCGCAACTGGCCGGTGAGCTCGCCGGACGGCGGTGTGCCGGGGCCCGGCGCCGGCTTGGGCCGCGCCTGGGCGGGATAGTATTTCGGCTTCTTGCGGGTGCGATTCAGCGAATCATAGCCGACATCGGATGCGCCGCTGGCCGCGGGCACACCGGGCAGGGGGACCAGAGTTCGTCGTGCGGCCGAGCTGGCCGGCGCAGGCGTCGCGGGCAGCCCTGGCGTCGGGACGGCATCGGTCAGGCCGCTGACCACGGTCCGCCGCAACGGGGAGTCCTGCGGTGCCAGGAAGCCGTCGCGCACCGGCCGGAACACGTCGATGGTCTGGGAGCGGGCGGCCTCGGGGCCGAGCGCGGCGAGCAGCAGGCATGCGGCGGACGCACCGCGCCACACCGCGCGCCTTCGCGCGCGCCTCGCGCGGCCGCTGTCAGGCCTCCACCCCACGATGAAAATACTCCAACAAAATCAATTGCGTCGTCGGGACGCCCGCGCCGCCGGCCAACCGCGTCGTTAAGGGAGTAAAAACAAATATGGTTAATGGGCTGTTGATGGCGCCTTGCTGCCTTACCCATGCTAAAGAGCGGCGCCTGACTGTTCAGCCCTGGAAGTCCGCATGCCGAGATCGAAGCCGTTGCCCGACACCGCTCCCGCCAACGCAGATATCCAGTCGGCGCTGCGCACGCTCGACGCCGGCAGCAACGGCATTGCCGCGATCTCCGCGGCGCTATCCGGGCCCTTGGGAGCAGCCTTCGCCGCTGCCGTCGAGCTGATCCGCCAAGCCAAGGGCCGGGCGATCCTCACCGGCCTCGGCAAGTCCGGCCACGTCGCCCGCAAGATGGCCGCAACCCTCGCCTCGACCGGCACGCCCGCCTTCTTCGTCCATTCCGCCGAGGCCGGCCATGGCGATCTCGGCATGATCACCTCGGACGACGTCGTCATCGCGCTGTCGTGGTCCGGCGAGCAGCCGGAGATGAAGACGCTGGTCAACTATACCAAGCGCTTCGCCATCCCGCTGATCGCGGTCACCTCCAATGCGCAATCGTCGCTGGGGGAGGCGGCGCGTATCGTGCTGGAGCTGCCGAAGGCGCGCGAGGCCTGTCCGCACAATCTGGCGCCGACCACCTCGACCCTGATGCAGGCCGCGATCGGCGATGCGCTCGCGATCGCGCTGCTCGAAGGCCGCGGCTTCACCGCGCTCGAATTCGCCAATTTCCATCCGGGCGGCAAGCTCGGCGCCATGCTCAAACATATCTCCGATCTGATGCGCTCGGGCGACGCGGTGCCGCTGAAGCCGCTCGGCACCGGCATGGCCGATGCGCTTGCCGAGATGTCGGCCAAGGGTCTGGGCTGCGTCATCATCGTCGATGGCCGTGGCCATGTCGCCGGCATCATCACCGACGGCGACCTCCGCCGGAAGATGCGTGCCGACCTGCTGTCCGTCTCGGTCGACGAGATCATGACCGCGAACCCGCGCACCGTGCGCCGCGAGGCGCTGGCCTCCGAGGCGCTGGAGATCCTGAACTCCGCCAAGATCACGACGCTCATCGTGACGGATGGCTTGAAGCCAGTCGGCATCCTGCACATGCACGATCTGTTGCGGGCCGGGGTGGCGTGATCTTTCCACCATGACCGACCGTTTCGATCTCGACAAATATCTCGCCCGGATCGGCTATCGCGGGCCGCTGGCCCCCACCTTCGACACGCTGGCCGGATTGCAGGCGGCGCATGTCGATGCCATCGCTTTCGAGGGCATCGATCCGCTGCTCGGCCGGCCCGTGAACATCGATCTCGCCTCGGTCCAGGCCAAGATCGTCGACGGCCGTCGCGGCGGCTATTGCTTCGAGCAGAATGCGCTGCTGAAAGCGGCGCTGGAGGCGATCGGCTTTGCGGTGACGCCGCTCTCGGCACGGGTGCGCTGGCGGCTCGACGCCGATGCGCCGCTGACGCCGCGCACGCACATGATGCTGAAGGTGGACCTGCCGGAGGGGCCTCATCTCGCCGATGTCGGCTTCGGCTCCTGCCTGCTCGATACGCCGCTGCAGATGGTTGCCGACATCGAGCAGCCGACCGCGATGGGGACGTTCCGTCTGACGCTGTCTGATGGGCTGTATTGGCTCGCGGCGAAGCAGCCGGCTGGCTGGCGCACGATGTATGTGTTTGATCTGGTGCCGCAGATTCATGCCGACTATGTGCTCGGCAACTGGTTCACCTCGACCAGCCCGTTGACGCCGTTCACCTCGATGCTGATCCTGGAGCGGTTGACGCGTGAGGCGCGCTACAAGCTGGTCAATCGCCGCCTGGTCATCGAGGCGCGCGATGGCGAGGCGAGGAGCGAACAGATCATCGAAACGCCCGAGACGCTGCGCAGCGTCATCGAGGAGGTGTTCGGGCTCACGCTGCCGGTGCCCGTCGATGTGATCTGGGCGCGCATCGAGAGCTGACGGGAAAGCGTTGCGATGGCCGGTGAGCTTCAGCTGGATTCCTATCTCGCCCGCATCGACTATCGCGGGCCGCTCGCGCCCGACCTGTCGACGCTCGCAGCGCTGCAGGCCGCGCATGTCGACGCGCTGCCGTTCGAGGCGCTCGATCCGCTGATGGGGCGTCCCGTCCATGTCGACCTGCCGTCCGTGCAACAGAAGCTCGTGCTCGGCCGCCGCGGCGGCTACTGCTTCGAGCAGAACGTGCTGTTCCAGGCGGTGCTTGAGGCGATCGGCTTCAAGACCACCGGCCTGACCGGCCGGGTGCGCTGGCGCTCGGCGCCATCAGATCCGCTCGGGCCGCGCCAGCACATGATGCTGCTGGTCGAGGTCGATGGCCGCCCGCATCTCGTCGATGTCGGCTTCGGCATCTGCATGATGGATGCGCCCATTTGTCTCGAGCTCGGACCCGAGCAGCAGACGCCGATGGGAACGTTCCGCATCGGCACGTGGGACGGGCTCTATACGGTCAGCGCGAAGCAGCCGACGGGCTGGCGCATGATGTACGCGTTCGACCTCGCGCCGCAGATCCATGCCGATTATGTGCTCGGCAGCTGGTACACCTCGACCAGCCCGAACGTGCCGGCCACGCATACGCTGATGATGGAGCGTGTCGAGCCCGGCATACGTCACAAGCTGGTCACCCGCCGCTATCAGCGGCAGGCGCGCGATGGCGAAGTCGTCGAGGAGCGTGTGATCGAGAGCGCCGCCGAACTCGGCGGCGTCATCGACGAGATCTTCCGGGTGACGCCGCCGGTGCCGGTCGAAGACATCTGGGCAAGGACCAAGGCTTGATCACTCTCCGATGACGCGAGTCAAAACGCGTATTCGCGTGATCAGCGCGGACATGATCACGCGCGAACTGCATTTGAATGGAATGCCGGCGCGGCCATTGTGCTTATCTTAAGAGTCGCAGCTTTAGGTTGCGGGAACCAAGGAGGCTCGCGGCGTCCTGCCGTCGAACAGTGGGGACCGTCCACATGGCTGACATCGTGATGCTCGCGGTGCGCGCAATCCTCGAAGGCACGCCCGCTGCCGAGCCGGGCCGCTGTCGCTGCACGCGGCCTCATCCCGCCTGACATCGGAGCCGCGCGAGGCGCGGCTCATCCGAGCTGGCCCGATGGCCAGGACGGGTGGGGGCTTCACGGTGACACGTCGACCCTGACGCTTCGACGCCCATCCGATCGATCATGGACCGTCGACCTGACCTGCCACTTCAGGCCGTGCGGAGATTCATGTTGAGGAAGCCCCCACCCCTTTTGTTGGTTGAATGCAATTCTGGAAATTGGATTTGAGCTGAAGCGTCACGGGCAGTGCGCTCCCTCGCTCCGTTCTTATGGGGAGGGGGGAATTGAAGTGAACCCTCCAAGTACTGAGTCTGCGAAATGGCTGCGAGGAAACAGCATCAGCCGTGATCTCATTTAATCGCCTTAGGAGAAGACTGCGCAATTTGCCAAGTGGCCACTTTTGTAGGGACCGGTTCGATCAGGCCGCGACTGTTCAAACGATGCAGATACGAACGAAAAGTCGCCGGCTTCACATTTGGAAAACGAAACAGAATCTCTCGGCTCAGAGCGGCCGTTGACACTCCCTTCTCCGACTCTCGGAGAGCTTCAAGAATCCGATCTTCGATCAGTACTCGATTTACGCTGTTCTTTCGGGTGACATCCTTGATTTTAAGGGATTTGTTGCGGATTTTTGTAAGCAGACGACGAAGAGCGTTCTCTTCTGCTTCGAGCTCAAGGCGACGCCGAATGGTTTCATTTAGCTGTTCCAGGATCTGGCGTTCCAGTTCCGTGCTGGGCACTTCCGCATCGTCAATCATGTTGCACAAGCCATTTTTGCAACAGCCTGGTATTTTCCATAGATCCACAATTACAATGACTTATGGGGCTTGACAAGGAGGTAAAAATAATTTAGCAACAAGCAGTTGCACTGTCTTGTTGCTAATTCGAATTGGCGCCGCCGTATCCAGTTTGTTGCTTTTTGATCGTGAAGCGTTTAAAAAATAAAAAAGGGACAGCCGTAGCTGTCCCTTTGAATGGCGCGGAAGTGGTGGGATTCGAACCCACGAGAGCCCAGTCTGCCGTCGAAGCTTGTGGTCTCTGCCCGATTAGGAGTCGGGTGCTTTTAGCCACTCAGCCACACTTCCCTCAACTCCTGATGGAATCAGGAGATGTGAAGATGTGCCAGAATACATAAAATGCATCGCTTCGCAAGAAGCGGTGCATTTTATTTTGGGCTGAACAAATTTCGAAGCGTATGCAATAGCATAGCCGATTGCGTCAGGAACCGCCTGCCTAGCTATAGAGCGTCGGCGAGAGCAGCGACTGCCGCACGCCAAGTTCAGGGCGACCGGCCCGACCCCGCCCCACAAGCGGAGGGGAGGCGGAGACCGTCGTGGCGTGAGGGGGGGGACAAATAAACCGACGATGCCTTCAGCGCGGCAGCTCGGTCTTGCCCATCAGGAACTTGTCGACGGCCTGGGCGCAGAGACGGCCCTCGCGGATGGCCCACACGACCAGGGACTGGCCGCGGCGCATGTCGCCGGCGGAGAACACCTTCGGCAGCGAGGTCTGGTAGTCGGTCAGATTGGCCTTGACGTTGCCGCGCGGGTCGAGGTCGACGCCGAGGCTCTTGAGCAGGCCCTCGTGCACCGGATGCACGAAGCCCATCGCCAGCAGCACGAGGTCGGCGGCGAGCTCGAACTCGGTGCCCGGGATCGGCTTGAACTGGGCGTCGACGCGGACGCAGTGCATCTTCTTCACCGCGCCGTTCTCGCCTTCGAACTTCTGCGTCAGCACCGCGAACTCGCGCATCGCGCCCTCGGCCTGGCTCGACGACGTCCGCATCTTCAGCGGCCAGTTCGGCCAGGTCAGCGCCTTGTCCTCACGCTCCGGCGGCGCCGGCATGATCTCGAGCTGGGTGACCGAGAGGGCGCCCTGGCGCAGCGAGGTGCCGATGCAGTCGCTGCCGGTGTCGCCGCCGCCGATCACGACGACATGCTTGCCGCCGGCGAGGATCTCGGTGGCGTTCACAGGCTCATTGCCGACGCGGCGGTTCTGCTGCGGCAGGAAGTCCATCGCGTAGTGGATGCCGGCGAGGTCGCGGCCGGGGATCGGCAGGTCGCGCGGGGCTTCCGCGCCGCCGGTCAGCGCCACTGCGTCGTAATCCTTCAGCAGCGTCTTGGCATCGAGGCCGTCCTTGCCGCCGACATTGACGCCGTAATGGAAGACGACGCCTTCGCCTTCCATCTGCGCGATGCGGCGGTCGATGACGCCCTTCTCCATCTTGAAGTCGGGAATGCCGTAGCGAAGAAGTCCGCCGGCCTTGGCGTGCTTCTCATAGACATGCACCTCGTGACCGGCGCGAGCGAGCTGCTGCGCGGCGGCGAGCCCGGCCGGGCCGGCGCCGACGATCGCGACCTTCTTGCCGGTCTTGACCGCGGCCGGCTCCGGCTTCAGCCAGCCGTTCTCCCAGGCCTTGTCGACGATGGCGCATTCGATCGTCTTGATGGTCACCGGGTTGTCGTCGATGTTCAAGGTGCACGACGCCTCGCACGGGGCGGGGCAGATGCGGCCGGTGAACTCCGGGAAGTTGTTGGTCGAGTGCAGGTTGCGCGACGCCTCTTCCCAATTGCCGTTGTAGACGAGGTCGTTCCAGTCCGGGATCTGGTTGTTGACCGGGCAGCCGGTGGTGCCCGGCGCGGCCGAGCCCGTGCCGTGGCAGTAGGGGATGCCGCAATTCATGCAGCGCGCCGCCTGGTCGCGCAGCTCCTTCTCGGAGAGCGGCACCACGAACTCGTTGAAGTTCTTCAGACGCTCGGCAACCGGCGCGTACTTGCGATCGTGCCGCTCGATTTCGAGAAAACCTGTGACCTTGCCCATGACCTACGACGTCCCTGACTGCTCGGGCCTCATGGTTCGAGACGGCGCTTTCGCGCCTCCTCACCATGAGGGTTTGCTCCTACTTCTCCTCACCCTGAGGAGCGGCGTCTTCGCCGCGTCTCGAAGGGTGAGGCCCCGCTCTCGGCCTCATGGTTCGAGACGGCGCTACGCGCCTCCTCACCATGAGGAGAGATATCAAGCCCCGATCGCGATCTTCGGCTCGGCGTCGGCGTTGGCCGCCATTTCCTTCAGGGCGCGGCGGTACTCAACCGGCATCACCTTGCGGAACTTCGGCGCATAGTCCTTCCAGTTCGCCAGGATTTCTGCGGCGCGCTTCGAGCCGGTGGCCTTGGCGTGACGCGAGATCAGGATGTGCAGGCGTTCGATGTCGGACGCCAGCAGGTTCTTGAACACGTCGACCCGGCCATGCGCCTCGAGATCGCCCATCTGGTGATAGGAGGCTTCCGCGATCATCTCCTCCGACAGCACCGGCTCGAGCTCGACCATCGCCATGTTGCAATGCTTGTCGAAGTCGCCGGCCTCGTCGAGCACATAGGCGACGCCGCCGGACATGCCGGCCGCGAAGTTGCGCCCGGTCTTGCCAAGCACGACGACGATGCCGCCGGTCATGTACTCGCAGCAATGATCACCCGCGCCCTCGACGACGGCGACCGCGCCCGAGTTGCGCACCGCGAAGCGCTCGCCGGCGATGCCGCGGAAGAAGCACTCGCCGGAGATGGCGCCGTACATCACGGTGTTGCCGACGATGATCGACTCCTCCGGCACGATGCCGGAGTTGCGCGGCGGCTTGACGATGATGCGGCCGCCCGACAGGCCCTTGCCGACATAGTCGTTGCCTTCGCCTTCGAGCTCGAAGGTGACGCCGTTGGCGAGCCAGGCGCCGAACGCCTGGCCGGCGGTGCCCTTCAGGCTGACGTGGATGGTGTCCTGCGGCAGGCCGGCATGGCCGTAGATCTTCGCCACCGCGCCGGAGAGCATCGCGCCCGCGGAACGGTCGGTGTTGTTGATCTCGGCCTCGATCTTCACCGGCGCGCCGCGGTCGAGCGCGGGCCTGGCCTGCTCGATCAGCCTGCGGTCGAGCACGGCCTCGAGGTGATGGTCCTGCTTCTCGGCGTGATAGACCTTCTGGCCGGGCTCCGCCTTCTGCTTGACGAACAGCTTGGAGAAGTCGAGGCCCTTGGCCTTCCAATGCGCCACCAGCCTGGACTGGTCGAGCATCTGGGTCTGGCCGACCATCTCGTTGAACGAGCGGTAGCCGAGCGCGGCCATGATCTCGCGGACTTCCTCGGCGACGAAGAAGAAGAAGTTGATGACGTGCTCGGGCTGGCCGGTGAAGCGCTTGCGCAGCACCGGGTCCTGGGTGGCGACGCCGACCGGACAGGTGTTGAGGTGGCACTTGCGCATCATGATGCAGCCGGCCGCGATCAACGGCGCGGTGGCGAAGCCGAACTCGTCGGCGCCGAGCAGGGCGCCGATGACGACGTCACGGCCGGTGCGGAAGCCTCCGTCGACCTGGACCACGATGCGGCTGCGCAGCCGCTCGCGCACCAGCGTCTGATGCGTCTCGGCAAGGCCGATCTCCCACGGCGATCCCGCATGCTTGATCGAGGTGAGCGGGGAGGCACCGGTGCCGCCCTCGAAGCCCGCGATCGTGACGTGGTCGGCGCGCGCCTTGGCGACGCCGGCCGCAACCGTGCCGACGCCGACCTCCGAGACGAGCTTGACCGAGACCTGACCGTCGGGATTGACGTTCTTCAGGTCGTAGATCAGCTGCGCGAGATCCTCGATCGAGTAGATGTCGTGGTGCGGCGGCGGCGAGATCAGACCGACGCCGGGCGTCGAGTGGCGCACCTTGGCGATGGTGGCGTCGACCTTGTGGCCGGGCAGCTGACCGCCTTCGCCGGGCTTGGCACCCTGCGCCATCTTGATCTGCATCATGTCGGAGTTGACGAGGTACTCCGTCGTCACGCCGAACCGGCCCGAGGCGACCTGCTTGATCGCCGAGCGCATGGAATCGCCGTTCGGCAGCGGCTTGAAGCGGTCGGCCTCCTCGCCGCCTTCGCCGGTGTTCGACTTGCCGCCGATCCGGTTCATGGCGATCGCGAGCGTCGTATGCGCCTCGCGCGAGATCGAGCCGAAGCTCATCGCGCCCGTGGCGAAGCGCTTGACGATCTCCTTCGCCGGCTCGACCTCGTCGAGCGGAACCGGCTTGCGCTTGTCGTCCTCGGCCGACTTGATCCGGAACAGGCCGCGCAGGGTCAGCAGCCGCTCCGACTGCTCGTTGAGCAGCTTGGCGAACGCCTGGTAGCGCTCCCTGGAGTTGCCGCGCACGGCGTGCTGCAAGGTCGCAACCGACTCTGCCGTCCACGCATGGTCCTCGCCGCGGGTGCGGTAGGCATATTCGCCGCCGACATCGAGCGCGCTCTTGTAGACCAGCGCATCGCCGAACGCGTCGCGGTGACGGCGCGTGGTCTCCTCGGCGATCTCGGCGAGGCCGACGCCCTCGATGCGGGTGTGGGTGCCGGCGAAGAACTTCTGCACGAACTCGGCGCGAAGGCCGACCGCGTCGAAGATCTGCGCGCCGCAATAGGACTGGTAGGTCGAGATGCCCATCTTCGACATGACCTTGAGCAGGCCCTTGCCGATCGACTTGATGTAGCGCTTGACGACCTCGTAGTCGCTCAGCGCGCCCGGCAGCTTGTCCTTGAGCGCGATGATGGTCTCGAAGGCGAGATACGGATTGATCGCCTCGGCGCCGTAGCCGGCCAGACAGGCGAAGTGATGCACCTCGCGCGGCTCGCCGCTCTCGACGACGAGACCGACCGAGGTGCGCAGGCCGGTGCGGATCAGGTGATGATGCACGGCGGCGCAGGCGAGCAGCGACGGGATCGGAATCCGGTCGGCCGAAACCATGCGGTCGGACAGGATGATGATGTTGACGCCCTCGCGCACCGCGGCCTCGGCGCGGCCGCAGAGATCGTCGAGCACCTGCTCGAAGCCGGCCGCGCCCAGGCTCGCATCGAAGGTGGTGTCGAGCGTGCGTGAGACGAAGTGGCTGTCGGAGACCTCAGAGATCGAGCGGATCTTCTCGAGGTCCGCATCGGTCAGGATCGGCTGATGCACCTCGAGCCGCTTGGTCGAGGCGACACCCTCGAGGTCGAACAGGTTAGGTCGCGGGCCGATGATCGAGACCAGGCTCATCACCAGCTCCTCGCGGATCGGATCGATCGGCGGGTTGGTGACCTGTGCGAAGTTCTGCTTGAAGTAGGTGAAGAGCAGCTTCGGCTTGTCCGACAGCGCCGAGATCGGCGTGTCGTTGCCCATCGAGCCCGTGGCCTCCTCGCCGGTGGCGGCCATCGGCGTCATCAGGATCGCGATGTCTTCCTGGCTGTAGCCGAACGCCTGCTGCCGGTCCAAGAGCGGCAGGTTGGTGCGCGCGCCCGTGGTCGGCGCATCCGGCAACTTCTCGACCTGGATCTGCGTGCGGCCGAGCCACTCGGTGTAGGGATGGCTGGCGGCGAGCTGCGCCTTGATCTCGTCGTCCGGGATCAGGCGGCCCTGCTCGAGATCGACGAGCAGCATCTTGCCGGGCTGCAGCCGCCACTTGGTGACGATCTGGTCCTCCGGGATCTTCAGCACGCCCATCTCGGACGCCATTACGATGCGGTCGTCCTTGGTGACGAGATAGCGCGCCGGCCGCAGGCCGTTGCGGTCGAGCGTGGCGCCGATCTGGCGGCCGTCGGTGAAGGCGATCGCGGCCGGGCCGTCCCACGGCTCCATCAGGGCGGCGTGATATTCGTAGAACGAGCGGCGCTCCTCGCTCATCAGCGGATTGCCGGCCCACGCCTCCGGGATCATCATCATGACCGCGTGTGGCAGCGAGTAGCCGCCCTGCACCAGGAACTCGAGCGCGTTGTCGAAGCAGGCGGTGTCGGACTGGCCCTCATAGGAGATCGGCCAGAGCCGGCTGATGTCCTTGCCGAACAGCTCCGACGACACCGACGCCTGCCGCGCCGCCATCCAGTTGACGTTGCCGCGCAGGGTGTTGATCTCGCCGTTGTGCGCGATCATCCGGTAGGGATGCGCCAGCGACCAGGTCGGGAAGGTGTTGGTCGAGAATCGCTGATGCACCAGCGCCAGCGCGCTCTCGAAGTCCGGCTCGTGCAGGTCGGCGTAGTACTTGCCGAGCTGGTCGGCCAGGAACATGCCCTTGTAGATCACGGTCCGGCAGGACATCGAGCACGGGTAATAGCCCGACATGCCGCGGTCGCGGCGCTGATAGATCGCCTGCGAGATCGACTTGCGGAGGATGTAGAGCTTGCGCTCGAACTCGTCCTCGGTCTTGGCGGCGCCGTTGCGGCCGATGAACACCTGCATGCTGCGCGGCTCGGTCGGCTTGACCGTCACGCCCAGCGAGGAGTTGTCGGTCGGCACGTCGCGCCAGCCGAGCAGGACCAAGCCTTCCTCCTCGATCTGGTCGGCGATGATGCTCTTGATGACGTTCCGCCAGGAATCGTCGCGCGGCATGAACAGCGCGCCGATGGCGTATTCGCCGGGGGCGGGCAAGGTGAAGCCGAGCTCCTTCGCCTTGCGCGAGAAGAAGGCGTGCGGGATCTGCACCAGGATGCCGGCGCCGTCGCCGAAGCGCGGGTCGGCGCCGACGGCGCCACGATGCTCGAGGTTGCACAGGATGTTCAGCGCGTCGGCGACGATCTGATGCGACTTCTGGCCCTTGATGTTGGCGATGAAGCCGACGCCGCAGGAATCCTTCTCCTGGCTCGGGTCATACAGACCTTCGGCCTCCGGACGCCAGGTGTGCAGCTCGCGGGTGATCTCGGCCGGTTTCTCGTGCGAATCCACAGCCAGCACCGCGCCGCCCAAAATTCCGTGCTCGACCTTCGATCCGCTCATATCCGTCCCCATCAGTTATTGGTCAGGGCCTTCACCACAGTCCGGTACACAGTCCGGCGCACCCCGGGCGCTGCGCGGCCCCTCTCCGGAGCCAACGCTCGTCCTTTTTCAGCGAGCCGCATTTGCAGAATTCAGGCCAGCCGCCGGGGGACCATGTCCCCGCTGGACGACCGCGGCCTGTTCATGTCGCAGCGCCCTCAGGCGCCGTAACATCATTGCAAAGTCTCGGTCACCTTTGCAACGAAATTTTAGACAGCATTTCTGTCCTAAACCGCAAGATGCCAAACTTTAACCTATCACACAAGCACTGCGGAGTCCTCGAGTTCGGGCGCCGCAACACGCTCATTCCCCGGCAAATCTTCCGTTTCTGCCGCTGACCGAACGATCCGGCCGGGCCGGCGATCACGCGCCGCGCTCGATTTTGAAACCTAACGCCCCGATCCCGCCCCTTCGCCGACCCAGGACCGCCGGAATCGCGGCAGAACTTCCGCCGCACTTGAGAAGAAGCGAACAGCTTCACGTGCGGGGGCATGCAGGAGCTTTGAACCATGAAGTTGCTAGTTGGAGTCGTCTCAGCCGCGCTGGTCGCGACGTTCGCCGCCGCGCAGGCCGAGCCGCTGCCACCGTCCGGCCTCCACGGGCCGTATACGGCAGTCTCCGATTTCGATGCGCCTTATTCGGACTTGCCGCCGCCGGCCGTCGTGCCTGCGCCACCGCCGCGTTACGGCTACCGGCCGGGCCCTGACTACGGCTACCGCGACGAGCGCTATGTGCCGCCGGCGCCGGTCTACCGTCAGGACAATTACAGAGAGGGCTATCAGCAGGACTATGGCTATGCGCCCGCGTTCCTGCCGGTGCATGAGGTCTATGCCATTCTGCGCGACAACGGTTTCTCGCCGCTCGGCGCGCCGCGCCAGCGCGGCAATGTCTGGATCGTGGCGGTGCTCGATCGCCAGGGCGAGGACGGCAAGCTCGTCGTCGATGCCCGCTCCGGCCGCATCATCCGCTTCGTGCCGGCGTTCCAATGGGGCGAGGAGTACGAGCGGATGCGCTATGAGCCCGCCCCGCGCGGTGGCCTCGACCGCCTGCCGCCGCCGAGCGTGATCCGGGCCGATCCGCGCCTGGTGCCGCCGATGCCGGCTGCGCCGCGCGTTGCCACCGCGGCGCCGATCCAGCCGAAAGTGCCGACGCCTGCCGCGCGGCCGAGTGCACCGGCACCGCAGACCGCAGCGCTCAATCCGAAACCGGCGGACGCACCCAAGGCCCTTCCGCCCAAGCCCGCGGACATCAAGCCGGCCGAGGCCAAGGCTTCGGACGCCAACACCTCTGACGCGAAGCCTTCAGACGCCAAGGCTTCAGAGGCCAAGGCTTCAGACGCAAAACCCTCTGAGCCGAAGCCCGTGCAATCGGCCGCGGCTACGGCCACGCCGCAGACGACTGGCTCCGTCGCGGCACCCGCGGCGAAGCCGGTGCCCCAGATCCTGCCGACGGCAAAGATGCCGGCTGTACAGGGTTTGGAATAGAGGCAGTCAGACGGTCTGCCCGGCCGCTTGCCACCCCCAACGCCGTCATCGCCCGGCTCGACCGGGCGATCCAGTCAACACCGGCATCTCGGTCATTCACGACCGCCGCCGCGGACTGGATGCCCGCTTTCGCGGGCATGACAGGTCGTTTGGAGCAGCCGATGAGACCCCAGCACCATCGGTCGCACTACTCGTGCTGACCGGCGGCCTTCAGGATCAGATCAGCGATCTCCTTCGGATGCGACACCAGCGACAGGTGTCCGGCGTCGAGCTCAATCGTGGTTGCCTTCATGCGGTGGGCCAGGAAGCGCTCGAAATCCGGATCGATGGTCTTGTCCTGCTTCGACACTGCATAGAATGACGGCTTGTCGTGCCATGCCGCCTGGGTGGTGCGGTTGCCGAAGATCGTCGCCGCGGTCGGCCACTGCACCGCATAGAGCTCCTTTGCCGTCGTCGCATCGACGCCGTTGGCGAAGTCCGTCAGGAAGGCGTCCTCGTTGAGCTTGGTCTCGCCGTCATGGTCGACGATGCCGGCGCGCGCCGGCGGCGTCGGATATTGGCCGGCGAGCTTGACGAAATCCTCGCCCGCATCGGGGGCGCGGGCGGCGACATAGACCAGCGCGCTGACCTTCGGATCGGTGCCGACCTCGCTCACGACCGTGCCGCCCCAGGAATGGCCGACCAGCACGGCTGGCCCATCCTGCTCGGCCAGGGCGCGGCGGGTGGCGGCCGCGGAGTCCGCCAGCGAGGTCAGCGGGTTCTGCACGGCCGTGACCTTGAGGCCGGCCGCCTGCAGATAGGGGATGACCTTGGCCCAGCTCGAGCCGTCGGCCCAGGCGCCATGCACCAGCACGACGTTGTGGACCTTGGGCGGCGGCGCGGGCTGCGCCAGAGCAGGGCCGGCCAATGCCGTCAGGGCGGCGACGAAAGTGAGGGTGCGAACGACGTTCATCGTTGAGGCTCCAGTGGCTCGGGTGAGTGAGGTCATCACTGGCGTCTTCGCTGGCCGGGTGCAGGCCGTTACCGCCCGTCACGATCGTTTGATTGCACTGCAGCAACGCACAAAAAAAACGCCCCGGCTGCCCGGGGCGTTCGCATTCTCAAGTCTGAGTGCCGGTTAAGCGGCGGCCTTCTCGGCCGATCCCTCGATCACCGGCTGCTCGGAGCCTTGCGCGCCGGTCGAGATCGGAATCGAGCGGGGCTTCTTCGCTTCCGGAATCTCGCGTACGAGGTCGACGTGGAGCAGGCCGTTTTCGAGGCTGGCGTTCTTCACCACCACGTGGTCGGCGAGCTGGAACGAGCGCTCGAACGCCCGGGCGGCGATGCCGCGATACAGCACCTCAGCCTTCTTGCCGTTCTCATTGGCGGCCTTCTCGCCCTTGATCGTCAGCGTGTTTTCCTTCGCGACGAGGGAGAGCTCATCCTTGCCAAAGCCGGAGACGGCGACGGTGATGCGGTAGGCGTTCTCACCGGTGCGCTCGATATTGTAGGGCGGATAGCCGGGGGTGGGCTCGGCGGTGGCCTGATCGAGCATCGAGAACAGACGGTCGAAACCGACGGTGGAACGATAGAAGGGGGTGAGGTCGTAGGTACGCATGGTCAAAGTCCTCCATTGAGCGACTATTGGGCAAACCCGCCCGCCATCGGGCCGGGCCGTCGTGCAGCCATCAGAGGCCTGCACGATCTCGATGTAGGGCAGGCGTTTCGACGTTCAAGGGCGTTCGGGACCTGCTCTTTTTGCCGTTCCACCCCTTGATTCCCGCTGCCTTTCACCTATTCGATGGGTGCCTCATGACGCTCGTCTCGATTCCCGCCAATCCCGTTCCCGAAAACGTCACTGCCGGCACCATCAAGACCCCTGATGGCGCCGAGCTGCGTTTTGCGCGCTGGGCGCCGCCGGCCGGGCGCAAGGGCACGGTGTGTGTGTTCACCGGCCGCAGCGAGATGATCGAGAAGTATTTCGAGACGGTGCGCGATCTGCGCGATCGCGGCTTTGCGGTCGCCATCATCGACTGGCGCGGCCAGGGCCATTCGTCGCGGCGCCTGCGCGATTCCCGCAAGGGCTATGTGCGCTCGTTCTCCGACTACGAGACCGACGTGGAGACCTTCGTCACGCAAGTCGTGCTGCCGGACTGTCCGCCGCCTTATTTCGCGCTGGCGCATTCGATGGGCGGCACGGTGCTGCTGCGGCTCGCGCATGCCGGCAAGCGCTGGTTCGATCGCATCGTGCTGTCGGCGCCGATGATCGACCTTCCGGGCAGCCGCACAGCGCTGCCGGCGCGGCTGTTGCTGCGGGCAATGCGCATCGCCGGGCAGGGCGGCCGCTACGTGCCGGGCGGCAACGACGAGATCAGCGGACTGGCGCCATTCGTCAACAATCCGCTGACCTCCGATCCGGTCCGCTATGCCCGCAACGCCGCGATCCTCGAAGAAGATCCGACGCTCGGCATCGCCTCGCCCACGGTCGCCTGGGCCGACGCCGCGTTCTCCGCGATGATGACCTTCCGCGGCATGAGCTATCCGTCGCAGATCCGCCAGCCGATCCTGATGCTGGCGGCCTCCAGCGACACCGTGGTGTCGACGGCTGCGATCGAGGAGTTCGCCTATCATCTGCGCGCCGGCTCGCATCTCGTGATCGCCGGCGCCAAGCACGAGATCCTGCAGGAGCAGGACCGCTACCGCTCGCAGTTCTGGGCCGCGTTCGATGCCTTCGTGCCGGGCACCCCGCTGTTCGGCTGAGCCGTCGCGCCCGTTTGCTGGACACCCCTGGGCGGGCGGGCTAGCTAGGCCCGACGTCCTCCTCGGAGCTTGGCGGCAGACGTGAGTGAACGGCGGAAAAATCAGCAGACGCAGGCGCTGCAGGAAGCGGTCCACGCGCTCCGTTCGCGGCAATTCGCGCGCGCCGAGCAGATCGCCGCCTCGATCCTGCGCACGGCCAGGACCGATCGCGCGGCGCTGCTCGTTCATTCCCATGCGCTGCTTGGCCAGCACCGCGCGAGCGAGGCGATTGCGCCGCTGGAGAAGGCGGTGCTCCGCGGCAGCGATCCGGAACTCGAGACGCTGCTCGGCGCCGCCTTGTGCGAGTCCAGACGCGCCGCCGACGGCATCGCGCAGCTGCGCAAGACCGCGGCGCGGCGGCCGCCTTTTCTGCCGGCGTTCCAGGAGCTGGCGGGGCGGCTTGCCAAGTCGGGGCAGCTTGGTGAATCCATCGCCGTGATCGAGGAGGCGCTGACGCTGTCACCCGACAGCGTCGACCTCCAGCTCGATCTCGGACGCCTCTCTCTTCAGGCCAATGACCGCGTTCGTGCCCGCACGCACCTGCTGGCGGCGCGCGAGGCCGCGCCGGGACGGCCCGACATCCTGATCGAGCTCGCCTGGGTGCAGTTCCTCGACGGCGACTATGCCGAGGCCGCAGGCACCTACCGCCATGCGCTCGGGCTGCGGCCGGAGGACACGCAGACCCGCGCCAATCTCGCGATGTGTCTCGCCGAGATGGGGGATCGCGATGGCGCCCAGGCTGCGCTGCGCACGGCGGTGCGCGGCCGACCGCATCTGCTGACCCGCGCGGCCTACACGCTCGCCGTCACCTCGCACGGCCGTTTCTTCTTCCGTCCGAGCGACGCTGCCAGATTCCTGCAGATCGACGGCGCTGCGACAGCTAAGCCCTGAACCGCTTGCGATAGACGCCCGTCTCGCGCTTCAGCGCATCGCGCACCTCGTGGATCTCGGCGATCTCCTCTTCGGTGAAGGCCGAGGTCTGCATCGCCCATGCCTGCCGCTTCACCGGAATGCATTGCGCGACCGGCGTTCCTCTCGGGATCAGGCCGCGGAACGCCGTGTCATGCCAGTGCGCCGGGAAGTGCACGAACGAGTCGTGAAAGCGGTCGCTGTCGACCAGTCCGGTCAAGGTGGTGAAGGGCAGGTCGAAGCGGTTGACGGGATGCGTGAACAGCAATGCCCAGCCCTCCGGCGACTCGATCGTCCAGAGATTGTGAAACTTGAGCAGGAAGCGGTCGGCCTCGAACAGCGGCGAGCCCGTGACCTGCGCGACGTCGTGGAAGCTGATCGGTGAGCGCGGAAAATCGATCGCACCGCCCGGCGGCAGCTCGTTGTCCCAGCTGATGCCGCCATCCTCGACCGTGAGATCGCAGATCAGCGGAATGAGGAAGCCGGTCGTCATCGCGTCGATGAAGGGCGGGCAGCGCTTGACGGTCTGCTCCTCGGCCTGGTTGAGCGCGCTGAACGCGGTGGCCGGCATCGTCTTGACCCAGTCGGGAACGCCCATCGGCGCCGGTACCGGCTGCGGAATGAGGTCTTCGAGCTCCTTCGGACAGCGGAATTTCAGCATGAGCGGTTCAGTCTCGGACATCGGCGCCGCGGTTCTCCTGGGGACGACGGCAGATGTCTACGCCTTCGCCGCCGAAAGTCCAACCGGCCGCCGCCGCTACTTGGTCGACAGCACCTCGCCGAACCGCTCCCACTGCTTGCCGGTGAAACGCATGAACTGCACCTGCTCGACCGGGAGGTGGTCGGTCTCTGACGTGTTGACCTTGATGCCCGGCAGCAGCATCGGCAGTTCGAGATCCTTGATCGACAGCGCTTGCCGCAAAATGTTCTCGCGCGACAGATCGTTGCCGGCGGCCTTCAGCACGTGCTCCAGCACCATGCCGTTGTTGTAGCCGTTGACGTAGTTGGAATCACGGATGTCGCCGTCGGGCACGTATTTGGCCATGTAGTCGCGCCAGCCCTTGACGCCGGCATCGTCCGCCCAGGCCGGATCGAGCGGGTCCTTCACGTAAGCCGTCGAGATGATGCCGGTGCCGGCCTCGAGGCCGGCCGGCTCCATCACCGACGACATCCACACCGAGACGTTGGTCAGGAACGTCAGCGGGCGCCAGTTGATCTCATGGATCTTGCGGATCGCCTGCGCGGCGAATTTCGGCGTCGCGGCGATGATCAGCGCATCGGCGCCGGTCGATTTCAGCTTCACGATCTGCGAGTCGATGGTCGGCTCGGTCGACTCGTAGCTTGCGATGGTCACCGCGCTGTCGAAGCGCTCGCCGAGCACGTCCTTCAGCCCGGCGAGATAGTCGCGGCCGAAATCGTCGTTCTGCGCGAGAATGGCAAAGGTCGCATCCGGCTTCTTCTGCAGCGCGTAGCGCGCATACATCCGGGCCTCGTTGCGGAACGGCGCCATCACGCCCACCAAGGCCAGCGGAAACTGCTGGGGATCACCGAACTTCGAGGCGCCCGAGGCCACGAACAGCTGTGGCACCTTCTTAGCCGACAGATACTTGGCGATCGCGGTGTTGTGCGCGGTGCCCATGGTCGAGAAGATGAACGACACTTCGTCGCTCTCGACCAGCCGTCGCGTCTGCTCCACGGTCTTGGGCGGCACGTAGCTGTCGTCCAGCGAGATCAGGTTGACCTTGCGGCCGTTGATGCCGCCGCGGTCGTTGACCATCTTGAAATAGGCCACCTCGCCTTTGCCAAGGATGCCGAAGGCGGACACCGGCCCGCTATAGGGCATGGTCTGTCCAATGCGGATCTCGGTGGCGGTGACGCCCGGCTGATCCTCCGCCCGTACGGGTACGGCGAGGACGGACGCGACGACGAACAATCCTGCCGCTGCGATGGCGCTTCGCATGGATACCTCCCTGGTGGCCGCGCTGCCGGCGGCGTTTTAGCGCTCAGCATAGGCGGAGGTTGGGGGGCTGCGCAATTAAAATATATTTTTTAATAAAAATGTACTTTCTGGCTCTGCTAGTGTGAATTGTTTCGCGAAAGTGAGTCGATGTCCGGCAGCGCCACCCAGACCGTCTACGAGCAGTTGCGTGCCAGCCTGCTCGCCGGCCTCTATCGTCCGGAGGAGAAGCTGAAGATCAGCGAGCTCGGATCAGCCTTCTCGGTCAGCACCGGGGCGATCCGTGAGGCGTTGGCGCGGCTCACGGCGGAGGGGCTGGTGACGGCTACGCCGCAGCGCGGCTTTCGCGTGGCGCCGGTCTCGGTGGCCGATCTGCGCGATCTGACCGACATGCGCGTCGAGATCGAGACCAAGTGCCTGCGCCGCGCCATTGCCAACGGTGATCTCGCCTGGGAGACCACGGTCGTTGCCGCGCATCACCGTCTGACCGGGACGCCGATCGCGGCCCATGACGGCAGCTTCTCGCCGGCCTGGATGCTGGCGCACGCCGATTTTCATGCCGCGTTGGCCCAGGCCTGTGGCAGCGCCTGGATGATGCGGGTGCGTGATCTCCTGTTTGCGCACAATGAGCGCTATCTCGATCTTGCCCGCAAGACCGATCGGGGCAACCGCGATGCCGCGCGTGAGCATCGCGAACTGATGGAGGCGGCGCTGGCGCGCGACACCGAGCGCGCGGTGATGCTCATGACGGCGCATCTCGACAAGACCCGGGACACGATCGAGGCGGCGCTGCTCGCAGCGACGGCGATGAATGAGGCGAATTAGGACCCTATCAGGACGCAGACCGCGAACGTCTTCGACGCGATCCGTCCCGAACGGGATGTCACCAGCCGAATGAATGAGGGTAGCCTGACGGCTGTGGCCAATTCATTCTGGGTGACGATGTACTTCCGCTGGAAAGCGTCGCGTAGATGCGACCGCTCGGTGCGACGTGAACCACCATGCCTCAAGCGCGGTCGTTAAGCGCGAGTTCTTACAAAAATTCAACCATCTCGAGCGCGGGCGCTTCCCTCATCCCGACGCAACGGCAATTCCGCCGTCAGTGTTAATCGGGCTTCATGCCGGGCTTGCTGTGTATTCAAGCATGCATTCACCACGCGGCGATCTCTCCAAGTTTGGAAACGTCCCGGTAACGCGCCGTCCCGCTAGTGGCGTCCACTAACGACATTCCTGGAGGAGACATTGATGATGATGAAGATTGCGCGGAAGCTGGTTGGTCCCCATGCGCTCAATTCCGGCTTCGGTCTGGTGACCATGTTCTCGTTGACCGGCGTGGTCGCTTCACTCGTGCTGGTCCAGCACGGGGTGAATGTCAGCCCGCCCGCGATGTTCTGATCGAACCGCTGCCGACCCGGCCCCAGTCGGTAGTTGGTCCGCAGGACTCACCCGTCCCGAGGTGGGCTGCCTGCAACCTCTCTCGAGACAAACTGTCACCGACAGTCATTCGGGCCGTGAACCGGTCTTCCTGGCGCGCGATCCGATCAGCT
The DNA here is from genome assembly GCF_032489875.1 of Bradyrhizobium sp. SZCCHNR1015. Classification (NCBI taxonomy): domain Bacteria; kingdom Pseudomonadati; phylum Pseudomonadota; class Alphaproteobacteria; order Hyphomicrobiales; family Nitrobacteraceae; genus Bradyrhizobium; species Bradyrhizobium sp. SZCCHNR1015. The sequence goes on from NZ_JAUEYW010000002.1 coordinate 167,948, forward strand.
CGGCGACGAGCGGATTGGCGTAGCGGCGCTGCTGGCTCACGGCAAAGAACTGCTCCTTCAGCGCACTCAGCCGCGCGCGCTCGACGAGCGTGCCGGAGCGCAGCTCGTCGATCACGACGATCGACGGCACCAATGTGACGGTGCCGCTCTCGCGGGCCATCAGGCGCAGCATCGCCATGTCGTCGACCTCGGCGGCGATGATCGGGCGGATCCCGCCCGATCCGACTAGCGCATCGAAGGCCGAGCGCAGCGCGCTGCCTCGGCCGGGCAGGATCACGGGCGTCGTCGCGAGATCCTGCGGAAAGCGGAATCGCGCGGGCCTGGTCGGCTTGCGGCCGACGAGGCTGACGCGCTGTTCGTCGATCAGTGTGTTCTCGAAACTGCTGCGCATGTCCGGCGCTGCCGGATGGTTGGCGAGCACGAGGTCGAGCTTGTGGGAATCGAGCTGCTCCAGGAGCTCGGCGAACTGGCCGGTGCGGATGATCAGCTCAACGTCGACCCGCGCGATCAGCGGCTTCAGGAAGGCGATCTGGAAGTTGCGCGACAGGTTCGCCGCGGCGCCGACCCGCAGCAACTGTCGTCCCGGCCGTAGGCCCGACAGCGTCTCGATCAGCTCATGGCCGGACTTGAACACGCTGCCGGCATAGTCGAGCGCGATGCGCCCGGCCTCGGTGAGCTGCAGAGTGCGGCCGGTGCGCTCGAACAGCTTCTGCCCGAGCTGCGCCTCCAGCGCCTTGATCTGTACCGAGAGAGAGGAGGGCGAGACGTTGAGCCGCTGCGCGGCGCGGCTCATGCTGCCTTCGCTGGCGATGACCCAGAAATAGCGCAGGTGATGGTAGTTCAGGTGCGGCATGGCATCGTTCTATATTTTATAACGATCAGGTTCAATCATTGAAATTTTAAGAAGCATCGTGGGCCGGTAAAGCAGGGGGCAGCCGTCTCATTTGATCAACCTGTCGAGCCGTCATGAACCCGCTCATTCCCTGCCTCGCGGCGCTTGCGCCGCTCACGCTGTGTGTCGCCGCACTTGTGGGCATCCACGCCAGCGCCCGTGACGTTGCTCGCCGCGCGATCCTCGCCGCGGCGATCGCCTTCGGCATCGCGACGGTCGCGAGCCTCGCTGCGGCCGTCGTCGGGGCAGGGCGGACGCCGCTGCTTGGCGGATACGGCCTCGGGCTGTCGCTTCAGCTCGACGCGCTCGGCGCCATCCTCTCGGTTCTCGTCAGCTTCATCGGCATGGTCGTGGTGCGCTACAGCCGCAACTATCTCGACGGCGATCCAGGTCAGGTCCGGTTCACGCGCTGGCTGCTGCTGACCCTCGCCGCGGTGCTGACACTGCTGATCGCGGGCAATCTGGTGCTTCTGCTCGCCGCCTGGGTCGCGACGAGCCTTTCGCTCGGCAAGCTGCTGTTGTTCTACGAGACCCGGCCGGCTGCGATCCGCGCCTCGCGCAAGAAGTTCGTCGCGAGCCGGCTCGGCGACGCCTGCCTCGCACTCGCTGCGCTGCTGCTCTACATCCGGTTCGGCACGCTGGAGATTGCCGGCCTCGTCGCCCACGCCCGGGCGGGCGAGGGGGTTGGCTCGGCGATCGTCACGATTGCAGCGCTCCTGATCGTCGCGACCGCCATGCTGAAATCCGCCCAGCTGCCGCTGCATGGCTGGCTGATCGAGGTGATGGAGACGCCGACGCCGGTGTCGGCGCTGCTGCATGCCGGCATCATCAATGCCGGCGGCTTCCTGGTGCTCAGGCTCAGCGACGTGCTGCTGCTGGCCACGCCCGCGCTCGACGTCCTCGCGATCGTCGGCGGCGCCACCGCGCTGTTCGGCTCGCTGGTGATGCTGACGCAGACCTCGGTGAAGGTGCAACTGGCCTATTCGACGGTGGCGCAGATGGGCTTCATGCTGCTGCAATGCGGGCTCGGCGCCTTCTCCGCGGCGCTGCTGCACATCGTGGCGCACTCGCTCTACAAGGCGCATGCCTTCCTGTCCTCGGGCAGCATCATCGATCTTGCCCGGGCGTCCTGGACACCGAGCCCCGGCGGCCAGCCGCACGCGGCACGGCTGATCCTGGCGCTGGTCGCCGTGATCGGGCTCGCGCTGCTCACCGGGTTCGCCTTCGGCATGACCTTGCGCACCAACCCGGCGCAGATCGCACTCGGCTCGGTGCTGCTGATGGGGCTCGTTCACCTGATGGCCAATGCCATCGACGAGCGGCCAAACACCTTCGTCATTGCCCGCGCCGCGGTCACCGCGGCCGGCGTTGCGATCGTGTACTTCGCGCTGCAGGCCGCGATGGCCTGGCTGGTCGGGGGCAGCATCCCGGCTGCACGGCCGGTCGACGGCATCGTGCCGATGCTGATCGCGGCCGCCGTCGTCGTGTCGTTCGCGGCCGTCACCGTGTTCCAGAACCAGATGATGCGCCGCGCCGACGCGCCGTTCTGGATCGCGGCCTACGTCCACCTGCGCAACGGCCTCTATCTCAACACGCTCGCCAACCGTCTCGTGCTGACCTTAGGGCCGAGGCAGTCGACCGCACGTCTCCCGTCCAACCCGTGATCCGAGATATCCGATGACCCAGGCCGCCCTCGCCATGTCCATGGCCGATCCGCTCGACACCCCCGCCGATGCCGGGCTCATGGCCCGCATCGACAGCGCCTGTCAGCGGGTCGCGCCGCTGTGGCCGCTGAAGCACTTCGTCGCGGTCAATCCGTTCCTCGGCTTCACCGGCCAAAGCTTCGCGGCGACCGCCGCCACCTTCGACCGCGTGGTGCGCACGCGCATGCTGATGCCGCGCGCCTATTACCGGCAGGCGCTCGATGACGGCCGGATCGACGATCCCGCGCTGACGCAGGCTCTCATGTCGCATCCATCCATCGGCATCGACGTCGAACAGCTCAAGCGCAAGGCGCGCGCGGAGGCCGCGCATTCGTCGCCGCCCGCTGTGGTCGCGACCGTCGCCGAGGTGCTCGACCGGCTCGCCGAGGGCGACCGCTTCGTCTCGCTGGTCGCCTTCATGATCGACGAGATCTCGGCGTTCTGCGCGACCTATTTCGACGAGGGGCAGGCGAGCTGGCCGAGCCCGGTGCGGAAGCTGAAGCCCTACGCGGCCTGGCGCAAATTCGCGGCCTACGATCGCAATCCCGAGGCCATGGGCCTTGCCGGATTCCGGAAAGCCGTCGCGGAGCTGCCCGCCGATCCGGTGCAGGCGATCGGCCTGATCGTGGATCGGCTGGGAATCCCAGCTCGGGCCGTCGAGGACTATCTGGTGCGGGCGCTGTTCGATCTCGGCGGCTGGTCGGCCTATGCGCGCTATATCGGCTGGAACGCGCAGCTCGACGGCGGGCGAGACGATACTCTGCTGGAACTGCTGGCCATTCGGCTCGCCTGGGGCTTTGCGCTGTTCCAGGCACGCACCGACGAGGCGTTCAAGACGGCCTGGGCGCAGGCGATGGCCGAGGCGGCCAAGCTGCCGGCCGACCACCGGCTCGAGGAGACGCCCGAGCTTGCGATCGATCTCATTCTGCATGAAGCCTACGAGATCGGGTTCCGCGAGAGGCTCGTCGCGAAGCTCGCCACCCATGGCGCGCAGCGATCGATCACGCAGCTGCCGGCCCGGCCGCTGGTCCAGGCCGCGTTCTGCATCGACGTGCGCTCGGAGATCTTCCGCCGCGCGCTGGAGACCGTCTATCCGGAAGCCGAGACCATCGGCTTCGCCGGTTTCTTCGGCTTCCCGATCGAATACGTGCCGATCGGCCACACCAGAGGCGGCGCGCAGTGCCCGGTGCTGCTGAAGCCCGCCTTCATCGTCTGCGAGGCCGTCAAGGGCGCCGACGATGTCGAGGAGGCTGAGGTGCTTGGCCTGCGTCTGCTGCGGCGGCGCGCCGCCAAGGCATGGAAGTCGTTCAAGGTCTCGGCCGTGTCGTCGTTCTCCTTCGTGGAGGCTGCGGGCCTCGGCTTCGCCGCCAAGATCGCGACCGATAGCGCCGGCGTCACACGGCCGGTGCCGTCGCCGGTCGTAGATGGTCTCGATCCGGAGGTCGCCTCGCGGGTGATGCCGCAACTGACGCCCGGCGAACTCGGCGGGCGCGTGACCGGCTTCGACGACGTGCAGCGCGTCGCGATGGCGGAGGCGGTGCTGAAGGCGATGTCGCTGACCGGGCCGTTCGCGCGGCTCGTGCTACTGGCCGGCCACGGCAGCACGACGGTCAACAATCCGCACGCCTCCGGGCTCGATTGCGGCGCCTGCGGCGGTCATACGGGCGAAGCCAACGCGCGTGTCGCGGCAGCCGTGCTCAACGACCGGCGCGTCCGCGAGGGCCTCCGTGCCAAGGACATCGACATTCCCGCCGACTGCTGGTTCATCGGCGCGCTGCACGACACCACCACCGATGCGGTCACGCTGTTCGATGAGGACGACGTTCCGGCGGCGCTCGCGCAGGACCTCGCGCGGCTGAGGGCGCGGCTGACCGAGGCCGGACGGCTGGCGCGGCTCGAGCGCAGCGCGCTGCTCGGCATCCGCGACGCCTCGGATGTCGACGAGGCCGTCGTCGCGCGCACCCGCGACTGGTCGCAGGTGCGGCCGGAATGGGGGCTCGCCGGCAACGCCGCCTTCATCGCCGCGCCGCGCAGCTTCACCCGCGGGCTTGACCTCGGCGGCCGCGTCTTCCTGCACTCCTACGAGGCGGGGCGCGACGAGGGACATCGGACGCTCGAACTGATCATGACGGCGCCGATGGTGGTCGCGAGCTGGATCAATCTGCAGTACTACGGCTCGACCGTGAACAATGCCGCCTTCGGCAGCGGCAACAAGGTGCTGCACAACATCGTCGGGCAACTCGGCGTGCTCGAGGGCAATGCCGGCGATCTCCGGGTCGGACTGCCCTGGCAGTCGGTGCATGACGGCACCCGCTTCATCCACGAGCCGGTTCGCCTGAACGTGTTCATCGCCGCGCCGGAGAGTGCGATGGACGAGATCATGCAACGCCACCAGGGCGTCCGCGATCTCGTCGCCAACGGCTGGGTGATGCTGCATTCGCTGAGCGAGCAGGGCACGACCATCCGGCGGTGCCTACGCCCCGGTCTCTGGAGAGCGGCATGACGCGCTGGCGCGCCTCGCCGTCGGCAAGGCGCGCCGCTTCACATCCTCACAACGTCTTCAGATATTCGATGAGGTCCCAGCGCTCGTCCTCCGAGAAGGCACCGCCGATGATGCCGTTCGGATAATCCTTGTTGGGCTTGGTCGGGCCTTCGAAGGAATGACCGAGCGTGCTGTTGCCCTTGATCGGCTTGCCGTTGGAATCATTGGCCATGAACAGCGTCTGTCCGACCTTGCACGCGCTCTCGCCGCCCTTCGGCACGGCGAAGCCGACCGGCTTCGGGTCATAGTCGCGCGCGCCCTGGCAGAACGACGTCGGCCGCTCGGCAGCCGGCGTCAGCAGCCAGTACAGCGACGGCACTGAGCCGTTGTGTAGATAGGGCGCGGTCGCCCAGACGCCGTTGAGCGGGCGGGCGCGATAGCTCTTGCCGGCCGGGTTGGGGCAGTTCCTGCGATCGCCCCACAATGCGGCCCGCTCTGCCTCGGAGAGCTTGCGGTCTTCCATCCATTTGTCACTGGCCTTCTGCACGACGGCCATCAGCGCCAGCGCATAGGGCATGTCCGTGGTCGAGTCCTGCGGCAGGTTGCAGCCCTTCAGGTCCTTGGCCGGATCGACCTCGAGGAAGCCTGCCACCCTGACCTTGCGGTTGGCGAGAATGCTCGCCTGTCCAGGGTCGGTCTGCATCGCGTCGACCGGCTTCTGCACGAGGTCGAGGATCGGGCCCTTGGCATTCCAGCCCTTGCTCTCCCAGTCATCGGCCGGCTTGATCTTCCAGAAGCTCTTGTCCGGATAGGTCTTGTCGAACACGGTGTCGGCGACCGGGCCGAGATGGCACTCGACGCAGATCGTTGCATAGAGCTTCCGGCCGCGTTCGACGCGGGCCGGATCGATCTTCCAGGCGTCGTCGCCGGCGAACAGCTTCTCCGGCCATTTCGGCGAGGTCAGCCCGCCGAAGGCGGGCGTCGTGGTTGCGAACGGATCGGGACCGCGCAGCATGTTCTCGATGTAGAGCAGGTTCTCGATCGCCATAGACGAGCGCCACAGCTTGTCCCGTGCGGTCTCCGGCGAGAGGTTGATCTGTGCAAACACGCCGAGCGCCTCGCCGGCATTGCGGATCAAGGGCTGCGCGATCGAGCCGTCATACTGCGCCCAGGAGAACCACGGCACCGTCCAGATGGGCGGATACGACACCGGCGCGTCGATGGCCTCCTGGTTGCCGAGCATGTTCGGCAGGCCGCTCACGGCCATGTCGAGATAGAACACCTGGTTGCCGATGCGGTTGAGTGCATCGAGCCTGCCGAAGCCTTCCTCGGTCTCGATCTGCTTCTTGGCCTTGATCGTGTCCTTGTAGTTCTTGGCCTGCATGTTGAGCGCGAAGGAGGTCGCGTCCTTCAGCCCCTTCTTCAGGGCGTCGCGATCGGCATCGGTTGCATTGGGCCCAAGCACGCGATCGGCAAAGCGCGAGAAGCGTCCGGGCACGTATTGCGTGAAGATCATCGCAAAACCCATGGCTTCTTCCAGCTTGCGCAGGTCGACCATGCCGGGGCCGCCGTCGAAGCGCACGCTCACGCCTTTGTAGTGAATGCTGCCGGCGTGGCAGGCCGCGCAGGTGAGGCCGATCTTGTCGGATTGCGGCGCACCGGTGGTGGGATCGGCAGCGCCAGTGAGCCGCGCGAAGCCGACCGGCAGGCCGCCTTCATTGCCGGCCGGGGTCGGCTTGAGGCCGGCGGGCAGCGGCGCGGCGGGTTCGGTCTTGGCAGCCGTGGCGGCGTAGCCGAACGGCCGGAGGACGCTTGGGTCGCCGTCGACGCTCTTCGGGCTCGGGATGAAGCCGAAACGTTCGAGATAGGCGCTGTCGGAGATCAGGCCGGGCGTGCCGAACGGCGTCAGATAAGGCTGCTCCATCGCCATGAACCAGGCGTAGGGAATCGGGAAGGTCGCGGTGCCCTGCGTCACGTGGTGAAACCAGTGCCGGTCCTGCGTGCTCCAGCCCTGGTCGAGCCAGTAGGCCGCCTTGGTCGGCTCGGTCTCGGGCAGCGCGGGCGGCACCAGGGCCGCGGCATCGGACGGCAGGATGGAGCGTAGCTTGTCGCTCACCGCGTCCGGCGCGGCCACCCAGAGCAGCAGCAGCGCCAGCGCCGCGGCGACCGCGCCGCCGACGAGCGCCTTGCCGATGCGCCAGACGATGTTCGCGGGCTTGGGTTTGGCCATCAGCCGCGCGGCGATACGCTGCGGCAGGCGACGCTCGACGAACAGCGTGCGGACCTCGGCGACCGAGAGATAGCGGCCATCGCCGTCGCCCTTGCCGAGGATGTTCAGCAGCACCGGCCATTCGCCCTGCATCAGGATCGGGAAGTACCAGCGTGCCTGGTCGCCGTCGCGCGTCAGATTGGCCTTCATGAAGGTCTGGATCTGGGCCGCGTTGAGGCCGCGCTCGGTGCCCCCGTTGGGATCGGGATAGTCGCTGCCAAAGCTTGCGAAGCGGTCGATCTCCTCGGGATGGACCTTGGCCTCGGCGTCGAGGATGCGCGAGCCGCCGCCATGCTTGTCGAGCGGACCGTTGCGCAACTGGTCGAGATCGGCGCCGGACCACAGGCTCTTCAGGAGCCGCAGCGGCGACAGGCCGTTCGCGATCAGCGCCACGCCGAAGGTCTCGATGCCGACGAGCCGCTTCTTGAAGCCGGTCTCGCCGCTTGCCGCCTCGACCCGGTCGCCGATGGTCTTCAGCGGGACGCTGTGGCCGTCGACGAAGCCGCCGGCGACGAGCGCGCGCAGGAAGGGGCACGGGTTGTCGGACGAGACCGGAAGCTGTCCGGGCAGGGCGTCACGGGCGCGGGCGCTGTCTTCTTGCATCGAAGAACATCCTTGGAAAGCACCTGAGTGATGAAAACGAAATCACGCAAACAAACGAAGGCGGCGCCGAATTGCGCCGAGGAACGGGCGGGTCGGCCGCCGTCTGAACGCTACAATGCAATCGTGAATGATTGGAGTAACCCGCCCAAGTGTCAACCTCAAGTGTCAACCTCAAGTCGCGATCGCGCTATTCGCCCGCGAATTTGGCCTTGGTGTCCACGAGGGTGAGCTTGGTCAACGGGATGCCGGCCTTGGTGAGGCCGTCGCGATAATGCGCGATGTCAGCAGGATTGCGCCAGCGGATGTTGCTCAGGAGGCGCTCGATCGTCATCCACGGATGCTGGCTCAAAAGCGCCGCGACGGCCTCGCCGGCTTCGACCGAGCGTCCGAGCTGCGCCAGCGCGGCGGCGCGGATCGCGAGGCACTGAAGATGGTTCGGATTCTGATAGTGCGACTCCCGCGCCCAGGACAGCGAGGCGTCGTACTGGCCGAGCATGTAGTGGCTGAACGCGCTCAGCACCGACCATTGATAGCGCGGATCGCTGTTGCCGCGCTGGGCAGCGACCGAGAACAGCTCGATCGCCTGACGGTGCTCGCCGCCGACGAGATGGCAGACGCCAAGCACGCCGCGCGCACCCATGTCATAGGGATTGAGCTGCAGCGCCTTGCGCGCCGCCTCCATCCCGGCCTCGACCCGGCCCTGCATGGCATGGACATAGGCCAGCAGCGAATAGGAGAACGACGAGCGGGAATCGAGCCGGACACCGGCCTCGGCCAGCGCCATTGCCTCGTCCCACAGCTCCCGTGAATTCCTGATCCAGCCGAAATGGATGCCCTGCAGCAGGATGGTGCCGAGATAGGTGTGGGCGATCGCGAGACCTGGGTCGATCCTGATCGCCTCGCGGAACAGCGCGATCGAGCTCTCGTAGTCGGCCTTGGTCGGTTGGTAGTAGTGCGACAGCCCGCGTAGGAAGCGGTCCCACGCCGTGAGGTCGGTCGTCTTGGACCGCACCGGCACCGCGGCCTCGGCGCGGTAGATCTCGGGGATCAGCGCGGTGCACAGGTTGGCGGTGATGTCGTCCTGCACGGCAAACAGGTCGCCGATGTCGCGGTCGTAGCGGCCGGCCCACAGCTGCTCGCCGTTCTCCGGCGCGACCAGCTCGGCGGTGACCCTGATCTTGTCGCCGGAGCGCCGCACCGATCCCTGGATGAGATAGGTCGCATCGATCTCGCGTGCGATCAGGCGGGCGCTCATGCCGGCATGCTTGAAGGCGAAGGTGGAGTTGCGGCTGAGCACCCGGAAGAACGACTGCAGCGACAGCGCATGGATGAGGTCCTCCGCCAGGCCGTCCGAGAAGTACTCGTCGGTCTCGCCGCTGAGATTGGCGAATGGCAGCACGCCGACGATGGCGGTCCGGTATTGCGCCGGCAGGGCCGTGGCGGACCGCTGCTCGCGTCTCTTCTCCGGCGAGGACGGATCCCAGGTCCAGACGTTGATCGTGTCTTCGATGTTCTTGAAGCGGAACGGCCCGCGGTCGACGAAGGTGACCGTGAGGTGCTTGCTGGCTTCCTGGTAGGCCTTGTGGGAGACGGCAATTCCGCCAGGCGGTGCTGCGGCTTCAAGTCGCACCGCAGTATTGACGCCGTCGCCGAATACCTCGTCCTCATCGAAGATGACGTCGCCCATGTTGAGGCCGAGGCGAAACTGCATCACGCGGTCGGCCGGCAAATGAGCATTGCGCTCGGCCATCAGCTTCTGCACCTCGACCGAGGCCGCGATGGCGCCGACGACGCTCGGAAATTCCAGGAGAAACCCGTCCCCTGTGTATTTCACGATGCGGCCGCCGTGATTGAGGATGATCGGGTGGATGGCGCCGCGATGCGCCTTGAACGCGGCATGGGTTCCCGCCTCGTCGGCGCCCATCATCCGCGAGTAACCGACCACATCGGCACAGACAATCGCGGCCAGCCGTCTCTCCATTCCGTCTTTGCTCCCACACACGGCGATACCACGGCAACAGCGGTCGAATCCAATCAATTTGCGGAAGCAATGTGTAGGCCATGTGGCGGGCCGGCACCATGCGGCCCGATTGGCTCAAACCAGCCCGGCCCTGATCAGTCCGTCGCGGTAGTGATCGATATCCTCCCGGCGTTTCCATCGGATGTTCTTGATGTGGCGGTCGAGCGTCAGCCAGGGATATTGCGCGCGCAGCACGTCGACGGCGTCGCCCGCCTGATCGGTCGCGCCAAGCTGCGCCAGGGTCGCCGCGCGGATCGTCAGCGCCTGCAGATGGTTCGGGTAGAGAAACAGCTCCTCGCGGGCCCAGGACAACGCGGCCTCATAGCGGCCGAGCAGGTAGTGGCTGTAGGCGTTCAGCGCCGGCCATTGGTAGCGCGGATCGCTGTTGCCGCGCTGGGCCGCGATCGAGAACAGATCGATCGCCTGCTGGTGCTCGCCGTTGACCATATGGCAGAGCCCGAGCACTCCGCGCGCGCCCATGTCGTAGGCATTGAGCTCGGTCGCCTTGCGCGCCGCCTTCATGCCGTCCTCATGGTCGCCCTGCATGGCCTGCACGAAGGCAAGGATCGCATAGGCGAACGACGAGCGCCCGTCGAGCCGCACGCTGTCCAGCGCCAGATTTTTCGCCTCGTCCCAGAGCTCGCGCGAGCCCTTGATCCAGCCGAAATTGATACCCTGCATCAGAATGGTCGCAAGATAAGCGTGGGCGAGCCCGAGAGTGGGATCGAGCGCAATCGCCTGCCGAAACAGCGAGATGGAGATCTCGTAGTCGGCCTTGGTCGGTCGGTAGTAGTGCGACAGACCGCGCAGGAAGCGGTCCCAGGCGGTCGGGTCGGTCGCCGGCGCACGGACCGGAATCGAGGCTTCAACACGATAGATCTCCGGCATCAGCGCCGCGCATAGGCTGGTGGTGATCTCGTCCTGCATCGCGAAGAGATCACCGACGTCGCCGTCGTAGCGACCGGTCCACAATTGAGCGCCGGTCTCGGGCGCGATCAGCTCCGCCGTCACGCGGAGCTTGTGACGAGAGCGCCGCACCGTTCCCTGAATCAGGTAGGTCGCATCGATCTCGCGTGCGATCAGGCGGGGATTGAGGCCGCGGTCCCTGAAGCGAAACGTCGAGGTGCGGCTCAGGACGCGAAAGAACGATTGCAGCGACAGCGCATGGATCAGGTCGTCCGCGAGCCCGTCGGCGAGATACGCGTCGGCGCCGTCGGAGAGGTTGACGAACGGCAGCACGCCGACGATCGCGGAGCGATATTGCGGCGGCAGGCCGGTGACGCTCGTCCCGCTCCGGATCGCCGCGCTACCCGGCTCCCATGTCCACGCCTGCACCGGCTCCTGAAGGTTCTTGAACTGAAAGCTTCCGGCGCTGGTCAGCTTGATGGGCAGTTGCGGGCCGGCCTCTTCATAAGCCTTGGCCGAGACGGCAACACCGCCCGGGACGGCGATCGATTCCAGATTGACGGCGACATTGATGCCGTCGCCGAAGGCCTCGCCGTCATCGACCGTGAACTCACCCTGATGGATTCCCAGCCGGAAGCGCATGTTGCGGTCGGACGGCAGATCGGCGTTGCGCTCCGCCATCAGGGACTGCATCTCGATCCCGAACTGGATGGCGCTTGCGGCGGTGGCGAATTCCAGCAGAAAGCCGTCGCCGGTGTGTTTGACGATGCGGCCGGCGTGGTTGAGGATGATCGGATGGATGGCGCCGCGATGAGCCTTGAAGGCGGCGTGCGTGCCGTCCTCGTCGATACCCATCATGCGTGAATAGCCGGCGACGTCGGCGCAAAGGATGGCGGCGAGGCGTCTTTCCATCACATCGTGCTCCCGCCTCGCGCATACCACGGCCGAGGCGGCCGAATCCAACGCTTTTCCGGAACCCATCGCGGCACCTCGCCATGCGGCCCCGCGCCGGCCTCTGCGGGGCGAGACGGCAATGCCGAGGCCAGGTATGGTTAGATCAGTATTGTTAGGAAATGCTCAATCATGCTCGGCATTCACGATCTGCCTTTGTTTCTTGTCTCCGGGCTGCTGCTCAACATCACGCCGGGTCCCGACACCGCCTATATCGTCGGCCGCAGCGCGCAGATGGGCTGGCGCGGCGGGGCCGCTGCCGCCTTCGGCATCAGCACGGGCTGCCTGGTCCACGTGTTCGGAAGCGCGATCGGGTTGTCGGCGCTGCTCACAGCCTCTGCCACGGCCTTCGCTGCGGTGAAATGGGCCGGTGCGGCTTATCTGGTCTATCTCGGCATCACGCAGCTTCTGGCGCGGCGGCCGGACGCCGCCGGGGCGAGTGATGCGACGTCGATGCCGGTGGTGACGCTGCGCCAGGCGTTCTGGCAGGGCGCGCTCACCAACATCCTCAATCCGAAGGTCGCGATGTTCTTCCTCGCCTTCCTGCCGCAATTCGTCGCAGCCGAGGCGCCGCACAAGGCGATCGCCTTCCTGCTGCTCGGCACGATCTTCATCGTCAACAGCACGATCTGGTGCCTCGGCGTCACCGTCGTCGCGGCCCGTGCTGCGCGCCGCGTGCGCGGCTCGTCCGCCACACTGCTCTGGCTCAACCGCGCGATCGGCGGGCTGCTGATCTATCTCGGGGTCCGGATCGCGATGCTCGAGGCGCGCTGACTTTACCAGAGCAGCTCGATGACCGCCGTGCCGGCGAGATACAGGCCGAGCAGGATCATGGCGATCAGGAACACACGGCGGAACGCCTCGGCCGGCAGCCGGGATCGCGCTGCCTGGCCGGCATACATGCCGAAAAAGGCGCCGGCCATCGCGACCGCGCCGGGCAGGGCGGTGGCCGTGCTGAGCAGGCCGGAGCTCGTCAGGTTGAAGGCCAGCGTGACCGTGGCGACCGTGAAGAACACGCCGAGGGCCTGGACCAACTCGTCCTTCTCGAGCCCGATCGCCTGCATGTACGGTACCGAGGGGACGACCTGCACGCCGGTGGCGGCCGAGATCAGCCCGGTGACGAGCCCGACGATGCCGCCGACCCATTTCTCGTGCGGCGGAGCGACCTTGAAGGCGAGCTTGGTGAGGCCGAGCAGGGCATAGAGCATCAGCAAGACGCCGAGCGCGACGTTGCCCCAGCGGGTCGAGGCATGGCTGAGCGCGCCGGCGTTGAGGCAGATGCCGATCGCGGTCCCCAGCATCAGCGGCCACAGGCGCCTGGCGATATCGCGCAGGTAAGGTCCGGCGAAGGTCTGCCAGATGTTGGTGATCACGGCCGGCACGATGACGATGGCGAGCGCGCGGCCCGGCGGCATGGCGACCGCGAGCAGTCCGACGGAGATGGTCGGCAGGCCGAGGCCGAGCGCGCCCTTGACGAAGCCGGCCAAGGTGAGCGCGAAGGCGATGAAGATGAGGATGGGGTCGATCATGGTTGTCACATTGACCAGACTGCGCCGGCGGCACAATGTGGAGGTTACGGAGCAAGCCTTCGTCCAGGACTGAGGCAGGATGACCATGCGTTTCGATCTGGTCGATCTCAGGCTGTTCATTGCCGTGGCCGAGGCCCGCAGCATCACCGGGGGCGCCGACCGGGCGCATCTGGCGCTGGCCTCGGCGAGCGCGCGGATCAAGGGTCTGGAGGACGCGTTCGGCGTCGAGCTGTTCAAGCGCGGCCGGCGTGGCGTGGATCTCACCGCGGCGGGCGAGAGCCTGCTCGATCACGCCCGCATCATCATGGCCAATGTCGAGGCCATGCAGGGTGAGCTCTCGGGCTTCGCATCCGGCCGTCGCGCCAACGTGCAGCTGCTCGCCAATACGGTCGGCCTCGCCGAGCATCTGCCGAAGGCGCTGGCGGCCTTTCTGCGCGAGCATCCCGACATCAACGTCGATGTCGAGGAGCGCGAGAGCACCGAGATCGCCGAGGCGATCGCGTCCGGCCGGGCGGATCTCGGCTTTGCGGCGGAGCACGCGCTGCCCGAGACGATCGAGCGCTTCGCCTTCGGCGAGGACCGGCTGATCCTGGTGGCCGGACGGCGCAGCCCGTTCGCGGCCCGCCGACAGATCGACTTCAGCGAGACCGCGGGGGAGGATTTCATCGGCCTCACGCAGGGGACGGCGCTCAACGTCCATATCGGCCGGCACGCCGCGCGGCTCGGCATCCGGCAGCACGTGCGGGCCAGGCTGCGCGATTTCGACGCGATCTGCCAGATGGTGGCGGCCGGGATCGGCATTGCCGTGGTGCCCGAAGCGGCGGCGCGACGTTGCGCGCGGTCGATGCCGATCAGCCTCGTCGCGCTGCGCGACGCCTGGGCCGATCGGCGGCTGGTGATCTGCGCCCGCAGCTTCAAGGCGCTGCCGCGTCCCGCGAAACTGCTCGTCGAGCATTTGCGCAGGGCCGCCGCGTGAAGCGCCCGACGACAGGCCGGATGTCCGTTCTGCACGAGGCGGAGCCAGGCCGGTGGAGGCGGGATCAGTCCGCGGCCAGCCGTTTCAGCGCCGCTTCGTGGACGCGCTTGTCGCCGGCGGCGACGATCCGGCCGCCGTTCTGCGCCGGGCCGCCTTCCCAGTTGGTGACGATGCCGCCAGCGCCGTTGATGATCGGGATCAGCGCCGCGATGTCGTAGGGCTTGAGCTCGGTCTCGATGACGAGATCGAGATGGCCCGCGGCCAGCATGCAATAGGAGTAGCAGTCGCCGCCATAGCGCGACAGCCGCGTCTCGGCCTCGACCCGGCTGAAGGTTGCGCGATCGGCCTCGTTCATCAGCAGCGGGCTCGTCGTATAGCACACCGCATCCCCGAGACGCTCGCAGCGCCGCACCGAGAGCCGGCGCTCGCCGCCGCCGTTCTTGTAGTTGGCGGAGCCGTTGTCGCCGGCGAAGCGCTCGCCGATGAAGGGCTGGTGCATCATGCCGAACACCGGCGCGCCCTTGTGCAGCAGCGCGATCAGCGTGCCCCAGGTCGGAAAACCGGCAATGAAGGACTTGGTGCCGTCGATCGGATCGAGCACCCAGACGTAGTCGGCGTCCTCGCGCTCGTTGCCGAATTCCTCGCCGACGATGCCGTGCTGAGGAAAGTTCGCCTTGATCAGGCGGCGCATCACCGCCTCGGCGGCGCGGTCGGCCTCGGTCACCGGGTCGAAATCCTGCCGGCTGCTCTTGTTGTCGACCAGCAGCGAGGTCCGGAAGAACGGCAGGATGGTTTCGCCAGACGCGGTCGCCAGACGACCGATGAAGGCGGAGAAATCGATGACCGTCACAGCGCGTCCTTGGGTGAGGGAATCGGGTGGCAATGAGCCGCTATGCCTAGCTCAAAGCGGTCCGGGGTGCATCCGGATATGGAACACCAGCGTGGCATCATGGATACCGTTTGGTGTCCTGCCGCGCTGACCGGGCGCGATTGAGCCGTCGCGGGCCTCTGATGTGAAAGTGAAAGCGAAACCGGCGTCCCTCTCCGATCGTTTGGAATCTCCAATCAAGCCATTGACTTTTATGATGAAAAGCAAAGCTGTTTCGCGCTGAACGCAACCCGGCCTATGTTTTTTTGCATGGAGAAAGGCGGAAAAACCCTTGCGCTTTGTGCAGCGCGATTGCATATTGTTGCGGTGCGGTAGCGCTTCGCGTTATCGCTGCCCTCCTTGGGCGTTTCCTCCCTAGACTTGGGCCGCTTGTCATTCAAGCGGCCCTTTTTTTTGCGCCGGCGCCACCGGCCGGAATCCCTCGGACCGAGGGCGCTGCCCTCTATTCGGCCGCCGCCTGGAAAGGCCCGAGGTCGCCGAGCGGCACCGTCGCCAGCACCTCCGCGAGCACGGCGAGATCGGAAGCGACCTGGGCGAAGCGAGGTCCGCGCTCCCTGCGGCGCTCATCCATGTAGATCGCGCGGTTGAGCTCGATCTGGATCGCATGCAAGCCCGTGGCCGGATTGCCGTAATGCTCGGTGATGAAGCCGCCGGCATAGGGCTTGTTGCGGCCGACCGAATAACCGAGCCGGCCGAGCACGTCCTCGACCAGATCCGGCAGCAGCGACGCGCAGCTCGTGCCGTAGCGGTCGCCGATCACCATGTCGGGCCGGCGCGGCTCGTCGCGCGAGACGCCGACCGACGGCATCGAATGACAGTCGACCAGCACCACGGTGCCGAACTGCTGGTGCACGCGGTTGATCAGCCGGCGCAGCGCGCGGTGATACGGCTTGTACAGCGTCTCGATCCGGTGCAGCGCCTCGTCGACGCTCAGCCGGTCGCGATAGATCTCCTGGCCGTCGCCGACCACGCGCGGGATCGTGCCGAGGCCGCCGGCCACCCGCATCGAGCGCGTGTTGGCAAAGCTCGGCAGCCGCCCGGTGAACATCCGCGGATCGAGCTCATAGGGCTCGCGATTGACGTCGACATAGCAGCGCGGGAAATGCACGCGAACGACCGGAAAGCCGCGCGACAGGAGATCGGCGATCAATTCGTCCATGAACGAATCTTCGGAGCGCCGCAGCGCCGGCAGATCGATTCGCGAGGCCCTCAGGAAATCGTCGGGGTAGGCCGATCCGGAGTGAGGGGAATTGAAGATGATGGGCGCGCGCCATTCGGTCGGCTCCATGATCTCGAACGGCGGCAATTCGCCATCAAAGTCCGTCATCTCTGGGCGCCGTCCCCTTGGTCACGTGCGTCGATGTCACGTCCGTTGATGCGCCGGTATCCTCCGGCCGATTCGCTCTGGACAACGCAGGTACTGCTCTCGCCAACGCGCATCTTCGATAATCCCAGCCGGTCTGCCAAGCGAAAAGCAATGAAAAAGTTCATCCCGCGTTTGGAACAACTCTGAGCTGGCATGCTGCTTCGATCGAAGACCGCACCTTCGGCCCTCAAAATGCCTTGCCGATGTCGGATCAAAAGGCACAATCTTTCACCCGAAATTTACCGCCCGTCAGGCTTAGTGGCGGCAACGCTCCGCCTCTCACCCGGACCAGACAACCCCTCGCCATGCACAAAATCCTGCTCGCCGAAGACGACAACGACATGCGCCGCTTCCTGGTCAAGGCATTGGAAAATGCCGGGTTCCAGGTCTCGCCCCACGACAACGGCATGTCGGCCTACCAGCGGTTGCGCGAGGAGCCGTTCGAGATGCTCTTGACCGACATTGTCATGCCGGAGATGGACGGCATCGAGCTGGCGCGCCGCGCCTCCGAGCTCGACCCGGACATCAAGATCATGTTCATCACCGGCTTCGCCGCGGTCGCCTTGAACTCCGATTCGGAGGCGCCCAAGAATGCCAAGGTGCTGTCCAAGCCGGTGCACCTGCGCGAGCTCGTCAGCGAGGTCAACAAGATGCTGGCGGCCTGAGCCGCCGGGGCCGGCGTCGCGAAGTTCAGGATTATTCCCATTTTCGCCTGTTTGCGTCCTTGCCTGCCTGCGTGGGAGCCGATATAGGGACCCCCACCCGACGAGACCTTTGGGTTTAGGGCACGTAGCTCAGCGGGAGAGCACTACCTTGACATGGTAGGGGTCACAGGTTCGATCCCTGTCGTGCCCACCACCCATCCGGACGTCTGCTGATTTCATTGAGCTTTTTGTTCGATTTCCCGCACCTAGCTTGTCGGTGAGGGAATAGACGTTCGCTCTATGATCCACGGAGCCGATCATTCGCTCGAGCTTGGCGACGCCGCCATACGCCAATTTCTTGCGATTGGCGTTCCGCGTGTAATGGCTTGCCATCCGACGATCGGTCCAACCGAAGATCGCATCCAGCTCGGCTTCCGTTGCTCCGTTTTCAGCGGCGACAGTTGCAGCCGCCTTGCGCAGGCCGTGCGCTGATCGGTTCGCCAACCCAGCTGCGATGCATTTCTCCTTGAACAGGTTGCCTAAGCTCTCCTTGGTCATCGGCTTGCCCTGCCGGGTCGCGATGTAGGTCTCGGTTCCGACCGGACCTGCCTCCAACGTCCGGCGCAGGACATCGAGCATCGGGAAGGTGACCTCAATGGTCTCGCTCCCCTTTTCGAGGCGCTTCGTGATGATCGGAACGGAAATCTGCTCGAGTTTTCCGTCAGGCCCGATCCGCTCTTGCACCTGTTCGGTCACGTCGGCAGGGCCGAATGATGCTGCGTCACCCCGCCGAAAGCCGGTGAAGAGGTAGACGTCGATCATGACGCGCTCTCGCGTGCCGAGCGGCCAGCGCTTGTAGTAACGCCGAACGTCGGCATCAGACCAGGTGACGAAGCCTTCTGTCTTTGCCGGCTTGGGTGTCTTGATTCCTTCGGTGGGATCTGCCGGCACAATCTTTTGCGCGACAGCCCACGCGAACATCCGTCTCATGGTGGTGAGGAAATGCCGGGCCGCGGAGGGGTTTTGAGCGCGACGCCCAAGCCCGTCCAGGATGTGCTGCTTCTGGATTGCGGCTGCTCTTTTGTTGCCGTTGGCCTCCAGAACATGAATCATCAGGCTGTTGCGCTGCTTGTGCGTGCTCGCCTTCATCTCGCGCCAATCAGGCGCCTTTGCCTTGTATTCTTCCCATAGCCATTTGAGGCTACCATCAAAGACCATCGCCCTGGCCTCGCTGGGATCGATTGCGAGGCGTGGCCGATTGAACATGTCGGCTAGAGCGATGTCGTAGTTGCGGTTGAATTCTATGGACCCGTACTCGCCGCGAATGCGAGTGCGTTTGCCGCCGACGTCCTTGTTGCGAACGTACCAGACCGTCCTGCCATGACGGTTGATTTCCTTGTGAAGGTAGGGCTTGCGAGGACGGGGCATGAAGCGAATCAAAGCACGAAATGCTCTTCGGGCTCAACCGTCTCATCGATGCCCCGCTCTTCTTTGTATTTGACCAGGTCGACGATGATCGTGCCGTCCGGCTTAATTCGTATGGATGAAGCACCGGCCGCTTTTGCAGCGCGGATCGCTCGTGCCACTTCGCCTTGGGTAAATCGAGCGGGGCGCCGGCTCATGGAACGCCTTCGGTTGACATCGCGCTCTGCCGTAAGCGCATTTCCAATGTAGCTTGGTCCGAACTCGTCGTCTGCATCTCGCGGGACCGTCCCTGAAGCGGGATGCCGTGGCGTAGAAAAGGATGGGGTCGGATAGTTCAGGAGAGCGCCTCCAGAAACGTCGTCCCTGATCGTTGTGCCATAGAGCTTACAAGATTTCATCGAGGTCGCGCCGCGGACGCCATCTTACGGGATCTGCGATCCACCGGTTGATGTCGGATTCATGCCAACCAGTTCCGTTGCTGCTGATCTTGAGTGGGGTAGGGAACGTACCTTCGGCGATCTTGCGGTAGATGGTGGATCGGGACAGCCCGGTCCTGGCAAGGACGGTTTTCAACCTGATGATACGGTCTGGCTCGCGCATGGCCGTGATGCCCCTCGCTGGTTGCTTCTGACGTCCGGCGAGACCAGAGGCCAAACAGGTGCAGGCGGACAATAGGAGTTCGCGCGTTGCCAGCTGTGGCGTAGAGCCGGCGGCAAACGGGATGGGTCAAATTCCAAGGCCTCGGCCTCTGCCGAGATCGATGCCATGGACGACGGCCAGATCCTGGCCGAGTCGGCGGCCCGATTCGAATGCAATGCCGAGATCGTTCTTGCGGCCGGCAAGGATGGATTCCAGTTGCGGGTCGCGCTGGAGGCTCTTCGCCATGTCGCCCATCGCCGAGCGCGTGGCCTTGTAGCCGGACAAGTCGCCCGCCTGATATAGGTGCCTGCTGGTCTGGTCGAGCTCCCGCCATCGCTCAACGAAGTGATCGGCGCGACGGCCCGGATCGCTGCGGAGTTCGGTTTCGAGCTGGAGCGCGCGGATGGCGCGATTGACCCGGCCGTCCGCCGCTTCGCGGGCGAGCTCCGGGTTCTTCTTGTAGGCGGCCTCGGCATCGTGCGAGCCAAACGGGCGCACCTCTTCGAAGGCTTGGCGGGCCTTCTGCAGCTCTTTCACCTGCTCGGGACTGGCTCTGCCGCCCGTCTCCTGCGCCTCGAAGATCGCATCTACCGCGCGGGCATGGCGCACCAGCGCTCGTGTCCGGACGCGACGGGCGTCCGCTTCGGGATCTTGCGCCACGTTGCTTGCCGGCACTTCGGCTCCGCGCCAGTCGGCTGCGGGACCGCTGGCTTCCCTTTCCGGTGTTGCCCGCTCCCGCCTCCCTTCGCTATCCAGTCCGGCCACATCAGCCGGAGAGCGCAGGCCGTCGAAGATGTCTCGCAGCTTCTCGGGCACAATCTTGCGCACGATCTCAGCTACGCGCTCGCGGAATGTGATCCCACGCCCTTCTGCGTAGCTCTGGACCGGATCGGCGCAGTCGTAATCCGAGGCCATGTCCTTCGCACGTTCGCGCGACAGGGTGTGGGTGAGCCGCTCCTGACCCGCAAAATCATCGCGACCATAGTGCAGGTCCACCTCGTCGCGGTGACGCGACAGGGCGACATAGCTGCTGTGGGCATCCATGCCCGGCGTTGCCAGCACATGGACGCGGTCAACCGTCATGCCCTGCGCCTTGTGGATCGTCGCGGCATATCCATGGTCGATGCGGTTGTAATCTTTGAACTCGAAGTGCACGGACCGGCCATCGTCGGTCTGTACGGTCATGGCTTGCGCGCTGATCTGTTCGATGGTCCCGAGCGTGCCGTTCTTGACGCCAAGACCGCGCTCGTTCTGCAGGAACATGACCCGGTCCCCGTTGGCGAAGGTTCTCGCGCCGCGTTCGACTGCCACATGCACTTCGTCGCCCAGATCGCCGGCAGCGCGCATGCGCACGCGCGCAGCCTCGTTGAGCGCCCGGACCTCGTCATTGGTGTGGGTGAGAATGATCCGGCTCCGGTCCGGCGATGCCTGACGATCGCGATTCCAGCGCTCGATTAGATCGCCGCGAGCCTGCTCGCGGCTCTGGGCCTCATGCACCATGCCGTGGGCGCGGTAGGCTCCAAGCGCATTGCCCGTTTTGCCGGTTGCCAGATCACGCGTGGCGTCCCGCTGCCAGCCCTCCCGCTGACGGCGCACCTCGCCGATTTCCGCTCCGCCGTGACGCTCATGGATCGAGCGAAACGCCGCGCCCGCCTCGATGGCCTGCAGCTGTTGCGGATCGCCGACGAGCACCACCTTTGCACCAGCATCGGCAGCGTGGGACAGCACGCGCTCAAGCTGGCGCGTGCCGACCATCCCCGCCTCGTCGATCACCAGCACATCACTGGATTGGAGCAGGTCACGGCCTTGTTCCCAGCCATGCTCCAGGCTGGCAATCGTGCGCGACGCAATGCCCGATCCGCTTTCGAGGTTTTCTGCGGCAATGCCGGACAGCGCAATGCCCCGGACCTCGAAGCCGGCGGCTTCCCACGCCTCCCGTGCCACCCCCAGCATCGCGCTCTTTCCCGTCCCGGCATGGCCGACCACGATGCTGAGATCGCGTCCATGTGTGACGTGCGCCAGCGCCTCAGCCTGCTCGGACGACAGCACCAGGCCGCGCGCTTCCGCACCCGCCAAAGCGGCCTGGCGATCCGCGTCGCGCACCTGGGGGCGCTCCCGTTTTGCCATCAGTTCAGCGGCCCGGTGCAGGCGCTGCTCTGCCTCGATCATTCCGCGGGTGGTGAACCGATCCTCGCCGCGCGCATCCTTGCCGAGTTCGACCAGGCCGGGCGCTCCTTGCATTGCGCCCACCACCTCATTGAACTGGTCGAGCCCGTCGCTATGCCGGTGCGCGAACCTCGCCATATCGCGGCGCGTGAATGTCGATTGCTGCTGGGTGATGGCGTCCAGCCCTATGGTGGGGGCGGCGACAATCCGCGCGCCGTTGTTGCGCGCGATCTCGCGGTGCATCTCGGCGCGATCGGCCTCGCCGCCTTCGCCAGCGATGCCCCGAGACTCGATCCGTTTGGCGGGCGCGCCGATCTGGCTTTGCGGCTCCAGCGCGATGCCCTGGTCTTCCAGGCTGCGGTGATCAATCCGCGCGTCGATATCGAGCTCGGCTAACCGCTCATTGGCGAGCTCGGCCCAGCGTTCGCGGCAGCGCTCGACCATCTCGGTGCGGTTCCAGTCCCGCACCTTCTGGCCAAAGCCGTTCTCGTCGACCGAGCGCATGGTCAGCATGACATGAGCATGAGGTTTGGGCAGTCCGTCCTCTGCCCTGTCCCAATGCACATTCAGATCGGCGATCATGCCGAGACCGACGAACTCGCCGCGAACGAAGTCCCGGGCGAGCTCGATACCCTGCGCCTCACTCAGCTCGCGCGGAAGGGCGAACTCGACCTCACGGGCCAACTGGGCATCCTTCCGGATTTCGCGCGCTTCGACATCGTTCCAAAGCCGCTCGCGATCGCCCCATGAGGCCGGCGCGTTCTCCGGCAGCATCACTTCGGAATGAACGACGCCGCGCTTTTCGGAAAAGTCCTGATCACGGCCGAGCCGCTCGTCACGCAGCCGCGATGCCGAGCGGTAGGCCGCCGATGCCACCGCACTGCTTCCGGCCTTCCGGCCAATGACCTTGACGTGAAGATGATAGATCGCCATCGCGACCAGAGCATCTACACAGCGAAGCGTACGTCGGCACGACGTATAAGCGCGCCCTCCCTCGAAAAAATCTCGGGAGGGACTATCCCGTCTCAGCTCGTCCTGATGACCTTACAGCAATGCGCCAGTGCGCAAGCTATCATTTCTCCATTGCCACTCATGGAGACGACGATGCGCAAACCTAGGAACTTTGATGCTGACCTGAAGGCACTCGACGACAAGGCGCGCAAGCTGAAAACACGCAAGGTACGCCAGCTCGGCGAGCTCGTGATCGCTACTGGAGCTGACGCGCTCAGCGCCGACGAACTCGCGGGCGCGCTGATCGTGCTGGCCGAGACGAAAGAGGCCGGAAAGAGGGAGGCATGGGCCAAGCGCGGCGTCGCGTTCTTTCAAGGACGGTCGCGGCGAGTTGCGCCAGCAACTGACCGCGACGCTGACGTTGCTCCTACGCAACCGAGCGGCGCGCACCCGGCATCAAGCCGCAAAAGCGCGACATGACATGCGCGCGTGGCAGGTCGAACGCCGTAAGCGCACCCGGCACCTCATCGAACTCGGCGGCCTCGTGATCAAAGCCGGTATCGTGGACCTGACCGGTGACGACCGTTCCACGATCTTCGGCGCGCTACTTTGGATGGCTGACAAGCTTAAAAGCGGTGAGGGCGAACGGGCACGTAAGCTTTGGGCCGCGAAGGGAAAACAAGCGTTCGAGATGGAGCCTAGGATGCCAACACGCACAATCGTTCATGTCCGACAATCGCACGTTGGCCAGTAGCTGCCGCTTCGACAGCAGCCCTATTGATCAATCGGCATACAAATTGCGATTTGGTTGCCGCCTTACTCCAGCTCCGAGCCATTCGCTCTTGATAAAGCGGTCACTGTGACTTTCCAAATTGGCCACTGGCGTTGGGTAAGGCACACTAGATCGAGATCTCCGCCTTCATGATGATTGCCTTCATTGAAGCAGGACCGGACTCGCCTGCCGAGTCTCTTGCCTTCGCAGCAGAAGGGTCCGGACTAGCCGCTGAGCAGGCGCTTCAAACCAGCAATAGGTGAGGCGCGCGGTGACGAGCGTGGACAGCACGAAAGCCGCCGAGAACAGAGGATCGAGGTAGGGGATGGGCCGCTGCATAAACGAAAAAGCAAGCGCGATCGCAAGTTGAATTGGAAAGTGCAGCAGATAGCAGGAATAGGTTGTATTGCCGGCTGTCTCCACCAGGGTCTCCAGGCGCCGCGGCAAGACTATGGGCTTCGAGCAGCAGAACAACAGGATCGGCGTATAGATGAGCAGAAGCGGTGCAGTGAGCGCCTCAAGGCCCATGCCGGACATCCAAAATGCCGCGGGCATCGCGATGCTCGCACACGCAGCCAAGGATTCCACCTTCGGCCGATGCCGAGCCCCGGCGACAGCCTGTCTTGCCATCGCGGCAAGGCCGCCAGCGTAGAAGAAAGCGAAGCATTTTGCCATCAGCGTACCGGTCGCGATCGAGATCACGATCACCGCTAGATTGAAGAGCGGGGACGGACGCACGACGCGCAGCGACAGGAAAAACGCCGCATAGACCACGATCTCGATTGAGACTGACCAGATTGGTGCGTTGAAGCTGACGCCATGCGGCGGAAGCCAGTCGCTGGCCATGAACAGCTGCTTGACGAATTGAGGGATGTCGTTTTGCTGAAAGACGAAGAAGTAGTTGTGCTGAACGAAATATATCAGCTGGAGCATCATGACCAACAGCAACGTCGCGAGATGGAGCGGGTAAAGTCGCGCCAGCCGATAGACGAAGAAGGTCCATCCGTTGATCGTGCGGTCGGCGATGGCCGCGCTATACTTCCAGAAGAAGATGAAGCCGGAGATGCACCAGAATATCTCGACCCCAATCGTGCCCTTCTCATAAAACGGGAACAGAACGCGGTAGAACGGCAGCTCGCTCCTCACGAGACCGACCGGCTCCTCGCCGACGAAGGCAAAGTGCTGATAGTGCCACAGCAGCACGGCGACAGTAGCGAGGAAGCGCAGCCCTTCCAATCCAAGGAGCTTCTGGTCCTTAGGCCATGTCGACGCTTTGGGAATGATCATCGGGGTCATCGACCTCCTGACGAGGGCGCTGGTCAATTCTAGTCCGAGCAAAGTGAAGGATTCTTTTCGCTTGGAGGCATCCCAGGCGTTCGTCGCAGGCGATCTCGGCGCCACACTAGATTGCCCTCTCCAAGGAATGAAACGCTGATCGTCGCGGTCTACGTTAAGATCTTGCGGATCAAAGGCCACGATCCCGACCCGGTGACCATTGCGCGCGGTTTCCTCTCCAGCGCCTCGACCTTGCTCTAGTGAAAGCCGCGACGACGGAGGTGGATACTCAAAATCTGCTGCGAGGCCGACGAAAAGGGGAGGCAACGCCGAACGAGATATGCGGTGCCAGATCGCCAATGGTGACAAGAACAAGAGTCGCCGCACCGAGAACTGTGGCTGCCGAGCTGCTCAATCTGACGCTCTGATCGCCAGAAGAGTCGCTCGCGAGCTCGAGAATGCAGTCGCTCGCCAAGTGCAGTTCCGCGCCCCGCAACAACTGGGTTTATTTTACAGTCACTCAAATCCAAATCTGGTGAGGCGCTTTAGTTGCTCGATGATGTGAGCTGCCGAGGATGACGAAGGAGCCATCGGCTCGCGATACGATAGCGAGTTAGCGGGAGCTTTGATAGCTCCCAAGTTCCCGAACCGCACGCGCTTTCGGCTACAGCTGCTTGGCACGGCGAAGCATCTCGGGCGCGCCGACGGGCTCTCCTGCCAGCTGTAATTGTAGTCCGGAACCTCGCCGCCTGTCGCTTTTGGATGCATCGAATCCATCGAGCATGCCCGACAGCGGGGATGTGAATACGGTGCCTGGCACGTTCCAGGGCGCGGG
This sequence comes from Bradyrhizobium sp. SZCCHNR1015, assembly GCF_032489875.1. NCBI lineage: Bacteria > Pseudomonadati > Pseudomonadota > Alphaproteobacteria > Hyphomicrobiales > Nitrobacteraceae > Bradyrhizobium > Bradyrhizobium sp. SZCCHNR1015. Next base: position 193,241 of record NZ_JAUEYW010000002.1, read on the forward strand.
CGGGACGACGGGATGATCGGAGACGTAGAACTCGACAGCCACAATCCTAACACCAAATGGCCGGGGACCCTCCGTCAGAAGCTTAGACCAGTATTCCGCGCCGCCGCGGCCTTGAAGCAAGAAACCCGAACGCATTGGTTCGGGCTTCCTGAGAACGCCAACGTCTGAACTGCGCAGAACTAGTTGATGGAGGAATTGATGTCGACAAACGAGGTGTTGATCTTGCTACCCAGACCGTTGACTGCTGCGATGATCGCAAGTGAAATTCCGGCGGCAATCAATCCGTACTCGATTGCAGTGGCTCCCGATTCGTCACGCAGGAACCTCATCATTTTGACCCGCATTACACCCTCTTTGCTGTTGGCCAGATCGGCGCACCTTCACGCCAGAAAAGGATATCCGACGTCATCTTATAATAGATGAGTATTAAGAATACAGTTTTAGATAGAGTGAATATCCTTGGCGCTTATGATCTAGTGGGGGGCGCAGGTGGCTGTGCGTTTTAGTGTCGGAACGGACGCGTGTACGCCATCGCGGGAAATCGCAGACCAGGGCATACAGGGCCGGTGTCAGGATTCGCTGACTTGCGCTCTGGTCATGATTTGGCACATTCCGTGCGTGAGTCGGTCGTGTGAAGCGTCGGCTCGCAATCCAGATGATCCCTGCGCCCGTCGCGAGGACAATGACATCAAGGCGATAGCAGTTCCGGTTGCGACCAGCCACACGACCGCGCCGCATGGAAGATCGATCGCATAATGTCCACCGATCGGCACGGTCGATGTGATCACGAGGGAATTCCAGATCAATGAAATCGGAAATAGCCACCTGAGGTGCCAGGACGCGGATATGATCATCAGCGCCAGGCAGCAATGGAACGAGGGAAACGTCACAACTCCCTGCAGATTGGCGAATGACAGCAACGGCGAGGCCTCATTGCGGAAGTATTCCAACTTCGACAAGTGATACGTTCCCGCGCCTGTCGGGAGATGCTCGAGCAAGCTGGCTGGGTACCCAAAGAACGCGAAGGCACCTTTCGCCGGCCAAATCACGGAAATGCTCGCGCATGCGACAATCGTGCTGGCGAATACGAACGTCAGTATCCATAAATGATCGAAACGGCGAACGATTGCGAGCAGCACTGAAAGGCCGAAGAGCAGGGGGAATGAGCTGTCGTAGGTGACCGACAGGAGCTGGGACCAGGCGGGGTTGTCGGCTGCCCAAGCAATGACAGCAGGCAAGTCGAAGCCTGCCGCTCGATCCCATCTCGCAAGATCTACATCGATGAATGGGGCGTTGTTCCGAAGCCCGACAAGGCTGATGATTCCAGCCACTGCGCCCGATAGTAACATTGCTAGGAGCGCTCCGCACAAGTTGCTGAGCACCGGCGATGGTCGCCAACTTCGATAGACAACGTGAACCGTGAGGAGGAAGCCCAATATCGTCAATGCAACCAAGAGGCTGCCGAGATCGACAATGACAGCCGACCGCTGGAGCAGGAAGGCCGCGAAAGTGGTCGCGACAAAGCAAATGGCCCATACGCTCGCTTCCACATATCCGGTCGTATGGGTTCCCTGAGAAGACCAGGCGAAAGCCGTGCGACCCGAAGTCTGGGAAGCAGGAGGACTTGAATTTCCATCCTGCGATTGCGTGCCGTTAGGTCTGTGTATCTCCCCGATCTGTGTCCTTGCGGATATCAGGAAGCGGAGGCGACGAAAGAATGCGGGCAATAGGGTGTCTGTGGCGGGCTCCAACATGGATGTCCGCTCCCGTGTCAGTCTGTTTCAGATTATTTCGGTCGGTACCTACATACGCAAAAACCGTGAGCCTGAGCAATCTCAACGTGTATTTTAACATGATACCGTGCTGAGATGCTTAACAGATCTCTAGCGCCCTGCGAGACGTGCGTTGGGAATCGGTCCGGGATTGCGTTGTCCAAGAGCTACTGGCCATGAGCCTATGATCGCCTGACATCGCAGCTTTGGTGTCAACGGGGGTCCTTATGTAGGCTTGCTCGTTGCGCGGCGATGTTTTGAGTGCGGATTTCACCTTGCTGTCAAAATTGTCAGTTGTTCGGGCGGCCGGATGTTTATCGCCTCGGCAATTCGGAATTCACCAGCTCTCGAACATCACGCAGATGCTTATGATTCGCAGGGATTGTATCGTTCTTTGTTTGTGGTGGGGAACATCAGGCGCGCGCGAGTTCAGGCGTTTGCCGTGAGGGAGCTAGCTGAGTAAGTCAAGAACCTTCGTTCCTCAGCTGTCCGGGGCGTTGCGAGGTGCTGTCGGGTTGGTCCAGCAGACGCGCGAAGCCTGCACTCAATGCATGCAATGCGTGTAACGTGCGATCCCTCGCAGGTAAAAATATCCTCGGCGGGAACGTGGCAGATCTTGTCCAATCGTTTCTTGTGGTACATTATTCCTGCACGACTTAGGGTAGTGTAGGGGCAATGGAAGCGGGGCAGAGAGATACGGGGCTTGACTGCCTGACATTGCTGCTGCGTTTCCATCAGGTCGCTGTCGATCCGGCGCAGATTGCACATCAGCTAGCAGGAGAGGCGGTCGGCGTGACCGAGATGCTTCGCTGCGCCAAGCAGCTGAAGCTGAAGGCGCGTGCGGTCAGTCAGAGCTGGGACGGGCTTCGCAAGCTGCCGCTGCCGGCCATCGTGGCGCGGTCGGATGGCTCGTTCGTGATCCTTGGACAGGTCACGGCGGAGGCGGCGCTGATCCAGGATCCCTTGGTGAATCGGCCGCAGAGTCTCAAGCGCGCCGCGTTCGAGGCTAGCTGGACCGGCACGGTGGTGCTGATGGCGCGCCGCGTCTCGCTCTCCGATCTGGCGCGGCGCTTCGACATTACCTGGTTTATACAGGCGATGCACAAATATCGCCGGCTGCTCGGCGAGGTGCTGCTGGCGTCATTCTTCCTGCAGCTCTTCGGGCTGGTGACGCCGTTATTCTTCCAGGTCGTCACCGACAAGGTGCTGACCCATCGCGGCTACACCACGCTCGACGTGCTGGTGTTCGGCCTGGTCACAGTGACCATCTTCGAGACGGTGTTGGGCGGTCTTCGAACATATGTGTTCTCGCACACCACCAACCGCATCGACGTCGAGCTTGGCGCACGGCTGTTCCGCCATCTGGTCGCGTTGCCCATCGCCTATTTCGAGGCGCGGCGCGCCGGCGATTCGGTGGCGCGGGTGCGCGAGCTCGAGAACATCAGGAACTTCATCACCAGCTCGGCGCTGACGCTGGTCATCGACCTCGCCTTCACCTTCGTCTTCTTAGGGGTGATGTTCTATTACTCGCCGTTCCTGTCCTGGATCGTGGTCGGCTCGTTTCCGTTCTACATTGCGCTTTCGGCCGGCGTGACGCCGCTCTTCCGCAAGCGTCTCGACGTCAAGTTCAACCGTGGCGCCGAGAACCAAGCCTTCCTGGTCGAGACCGTCACCGCGATTCAGACCCTGAAGGCGATGGCGATCGAGCCGCAGATGCAGCGGCGCTGGGAGGAACAGCTCGCAGGTTACGTCGGCGCCAGCTTCGACGTGCTGTCGCTCGGCAATTGGGCCAGCCAGTCGGTGCAGTTCATCAGCAAGATCGTCACCGCGCTGACCCTGTATTTCGGCGCCCATCTGGTGATCGAGGGCAATTTGAGCGTCGGCGAGCTCATCGCCTTCAACATGCTCGCGGGGCGGGTGGCGCAGCCGGTGCTGCGGCTGGCGCAGCTGTGGCAGGATTTCCACCAGGCGCGGCTGTCGGTGGCGCGGCTCGGCGACATCCTCAACACCACGCCGGAGCCCGCCTTCAATCCCGGCCGCGCCGCGCTGCCGCCGGTGCGCGGCGAGGTGGTGTTCGATCACGTCTCTTTCCGCTACCGTGTCGATGGTCCGCTGGCGCTGCACGATGTCTGCCTGAAGGTGCCGGTAGGCCAGGTGGTCGGCATCGTCGGTCCCTCCGGCTCCGGCAAGTCGACACTTACAAAACTGATCCAGCGGCTCTATGTGCCGGAGAGCGGCCGCATCCTGATCGACGGCGTCGATCTCACCGTCGCCGACGTCACCTGGCTGCGGCGGCAGATCGGCGCGGTGCTGCAGGAGAACGTGCTGTTCAACCGCTCGATCCGCGACAACATCGCGCTCGCCGATCCCGGCATGGCGATGGAGCGGGTGATCCAGGCGGCCGAGCTCGCTGGCGCCCATGAGTTCATCCTCGGCCTGCCCGACGGCTACGACACGGTGGTCGGCGAGCGCGGCGCCAGCCTGTCCGGCGGTCAGCGCCAGCGCATCGCGATCGCCCGCGCGCTGGTCACCAATCCACGCATCCTCATCTTCGACGAGGCGACCTCGGCGCTCGACTATGAGAGCGAGAACATCATCCAGCGCAACATGCGCAAGATCTGCGCCGGGCGCACCGTCTTCATCATCGCGCACCGGCTGTCGGCCGTCCGCAACGCCGACCGCATCATCACCATTGAGAACGGCCGTCTCGTCGAGGACGGCACTCATGACGAGTTGATCAAGCGCGCCGGCCGCTATGCGACCCTGCACCAGATCCAGGCGGGGCTCCATGTCGTCGGCTGAGGCGCACAAGCAGGACAACGCGCCGATCTCGCTCGACGCGCGGCGGGGCCGCCGCAACGATGCGCGCGAGTTCCTGCCTGCTGCGCTGGAGATCGTGGAGACGCCGGCCTCGCCCGCCGGACGCGCCGTTGCCGCCACCATCATGCTGTTCTTCGCAATCGCGATCGGCTGGTCGATCCTGGGCCACGTCGACATCATCGCCTCGGCGCAGGGCAAGATCGTGCCGACCGGCCGCACCAAGACGATCCAGCCGCTGGAGGCCGGAATGGTCGCCGCGATCCACGTCCAGGACGGCGACAATGTCCGTGCCGGCGACGTGCTGGTCGAACTCGACCGCACCGTCACCGAGGCCGAGCGCCGCCGCGTCGCGCAGGGCCTGATGCAGGCGAGGCTCGATGTGGCCCGGCTGAGCGTGCTGCGCGATAGCTTTGCCAATCTCGCCGCGCTGCGGCCGCTCAACGTGCCCGAGGGCGCGGCACCCACCGATGTCGCGCGCACCCGCGCCGCGCTGCAAGCTCAGGCCGCCGAGCAGCTGGCGAAGCTTGCGTCCAACCTGCAGCAGGTCGCGCAGAAGCGCGCCGAGGCGCAGTCGATCGAGGCCGCGATCGCCAAGATCGACGCCACCCTGCCGTTCCTGCAGGAGACCGCCGAGATCCGCCGCAACGCCAAGGAGATCCAGTACGGCAACCAGATCGCCTATATCGATGCGCAGTCGCGCCTGATCGACCAACAGAACGAGCGCATCGTGCAGACGCGGCGCCTGGTCGAGATCGAGGCTGCGCGGCTGGCGCTGGAACAGCAGCTCGCGCAGACCCGCTCCGGATTCGAGCGCCAGGTGCTGTCGGATCTCGCCGATGCTGAGAAGAAGGCCGAGGAGCTGACCCAGGATCTCGTCAAGGCCGAGCGCAAGATCGCCGAGCAGGTGCTGCGCGCGCCGATCGACGGCACCGTGCAGCAGCTCGCGCTGCACACCGTCGGCGGCGTCGTCACACCGGCGCAACAACTGATGCTCATTGTTCCTGCCGACAGCCAGCTCGAGACCGAGGTCATGATCTCCAACCGCGACATCGGCTTCGTCAATGTCGGCCAGCCCGCCGAGATCAAGATTGATACCTTCAACTTCACCCGCTACGGCCTCGTCCACGGTAAGGTGCTGAGCGTGTCGCAGGACTCGATCGTCCGCGAGAAGCCGGCCGACAAGCAGAACGGCGGCAAGACCTCCGGCGCATTGGCCGAGACCAGCGAGCCGGCCGGGCAGGAGTTCATCTACTCGGCGCGGGTGTCGCTCGACGAGAAGCAGATGCAGGTCGAGGACAAGATGGTCGCGCTCGCGCCCGGCATGGCGGTGACCGTGGAGATCAAGACGGGGACGCGGCGGATCATCGAATATGTGATGTCGCCGTTGCTACGGTATAAGCAGGAGAGCTTGAGGGAGCGATAGGGATGAGCTGCGAGTTAACAGCAAGACTGGTTAGCCAGATCGATCAGGGAAAGCGGAAGCTTATGAGCTTGCCTTGCATGAACGTTGCAAATGGTGAGCGGCGCATGTTCGAGAGGCGAGCGCAGAAAATCAGCGGGGTAGGTCGCGCTGTCAGTTGTATGACGTTGAGGATTTGTGCTCTTTCTGCCGCTCTTTATTTTGCTTGGTTCGATCAGGCAGCAGCGTGCGCGGTGGCCGGCGTGCAAACGGGAGTGCTCTTTGACCATATACCTACGCAGGTCAATGCGCCCGTCATATTAGAGGTGACGATCGTCGGCATTGAGGCCGATATCAGCTCTCAAAAATACGGCCGGCTCGCTGTGATGAACGCTCGGGTCGAAAGGGTTGTCAAAGGAACATTCGACCGTGACGCAGTGAAGGTTGTTACATCCATCAGCACCTGTACCCGAATTGGCGTTGGGCACGGTTACGTTGCCGGTGTGATTGATCACGACGCCCTGATTGGTCTTGAGCTGATTGCAATCCAGAGATCATTTTATGATCTCATCGAGCAAAGAAGATAAATATAGCCGTTTAAGGAACGCCAATGAGCTGGGAAGCAGTAAGCAAGGCCGTTGACTTCTGGTCGGATAAAGCCGCCTGGAGCAATCCGAACAATTCAGAAATCGAATTCACCCCGGATGAGCAAAATTCCATTCGCGATTCATTGAAGCAGCTATACGACAGTTCTGCGTATGCACGTTCGCTGTTGGAGAGTGCTGTAAGCGGAGGAAAACTTATCAAGTTTTTCCAAACGCCCCCCACGACCACGGCAATCACCGACCGCTTCAGCGAGACGGTGGGACTCAATCTTTCTGCAATAAAAAATTCATATTTTATGAACAGCTCAGGTGAGCTAGTTAAGTTTCGGCAGGAGTTGGTTATAATCCATGAGTTGATTCATGCAATCGCGGGAGAAGACGATCCAGTAGGTACTGGGCCTTACAAAAACAATGTAACTAATTCGGACTTAAATGGCTCGACATTCGACGATCTTGGAGAAACTGCAGCTGATACAAACATCGTTGCCGCTCAGATGGGGCTTAGCGATGATTACATGGTCTCTTATTCGGCTGGGATGCTCGTACCTGATACGCGGCTCGCGCGGATGGCCCTTGGAATTCAATACTCGGAAGGCCGCGATGTGGCCGTCCTCAGGGTCGGCGATTTGCCCCTCTCGAGCTCTACAGTCTTGGGGGGAGTTGACATCGTCGATCTTATCGACATGTCGCATCGCGCGAACAAAGGTGTGTACCTAGCGTTCGGTTATGATGGATCGGATAGAATTTACGGTGGTCCGGGAGACAATTTCCTGTATGGGGGATTGCAGGACGATATCTTGGTCGGAGGGCAAGGGGCTAATCTACTGCATGGTGGAGACAGAGGGTTGCCCCTTTCAGGGGATGGGATCGATACTGCTGACTACTCCGGAGATCTTGGGCTGCCCGGACGCAAAGGCATCAAGGTCCTGATCGACCAGAACGCTGTTTCGGCGTCGGATATGGTTGACGGTATCGTGCCGATTCTTGTAACCGACAATGGATTTGGCGGGCGTGACCGTCTCGTCTCTATAGAAAAGCTTAAGCTCGGATCGCAATCCGACACGGTTGTGATTGGAGCGGACAGTCTAGATCTTCTGAGTTCGGTGGAAGAGATTGATGCTGGAGGAAATCCCGCCGATGAGCCGGATGTTTTGGATCTTTCCAAACTTCAAGGTGGCGTGAGATTCATAGATGGACATTTAGACGGCTCTAAGCCGTCCTTTCTCAATTTTGATAAGATAATTGGTACATCTAAGAGCGACGTCTTCAAGTTGAACAATCCCGGTGCGATCGTTAAGACGGGCGACGGTCAAGATCAGATCGAGTTGTCCCATAACGGTGAACTTCTGATTGAGGACGCGAGTTCTGATGACAGGATCACGTATTATGATCATGTTCTTACTGGAGCGGTTCGCTGGGGTGGCTCGGAAGACCCGTATGCTTATGACGTCTTCGACAATCAGTACGGTCGAAACAAAACTGGTGATCTGATTATTACCGATTCTAACGGAAATCAGACCTACATTCCTCATTTCAACTTTGGGGTTTCCGGCAGCAACCAGACAGCGGGCCTTTACGTCGTCGAGATCACATTCAAGACCGTCCGGAGCAACATGTGGACGAGCGGGTTCGAGACGGCTGCGGCCGAGCTCACTGCGCTCGATAAGGCTGGTCAGGCGCTCTACGGCAGAAAGCCGAACGGGCGCAAGGATCCGCTGGTGCTCGATCTCGATGGCAATGGTATCGCCTTCACGATTCAAGAGGCTTCGCGGGTTCGTTTCGACATCGACAAGGACGGTTTTGCCGAGCCGGTCGGCTGGATCGGTGGCAATGACGGCTTCCTGGTTCGGGACCTGAATGGCAATGGTGTGGTCGATGATGTTGGCGAGCTGTTCGGCAACGAGACCGTGTCCGGCTTTACACAGCTGGCCCAGCTCGACGGCAATCATGACGGGGCGGTCAGCGCGCTCGACGACGGGCTTGCCGACTTCAACGGTGATGGTGTCATCGATACGTCCGATACGTTCGCGTCGCTCAAAGTCTGGGTGGATGCCAACGAGGACGGCATCACCGATGCCGGCGAGCTGAAGTCGCTGGCTGACCTCAATATCGTCGCAATCGGGACCGGATCGACGCCTTCGACCTACACGGACGGCGCCGATACGATCTCCGCGACGGGAACCTTCATGCGCGCCGATGGCTCGACCGGGCTTGCCGCTGATGTCCAGCTCGAGACCGACAACTACAATACGACGTGGCTGGGGGATTCCAGCATCAGCGCGGCGGCTTCGAGCCGGCCAAATTTGAAAGGGTTCGGCACGCTGACCGACCTGCGCGTCGCAATGACGCTGAAGCCGAGCCTGATCAATGTCGTCGACGCCGCGCTGCCGTCGATGGCCTCCCTCTCGCTGTCCGCTCTGCGTGAGGCCGTTCGTCCGATTCTCTACGCCTGGCAGGCCGCTGTTCCCGTGCCCTCAGGCACGCCGGGCACCGAGCCGACGGCGGAGTTTCAGTTTGTCGGCACGACCAACGAGAAGGGGGCGGTGCTCTACGACTTCATCATCAGCAAGTCGGATGACCAGGGTCTTTTCTACGCCTATGCCAGTGGCCAGGCCGTGCGCGATGCAAATGGGGTGGTCATCGAGCGGCCGACGCTGCAGCAGGTGTTGGGCAGCACGCCGGAGCAGGGCAGTTGGCAGACGCTGACGGCCGCCGATATCGCCTTCCTCGAGCGTTTCACCGGCGAGCAGATCGGCCTCGGTATTCCGACGAATCCGAGCGCAGACGCCATCTCGCGCGCCGCCGACGCGGTCACCGCTGGCTGGAACGTGCTGAACAGGCTCGCCATCCGCGTTGCCATGCAAGGCGAGCTGAAGCCGTTTTTCGCGGGCATCACCTACGATGTCGCGACCGACACCTTCAAGCCCACCACCGACCAGCAGTTCGCGCCGATGCTGGAGCAGATCTTCCAGCACACGCCGAGCGACCCGACCGCAGCTGGCAGCTATCTGGAGCAATGGAAGGGCATCATCGGCATGATGCTGCCGGACTTCCAGCGTGACGACCAGGGAAGGCAAATCACCGACGCCTATCTGTTCGCCAACATCGTCAATGCGTTCGAGAACGTTCCGGTCAACCTGTCGCTGCAGGCGGTCGCTGACAAGCTGTTCGACATCCCGGCCTCGGAGCTCGTGATCGGCAACGGCAATCTGACCGGCGGCGACACCACCGACGACATCTTCTATCTCAATGGCTCCGATCAGGTCGTCCAAGGGCAGGGCGGCCACGACGCCTACGTGGTCGGCTACAATTTTGGCCACGATGTCATTCAGGACGTCTGGCAGGGGCTTGGCGACAACCAGGAGGACGCGATCTGGTTCGCCCACCTCAACGTCTCCGATCTCACCTTCGTGCGTGACGGGCTCGACCTCGTCATCACCCAGAACGGCACCGACAACCAGATCCGGGTGATCGACGAGTTCGCCGGCCGCCGGCCGGGCCTTGTGACGGCCTATCAGGATTTCGACAAGTCGATCGAGGTGATCAAGTTCGCTGACGGCACCACCTGGAGCAAGCTCGACCTCGCCAAAGCGGTCGGAATGCCATCCTACGCGACCGACGATAATCTGGTCGGCACGCCGGACGCCGACGTTCTCAACGGCGGTCTCGGCACAGATACCATGTCAGGCGGCGACGGCGGTGACACCTACATGTTCGGCCGCGGCGACGGTCATGACACGATCGAGGACAATCAGGCCTGGATCTGGGGCGAGCGGCCGGACTTCCTGCGCTTCGGTCAGGGCATCACGCTGGATGACCTGTCGTTCCACCGCGACGGCAATTCCAACGATGTCACAATCGCGATCAACGGCACCGATGATGCCGTGACCGTCAAGGGGCAGTTCCGGGTCGATTACGGTCTGCTCAACACCACCATCGACCGCATAGAGTACTTCACCTTTGCTGATGGCTCCTATGTCAGCTGGGAGGAGGTGATCCAGAGCATGGATGCCAGCGCCGGGACCGACGGCAACGACGTGATCTACGGCTTCTCCTATGCCGACACGCTTCAAGGCGGCAAGGGCGATGACGTCATCGATGGCGGCCGCGAGGACGATACCTACGTCTATGCCCGCGGCGACGGCAACGACACCATCATCGACGGTCCGGATGCGCAGACCTCTGCCTTCGACACGCTGGTGCTCAAGGGCATCGATCCGGCCGACGTGACGCTCGTCCGTGACGGCAACGATCTGCGCTTGGTGTTCGCCGAGAGCGCCGACGGGGCCGGCGATGCCGGCTCGGTCCTGCTCAAGGACGAGCTCGACGACTGGTTCGCGCGCGGCATCGAGCAGGTCAAGTTCGACGACGGCACCGTCTGGACCCAGAACGATCTGCGGCTGAAGCTGCTGGCCCAGGCGTCGACCGACGGCAACGACGTCATCGTCGGCTACAACACCAATGATGTGATCGAAGGCGGCAAGGGCGACGATACCCTCGCCGGCGGCGCCGGCGACGACACCTATATCTATAACCGTGGCGACGGCAACGACGTCATCACCGAGGTCACCTCCGGTAACTACAGCACGATCGATACGCTGCGGCTGAAAGGGATCAGCCCGGCCAGCATCTCGTTCAGCCGCAACGGCAACGACCTTACGCTCATCATCAACGAAAGCGTGACCGGCGCCAATGACGGCGGCTCAATTGTGCTCAAGGACGAGCTAGGCGACTGGTTCAGCCAGGGCGTCGAGAACATCGTGTTCGACGACGGCACGACCTGGGACCAGAATTATCTGCGCACGACGGCGCTGTCGCAGGCGTTCACGCCGGGCGACGACGTCATCAACGGCTTCAACACCAACGACATCCTAATCGGCGGGCGTGGCAACGACACGCTGAACGGCGGCGCCGGAGATGATACCTATATCTACGCCCGCGGCGACGGCAATGACACCATCATCGACGGGCCGGCCGGCAACTTCTCGACGTTCGATACGTTGCGCCTTCAAGGTATCGACCCCGCCGCGATCAGCTTCGTCCGCAACGGCAACGATCTGACGCTCGTCATCGCCGAAACCGTGGCGGGCGCCGGGGATGGTGACTTGATCCTGATCAAGCAGACTCTGGACGACTGGTTCAGCCAGGGCATCGAGCGGGTCGTGTTCGACAACGGGACCGTCTGGACGCAGAACGATTTACGCCTCAAGGTGCTGACGCAATACTCGACCGCCGGCAACGACGTCATCGACGGCTTCAACACCAGCGACGTCATCACCGGTGGACGCGGCGACGATGTGATGTCGGGCGGGAGCGGCGACGACACCTATATCTACAACCGCGGTGATGGCAACGACACCATCATCGAGGGAACGGTGGGCAACGCCTCGAGTTACGATAATCTGAAGTTCAAGGGGATCCGGCCTTCCGACATCAGCTTCGTCCGCAACGGCAACGACCTGACCCTGGTGATTGCCGAGAGCGCGCCGGGCGCCGGTGACGGTGGTTCGGTCCTGATCAAGCAGACACTCGACGATTGGTTCAGCCAGGGCGTCGAGCAGGTCGTGTTCGACGATGGCACAGTCTGGAAGCAGGCGGACCTGCGGGCCCTCGTGCTGCAGCAGGCAGCGAGCTCCAGCGCGACGTCGATCTACGGCTTCAACGCGGCCGACACGATCCTGGCAGGAGCCGGTGACCGCTATCTGAACGGCCAGGGGGGAACCGACACCTACATCTACACTTCGACGGGCGGCAACGACGTCATCGAGGACAGTACGAGCGGCAACATCCTGGTGATGCAAGATATTGCCTCGACCGCGGTAACGCTCAGCCGCAACGGCTCCGACCTCGTCATCGCGAATACGGCGACGGGAAAGACCGTCACGGTGAAGGCGCAGTTCAGCAACGGGACGCTATCCACCGTCAGCTTCAGTGATGGCGCCAGCTGGAGCCAAGCGCAGATCCTGGACATCCTGGCGGGATCGAGCGACGCCAACGCGTATCCCTTCACCGCCGGAAGCGGCCAGGTGACCGTTGCTAATACGGTCACGACGATCCGGATGGGAGCGGGGATCTCGTCGTCCGATCTCTACTTCCAGGCGAATGGCAATGGCGACCTGACGATCAGGTTCAGAAACAGCACCGACGTCATCACCGTGCCGCGGGATCTTACCGTACAGCCCTGGGGCGTCTCCAGCGCGATCATTCGCATCGCATTCAGTGACGGCGCGGTGCTACCGGTCGGACAGCCGGCTGCGGGCCTAGGCACACCGTTGACTTTCACCTGGGTCGGCAACACCAACGGCTTCAACCTCGGCAACAGCAATTTCGGCTCCAACGTATTCGAGGTGTCGGCAGCCGGAAATCTGGGCTTTGCGGATTATAGCAACGGGGTCGCTGGAACGAACCGGATCAAATATGCGCAAGGATCCGGCAGCCTGACGGCCTGGCCTGGCGCGAGCAAGGGATCCCTGGAGTTCGGCGCGGGTATCAGTGCGCAGGACGTGCTGCTGCAAGCCGGTGGTGGCGACCTGATCGTCAAGTTCCGCAACAATGCAGGCGACAACATCCTCGTTCACAACGACCTGACGGTCAGTGGCGGTGTTGCCTCTAGCTCGATCAATCAGCTGGTGTTCAGCGACGGTAGTTCGATCGCGCTGGGAGGTTCGGCCTCGGTGCCGATTACCTTCACCTGGGTCGGTAACACCAACGGCTTCAATCTTGGCAACTCGAATTTCGGCTCGAACGTGTTCGAGGTGTCGGCATCCGGAAATCTCGGGTTCGGCGATTACAGCAACGGTGTCGCCGGAATTAACACGGTCAAGTATGCGGCAGGATCTGGTGCCCTATCGGTATGGCCCGGCGCGAGCAAGGGCACGTTGCAGTTCGGCACCGGCATCTCGGCGCAGGACGTGCTGCTGCAGTCCAGCGGCAGCGACATGATCGTCAAGTTCCGCAATAACGCGCTCGACAACATTCTGGTACACAACGATCTGACGATCAGCGGTGGTGTCGCCACCAGTTCAATCAATAGACTGGTGTTCAGCGACGGCAGCTCAATCGCGCTGGGCGGCTCAGCGTCGGTGCCGATCACCTTCACTTGGCTCGGCAACACGTCGTCGGCTGGACTATCGGGCTCAGGCTACGGCTCGAACGTCTATGAAATCACCGCCAGCAACGTCTCGGTCAATTTTGCAAATGCGGCAGCAGTGGGGGGCACCAACACCCTGCTTTACAGCCGCGGCGTCGGGCGGACGGACGTCAATCTGAACGCCGGCGCGACCGGCGCCATCAAATTGGGCGCCGGCATCTCTGCCCAGGACATCTATGTGCAGGTCGAGAATGGCGCCGATCTGATCCTTCGGATCCGGAACGACGACACCGACAAAATCGACATTCACGGCGACCTGACGAGCACAGGCGGCATCCAGTCGGTGGCGTTCGCCGACGGTACAGTGTTGTCGCGGCAACAGCTGCTCGCGCTGGAGACAACGGGCACCACCGTCAACGACGTCCTCTGGGGCTCGCTCGGAGCCGACACATTCGACGGCAAGGGAGGAAATGATATCGCGCATGGACGCGGCGGCAACGACACGTTCGTGTTCAACACCGGATACGGCCAGCTCGAGATCGACGAGATCGACAGCTCGAGCACCGCGGCCAATGTGCTGTCGCTCGGAGCCGGAATCCGGCCGTCCGACGTGGGGGTGGCCGTCGCCTCAAACGGCAACGACTGGATCCTCACGATCGGCAACAACGGCGATGTGATCAGGATCGACAACATGGTGCAGTCGAGCACCAGCGGCGTCCAGCAGGTCCGGTTTGCCGACGGCACGGTCTGGGACCGGGCCGCAGTCAGGGACGCGTCGCTGACCTTCACCTGGACCGGAAGCGGCAGCAATCCGACCCTGGTCGGCAACGCGACGGGCTCCAACATCTTTGTGCTCGGTGATGGGGCCGAGACGGCGTTCGGCGGCACACGCTCCAACCTGTTCCGGGTGTCGTCCGGCACGGGGCAAGCCACCATCAATCTGTCGGCGACGGCCGGCGCGAAGAACCAGATCGATTTCGGCAGCGGGGCCACAGCGCAGAAGCTGTGGTTCACGCAATCGGGCAACGATCTGGTGGTCGCCGTGGTCGGCACAGCGACGCGGGTGACGGTCGCAAACTGGTTTGCGGGCTCCGCCAGCCAGTTGCAGACTATCACTGCAGGAACGACGGTGCTGGATGGCGGCGCAATCGGGACGCTGGTTCAGGCGATGTCAGCCTATACGGCGGCCCACCCGGGCTTTGATCCGGCGTCGGTCTCGCAGGTCCCCGGCGACCTCGCCTTGCAGAGCGCGATGGCGGGTGCGTGGCACGGTCAAGCGGGCTTTGTCGCGAACTTCTTTGCCCTGACGTCCGGACCGTCGCAGCTGTCGGACGTCAACTGGGGGGCGGCGCCGAGCTTCGTGACGACAGTGTCCCAAATCTCGGGCACCGCAGACGCCGCCTGGCCAGCCTCGTCGCACGTCAATTTCGCGACGGCCTACCAGGCCAACCTCACCATCACGACGGCTGGAACCTATACCTTCAGCCTGGCTTCCGACGACGGCTCCGCGCTCTACATCGATGGCGTGCGGGTCGTGAACAATGACGGGCTGCACGGCAATAACACGGTCTCCGGCCAGGTGACACTGGGGATCGGGTCGCATGCGGTCGAGGTTCGCTACTTCCAGAATGGAGGCGGCGAGGTCGTGACGCTGACGGCGCCGGCAGGAGCAAACAGTTTTGCGGCTGCGACCGGTAGCCTGATCTTTGCCGGAAGCTACGGCAGCTATCGATTTGCCGCCGATGCCTTCGGCGATGTCTTGATCCTAGACACTCGTGCAGGCGCATCGGGCGCCAATTCCGCGGTAGGCCTGACGCAGCTGATCTTCGCTGACGCAGCGATCGGGGTCGTCTCGGGAACGGCGGGCGTCGATGCGCTGAGCGGCTCCGCGGCCAACGAGATATTCGTCGGATCCGGAGGCAACGATGTGATCGTCGGTGGGGGCGGGGTTGATACGGTCGCATTCACCGGCAACTTTGCGAACTACACGGTATCTTTGAATTCGGCTAATCAGGTCGTGGTCAGCGACCTGCGCAGCGGCAGTCCGGACGGAACCGACACGTTGTCCGGCATTGCTTCGCTCGGATTTGCCGACCAGCAGGTGCAGCTCGTGGTCGGGACCGGCTCTACCGGCACAGCAGGTTCGGCTACGCTGGCAGGAACAGCTAGCTCTGAAGTTTTTGTTGGCGGCGCCGGCAATGATACGTTTATCGGTGGCGGAGGAAACGATCGGTACCTGTTCAGCGCGGGCCAGGAGACGATCGTGAACGGAACTGCGAGCAGCTCTACCGCCAGCGGACAGCTAGCTTTCGGAACGGGCGTGACGGACAACGATCTCTGGTTCCTGCAGTCCGGCAACGATCTGCAGATCGATCTGCTCGGCACGACTCAGAACGTCACGATCAAGAACTGGTTTTCGGCGCCATCGAACCAGCTGCAGGAGATCACCGCCGGCGGTCTCAAGATTGACAGCCAGATCTCGCAGCTGGTCCAGGCCATGGCGAGCTATTCGTCTAGCCATGCGGGCTTCGATCCGACCAGCGCAGGGAGCCAGGCAGCGTCCAGCGACCCGAGCTTGCAGGCATCGATTGCGGCCGCTTGGCACGCGTAGAGGGTGAGGTACACGGAGACGAAAGCTGGCTCGCTCGATTCGTCGGGCGCGCCAGTTCAATCTCATTTCGGCCTGATTGCCGACGTGCCTCCGCTTCCTCTGCCGCCGCCACGCCAGCAACTAGTGATTCTGCAGGATTGCGAACACCTCAATCTCGGCGCCAGACGAGGGGGAAGTAAGTCCCTCGTCGACTGGTGCGGCAAGCCAGCTACGATCGTTGACAAGACTCACCTTTCATCGCGATGACGGCGGCACTTCCTCGCCTCTGGGGACGCCCGTCCAAAATGCCGTTCCCATCAGCCGGCCCGGGCACATCTGTCATTCATAGGTTGTTAACTAGCGTCCATTTGTCCGTGCGAGGAGATGGATGCGAACGTGTTTTTTACTCCGCCTTAGACGCCCTCCCGTATTCAGGTACAGGTAGCGCAAAAATATCGGTAACGAAGTGGGTTGCGCGCGCTGCTGGGAAGGCAGAAGTACAACATGTGCGAGCAGACGATACCCGGGCGTGAGGTGCTGGCCACGTCGGCTGCGACCGATCAGCCGCCGTCGCACCACTTGGGAACTTACGCGTTCCTGATCTCTCTTTTGAGCGTTTTCTATCTTTCCAACGCATCACTCGTCCTAAGTCATTACGACCTTGGCTGGCACCTTGCCGCTGGCGACCTGATTCGAACGGAAGAGCGCATCCCCTTCCAGGATCCCTGGTCGTTCACCCTCGGGATCCAACAGTGGTTCAACCTCTCGTGGCTATGGGACGTGGTTGCCAGCACAATCTTCAAGTTCAGCGGATACGCAGGTCTTGTTGTCCTCGTCTTGGTGTGCGGAATCTTGATCGCTGGATATCTCACGTCGGCTTGCTTGCGAAGTGGCGCTTCCGCGTTCGCCGCCTGCATCGGGACATTTGCGGCTTGCTTGCTGTATCCCTCCTACGATACGGCGCCTAACAGCTATCTCGCGGCATCTCCCAACATCGCGACCATGGTATTCAGCGTGGTCTTCTACCGGGAGTGTTTGCGGCCGACCAAACTGTCGTTGCTACCCTTGCTGATGGTGCTCTGGGTGAATTTGCACGGTGGATTCGTGCTTGGCTTCATGATCCTCGCTGTCTTCGGTGGCGGGGCCATTCTCCGAGGTGACTGGCACGACTTAAAAGCCATCGTAGTGGCTGGTTGCGGCTGCCTAGCGGCTACCTTGGTCAATCCGCTCGGCTGGAAAATCTACAAAGGTGTGGCGGCTACCTTGGGACACTTTGTTCAGGGACATATTGGAGAGTGGCTTCCCTATTCTCACAATGTCGAAATTCCGGGCAGCCTTCCCGGAATGGCCTACATTATTGCGTTCATCGCGCTGGAACTGCGGTACGCCGTAACGGCGAAAATCCGCGCTGAGCACCGCATTCTGTGTTGGGCATTTCTCGCGCTGGGACTTTACCAGTTTCGATACATGTCATTCTTTTTTATCTTTTCGACGGTGCCGGTGGCTCATCATCTCGATCGGCTTCTTCCCACTCGGCTGCCCAAGCCACAAATTCAGCGGGCGCTTCTGACTGCAGCGCTCGTTGGCGCATGTGTCCTTCCGGTTACTTTAATCCGAGTAAAGCCGGCGATGGCATTGCCAAACATGTTGTCGGAGCAGGACGCCGAATACCTGCAGACGCATCTTGCGCATGCGCGAGTGCTCAACCACTGGAACGTCGGAGGATATCTGATCTTCCTTACCCATGGATCAGTCCGGCTCTTTGTCGACGGCCGAGCGGCCACGGCTTATCCTGATGAGTTGCTCCGCGACTACTTCAAGCTCGTGCATTGGGAGGTCGATGAAGCCGCCTGGGATGAGGTGCTCGAGAAGTACCATATCGATGCAGTCTTGTGGCTTAAGGGGCATGATGAATTGAGGCAGTTCCTCGTAGGAAAGCGAGGCTGGACTGAGGACCATATCGGGAAGTACGAAAGTGTCTATGTCAGGCCCGCTGTCGCGCGCTGACGTGGCGCCGAGGGATATCGCCAGGTACTGCATCCCCCGGAGCGGCAGAAGCTCATGCGCATTTGCGTAGAAAGTTGACGGCGAGGTTTCCACCAACGCCCGCTCTGCTTCACCGATCTACTCCAGGGCTCTCGCTCACCGGCCAAACGATTGTAAAGCGTGGTTTCGTTGCTGCCGTAGCCTAGAGATCGCGCGGCGTTATATCCCCGCGCAAAAGCCGCGGCACAGGTTCCACAATGGTACGCAACCGGTGAGAGAATTGTGTCCAGCCAGATCTACCAAAATGCCCTCGCATGAATCCGGCCGCTCTGCAAATGGCTTCAGAACGCGCCTCGTTTGTGACTCGTGAATCTCAGGATCTCCCCTTTCACACTACCTTAAGTGTTGTCCCGTAATTTTGCGGGGGGTGAGAGATCGGGTGATCTGCGGGCCACTGGCCGCCGGGTTAAAGAGCCCTGCTTGAGAGATGTGCCGCGATCAGCTCCCTGGGAATGCGATCCAATGTTCCGTGCTTTCGTCAGATGTTGCGCTCGCGATCGTCAAAAGAGCTTCGTTGAAGGAAACGATGGCCTGCAGGCATGAAAACCGACGAAGAAAGCCTCGCGTGGCAAACACTCAATCTCAATTGGCTGCCAATCGCTCTGTTTGGCGCGGCGCTGTTGAGTGCTTTGACGTACTCCGACTTTTCCTTGGAGCCAATGGGTTTCGGAGTTCTCGTTGCTATTGCGATTTCGCTTGCGAGTATTGCGTATGGTTATGCCCACATCAGGCAGGCTTCTGCGGATCCTAAACTTGTCTTCTGGTTTGGTGTCACAGCTCAGATCATATTGCTCACGGCGATCGCTGGCCCTCTTAGTTATGTCGCAAACGCGATGAATTGGCCCTTACAGGATCAGAGCCTATTGTGGATCGACCGCGCAATTGGGTTTGATCCCCAGGGGATTGCAGCGTTTTTTAATGCCCACAGCTGGGTTGTGCACTACTTGAAAGTTGGATACGGCTTCATCAAGTGGCCCCTGCTCGCGATCCCGATCGTTTTGGCGATGGGATCGCGGTTCTTGCGACTTCAGCAATTCGTGCTGACGTTGAGCGTTGCACTCGCTGTAACGATTGTCGTGTCCGCCTTCATTCCGGCCATAGGGACTTACTATGGTCTGGGATTGTCGCCGGGCGAGCAATTCCCGAAGGTTGACTCGACAAATTACGCGGCGCAGCTTCGGGATATTTTCGCGTTACGAGATGGGTCGTTACGACAGCTCGACGTGCTCAGGCTAGCGGGCATCGTATCATTCCCAAGCTTCCACACGGCGTCGGCAGTTCTTTATATCTGGGCTTTGTGGCCGATCCGAGTTTTGCGGCCGGCGTCGATCGCGCTCAATACCTGGATGGTTGCCGCGACGCCCCTGATCGGTGCGCACTACATCATCGACATCATCGGAGGCGCCGCTGTGGCTGGCGGGTCCATCGTGATGGTCAAGCACTTCTTGAGATCTGTATTTGTCAGTTCACAGCCCCGCGCGCAATGGCCCGCATATTGGCCGTCCGCTATGCCAAACGCAGGATCTTCGTCGGAGTAGACCCGGGTCACATCTTGGTGGTGCTGCCAGATGGGCCGCGTTGGGGCCGGCGGGAGCGACGAATTGGCTCGATATCTGTAGGCTCGCGGAACACTTGAACCCGATGGGCTCAGTGCTGTGCAGACGTTGGGCAGCTCGACGAGGTGCGTGCTGCTCCAGTTAAATTCGGTTGTTGATGCTGTGGGAACCAGTGGGCTCATCATGTCAGACGCCATTTCGAGTTTGAGCTCGGTTCCAAGCCAGGGCAGAGTAAGAACCGTCGGCGTTCTGATCCTGGTGCTGGGGCTTACTGTGGCGATGGCGTTCAAGCTGCTCTCGATCAGGGGCGGCGTTTTCGACGCCATGTCGACCGATGATGCGATGCGTCTTGTCGAAATCCGGGATTTTCTCGACGGCCAGGCCTGGTGGGATCTCCGGCAATACCGCCTGGGTCCATCCGGCGTGCTTATGCATTGGTCGCGGATTGTCGATCTGCCACTAGCTATATCGATCCTGACCTTGAAACCTTTGATCGGTCCGCTCCATGCGGAAGCGGTAACGCTGTTCGTCTGGCCAATACTTCTGCTTCTCGTGGCTCTCGTGCTCGTCGGGACGATTGCCTACCGTATGAGCGAAGGCGTCGCGGCCTCATCGCTGGGCGCAGCTGTGCTGGCTATGCTGGCAGCGCCAGCATTGATTCACTTCAAGCCGGGCGCGATCGATCATCACAACGTGCAAATCGATCTCTTGCTCCTGATGCTTCTCTTTGCGATCCAGGCCGATCGAAGCGCGACCAGGGCGGCGCTCGCAGCGTTGACCGGATCTGTGTCGCTCGCAATCGGAGTTGAGATCCTGCCGGTGATCGTCACGATATGCGGTGCCATGGCGGGTCTTTTCGTCTGGCGTGGTGGAGAGGTTGCGCGCGAAGTCTCGGCCTTTGCTCTCGCGCTAGCCGCATCATCGGCGGCTCTCGGATTTGCGTTGGTTCCGGCAGAGGAACTAACGTTGCCCGTGCTTGACGCGTTCGGGGGCCCGCTGCTTTTGTTGACCGTGGGCGGGAGCGTTGGCCTGGTGCTAATGGTTGGAATTGAGCGTTACCGATCCTCGCTATGGCTGCGTGTTGGCACTGCGACCGGAACCGTGATCGCCTTGCTCGGTGCGTTCGTCCTGCTTTTTGCGCGATCGCTGGTGTTGCCGTATTCGCAGCTTGATCCGCTGGTCGTTTCTCTATGGCTCGATCATGTTCAGGAGACCGTATCCCTGGCGGAGATGATCCGGATCGGTCCAGAGGAAGTACTCGGCTTTTACGCGTTTCCTCTTATAACAATGGCAATCGCGGCAGCGGCATTTTTGCGAGCCAACCCGGTTGATCGATTTCGGTGGGGTGTTGGTGTCGCTGCCCTCGCGACGTTGATTGCGATCAGCGTGTGGGAAATGCGCGGAACAGGCGGGGCTGCCATGGCGGCAGCGCCAATATTCGCCGCAGCCGCCGTCTTCATCTGGCCATCGCTTGCCCAGACAAGCAGCCTCGTTTTGGTGGCGTTCGTCTTGTCTCCGGTCATGTTCGCGGTACTTGGAAATTGCGCGAAACCGCTGATCGATTCGATGGTAGAGCCGACTGAAATGGTATTTGAACCTGACGAGTCCCGATGCCAAAGTGTTTCGGATGCCGAGCCTATGGGGCTATTGGCGAGAGGACGCGTCATGGCGCCGATCGATCTCGGCCCGGCCATATTGGCTGCGACGAAACACGCCGTGTTTGCGGCCCCATACCACCGGAATAACGATGGCAATCTCGCGATGCTCAAGCTCATGCTTGCGCCAGCGCCGGTTGCGCATCAGATTCTACGAGATTACCACGTCGATTATGTGGTCACGTGTCGGACATCTCCAAATCGTAACGTTATTGAGCGCGCTCCGGATGGCTTAGAATCATTGTTGGCTCGAGGCGAAGTTCCTGAATTTCTCGAGCCATTGGGACTCGCATCCTCGTCCAAAATCGCGGTTTGGCGTGTTCGGGGGTGATGGCCCAACTCCGGTAGCTTAGGTTTGGCGCAGATGAAGTCAAGTTGCTCACGCAACTGCCCGTATTCTGATCCGTCCCGTCAATACTGCGTCCACTACCCGGTCCGTGGGTGCGCGCTCTCGATCTCGCGGCCGCATCGGCGCGAACTCGGTAGCAATTGGGTATCCTCTTGAAGCGAGAGGACTCAGGAAGGTTGAGCACCAACTCGCACAATGAAGCTTCGGTCCGCGCGCCTGCGCGCGGTACTGGGGCGCGGACCAAGGACCTTGAGCGGCCCTGGGTATATGAAGAGAACGCGATCGCGGGACATTGCAATGCCAGCTGGCAGCGGGGTGTCGGCACGACGCATGGGTGGATCTCGCGCGTGCGCGAGTCTTGCGCCTCCCCGCAACCATCGAAACACAGGAGAGGTTGGGCGAACGAGGGATCCGAACTTCACCTTTGGGCGCCGAGCCCAAAGGGCAGGCAGTCAACTTTTCTGAAGTCTTGGCAACTTTCAGGCGATTCTGGCTTCCAGCCTACCCCTTGGATGGTGCGGGCATCGCCAGAAATTCCCTTTTGAAACCAAGAGCCCTGGAACGCTGGTGCGGGTGCCTAAATCATTGATCTTGATCCGTGTTTTCGCCCCTGTCGTGCCCACCATCGGCCGAAGCGGCCGGTGGCCCAGCTTGGTCTGGTTTTCCGATCGTTGAATATCCTCCCTTGTGAACGCGAGGCGCGCGTGACGATCGCGGGGCGACGCAACCGCGGGCTCCGCCGCCGCCGCGTCGTCGTGACGGCGGCAAGCCGGCTTGAACCGGCCATCCATGACGAGTCTCTTCGGTCAAGTTCTCCGTCATTGCGAGGAGCGTAGCGACGAAGCAATCCAGAGTCGCGCGCGCGACTCTGGATTGCTTCGCTTCGCTCGCAATGACGGCGGTTAGATTGTGATGAGGGCGCTGCGACATGGCTTCGCTGCCTCGCGGCGCATTCTCGCGTCCGAGCTTTGCTGATCGATGTCCCTCTCTTGGAAGAGGGCACGGGGAATGCCGGGCGCTGGCCGCACCCATGGCCCGCCTGCAGAAAAAAAGCAGGCGGCAGTCACCACAGGTTCAGCCGAGATCACCCGGCATTCCCCGCACGATGGTTTTGACGGCTGCTTCGCGATCTCCCCGGTGCGCCGGGCTTTCTGGCCACCGTTGCCCGCGCCGCGCGTGAGCGCCAACGCAAGCGTGACACCAGCGTCGGGGTGTCAGGACCACGCGACTTGACCGTGCGCATCGCCGCCGTTCGTCGGCGTGGAGAACCACGCTGCGACATCGACACGCCCACCGCATCCCGCCTCGACGTTCGTGACGACCGCGAAGCGCCCCTCTTGTGAGACGGGATGGAGAGAGAAGATCATGATTTCTGGAAAAAAGAAACAAAAATCTTCAGGCCGGGAGGGCTGGATAGAGAGATGTGTTTGAACCCGCAGGCGAATGAATTTTTCTGACGGAGGCGTTTTCTTGGAGCGTGGGCTCCGGGTGATGGGCGGATGTGCTGGGCGTACGCGAGTCTCGCAGCAGTGATTTGCCCGTCGGGTCGCGTGCGCTCCTCGCTTTTGCCGATGCGTCGTTTGAAGTTCGTGCCCGGAGAATAGATAGAACCTGGTCCGCCAGCCGAAGCTCGTCACGTGTGCGAAGGTTTCTCAGATCGACGGCGCCTTCATCACCAAGACAGCGAAGAGTCCAGCGGCACGGTGACGAACATGCCGGCTTGGATCTGCCCTTCTGCTATCTCGCCAGCCAGAACAAACAACCGAAGATGCAGGCAGTCGGGGGCCCAGATCACACCCGGCGGCGCCCTTGTAGAAGCTGGGATCGCCGTCGGCAGTCTCGTCGTCGATGGGGTGGGCCGGCCAGAATGATCGGGATCGAATTGGGCGATCGCGTCGGCCGCGATGTCTAAGATCGCGACCAGGGCAGTCGCTTCGTCCAAGGGAGTCTGGATCAGCGGCCGATGTCGTCCCAGGGTGATCATCGTATGGGCTCCCGGGTGCTGTTCGTCGGTCGCGTCAAGCGGCAGGCCGCATCATCGGCAACGAGCCTATCCAAAAGCCTGCCGCCGGTACACCATCGGTCCTATCGGATGACGGTTCGAGACAATGCGCAAGGTCAGCAGGGAATGAACATGGACGAGACCCTTTCGATACGGCGCTACATCGCCGCGCCTCGGTCGGCGGTCTATCAAGCGCTGCTCGATCCACGCGCAATTGCAAAATGGAAAGTGCCGGACGGAATGACCTGCGAGGTGCATGCGTTCGACGCCCGTGAAGGCGGCTCGTTGCGGATTTCGCTCACCTATGGCGTGCCGACCGGGGCGGGCAAGACGACCGCGCAAACGGACACATATCGCGGTCGCTTTGTGAAGCTCGTCCCGAATGAGCAGGTTGTCGAAGTGGACGAGTTCGAGACCACGGATCCCGCGCTGCGCGGCGAGATGACGATCACCATCACGCTCGCCGACGCGGATGGCGGGACCGAACTTCACGCCACCCACGCTGGACTGCCACGCGCGGTATCGCCGACCGACAACGAGACTGGCTGGCGGATGGCACTCGCGAAACTCGCGGCGCTGGTCGAGGCGCGATAAGCCCGGTTTTCCGCTCATGCCCGAGGCAGACATGCGCATGCCGATCATAAGGACATGCCGTCGACGGCAACCGCTGTTCGCCGAAGCAGAGGAAGAAAAAGCCGCTCAGAAAAAGCCAGGGCTCAGATCTGTTCCGTAGGTCAGCGCCATCGCCGCCACCAGCAATATGGCGGCACCGAGCAGCAAGAGGTGTTTGAGCAACGCGTGTTTGCGACCCTCGGATGTTTCAGAAAATGCCTTATAAAATACCTTGGTCAGAGCCGTCATTTGCGACCTCAATCTCCTCCCGCCCTGAGGTGGGTCAAGACGGGAGGCAGAAGGTTCATCGCGGGACAGGCGCTGACCGACAGCTGGCGCGAGAATCCGGCTCTCCGAACGCCGCGCGATCCTTCAGGGGGCGGCAGCGGCAAGCCCGAGCAGGACGACGAATCCGCCGATCGGCGGCAGGTGCCGGACATCCCGATGGCGCAGAACGGTCACCGCTGCCGCGGCGATGATCGCCGATCCAAGCGCCAGGCCGACGATGCGAGCCTGGGGAAGCGCAATCAGAATGGCGGCGACGATCTCCAGCCCGCCGGTCAGTCTGCCCCACCAGGCGGCGGGGTAGCCCCAACGGGCGAAATCGCGCCGCGTGTCGGCCGTGCCGACCGCGTTGAAGACGCCGGCGCCGAAGAAGGCGGCGACCAGCAGCCAGATCGAAACAGCGTGCGCCATCTCAAGACACTCCGGTGACCAGGGGCAGGGCCGCCAGGATCATGATCGCGGCCGTGAGGCCGTGCATGCCGAAGGCGCTCGTCTTCGAGCCGTTCGCGGCAAGGATGACCAGCATGTCGCCAACTGGAATGACGGCTTCGACCAGCAGGACGAGGCCAACCGCGCCGGAACTACCCCACATCATCAATGCAAGGACCGCCAGGCCCGAGACGATGTCCCTCACGCCCTTGAGCCGCAGCCACCACGCGACGTTGGCGCCGGTCTCGGGCAGTGGCAGCCCGAAACTGCGCATCGCAGTGAACGGGCGAGCAACGTATTGCACCCCAATCGCGATGATCGCGACCGCCAGCAGCAAGGCAAGCCCAAGCGAAAACCGGTGCATGCGACCCTCCGTTCTAACGGCCGTCGATAACCTAGCAACGCTAGGACAATAATCTAGCGTTGCTAGATCGTCAAGCGGTGGTATGGTGAGTGCTGTCCGGCGGAGGGCGAGAATCTGGGCATCGCAGAGCGAAAGGGCAGGGCGCGCGCCGAGCGCGAGCAGCACATCGTCGCGGCCGCGCGCGCGATCGCGGAGCGCGAGGGATGGGGCGCGGTGACGATCCGGCGCCTGGCCGACGAGATCGAATACAGCCAGCCCGTGCTCTATTCGCATTTCGAGAACAGGGATGCGATCGTGTCCGCGGTTGCCCTCGAGGGCTTCAAGGAGATCACGGCCGCCCTCGAAGACGCGGCGAGGCAAGCGAGCGCTCGCGGCTCTGCGCTCAAGAATGTCGCTGCGGCCTATCTCGGCTTCGCGCTCGGCCGTCCTGCGCTCTACGATGCCATGTTCGTCCTGCCGACCGATCTGCGGTTCGCGGTGGCGGAGACGAGGCCGGAGCTGCGGGCTGCTTTCGATGCGCTGGCCGCGGTCATCGCGCCCTTCTGCAAGGATGCCGCGGTCGTCACCGAGACGTTCTGGGCGGCCCTTCATGGCCTCGCCGCGCTCGAACGGTCAGGACGTATCAGGCCCGCCGCGCGCGACGAACGTATCGCACGTGTCGTGCGGGCGATCGCGGGGGCTGGAAGCCGCGCACCAGCTCGCGGCTGACGCAGTCAATGTGCGTGAGATACGGTCACGCGCTGAGACCAGATGAACATCGCAGGACGCGTGAGAAAGACGTCGGCTCACGAGGTGTCGACCGGAGCACGCGCAGGCCGACAAATGTGCTTCAACTTCAGCTCAGCTGAGGCGGACTAACGGGCGCGCCGCGCTCGCTTCAGCTCGGCGACCTGAAACTTGCCGCCGGCCAAGAGGCTGCTGCAATGCAGCCAGACCTTATTGCGATCCCAGCCCAGGAACGCCTTGGTCTCCGCACAGTCCGCATAGTGCTTGTATCTGAGCGTGTCGCTGCAGGTCGTATCGAAATGTGAGAATTCCTGGCCCGACAGGCTGCATCCGACCCAAGGCGCGTTGCCGGACTTGAAGCTTGTCTCGCAGCCGCCGTTGCAACCAGTGGCAGCTCTCTCCAGCCTGGCGAACCTGGCTTCCACAGAGCCTGGCGCAGCCGACGGCGATTGCGTCGCCTGGGATGCGGCCTGAGCGACTGGCCGTGCCCGGCGCGACGTCACCGCGCCGGCTGCGTGCTGCGGCCGATAGGGCCGTACAGCCTGCTTGGGTGCATCGACCGTGATATCGGGAAGCGTGGAGCTTTTGGTGGGCTGCGCGACCGCCGGGCTGCAGAACAGCATCGTTGCCAACACAGCAACAAATGACGGCGCGACGACACAAGACGACAATCGCATGACGGCGTCCTTCCAGGGCGGGCCAGCCGCCAGATGCATCTACTTGACTGCCATTAGATACCTATCACGCGTTCGGGAACTTGGCTACTGATAATGAGAAAGATTCTCGCTCGCGGTTGCCGCCAGCATCGTTGCTGATCGCATGCGGACGAGTTGCTCGAGCGTCGGCCCATCAGCGGACCGGCAAGTTTCGGATTGCAATCATCGTTCTGAAATTGTGCTTTATAGATTTTCAATTTTAAATTGATCATTCTTCGACCGCTGTGTTCGTCGGCCAGCGCCGCCCGGCGGCCCGTCAGACCACAGGGAATCGGGTTGGAAGTTCCTATGGAGCGGCTGCGACCGAAGCTGCTAGAACCGGCGCATTCACGAGGACAGAACGATGACAAGCAAACGCGTGGTGTTCACCGGCGGAACAGGCAAGGCGGGCCGGCATGTGCTGCCACATCTGCAGGGCAAGGGCTACGAGCTCCTCAACGTCGATCTCAAGCCGTTCGATCACCCCGGGATCAACACCCTGATCGCGGATCTGACGGACAGCGGCCAGGCCTTCAACGCGCTGACCACGCATTACGGCTTCGGCGGCTTCAACGCCGGCCGGCCGCCACGGGCGCCGGATGCGGTGGTGCATTTCGCCGCGATCCCGCGCGTGCTGATCGAGCCCGACAATGAGACCTTTCGCGTCAACACTGTCAGCACCTACAACGTCATCGAGGCTGCGGCGAAGCTCGGCGTACGCAAGATCATCATCGCCTCCAGCGAGACAACCTATGGAGTCTGCTTCGCCGAGGGCGACAAGGACTTCAGGAGCTTTCCGCTCGAGGAGGACTACGACACCGACCCGATGGACTCCTACGGCCTGTCCAAGGTCGTGAACGAAAAGACCGCGCGCGCCTTCGCCATGCGCTACGGCATCGACATCTACGCACTCCGCATCGGCAATGTCATCGAGCCGCACGAATACGACATGTTCCCGCGTTTCCTCGCCGACCCGCCGTCGCGCAAGCGCAACGCCTGGTCCTATATCGACGCGCGCGACCTCGGCGAGATCGTGCATCTGGCGATCCAGAAGGATGGTCTCGGCTTCCAGGTCTTCAACGCGGTGAATGACACGGTGACGGCCAATATGCCGACGCGCGAGCTGTTGCAGCGCTATTGCCCGAAGACTCCGATCACCCGCGACCTCGGCGAGCGCGAGGCGCCGCTGTCGAACAGGAAAGCGCGCGAAGTGCTCGGGTTCAAGGAAGAACATGATTGGCGGAAATATGTGAAGGCGGGATAGCTCATCGAGTAGGGCGGATTAGCGCAGCGTAATCCGCCTTCTTCCGCTTCGGCTGCTGCAATATGGACGGCCATTCGTGCGCGAGGCGGCGGATTACGCTGCGCTAATCCGCTCCTACGGAGCGTCACGCCATCCGCCGACGGATTACCAGCATCGCGAGTGACAGCACGATGGTGCCGACGATGAACACGGCCGCGGCGGACACGATCGCCGGGCTGATGTTCTCGCGGATGGTGGCGAACATTTGCCGCGCCAGGGTGCGCTGGTTGGGGCCGGCGACGAACAAGGTCAGCACGACCTCGTCGAGCGACGTCGCGAAAGCGAACAGGGCGCCGGAGATGATACCGGGCAGCGCAATCGGAAACGTCACCGTACGCAGCACCACGGCGGGCGAGGCGCCGAGGCTCGCGGCGGCGCGCTCGAGCTGGAGATCGACGCCCTGCAAGGCCGAGGAGACGTTGACGAGCACGAACGGCACGGCGACGACGGTGTGCGCGATGATGACGCCGAGATAGGTGTTGGTGAGCCCGTAGCGCGAAAACATCAGCTGCATGCCGACCCCGAGCACGACCGCCGGCACCACCATCGGCAGCAAGAACACCGTGCGCAGCGTCGAGACCAGCAGCGAGGCGCGTTTGCCGCGCAGGCCGAGCGCGGCCAGCGTGCCGAGCAGCGTTGCGAGGGCTGTGGTCCCCGAGCCGATCAGCAGGCTGTTGACGATCGACAGCCGCCAGGATTCGGCGGTGACCAGCTCGCGAAACCAGCGCGTCGAATAGCCGGGAATGGGATAGTTCAGGAACACGCTGTCGGTCAGCGACAGCGGCAGCACCGCGATCAGCGGCCCGAGCAGGAACACGACGACGGCGATCGCGAACAGCAGCTTGACGACCGGCAGGAGCTTCATGCGTGCTGCTCCTCGGCCGAGGTCAGCCGGATGTAGACGGCATAGAGCAGGATGGTCATCGCCAGCAGGACGAGGCCGAGCGCGCCGGCCATGCCCCAGTTCGCCGCGCCAGTGGCGTAATAGGCGATCACCGAGGAGATCATCTGGTCGTTGGCGCCGCCGATCAGCGCGGGGGTGATGTAGTAGCCCAGCGCGGCCATGAACACGAGCAGCGCGCCGGAGACGACGCCGCGCATCGACAGCGGCAGCAGCACGTGGAGGAAGGCGCGCAGCGGATGCGCGCCGAGCGATGCCGCCGCCGGCATCAGGTTGCGCGGGATCGCGATCAGCACGCTGAAGATCGGCAGCACCATGAACGGCAGCAGCACATGCGTCATGGCGATGACGACGCCGAGCCGGTTGAACATCAGCGGGACCGGACCGGAGGTCAGGCCGAGCCCCCTCAGGGTCGCGTTGATCAGGCCGTTGTCCTGCAGCACGACGTACCAGGCCGCGGTGCGCACCAGGAGCGACGTCCACAGCGGCAGCAGCACGGCGCCGAGCAGCGCCTGCCGGCGCCAGCCTTCCACGGATGCGGCGACCATCGCGTAGGGCAGGCCGATCAGGATGCAGGCCAGCGTCACCAGCGCCGAGGTCACGAAGGTCCGGATCATGATCAGGCGGTTGGCCGAGCTGCCCTCCGGCATCGCGGCGATATCGCCGGCGGCGTCGCGCTCGAGGTCGACCGCGGCGAGCAGGTTCTTGTCGGTCCAGGGCGAGGCGACAGCGTCGGCGATGGTCATCCAATAGGATGTCTCGCTCCAGCGCGAATCGATCGCGGCGAGGTCGGCCGCGCCGTCGCCGCCGAGCGCGCGGCGGGTCTTGCCGAGCAGGCTGCGGAAGCCGGACTGCGCGCTGTTGAGGCGGCGCACGAGATCGCCGAACTGCTCGTCATTGGTCAGCCTGCGGATGTCGTCGACGAACGCGGCCTGCGCCGCTGCAGGAGGCAAGCTGGTGCGGTCCCAGCGCGCCAGCGCCGTGTGGGTGCGGGGCAGGGACTCGGTCGCGACCGGATCGGACACCGCCGACTTCATCATCGTCACCAGCGGCACGACGAAGAACGACAGCATGAACGCCAGCAGCGGCGCGAGCAGCAGAGATGCCGTCAACCGTTGGCGGAGGTCTGGTCGCATGATCCCACCACCCAGACATCCGACGCCGCGAACGATAGCGCGACCTCGCTGCCGACCTCCGCGGCCTGGCCGGCACGGTCGCCCTTGATGATCAGCCGCTGCGCGCCGACCGTGGCGACCAGACGCATGTGATCGCCGAAATACACCGCGTCCATGATGCGCGCGGTCAGGCGGTTCGCGGTTGCGGCCGCATGATCGTTGATCCGGATCGCCTCGGGTCGGATCGAGACCTGCACCTTGCCGCCATCGACGCGATCAGCGCCGGCATGCGCCGAAAGCGTAAGGCCCGAGTCCGTCGTCAGCCGCATCGCCTCGCCGGCCTGCTCAGCCACCTTGCACGACAGCAGGTTGGTCTCGCCGATGAACTCGGCGACGAACGGCGTCCGCGGCAGCTCGTAGATCTCGCGCGGCGTGCCGATCTGCTCGATCCTGCCGTGGTTGAACACGGCGATGCGGTCGGACATCGTCAGCGCCTCGTCCTGGTCGTGGGTGACGAATACGATGGTGAGGCCGAGCCGGCGGTGCAGGTCGCGGATGTCGAGTTGCATCTGCTCGCGCAGCTTCTTGTCGAGCGCGCCGAGCGGCTCGTCCATCAGCACCACCTGCGGCTCGAACACCAGCGCGCGGGCCAGCGCCACGCGTTGCTGCTGGCCGCCGGAGAGCTGCGCCGGCTTGCGCTCCGCCATGGCCGACAGCTTCACCATGTCGAGCACGCGCGCGACCCGCGTGGCGATCTCGGGCTTGGGCGTGCCGCGCATCTTCAGGGGAAACGCGATGTTGTCGCGCACGCTCATGTGCGGGAACAGCGCGTAGTTCTGGAACACCACGCCCATGTTGCGCTTGTGCGGCGGGAGCCCGTCGACCCTGACGCCATTGACTGCGATCGTGCCGCTGGTCGGCTGCTCGAAGCCGGCCAGCATCATCAACAGCGTGGTCTTGCCGGAGCCGGAGGGGCCGAGCAGGGCGACGAACTCGCCGCGGGCGATATCGAGGTCGAGATCGTCGACCACGGTCAGCGCGGCGAAGCGCTTGACCACCTGCCGGAACGAGATGAAGGGGGTATCCATGACGAAGGCTTTCGGCGCGGACCTCGCCGGGACTCATACGAGGCGGGCAGGCGCGCGTCGCGACGATCGCGCGCCCGGTGTGCGGAAGCGGCGGGCCTCAGCGCGCCAGCCAGGCGTTGAAGCGCTTCGACAGCTCTTCCGAATTGTCCGTCCAGAAGCCGACGTCCAGCGCGATCGCCTGCTTCAGGTTTTCGGGGGTCGTCGGCAGCTCCGCGGCGTATTTCTCCGGCACCAGCTTGGCAGCGGCGATGTTCGGCAGGCCGTAGGCGATGTATTCCGGCAGCTTGGCCTGGTTCTCGGCCTGGCTCGCAAAGGCGATGAAGTTCATCGCGGCATCCTTGTTGGGCGAGCTCTTGAGCACGACCCAGCTGTCGACCGCATAGATGCTGCCCGGAAACACGAAGCCGAAATGCTTGCCCTCGGTGCGGTTGATGGCGGTGATGCGGCCGTTATAGACCGAGGTCATCGCGACCTGGCCGGACGACAACAGCTGCAGCGGCTGCGCGCCGGCCTCCCACCACACGATGTCGGCCTTGAGCGCGTCGAGCTTCTTGAAGGCGCGCTCGACGCCCTCTTTGGTCTTCAACACCTTGTAGACGTCGGTCGCCGGCACGCCGTCGGCCATCAGCGCGAACTCGAGCGTGTATTTGGCGCCCTTGCGCAGGCCGCGCTTGCCCGGAAACTTTGCCGTGTCCCAGAAGTCCGCCCAGGTCTTCGGCCCGTCCTTGATCTTATCGCCGTCGAACGCCATTCCGGTCGACCACACGATGGCGCCGACGCCGCAATCGCTGACGCCGGCAGGGATGAAGCCTTTCTTGTCGCCGATCTTGCTCCAGTCGATCTTCTCGTAGATGCCGTCGCTGCAGCCGAGCTCGAGCTCCTCGGCCTCGACCTGCACCGCATCCCAGTTCGGCACCCCGGCCTTCACCTTGGCCTGCAGCACGCCATAGCCGCCGTCCCAGCTCTCGTCGAGCACGGTGGCGCCGAGCTTGGCGGCGAAGGGCTGGAAGTAGATCTTGCGCTGCGCGTCCTGGTAGTTGCCGCCCCAGGACACGACGGTGAGATCACGCGCCTGCGCGGAAACGAGGAGACCTAGCATCGCGGCTGCGGTCACCAGCACCGTCTTCGAGACGGTTGCGGCTGCGCGTCTGACAGGCCGATCCGTCGCGTTCGACACTGTTGCCGTCGTGGAGTTGGTCCGCAGAAAAAGCATGCTCGATGATCCGTCGCGCTTGAAAGGTTCAAAAAAGCTATCGGCTGGACCAAGCCCTGGCAAGCGCGAGTTTTGATCGTCACGTGATGCTATTTTGGCGTTCATGCGCTGCATCAGTGGCGTTGCGGCGAAGCGCTAATGGTGCCGGATCCGCGCGGGAGGGTGCCGTGCGGCGGCCCGTCCGCTTCACCGCAGCGCAGGATCTTGATCGCGGTTGTGGTTTCATCCGATGTCCGTCTCCGTCGACGGCGCTTCCTCATATCTCAGCAGGTCTCCGGGCTGGCAGCCGAGAAACCGGCAGATCCGCTCGAGGGTCTCGAAGCGCACACCCTTCACCTTGCCTTGTTTGAGCAGGGACAGGTTGGCCTCGGTGATCCCGACATATTCGGCCAGGTCTTTGGACTTCACATTGCGTTCCGCGAGCATCACGCCCAGCCGCACTCGGATCGGCATGTCCTGTCCTTCAGACGAATTGCTTGTTTTCGTCGGCGATCTCCAGCGCCTCCGTCATCACCCAGGCGATGACCGCAACCGTCCCTGCGAAAATCAGCGCTATGAGCGTATCCGATCCGACGCTCAGCGCGAGGGTCTTCGCTCCCGCCGGTTGACGGAAACTCAGGACGACGGACAGAGCCGCGCCGGCGAGTGGTTTCAACAGGGCTGATGCCGCGACAGCGATCGCAAACGTCTTCAGCTGTTGGATCGAGTCGCGCGAGAAGATGCGGCCGGCGGCGAAGGCGTCGAAGCAACGACGTCCGCTCAGCAGGCCCCAGATCAGCGTCCCCAGCGGCACCATGGCGATGCCGAACGCGAGGGCCCGCGTGGACCAGTCGATCTCGGTCACCGGCGCATTCGGGATGCCGGCGTGGTTGAACAGCGTGGGCGCGGGCGTCAAGGCCCAATAGAGCGCCATTGCCGCGGCGAGCAGCCCGGATGTGACGAGACAGCTTGCCGCCATCAGTTGGCTCATCCAGCGAATGCGATTGCTGCGTCTGTGACGCGCGGCCGTCGTGCCGAACGTCTCTGCTGTCTGCGTCATCGTCGGACGTCCCCCTGTTGACCAATCTCTCGGCGACCGTCGACAGCTTGGTCCAAAAATTATCGTTTGACAATAATTTATTTTCGCTAGACAGATTGGCCGTTCACTCAGGAGCCAACTCATGTCTCGTTGTCAGGCCAAACTCGCCATAGCGTTCATCGCCGCCGCGTCTGCTGTTGTGACGATGTCCCCGTCCAGCGCCGCGCCATCCACCTCCCGCGGCCTGATATCGGTGGCTCAGGTGGTTCAGATGCTGGAGCAGGCGCCGACCGACCGGACGGCCCGGCAGGTTCTCACCGCATACCTTGCCGGCGTCGGCGAGGCCGCCGGCGCAGTCGCCAGCATGGGGCGCGCCACTTGCCGGACCTCATTGAACTTGAGTGTTGCTGATGTCGGTCAGGCACTGAGCTCCGCTGCCGCGGCGCAGGCCGCAGCGGAAACGCCGGCGACGCCCTTGATCGTCAGGGACATGCTCGATCGCGCGGGATGCAAGCGCTCGTGAGCCGTCCTGGCGCCGCAGCGATCATGGCTGACCATTGATGCGCGGCGGCGCGGCGTTGCCACTACAGGCCGGCGCCGCAGCCATCGCGCTCCGGGCAGCTCTGCGATAGCGACGGATCACCTGCTGCCGCATTGTCGACGACCAGGCCCACCGCGGGGCGTGAGCTGGCTGTAGCGCTGACCGGGCCGGCGAGACGGCGAAATCCTCCATGTGCTCCGATGCGCTGAAAACCCTCGGCCGTCTTCATCAGCCGGGCTGCCACCATTTGATTCAAAAAATCCATGTTGCAACTCCTTGTGGTCAAATGACCCGGCGGCCTGGTGCGGGACAGGCCGCCGGGTCGGCGCAACGTGCTGGAGTTGGCGTCCTCCATCCCGCTGCGCTGGTCTGTGATCCGTTTCACAGTCCTGTAGAATTGATCGCGAAACGGATCATCGGGGGAGCGTGATGGGGGACGCCGGCGGCCATTTGTCTCTACGAATCAAGAGACGATCGCGTTTCTGGACCCTCGACATCACGCGCGTTCACATTCTTGTTTACTCCGCGGGTTGAGCCGCCACCGTGCCGTGGCCGCCATGCTGGGTGAGCGGCTTCATGCCGGTCAGCGTCCGCAGCAGCACATAGAAAACCGGCGTCAGGAACAGGCCGAACACGGTGACGCCGATCATGCCGGAGAACACCGCGACGCCCATCGCGCGCCGCATCTCGGAGCCTGCTCCGGTCGACAGCACCAGCGGCAGCACGCCCATGATGAAGGCCATCGACGTCATCAGGATCGGCCGCAACCGCAGACGGCTCGCCTCGATCGCGGCGCGCAGCGGCGTGCGCCCGGCGAATTCGAGCTCGCGCGCGAATTCGACGATCAGGATCGCGTTCTTGGCGGAGAGGCCGACGAGCACGATCAGGCCGATCTGGGTGAAGATGTTGTTGTCGCCCTTCGAGAGGTAGACGCCGGCCATCGCCGCCAGCAGCGCCATCGGAACGATCATCAGGATCGCGAGCGGCAAGGTCAGGCTCTCATACAGCGCGGCCAGCACCAGGAACACCAGGAGGATCGCCAGCGGAAACACCCACAGACCGGAGTTGCCGGCGATGAACTCCTGATAGGTCAGGTCGGTCCATTCGAAGGCAAAGCCCGGCGGCAACACCTCGGCCGCGACCCGCTCGGCCGCCGCCTGCGCCTGGCCCGAGGAGAAGCCGGGCGCCGCTGCCGCGTTGATGTCCGATGACAAGAAGCCGTTGTAGCGGATGGCGCGCTCGGGCCCGGCGCTCTGCCGCACGTTCAGCAGCGCCGACAGCGGCACCATGTCGCCGGAGGCGGAGCGCACCTTGAGCTGGCGGATATCGTCGGCT
Organism: Bradyrhizobium sp. SZCCHNR1015; assembly: GCF_032489875.1. Taxonomy (NCBI): domain Bacteria; kingdom Pseudomonadati; phylum Pseudomonadota; class Alphaproteobacteria; order Hyphomicrobiales; family Nitrobacteraceae; genus Bradyrhizobium; species Bradyrhizobium sp. SZCCHNR1015. The sequence goes on from NZ_JAUEYW010000002.1 coordinate 228,750, forward strand.
CGGGCGCGGAACGGCGCGTCGGCCTGCACGCGCACCGAATAGGTGCGGCCGAACTTGTTGAAGTCGTTCACGTAGTAGGAGCCGAGGTAGATCTGCAGGGTGTTGAACACCTCCGTCACGGGCACGCCGAGCTGCAACGCCTTGGTGCGGTCGATGTCGGCGAACAGTTGCGGCACGTTGACCTGGAAGCTGGAGAACACGCCGGCGATCTCGGGCGACTTCTGCAGGCCCGCCATGAACGCCTTGGTGACGTCGTTGAGCGCCTCGTAGCCGAGGCCGGCGCGATCCTCGATCTGCAGCTTGAAGCCGCCGATGGTGCCGAGGCCGTTGACCGGCGGCGGCGGGAACATCGCGATGAAGGCGTCCTGGATGCCGGCGTACTTCTTGTTGAGCTCCATCGCCAGCGCGCCGCCCGACAAGGACGGATCCTTGCGCTCGTCGAACGGCTTCAGGGTCGAGAACACGATGCCGGCATTGGAGGAGTTGGTGAAGCCGGAGATCGACAGGCCGGGGAAGGCGACCGAGCTCTCGACGCCGGGCTGCGTCAGCGCGATGTCGCTCATCTTGCGGATCACCTCCTCGGAGCGGTCCAGCGTGGCGCCGTCCGGCAGCCGCGCGAAGCCGACCAGGTACTGCTTGTCCTGGCCCGGCACGAAGCCGCCCGGCACCTGCTTGAACAGCACGGCGGTGGCGCCGACCAGCAGGACGTAGAGGATCATCACCGCGGCCTTGCCGGTGATCACCTTCGACACGCTGCCGCTGTAATTGTTGGAGGCGCGGACGAAGGCGCGGTTGAAGCCGCGGAAGAACCAGCCGAGGCTCGTGTCGAGGATGCGGGTGAGGCGATCCTTGGGCTCGTGGTGCCCCTTGAGCAGCAGCGCCGACAGCGCCGGCGACAAGGTCAGCGAGTTGACCGCGGAGATCACGGTGGAGATCGCGATCGTCAGCGCGAACTGCTTGTAGAACTGCCCGGTCAGGCCGGAGATGAAGGCGAGCGGCACGAACACCGCGACCAGCACCAGAGCGATCGCGATGATCGGTCCCGACACCTCGCGCATCGCCTGATAGGTGGCGTCACGCGGCGACAGGCCGCTCTCGATGTTGCGCTCGACGTTCTCCACGACGACGATGGCGTCGTCGACGACGATGCCGATCGCGAGCACCAGGCCGAACAGGCTGAGCGCGTTGATCGAGAAGCCGAACAGATGCATCACCGCGAACGTGCCGACGATCGAGACGGGGACAGCCAGCAGCGGGATGATCGAGGCGCGCCAGGTCTGCAGGAACAGGATCACGACGATCACGACCAGCACGATGGCCTCGAAAAGTGTGTGCACGACGGCCTCGATCGAGGAGCGCACGAACTGCGTCGGGTCATAGACGATGTGGTACTCGACGCCTTCCGGCATCGTCTTCTTGATCTCGGCCATGGTGGCGCGAACGTTGTCCGAGATCTGCAGCGCGTTGGAGCCGGGCGCCTGGAAGATCGGGATCGCCACGGCCTGCTTGTTGTCGAGCAGCGAGCGCAGGCCGTACTCGGAGGCGCCGAGCTCGATGCGGGCGACGTCGCGCAGCCGCGTGACCTCGCCATGCGTGCCGGTCTTGACCACGATGTCGGCGAACTGGTCCTCGTTGGAGAGCCGGCCCTCGGCATTGACCGAGAGCTGCAAATCGAGCCCCTTGACGCTCGGCGAGGCGCCGACCACGCCGGCGGCGGCCTCCACGTTCTGCGCCTGGATCGCCTTGACGATGTCGGAGGCGGAGAGGCCGTGCTCGGCCGCCTTCTGCGGATCGACCCACACCCGCATCGAATAGTCGCCGGCGCCGAACAGCTGCACGTCGCCGACGCCGTCGATGCGCGCCAGCCGGTCCTTGACGTTGAGCACCGCGTAGTTGCGCAGGTACGTCGTATCGTAGCGGCCGTTCGGCGAAATCAGATGCACGACCATGGTGAGGTCGGGCGAGCTCTTCTTGGTGATGACACCGAGCTGGCGCACCACGGCGGGCAGCCGCGGCTCGGCCTGCTGCACGCGGTTCTGCACCAGTTGGGTGGCCTTGTCCGGATCGGTGCCGAGCTTGAAGGTGACCGTGAGCGTCATCGCGCCGTCGGTGGTCGCCTGGCTGCTCATATAGAGCATGTTCTCGACGCCGTTGATCTGCTCCTCGATCGGCGTCGCCACCGTCTCGGCGATCACCTTCGGATTGGCGCCGGGATAGGTCGCGCGCACCACCACCGAGGGCGGCACGACGTCGGGATATTCGGAGATCGGCATGGAGAACAGCGCGATCAAGCCGCCGAGAAAGATCAGCGTCGACAGCACGCCTGCGAAGATCGGCCGATCGATGAAGAATTTGGAGAGGTTCATGGGAGGCCCCGTGGTCGGGAGTCGGTCGATGTGAGTTGGGTGTGTCGGTCGGGCTGCAAGCTCGGTCTGCGCCTCTCCCCGCTTGCGGGGAGAGGTCGGATCGCATCGAAGATGCAATCCGGGTGAGGGGGACTCTCCGCACGGTCGGTGCGCGCCCCCTCACCCCAACCCTCTCCCCGTGAAGAACGGGGAGAGGGAGCGCGCCGCCTGCGTCGGACTAGAATCGACTAATCATGATCAGCGCTGCGCCAGTTGCTTCGTGTCAGCCCCATCTCTTGCGCCCATCGCTGCCACCTGCGTCTTCAGCAACGCGCCCGGCCGCACCCGCTGAAGGCCGTTGACGACCACGCGCTCGCCGGGCTTGAGGCCGGCGGAGATGATGCGCAGGCCATCGACGCTGCCGCCGAGGCTGACCGTGCGATAGACAGCGCGCTCGTCGTCGCCGACCACCATCACGAATTTCTTGTCCTGGTCGGTGCCGATGGCGCGCTCGTCGAGCAGCACCAGCGATTGCTGCTGCGGCTGGCCCATGCGCACGCGCGCGAACTGGCCGGGGATCAGCCGGCCGTCCTCGTTCTTGAACACGGCGCGGACGCGGATCGTGCCGCTCTGCCCGTTGACCTGATTGTCGATCAACTGGATATGGCCGGATGCCGTGATGCCGCCCGAGGTCGTCATCTCGACCGGGATGCGGTCGAGATTGCCGCGTTTGCCGGAGCCGTCGGCAATCGCCGACAATGCGCGCAACACCAGCTCTTCGGTGGCGTCGAAGCTCGCATAGATCGGGTTGACGGACACCAGCGAGGTCAGCACCGGCGAGGCCGACCCGGCGGCGACGAGGTTGCCGACGGTGACCTCGATCCGGCCGACCCGGCCGTCGACCGGCGCGCGCACCTGCGTGTAGTCGAGATTGAGTTTTGCGGCCTGCAACGCCGCTTCCGCGGCCTTGACGTTGGCGATCGCCTCGCGATTGCCGTTGTCGCGCTGGTCGTAGTCGCGCTTGGTGACGATGGAGTTGCCGACCAGCTGCGCGCCGCGCTCCAGCTCATTGGCGGCGAAGGATGCGCGGGCCCGCGCAGCCTCGAGCTGCGCCTGCGCCCGGTCGACCTCGGCGGCGTAGGGCGCGGGGTCGATCTTGAACAGGACGTCGCCGGCATTGACCAGCGAGCCCTCGGTGAAATTGGTGCCGAGAATGGCGCCGGCCACCCGCGGCCGGATCTCGACCCGCTCGACCGCCTCGAGCCGGCCGGAGAACTCGTCCCACAGGCTCGCCTGGCGCGGCTCGACGACGGCAACCGTCACGGGGACGGCCTGTTCGGGGGCCGCCGCGCGGGCCGCATTCGGCGCGGGACTGAAGTGGAAATATTGGGAGCCGGCGTAGGATCCGGCGGCAATCACCAGGCCGGCGGCGGCGACGGTGCCCAGCCACCGCCTCAGGCGGCCGGAAGAACGAATTTCGGGCGAAGGCATTGGCGCGCTCCAGATTTGTAGTGCTCGCTACAAATGTGGCGCTGGCAACCCGTTCGCAAGAGACTTATGTAACGGATGCTACGAAAATAGTAGCCCGACTTTCGGCGACTGCGCCAGATCAAAGAAATCGCGTTCAATAACAACTAGATAAGAATCAGACGGGGCGGAGACGGGAACAGGAGTTTTGCACATGGGCATCGGACGGCCCCGGACTTTCGATCGCGACACCGCGCTGGACCAGGCGATGGAGGTGTTCTGGCGCCATGGCTATGAGGGCGCTACCATCGCCCAGCTCACCGACGCCATGGGCATCAACCCGCCCAGCCTCTACGCCGCGTTCGGCAGCAAGGAAGCCCTGCTCAAGGCTGCGCTCGACCGCTACACGGCGCGACGGGAGGCCTGGATGGACGAGGTGCTGAGCGCGCCGACCGCCCGCGAGGTCACCGCGCGGATGCTGATGGGCGTCGCCGAGAAACAGACCGATCCCTCCAATCCGCCCGGCTGCCTGCTGGTGCAGGGCGGTCTCGCCTGCGGCTCCGGCTCCGCCAACGTGCCGTTCGAGCTCGCGGCCCGCCGTGCGCAGACCGAGGAGCAGCTCCGGCACCGTTTCGAGCGCGCCAAGCGCGAAGGCGATCTGGCCCCGGCCGCGGATCCGGCCGCGCTCGCGCGTTACGTCTCGGCCGTGATCACGGGCATGAGCGTGATGGCCTCCTCCGGCGGCGACCGTGAGGCTCTGGCCCAGGTTGCGGCCGTGGCGATCAGGTCGGTCGAGGAGCAGTCTGTGCGGGCGTAATGCCCGGTCGCGCGGAGCCAAGCCGCCATGCGACATTCTCAAGCTGTCTCCATCTGTGTGTTCGCGAAGCCCCGAGCAGGCGTAGGAGTGACGGCCTGTGAGATCGTAGCAGGATATCGGCGTTTTCCGGACCGTCAGCGCGCAGCCGTTAAAGCGCACCTTCGCGATGCCGGGCTTCGATCTGATTCCGGGCCGAATAGAGCGCTCGCAACCACCAGCCGCTTAGTCCCGGCGCGTCCGACGTCGCTCAATCTTGTCCGAAGGAGGCCTGCTCTGGAGCACCGTCCGCATGATGCCGGCGAACAGCAATGCTGCGGCCGGCCAATGAAACCAGACTCTGTGCAGACCGGTGAAAACATTGATCAGAAGCAGAAAGCCGGAGACTGTGAGGGCCATTGCGAGGGGACGAGGCAGGCTCGCGAAGTGATCCGCGATCGAGGTGATCGACGTGGATCGCGCATCGCCGTCGCGAAAAGGAGGTGGAGCGCTCGAGGCCGCAAACGCGCGCGCATGGAGGGCGCCGTCGTCAACCGGGAGGTCGGGTCGCTGGCCGGAACGGCCGCCGATCGTGACACGATAGCTGGTCACGGGGGCAACATTCTTCAGCGGTGGCTGGCCAAGACAGTCGAAGCCGACAGTCAGTTTGTTGTGCACCTGGTCGTAGACGGGGGCCGAGACCACGATGCCGCCGGGCTCGGCCAGTTCTTGCAGGCGCGCCGCGATATTGACCCCATCGCCGAAGATATCGGAACCATCCACCATCACATCTCCCAGATTGATCCCGATGCGAAACTGCATCTGGTGTCCGTTGGATGGCGTGGGCTTCTGACTGATTTCCTGCTGAATTTCGACGGCACACCGCACGGCCTCGACGACACTGGCGAACTCGGCGATCACGGCATCGCCCCAAGTATTGACGATGCGCCCGTCATGGCGCTCCACCAATCCTGCAATGGCCGTGCGGTAGCGGCGCAGCGTCTCCAGCGTACCGGCTTCGTCGGCTCCCATGAGGCGGGAATAGCCGTGCACATCCGCGCACAGCACTGTCGTCAACCGCCGTTTCAATTTATCGTCCGCCATGTAGCCGATCGTAGCCTCATCGATTGCCAAATGCATCAGGCATCATCCGGCGCAGCGGGATCAGGCCGCGCTGTTTTCCGTCCCATGCGCTGTGCAGCGGTCGCCCTTCGCATGGGTCTCTTGCGCTTCCTGATGAGGTCCGTTTCTTTGTGGGCCTGCATCGCCGGCCGGTCCGGTGCGCGCCTGCCTTTCCTCGCAACCACCGGGTTCAGCCTTCATGCGTGTCTTCTCCGCCGCCCTTGCCACCGAGACCAATACCTTCGCGCCGATGCCCACGGGGCTCGCGACCTTCCATGAGCGCGCCTACTTCCCCGCCGGCCAGCACCCAGACAAGATGCAGATGCATGGCGGGCCACTATGGGCTGCGCGCCAGGTTGGGCCGTCCAAGGGCTGGACGCTGATCGAAGGGCTGGTGGCCGCGGCCGTGCCCAACGGGCTCGTCACCCGCGCCGCGTTCGAAACCCTGCGTGACCAGATCCTTGCCGACCTCAAAGCCGCGCTGCCGGTCGACATGGCGCTGATCGGCCTGCACGGCGCGATGATCGCCGACGGCTATGATGATTGCGAGGGCGAGCTGCTCGCGCGGATACGCGAGATCGTCGGACCCGATGTGGTCGTCGGCGCCACGCTCGACCCCCACGTTCATATGAGCGAGCTGATGGTCAGAAGCGCCGATCTTCTGATCTGCTGGAAGGAATATCCGCACACCGACATTCTCGAGCGCGCGCAGGATCTGGTGAAACACTGCACCGAGATCGCCGAGAAGCGGCTGAAGCTGCAGAAGGCGCTGGTCGACACCGACATGATCGTCACCCTGCACACCACGCGCGAGCCGGTGCGCAGCTTCGTCGACCGCATCACCGCGCTGGAAGGCAAGGACGGTATCGTCTCGATCTCGATCGTTCACGGCTTCGGCTGGGGCGACACGCCGTCCATGGGCACCAAGGTGCTGGTCTATAGCGATGCCGCCGTCGATCCGGACGGTGTCAGGGCGAAGGCGCTGGCACGCCGCCTTGCGGACGAACTGATCGGCATGCGCGAGGCGGTGACCGAGCGCATGCCCGGCGTCGATGCCGCGCTTGACCAGGCATTGGCGACAGACGGCACCATCGTGCTCGGCGATGCCAGCGACAATCCCGGCGGCGGTGCGCCCGGCGATTCCACCTTCATCCTGCGCCGGCTGCTCGACCGCAACATCGGCAATGCCTGCCTCGGTCCACTCTGGGATCCGATCGCGGTGCGCATCGCCTTCGATGCAGGCGTCGGCGCCAAGCTGCCGCTGCGGATCGGCGGCAAGATCGGGCCGCTGTCGGGTGATCCCGTCGATGCGACCTGGGAGATCAAGGCGCTGAAGGAGAACATGGTGATGACGGGCCTCGCCGGCACGCCCGCCAAGCTCGGCGATTGCGCGCTGATCGCGAGCAATGGCGTCGAGGTCGTCATCACGACGTTCCGCTGCCAGGCCTTCGGCCGGGACTTCTTCACCCAGCTCGGCTGCGATCCTGCCACGCGCAAGCTCGTCGTGGTGAAATCCGCCCAGCATTTCCGCGCGGCATTTGCGCCGATCGCGGCCGACATCATCATGGTCGATGCGCCCGGCGTGGTCGCGCGCGACGTGACGACGTTGCCCTACAAGAAGATCAAGCGTCCGAAATGGCCGCTCGACGAGTTGCCGCAACCATCGCGCGCATGATGTCCCAGAATGCGACGCTCATCGCAGCGACGTTAACGTTCGGAACGCGGCTGGAACGAACCGCGTCCGAATCGCTTGCGAATCAGGGTTTGAAATCTGTTCACGGCTAGATGTCGTAGCTCTCGGACATGGCGCGCAACATGCAGCGCCGGCGATCCTGATCGCGCGGCTCGGCTTTCGTGAGAAGGTTAAAGGCGCAGAGGCGCGCCGGCGTCGTTGGAGAGAAAGCTACGACCCCGCATGCGGGGGCGGGCCCGCTCACGTCGTCGACGATCCGAACCGTCGCATCCACGCCGCCCTCAGACTGATCGGTGTCGGCGAGAACGGGCCCGGAGGCGCGCGCGTGATCAGGGCGACCAGCAGGAGCGCGGCGATCGCGAGCCAGAAGCACAGCCAGAACGCGTCGAGATAAGCGAGCACGTTGGCCTCGCGCTGGACCTGCGCGGCCAAGGTCCCGACGGCGCGCGCCTTGGCTTGGCCGCCGCCATGCGCGGCGAAATAGCCGGTCAGCCGTTGCAGCGCGCGCGCGACGTCGAGGTCGCCGCTCTGGATGTTGAGGCCGAGATAGGCCGAATGCACCTGCTCGCGCACCCGCAGCCACGTTCCCATCAGGGCGACGCCGATTTCGGCGCCGCCGAGCCGCATCACCTGGATGTAGGCCGCAAAGGAGGTCGCGCGGGCCGGATCGGAATTCGACAGCGCGAGGATGATGATCGACAGCAAGGTCAGGGCCTGTCCGATCGACTGCAGCACGACGATGACGATGAAATCCTCGCGCGCCCAGGCATGGGTGATCTGGGTGCCGAGCAGATTGGCCGCCGCGAAGGCGCTGAGACCGAGCACGACGACGATGCGGGGATCGAGATGGCGAAGCAGCACGATCGACAGCGGCACCAGCACGATCATCGGCAGCGCGCCGTAGAACAACAGCAGCGAGCCGCTCTGCTCCGGCCGCAACTGCGTGATCGTGGCGAGGAAGTTCGGCACCAGCGACGCGTTCGAGAGGCTGGTCAGCGTGTAGAGCAGGATCACGACCAGCGACAGCCCGATGTTGCGCGAGAACAGCACGTTGAAATGCGCCCATGGCTGCGGGGCGAGCGCCTCGTTGACGAGGAACAGGACGAACAGCGCGGCGCCGCCTGATAGCAGCGCCATCACCGTGCTCGATTGCAGCCAGTCGAGCCGGTTGCCCTGGTCGAGCCCGGCATAGATCATCGCCACGGCGCTGCCGAGCAGCAGCATCCCGCCCCAGTCGGCGTTCTCGAGCAGCGTGCGGTTGACCGGCTCGGCCGGGGTGCCGAGATAGACCATCAGCGCCATCAGCGGAGCCAGCACGACGCCCTGCCAGTACAGCCACTGCCAGCCGAGATGCTCGACATAGAAGCCGACCAGCGAGGTCGAGGTATCCAGCGCGAAACCGACCCGGATCGCATAGATCGAGATCGCCGGCAGCCACCAGCGGATCGGCAGGTTGCGGAAGATGATCATGAGCGTGGCCGGCACGAAGGTGCCGAGCAGCATGCCGTGCAGGATCGCGAGCGCGATCAAGGTCGGATAGTCGCGCACGAACGGAATGATCAGCGACAGCACCGCGTAGACCAGGCTGGGAATGCCGAGCACACGGCGCAGGCCGAACACGGTCGCGAGCCACGCCACCGCCGGCGCGATCAAGATCTGCGAGCCGATCGCGGCGGTCGACAGCCAAGCGCCCTCGTCGAAGCCGAGCGAGAACGCGCCGCGCAGATCGGGCAGGCCGACCGAGGTCAGCCGGCTGTCGAAATTCGCCAGGAACGAGCCGAGCAGCACCGCCCCGACGGCAAACAGCGGATGCGCCGCCTGGCCGCCGCGCGACAGCGGTCCGCGATCGGTCTCACTTGGTGCCATCGGCCTGGCCGGCGGTGCGGATGTGGGTCTCGACCGACATGCCCGGCAGCAGCCGCGCGAGCAGCGGCTGGTCGCCGTCGAGGGCGATGCGGACCGGAATGCGCTGCACGACCTTGGTGAAGTTGCCGGTGGCATTGTCGGGCGGCAGCAGCGCGAATTGCGAGCCGGAGGCCGGCGCGATCCGCTCGACGCGGCCATGCAGCCTTTGGCCCGGGAACGAGTCCACGGTGACCTCGACCGGCTGGCCGGGCGCGACATGGGTGAGCTGCGTTTCCTTGTAGTTGGCGATGACGAAAACATGCGGCAGCGGCACCACCGCGATCAGGCTGCTGCCGATGTTGACGTAGTCGCCGACCTGCACCTGGCGCTGTCCGACGACGCCGTCGAATGGCGCAGTGATCCTGGTGTAGCCGAGCTTGAGCCGCGCCGCGGCGAGCGCGGCCTTGGCGCCGGCGAGATCGGCGCCGCGCTGCTTCTTGGTGCCGGTGAGCACCTCCAACTGGTGGCGCTGGGCGGCGATCACCGCGCGGCTCGCGCGCACGTCCGCCTGTGCTTTGGCATAGGCGGCCGTTGCCTGTTCCAGCCGCTGCTTGGTCCCTGCCTCGCTCTGCGACAGCGACTGCTGGCGCTCTTCCTCCTGCCTGGCCTGCACCTCGGCCGCGCCGGCCGAGACCTGCTGCGCTTCGGCCTGGGCGATGGTCGCGTATTGCAGCTCGACCTGGTTGCTGAGGTTGTCGAGCGCCGCCTGCGCCGCTTCGACATTGGCCTCGGCCTGCGATACCTGTGCCTCGTAGTCGGCCGGATCGATCTGGACCAGCAGGTCGCCGGCCTTGACCTGCTGGAAATCGCTGACCGCAACCTTCGTCACCTCGCCGGCCACGCGGCTCGAGAGCTGCGTCAGGTCGGCGCGCACATAGGCATCGTTGGTCGACTGGGTCGTTGCGTTGCCGGTCCAGGCGTTCCAGCGCGTGGTCGCGAGCGCCACGAAGGCGAGCGCTGCGATCACCGCAAGCAGCGGAATGCCGAGACGCGCCCAGAGCCCGGGCGCCGCGGCGGAGGAGGGGGGCGGCGTCGATGCAGCGCGCGCCGCCGCGTCGACGTTACCAGGTGTTTCACTCAAGGGAGCCTCCTGCATCGGCCGACGCTGATCAGTCCGACGACTCGTACCCCATTCTGCGCCGCGTGCCACCTGGACTCTGGGTTGTGAGCCATGCGCCGCGGGGCATGGACATCTGCGCGCCGAACGGAACCGGCAGGCGATCGGACCGTGATGAAACAGCTAACAGGCCAGCAGGTTGAGCACAGGCACAGCCTGCGATCGCCGCGCCGGGATCGCGCCAACGACATCGGCGCTGCACTCGCTGCCGCGACCAGCCCGCGCATGATGTCCCAGAATGCGACGTCGCGCGCGCTCACGTTAACGTTCAGAACGCGACTTGAACGAACCGCGTCCGAATCAGCGGCGCAGCCCGGTACGAGGTCTGTTCACGGCTAGATGTCGTGCTGCCATCGCGTGACGTCAGCTATTCGGCGTCACCTGACCGCCACCGGACGACCGGCCGGGGTGCAAGACCGTTAAGAGCGCGCAGAGCGGCGCGCCGCCAAGCGGTTGTGGTGACGCCGGCCGGCGCGCTGCCCGGTTGCAGCGGTCGCCGCGCTGGGTCACATTTCGCATCCGCGACTGGGTCCAGCCGTTCGCTGATCAGAAGGCCTTCATGCATGGGTCACAACGGAGCGATCCTGGTTGCCGGCGGCGCCGGCTACATCGGCGCCCATTGCTGCAAGGCTGTCGCCGAGGCTGGCTACGTGCCGATCTGCTACGACAATCTGTCCACCGGACATCGCCGCTTCGTGCGGTGGGGACCGCTGGTGGTCGGCGACATCGCCGACAGCGCCAGAGTGGCTGACACCATCCGCGCCCACGCGGTCGGCGCGGTCATGCACCTGGCCGGGCCGAGCACGATCGGCGAATCCGTCACCGATCCGCAGACATACTATCTCAACAACGTCGCCGGCAGCCTGGGCCTGCTGCAGGGCATGCGCGAGGCCGGCTGTGCGCGGCTGGTGTTCTCCTCGACCGGCGCGGTCTATGGCGACGCCGGGCGGGATCCGATTCCCGAGAGCGCCGCGGGATCGGCCCTGAATCCCTACGGCCGCTCGAAATACATGATCGAGCAGATCCTGGTGGACTATCAGGCGGCCTACGGCCTGTCGGCCATCGTGCTGCGCTACTTCAACGCCGGCGGCGCCGACGCGTCAGGCCTGATCGGTGAGCTGCGCGATCCCGAGACGCACCTGATCCCGCGGGCGCTGATGGCGATCCTCGGCCATGTGCCGGACTTCGCGATCTTCGGCACCGACTATGACACACCCGACGGGACCGCCGTGCGCGACTATGTTCACGTCGATGATCTCGCGGCAGCCCACATCGCCGCGATGGGGCGTCTGCTGCAGAACGGTTCGGGGGGCACCTACAATCTCGGCACCGGCCGCGGCCATTCGGTGCGCGAGATCGTCGATGCAATCGGCAGGGAGACCGGCGAGCGGATCCCGCTGGTGGTGCGCGCGCGCCGCGCCGGCGATCCACCGGTCCTGGTCGCCGATCCGCGCCTTGCCCGGCAGGAGCTCGGCTTCGCGGCGCATCGGTCCGATCTCGGCACGATCATCCGCTCGGCCTGGAGCTGGCACCAGACCGCGCACCCCCGGATCGCATGAGGCCGATGCCGCGTGTCGGGAGCTTGTCGGGGAAGTTGTTACGCCGCGGCCGGCGGCGTGTGCGCGAACTCGTCCACGAAGCTCACCTCCGCGCGCTCGTCGTCGACCGACCAGCAGCCGATCTCGGAAGCGCCCCGGAAGAAGTGGACGCTGTGGACCGGTGAGCGGAAATCGTCGCCGCGAATGATCTGGAGCAGCGTCTGCGCCACGCGGCGGTGATCGCCGGGGAGCCTGAGGTCGAAGAATGCGTCGCCATAGCCCGGCAGGATGGTGCCGGCCGAATCGCGAACTTCCATGCGCAACTGAGCCATGCTCGCATTCAACGACAGCAACGGTTTCCGCCCGGTAAATGCCGCCGCGCTTTGGTCTCGATCCGGCGGCACATGCGGCCTCATCATTCGAGAGCTATTGCAGCGTGAACAGACCCAGCGCATTGCGGACCTCGCGCAAGGTCGCAGCGGTGACGGTACGCGCCAGTTCGGTGCCCTGCCTGACGATATCGAGAACATGGCCGGGATCACGCGCCAACGCTGCACGCCGGGCGCGGATCGGCGCGACCACGGCCTGCAGCACGTCATCGAGCCGCCGCTTCACGATGCTGTCGCCGAGGCCGCCGCGGACATAACGCGCCTTGAGGTCCGCAACAGCCGCAGGATCGTCGTCGAACGCGTCGAGATAGGTGAAGACGACATTGCCCTCGACGCGGCCGGGATCCGCGGCCCTGATGTGGCCGGGATCGGTGAACATGCGGCGGACGGCATCGCGGATCTCGTCCGCCGTGGCGGAGAGCGGAATCGTGTTGCCCTGTGATTTGCTCATCTTGGCCTTGCCGTCCACGCCGGGCAGGCGCCCGACGCTCGGGATCAGCGCGCGTGCCTCGGGCAGCACCTCGCTGCCCGCCTGGCGGTTGATGCGGCGGACGATCTCGTTGGTCTGCTCGATCAGCGGCGCCTGGTCGTCTCCGACCGGCACGATGGTCGCCTTGAAGGCGGTGATGTCGGCGGCCTGCGCGACGGGATAGCACAGGAAGCCGGCCGGAATATCGCGGCCGAAGCCGCGCGCCTGGATCTCGTCCTTGATGGTCGGGTTGCGCTCGAGCCGCGCCACCGTGACGAAGTTCATGTAGAGCAGCGTGAGATCAGCCAGCGCCGGCAAATGCGATTGCAGGCAGATGGTCGTCATCTCCGGATCGATGCCGACGGCGAGATAGTCGGTCGCGATCTCCAGGATATTCCGGCTCACCCTGGCCGGATCGTGGGCGTGGTCCGTGAGCGCCTGGGCATCGGCCAGCAGCAGGAATTGCCGATGCGTGGATTGCAGCGCGACGCGGTTCCGCAGCGAGCCGACATAGTGGCCGAGGTGCAGGGGGCCGGTGGTTCTGTCGCCGGTCAGGATGACGGGACGGTCGGGCACTGAGGGACGCATTGTGGTTCTCCAGGAGTGAGAACCGCCGCTCGATCGAGCTCTTCGATGCTGTTGATGACAAGAACCGCGTCGCAGGCCGATGAACGGCGGCGACGGGCGATCAAAGACGAGGCCGTGCCGCTCCTAGATGGAGCGCCACCACATGTTCGTGCGCAGGGTCTCGGTCTTGATCATCGGACCGATATGGCCGAAATCGCGGATCGACGCAACCCGCTGACATGCGCCGAGCGCGGCGCGATCCGGCCATTCCGTCTATTCGAGATCGATCGCATGATACTGGCCGGTCTTGTCGAGCTGCGTGCCCCAGACCTTGTGCAGCGCCTGGTGGTCGGAGGGGCCGAAGCTCACCTTCGATCCAACGCCGAGCTCGTAGTTCTGCATCGATTCGAGGACGTCGACCAGCGACTCGGTGTCGACGGCGGGACCAGCGCGCCGCAGCCCTTCGATCAGGACGTTGGCGGTGAGATAGGCTTCCAGGGACGAGTAGTCCGCCGGCTCGCCGGGGAAATATTTGGCGAGCGCCTTCTTGTAGTTCAGGGTGACGGAGGCGTAGCCGTCGACGGCCGGCGTGACCTGGGTGCAGATGACGCCGTCGGCATAGCGCGGGCCGAGCACCATCAGCTCGCTGGCGAGGCCGGTGCTGCCGACGCCCGAGATCGTCGCGTAGGTCATGTCCGGATAGAGGTCGCGGGTCTTCTCGATGAACTTGGCCGCGGCGCGGAAGGTGGCGACCAGCACGACGGCCTTGATCGCATGCTTCTGCCGGCGGAGTTGCGCGATGGCCTCGTCGACATTGACGGTGTTGCGGCTGTAGCTCATGCGGAAGGCGTCGCCCGCGCCGCCGCGCAGCGCGTGCATCGCCTTGCTGACGCCCTCCCACCCCGCGTCGCCATAGGCGTCCTGCTGGGTGAGCACTCCGATCTCCTGCGGTCGCAGCTTGCGGCTCTTGACGAGATAGTTCACCAGCGCATGGGCTTCCTCGGCGTAGCCGGCGCGGTAGTTGAAGACGTAGCGGTCCGGCGGGTCGTGGCGGAGCGAAGGAGCCCCGGTGAAGGCGCCGAAATACAGCGCATGGTGCTCGAGCGCGTAGGGCACCGAGATCAGGGCCGTCGGGCTGCCGTAGTTCTCGACGAAGCCGAACACCTTGTGCTGCTCGTAGAGCTCCTTCATCGCGTTCAGCGTCCGCGTCGGCTCATAGGCATCATCGGCCGTGTAGAGCTTGAGCTGCCGGCCATGCACGCCGCCTTCCTCGTTGGCCTGCGCGAAGGCGAGGTCGATGCCGAGCTTGAGCTGATGGCCCATCTCCCGGGCCGGACCCGAGAACGGCGCCGCCATTCCGAAGCTGATTTCGGTGTCGGTCACGCCCTGGACCGGGGGGCGCGCGCTGGTCGGCGGCGCCGCCGCGGCATTGGCCATCCGCGTGTCGAACTTCGGCGCGCGGTCCTCCTCCCTGAGCGGCATGCTCTGGTCTGGCGTGACCACGGGGAGGGCGCTCGCGAACGCTCCGGTCGGGAAAGCATCCTGGACCGGCGCGACTGTCTGCGCGGCGCGGACCGGCAGCGGGGCGACTGTTGCCGGCGTCGTCGCCTCCGCACTGCCGTTGGCGGAGAGCGCAGCGGTCCACCGTGCCGGCAGCCGCATCGCGGCAAAGCCGGCCACGCCAGCGGCGACAGCCACGAGCCCCAGCACGCTCAACACGCCGAGCAATCGCCGCTCCCGTGGCGGCGGAGGAACCTCCTGCACGCCGTAGCGCGACGCGAATTCAGCGGGCGTGGGCCGGTCGTGCTCGTCGCGCCACGATTGTTCATACATCGGACGCCGGCCGTCGTCGTAGCCGGACGGGAATGGCGGATCGCGGTCGTCATTGGGCGCACGCAAATGTCTCACGATTTCCCCCTTGGCTCGCGCGTCATGGACTCGTTGGAGTTTTCTTCTTGATCGCGCGGCCGTCATGCGCTGCAGGTTCTGCCGGCCGGATGAGTGTGGCCATGCGTCGAGATCTGCGCACGTCACAGGACCAGCACTCATCATCGCGTGCTGGTGGCTCGACTGTCCCAGACATGTTGTCTGGAACAAGTCCGAACGTCGACATGATACTGCGAAGCAATGCGGCGGTTGTTTGTTCGCGCCGTCAATTCCGGCTGAACAACGAGAGAGCTGCGCCGCCATGAGGGCAATTAGCTAAGACAACAAGTAGACGTGAAGCAGTCGAGCCTGATGGTTGGCATCAGGTGCCGACGATGCTGTTCGCCCGGCGCAAAGCCTCTCGTCAGTGGCCGGCTTTCTCCTCCGCCACCAGTCCCGTCACCATCGCCTTCACCATGGTCGCGATCTGCGCGCGCAAGGCGGCGAGCGGCACCGCGATCAGCTTCTGCTCCAAGCCGAGCGCGACCATGCCGTGGACGGCCGAGAACAGGCTGCGCGCGGTGACGCTGATGTCGTCGAACGAGCGCTGCGGAAACAACGCCGCCAGCGGCTGGTGGATGTGACGGAACAGGTGCATCTGGTCGGCGATGGCCCAGTCCGGCAGCGGCTTCTCGGGCGCCATGCGATGTTCGAACAGCGCGCGCCAGAGCTCGAGATTGTGGGCGGCGAAGTCGCAATAGGCGATCGCGATGCGCACCAGCGCAGCCTCGGGGCCGGGAGGTCCCGCGCCCTCGGCTGCGGACAGGTTGGCATCGAGCCGCGCCAAGGTGCGTGATCCGACCATCAGCACGAGCTCGTCGACATCGGCGACGAGATTGTAGACCGCGCCATTGGCGACGCCGATCTCCTGGGCGAGATCGCGCGTCTTCAGGCCGGCGAGACCCCGCGTGCGGATCATCCGCTCGGCAGCCTCGATCAGGGCTTCGCGCTGTTTTGCGCGTCTTTCCAGTGTCTTGGACATTGTCGACCAAAATATTGAGCGTCGCTCAAAATAATTCTTGAGCGCCGCTCATGATTGCGCTAGAAGAAATCCTATGAGCGATGCTCATAACAGGGAGTTCACAATGTTCAAGACCGTTCTGACGCTGTTTCGGGGCACCGTGGCCGTCGCGGAGGAGGAGCTGCAGGACCGTACCGCGCTGGTGATCCTGGATCAGCAGCTGCGTGACGCCGCCGCCGCTGTCGAACGCAGCAAGCGCGCGCTGGCGCTGGCCATCGCGCAGGACCAGCAGGAGGGCAAGCGGCTCGAGGCGACCTTGGCGCGGATCACCGATCTCGAGGTGCGCGCCACCGCAGCGCTCGACGGCGGCCGCGAGGATCTGGCCCGCGAGGCGGCGCAGGCGATCGCCGGCCTCGAGGCCGAGCGCGACGCCGCCAGGACGGCGCGGGCGCTGTTCGCGACGGAGATCACGAGGCTGAAGAGGCATGTCGTCAACGCCGAGGCGCGCATTGCCGAGCTCGATCGCGGCCGGCGGATCGCGCGCGCCTCCGAGGCCGTGCGCAATCTGCGCCGCGGCGGCATCGAGGCGGCGCGTCCTTACGAGTGCACGCTGCCCGAGGCCGAGGCGACGCTGAAACGGCTGCGCGAGCGGCAGATCGAGGCGCAAGCCGCGGACGAGGCGCTCATGGAGCTCGATGCCGCGACGGGGCCGATCACGACAGCCGAGAAGCTCGCCGAGCAGGGCTTTGGCCCGCGCATCAAGACCACTGCCGACGACGTGCTGGCGCGGCTGAAGGCCGGCCGCACCGCCCCGGCCAACTGAATTTCGTCACCCCCGATCGAACGCATCAACAACCACTGCCATCATAGGAGCCGACCATGAACCAGAACACCCAGCCGCACAGCAGCGCCTTCATCACCTTCTCCTACGCCTCCTTCGCCGCGTCCGCCTTCCTCGTCGCGCTCGGCGTGTTCTTCATGCCGATCGATCTCTGGATGAAGGGCTATCTGACGATGGGCATCGTCATGCTGGTGCAGACCTGCGTCACCCTGACCAAGACCCTGCGCGACCGCCACGAGAGCGGCAAGCTCGTCAACCGCATCGAGGACGCCCGCGCCGAGCGCCTGCTGATGGAGGTGTCGAAGGCGGCGTAAGCCGGCAGTCGCAGCCCCCTTGCTTCCTCGGTCTATGGCATCGATCGTATCGGACGAGATGCATGCGACGCAGAAGCGTTCAATTGGTTACTCCGTCATGCCCGGGCTTGTCCCGGGCATCCACGTTTTTCCGAGGGCGCCGCACGGCGTGGATGGCCGGGACAAGCCCGGCCATGACGGCGTGGAGGCAGGACGTTCATGGAACAAGGCAGGGATGGAGCGGCCCAAGCATGGCTGCCATTCAGACTGCGTTTACCTTTGCCGCCGCTCCGCCTCTCATCATGATCGTGCATTAACGGCGTCAGGTTAGGTCAGTCGGATCTGGCCATGATGCTAGGATGCCGGTGACGGCAGGCATGGTCTGGCGGGTGGGTCTACAAGTGAACATCGTCGCAGCAGTGGGGCGTATCCGACGCGGCATCAGCTTCTGGCTGACCGCGCTCGGCCAGGAGGCGATGGACCTGTCGCTCCGAACCCACGCGGAGTTGCGCACGCGCATCGTCGAGAGCCCGGGGACGACCTTGGATGATGCGGCGCTGGCGGCGCTCGTGGCCGATCTCCGCACCATCGCCGGCAAGACGCTGCCGGCCGGCGAGCTCACCTATGGCATTTTTTCAGGCCAGCGCGAGCCGCTCGCGCGCGCCATCATCACCGTGGTGTCGGAGGAGGCGGGCGGCCGGCCGATCGCGTTCAACGCGCTCGCGGTGATGCTGGTCGAGCGCGACGGCGACGCCCAGCAGGTGCTGCATCTCGGACTGGTGATGGTCGACCCGGACGCGCGCGGCAAAGGCCTTTCCGGCGTGCTCTACGGCCTCACCACGCTGCTGCTGTTCATCCGTGACGGCCTGCGGCCGAAATGGATCTCCAACGTCACGCAGGTGCCGGCGGTGGCCGGCATGGTCTGCGAGACCTTCTCCGACGTCTATCCGTCGCCGCTGCCGCAGGCCCGGCCGACCTTTGCGCATCTTCAGCTCGCGCGCGGCATCATGCGGGCGCATCGGGCGGTGTTCGGCGTCGGCGACGAGGCCGGGTTCGACGAACAGCGCTTCGTCATCACCAACGCCTATACCGGCGGCTCCGACGCGCTCAAGAAGACGTATGACGACGCGCCCAAGCATCGCGACCCCGTCTACAACGGCTTCTGTGCGCGCGAGCTGGACTACACCAGGGGCGACGACCTGCTGCAGCTCGGCCGGATCGACCTCGCCGCCGCCCGGCGCTATCTGCTGCGCGAGATCCCCTCGGACTCGCTGCCGGCGCTGCTGGCGACCTCGGCCGTGCTGGCGCTGCAGCGGATGATCCTGCCGCTGGTGCACTGGCTCGACGACACCAGGACGTTCGGCACCTTGCGTCCGCGCCTGCCGACCGGCGAGCCCACGCCATGACGGCCGGCATCGTTGCCGACTCCATCGTCAACCTCTGCGGCGCGATCGGCCTCGCGGTGGCCGCCGCGATGCTGCACCGGCGCGATCCCCGGGGACCGCTGACGGCGCGGCTCGTCGTTCTGCTCGGGACGGTCGCCTCGCTGTTCCTGCTGCGCGGCATCGCCTGGTGGATGGACAATGCTTTTCTCGACCGCATCTCGCTGATTCCGGCGGCGCTGATCCCGCTCGGCGCGCTGGTGGTGACGGAAGGCCTGCTGCGCCGGCACGCGCATCGCGCGCTCAAGGCAATTGCCCTTGCCGGCGGCGCGGCTCTCGCGATCGCCGGCGCGCTCGGTCCGGTCGCGTTCGAAAGCCACCACACAATCGTGCTGTCAGCCTTTCAGCTCGCGGGCTTTGCGACCTGCGCCTGGCTGCTGCTTCGCCGCGACCGCGCGAGCCTGCTGGCGTGGGAGAACCGCGCCATCGATCGCGTCGCCTTCGGCGCCATCATGGTCATCCCCTTCATCATCACAGATTTTCGCGTGCTGGCGCCGGGCATGCCGGTGCGGCTCGGCGCATTGGGCGCGCTGCTGGCGGTGACCGCGATCCTGATCGCCGGCGCCAGCGCGGAGACGCAGCGCCAAAGCGGGCTGCTGACAATGTTGCGGATCCTCGGCGCCGCCTTGCTCGGCGCTGCCGCGGCCGCGCTGTCGCCGGAGGTCGACGCGGCGCAACTGATGCGTTTCTGCGCGGTCGCCGTGGCCGGCGTGCTCACGATCGGCCTGATTGGCGACGCCTTGCGCGCGGTGCTGCAGGCCGGCGAGCCTGGCGTGCTCGACTCGATCGGGGCGTCGAACGCGGCGACACGCGAGGATCTGATCGCCGAGCTCACCCGCCAGCCGGTCTTCGAGAGCGCGCGCCGCTGCCGCGAGGATGAGCTGATCGCCTATGATCCGCCGCTGCTGCGCGACTTTCTCGCGTCGCGCCGCGTGTTGCGCCGGGCCGATGCGCCGTGGCGGCGGGCGGTCGCCGATCCGGCCGTCGAGCGCATGGTGGCGCTGATGGATGCGCGGCATGCGACGCATGTGATCGTGCTGTCGCACCGGCCGGTCGATCTCATCGTGCTCGCGGTCTCCGTGATCTCGGCCGATCCGGCCACGGAAACCGCGCTCGCGCTGGTCAGGCGCCTGCTGGTGCAGGCGCCTGATCCTCAGGACGTCACGCCCACATGTGATGGTGGGCATGCTGATGCTGTGACATGTCCATCATCGGCCCTTCCATCATCGGACCGTCCATGACGAGGGTCGCCGGAGCGGCGCTGGCGGCGGGCGCCGCGCTCGCCAGCATGATCACGTTCGAGGCGGGCGCCGCCGTGATGGCCGCCAGGACGGCGGCGGCGTCGGCACTGTTGCCGCCGCCGGTGGTCGCCAGCACCTGGCCGATCGTGGTGCCGTCGACATTGTAGGCGCCGCCATTGACCGGGATGTTGTTGCCGCCGACATCGGCTGCGTTCTGGTGCATCTGGTCGGCGGCCGCGGCGACCAGCGCCTTGTTGCCGGCCTGGAAGCCCTCGAGGATCTTGGCGATCTCGGCGCCGAGCGTGCTCTGGTCGCCGAGCAGCTCGTTGTCGAAGCGGGCCTGGAAGATGCCGCCCTGCGCAGCGTCGAAATCGGTGACGTCCTTCTTGAACGTCATCAGGTCGGCGGTGACCTTCGCCATCGCGGCGGCGTCGCCGGCATTGACCGCGGCGATGGCGGCTTTGCCGAGCGCGTTCGACTGGGCGATGAACATGGCCCAGAAATCGGTCTGCGCCTGGTTGTCCTGATAGGCCGGCGTCGGATTGAGGAAGTCGCCGAATCCGGTCCAGCCGTTGAGGCCGTTCTGCTGCGCCATGTTGGCGAGATTGGTGTCGCCGGCGACGATGTCGATGATGTCGAGGAAGTCGTCGTTGAGCGCGCGGCCGATGTCGACATTGCCGGCCGCGCCGTTGATGTGGGTGTTGACGAGCGCGAGCTGGTCGATGATGGCGAGCGCGTGCACGCCGGTCAGGCCGCCGAACTGCAGCGGGTTGGCGGCGACCAGCGCATTGAGGCCGGCGATCAGCGCGTCGACATCGTCCTGGATGATGTCGACATTGCTGTCGTTGACGCCGCCGATCAGCCGGTTGGCGGCGTCGTTGAAGATCAGGCCGAGCTCGGCCAGCGTGCCCTTGGCGGCGGTTGCGGCCGTCACGCCCTCGGGCAGCAGCGCCGGCGCCTGCAGGAAGCCGGTGACGCCATCGGCGTTGGTGGCCTTGCCGGCGAGGTTCGGATCGTTGTTGACGACGTTGAGGATGTCGAGATGCGCGTTGCGCAGCGCGGTCTCCGCGGCCGCGATGCTGCCGAACGCGCCGCCGCCGGTCACCGACGCCATCGCGGCATCCTGCGCGACCGTGATGTCGGCGAGGATCTTGTTGACGTTGGTCAGCGTCTGCCCGGTGAACTGGTTGGCGGCAACCATCGCCTTCAGGCCATCCTGAATCACGGTGAGATCGCCGGTGTAGTTGTAGACGCTGCCGAGCCCCTGGCCGCCTTCGTCGACCACGTTGCGCCACAGCCCGCCTTCGAGAAAGCGCGTCGCGTCGTTGAACACCACGCCGAGTTCGGCGAAGCCGAGCGCGGGCGTCGGTGGCGTGGGAGTTGTCGGCGTGGGCGGCGTGGGCGTAGGAGGCATCGGCGCCGGCTGGCAGTGATGATTGTGATGGTGGTGGTTGTGATGATGGTGATCGTGGTGACTGTCGTGATGGTGACGATGATGGTGCGACATGTCCGACGTACTCCCCAAGGCTGCGCACCACTGCGGATGAGCCGAGGCAACGGGGCGCGGCTGACGCGGGTGCGGATGATGCGGGCTATCTGCTGCCCGCTTCGTGGCTGCTTCGCGCAAGGAATGTGGAATGCGTCTGCGTCAGATTGTCGTGCGGCATACGGGGGGCGCTGCCGCAGAGCTGCGACATCTCACCGCTTGACGGGTGAGGGGCCGCTTCAAGAGCACGCGACCCGCGGCGATGTCGCGCCACGGCAAATCAGTGAGTTGCAAGAGCGCTCGACCGTCGCGATTCGGTCGATGCTGGACGTTCCGAATGCACGCGGAGCGCCTTGCGACGATCCGACGCGTCCGGCGAAATGATGCTGAGATCCGGAGCAACGACGGGCCGCCGCTGCGATGTGGCCGGATCATGGCGATTTCTTTGCGAAGGCCGCGAATGCGTCGGCGTAGTCGGCATGCCAGCGCGACAGCGGCGGCCGGTTCTCGACGATGTCGCCCGCGGCCCACAGGATGCGCCGCTCGTCCAGCGCGCGCGGCACGTCGTTGTCAGGGCACAGCACGTAGAAGTCGCCGGCCGCGACGCGCTCCAGCATGAAGTCGACGGTCTGCTCTGGCGTCCATGCGCCGGCCGGCTTCTCGACGCGGCCATTGGCGGTCAGCGGCGTGAACACGAAGCCCGGAATGAACAGATGCGCTGTCACCTGGCAGCCGGGCGTGTTGCGCAGCTCATGCTGCAGCGCCTCGGTGAACGCCTTCACGCCGGCCTTGGAAACGTTGTAGGCGGGATCGCCAGGCGGCGTGGTGATGCCCTGCTTGGAGCCGGTGTTGATGATCAGCGCCGCCCGGCCTTGTGCGATCATGCCGGGGGCGAACACCTGCGCGCCATGGATGATGCCCCACAGGTTGACGCCGAGGATGCGCTGCCAATTGTCGTCGGCAAGCATCTTGCTGCCCGGCTGGATGCCGGCATTGTTCATCAGCACATCGATCGCGCCGAACCGCTGCCGCACCGCCGTTTCGAGCGCGACCACGCTGTCCCGGCTGCTCACATCGACCGTGGCGGTCATGACCGCAGCCTCGCCACGCTTGGTCGCAGCCGCGAGCCTGGCGGCGGCGTCGCGCAGCCGGGCCTCGTCGATATCGGCGATGCAGACGTTCATGCCGCGTTCTGCAAAGCGCATGGCGGCGGCGAGCCCGATGCCGGAGGCGCCTCCGGTGATGACGGCGGTGTGGTCGGCGGACAGAGCAGGGTGAGACACGGCAGGTTCTCCGGCATGACGATGAGATGCTGGTGTATGATGTCCCGGCGCGGCCGCAAGATCATCCGGCTGACGGCAAGACGGGTTTTTTTGCGGCTACAACGCGAGCCGCATCAGTCCGGTCACAGATGCATCGTGTCGGCTGGAACCGGCTTACGACGCGGTTCTGGCCGCGCGGGCCTTCCGTGGCTTCTCGATGTCGCTGCGCAGCGCGGCGAGATCCTTCTTCACGGCATTGGCCGCGTCGCGCTCGATGCGCCGGTAACGTTCGACCAGCTGCGCGCCGAACGCCGTCAGCGCCGCGCCACCGCCATTGCGGCCGCCGGTCTGCCGCGCGACCGCGGGCTGCCGGCATACCCGGTTGATCTCGTCGACGAGGTCCCAGGCCCGCTTGTAGGACATGTCCATCGCGCGCCCGGCCGCTGAGATCGAGCCGTGCTGCGCGATGTTCTCCAGAAGCGCGATCTTGCCCGGCCCGATCCGGCTGCCGTCATCGAGATCGATGCGCAGGCTGAGCGAGGGCAGGGCGTTCGCTTTCGGCATGGAGGGTCTGCTCATACTGACGTGGGGCGGACATTGCCACCATCATGTTTTGCGAACAAGATGATGCCAATCGACAATCGCAACGACATCTGGGGACGAAATGCTGCCTGCGCTGTTTTCACCGCTCACGATCGGTCCTTATCACCTCAAGCATCGCGTCGTGATGGCGCCGTTGACCCGCATGCGCGCCGCAAAGGAGACGCTCGCGCCGCGGCCGCTCAACGTCGACTATTATGCGCAGCGCGCCACGCCGGGCGGGCTGATCATCGCCGAGGCCTCGCCGGTGCTGCCGACCGGCACCGGCAGTCCGAACGTGCCGGGCATCTACAGCGCGGCGCAGGTCGCCGGCTGGAAGCAGGTCGTCGACGCCGTGCATGCCAAGGGCGGATTCATCTTCCTGCAGCTCTGGCATGTCGGCCGCGTCTCGCATTCCTCGTTCCAGCCGGGCGGTGCGTTGCCGGTGGCGCCGTCGGCGATCGCGATCGGCGACGATCTCAAGGCGATGACGGCGGACGGCAGGCCGGCGGCCTACGAGACGCCGCGGGCGCTGGAGTCCGACGAGATCCCCGCGCTCGTCGCGGCTTATGGCCAGGCGGCGCGCAACGCGATCGCGGCGGGCTTCGACGGCGTCGAGGTGCATGGTGCGAACGGCTATCTGATCGAGCAGTTCCTGCAGACGCGCAGCAATCAGCGCACCGATCGCTACGGCGGCTCCATTGAGAACCGCTGCCGCTTCCTGCTCGAGGTGACGGAAGCCGTGATCGCCGCTTGCGGCGCCGACAAGGTCGGCGTGCGGCTGTCGCCCTATGGCATCGCCAACGGCTCCGGCGAAGTCGACCCGATGCCGCTCTACACGCATGCGATCGAGGCGCTGAACAGGCTCGGCATCGCCTATCTGCATCTGATCGAGCCGCGCTCCTCCGGCGCCGGCCGCGCCGACGTCAACTGGCAGAACGTGCCGTCGGCGCTGGCGCTGTTCCGTCCGATCTGGAAGGGCGTGCTGATCGGCGCCGGCGGCTTCACCGGTGAGCCGGCGGAGGCGGCGATCAAGGCGGGCCATGCCGACGCCATCGCTTTCGGCCGCTACTTCATCTCCAATCCGGACCTGCCCGCCCGCCTGCAGCACGGCTGGCCGCTGACGCCCTACAACCGCCCGACCTTCTACGGCGGCGAGGAGAAGGGCTACACGGATTATCCGGTGTATCAGGAGACAGCCGAGGCGTAGCCTCCGCTCTCTCCACGTCATTGCGAGGAGCGAAGCGTATGATGATCGACGCTCTTCGCTCGTCTCTTTCCACATCGTCATGCCCGGGCTTGTCCCGGGCATCCACGTCCATCCAAGCGTGCCGACCGACGTGGATGGCCGGGACAAGCCCGGCCATGACGTGGAGAGGGCTTGCACCAACAAACAACACCGCGTCGCCGGAGGAACCGCAACATGAAAAACCGCACCACCGGACGTTCGGCCTTCCTCGCGCTGCTCAAGGACGAGGGCATCACGCATCTGTTCGGCAATCCCGGCACCACCGAATTGCCGGTCATGCATGCGCTGAAGGATCATCCCGATCTCACCTACGTCATGGCGATGCAGGAGAGCCTGGTGGTGGCGATCGCCGACGGCTTCAGCCGCGCCTCGGGACGTCTCGTCGCCTGCAACGTCCACGTCGCTCCGGGTCTCGGCAACGCCATGGGCGCGCTCTACAATGCGCAATTCACCGGCACGCCGATGATCCTCACCGCCGGCCAGCAGGAGCAGGGCCACGGCCTGATGGAGCCATTGCTCTACGGTCCGCTGGTGCGGATGGCCGAGCCGCTGGTGAAATGGGCGGTCGAGGTGACGAGGCTGGAGGACCTGCCGCGCATCATCAGGCGCGCCGCCAAGGTCGCGACCACGCCTCCGACGGGCCCCGTCTTCATCTCGCTGCCCGGTGATATCCTCAATGCCGAAGCCGGCATCGAACTCGGCCGGTCGACGCGGGTCGATGCGCGCGTGCGGCCGACCGCGGACGCGTTGCAGGGGCTGGCGCAGCGCATTCTCAAGGCGCAGCGGCCGGTGATCATCGCCGGCGACGAGATCGTCAAGAGCGATGCGCTGCAGGCCGCCGCGGAGTTCGCCAGCGCGATCGGCGCGCCCGTGCATCAGCAGTCCGCGCCCTATGGCGCGCATTTCCTCTCCGAGCATCCCTGCTACATCGGCTCGCTGTCGCGCGCGCAGAAGCAGGTCCGCGATCTCCTGGCGCCGCATGATCTGCTGATCGTGCTCGGCGCCGATCCGTTGCGGATGTCCGTGCACAGCGAGATCGAGCCGCTGCCGGAGGGACTGCCGATCGTGCAGATCGGCCTGGTCGATTGGGAGCTGGGCAAGAACTTCGGCGCCGAGATCGCGCTGAAAGCCGACGTCCGCGAGACGCTCCTGCAGCTCACGCCGCTGCTGCGCGAGGTGGGCGGTTCGTCCCTGCAAGCTACCGCGCAAGCGCGCATCGCGGAGCTGTCGTCGAAGAACTGGAGTGCGCGGCGCCGGACGCTGACCGCTCAGATCGAGACGGCACGCGACAAAACGCCGATCGATCCCGACTATCTCGCGCTGCAGGTGGCCCAGGCCATGCCGGAGCATGGCATCCTGGTCGACGAGGGGCTGACGTCCGCGCGCTACATGACGGCGCTGTGGCCGTACCGCGACCGCTACAACTATCACGGCCTCGCGTCGGGTGGCATCGGCTGGGGCCTGCCGGCCTCGGTCGGCGTCAGCCTCGCCAATCCCGACCGTCCCGTGGTGTGCTACTCCGGCGACGGCAGTGCGATGTATTCGATCCAGGCGCTGTGGACCGCGGCTCACCACAAGCTGCCGCTCTCCGTCGTCATCGTCAACAATGGCGGCTATCGCATCATCAAGCAGCGGCTGCTGTCGTTCCACGGCGACGACAACTATATCGGCATGGACTTTGTCGATCCGCCGGTGGACTTCGCCGGGCTGGCAAGATCGCTGGGCTGCGAGTCACTGCGCGTCGGCGATCCCAGTGAGTTGAAGTCGGTGCTGTCGGGGGCCTTCCGGCGGCCGGGCACGAAGCTGATCGAGGTGATGGTGAGCAATGCGGTGAATTGAACAGCTTGGCCTGATGGTTCGAGACGCGCCGCACCTCATCCGCGGCGACCTGCTCGCTCGGTCATGACCATCCGGGGGAAGCGGCGCTCCTCACCATGAGGGTGGAGATCTCGCCAGCCATGAGGGTTAGGATTTCGCCACAAGCTCGGTCCTCGTCCTGAGGAGCCCGCCGCAGGCGGGCGTCTCGAAGGAGGCGGCGGGCGGAGAAGCCGCGAGAAAATTCTTTACGAATATCCGAAGATGTGCTTTATTCCCGAAATCCCGCCTCACACGGAGGGGCGCATCGCGATCGTCACGACACGCGAGGTGGGGATGCGACGGCTGTGGGCATGCCGCAGCGTGGGGAAGCCCGCGCCGACGAACGGCATCTGGCGGACGTGAAGGCGTGTGGTCCTGGCGCCCCGATGCTGGCGCCAAGTCCGCGGGTGATGATCCTGCAGACGACGGTGGCTATCGAGCCGGACACCGGGGAGAGCGCGCTATAAGCGTGAAAACCGTCGCGCGGGGAATGCCGGATGTTCGGCTGAACCTGTGGTGACTGCCGCCTGCTTTTCTTTCTGCAGGCGGGCCATGGGTGAGGCCTTCACCCGGCATTCCCCGCGCCCTCCGTCTCGTGAGGGTGTTCATGCCAATAGCTCGGGTGCTCGACCGCACCGCGAGAACGAGAGCGCGTAAGTCGGGGACGGTGACAAGGCTGCCCGACGCGTCAAGTCCCAGGCATGGCAGTTCCATAATCCGAGACGCATGCGCTGACCAATTGAATTCAAACCCAGCCTCTTTCGCTCCGCCCACGATCCCGATATGACGCCGCCTTCGTTGTGACTGGAAAAGCGCCATGACCAGGATTGATGCAATCGCCCGTGCCCGTCAAAGCCTGACGAGCGGTGACTTCCTGGCCGAGCTCGGCCGCCGGGTCGCCTATCGCACCGAGAGCCTCAATCCCGAGCGCAAGGACGACCTCGCGGCGTATCTGGCCAACGAGCTGACGCCGTCCTTTGCCGCGCTCGGCTTTTCCTCCGAGATCGTGCCCTCGCCGAGCGGCAAGTCGCCGTTCCTGATCGCGACCTACCACGAGAGCGACAGCGCCCCGACGGTGCTCAGCTATGGCCACGGCGACACCGTCGACGGCATGGCCGGCGAATGGCGCGACGGCCGCGATCCCTGGGCGGTGACGCCAGCGGGCAATCGTCTTTATGGCCGCGGCACCGCCGACAACAAGGGCCAGCACAGCATCAACTTGGCGGCGCTGCGCGCGGTGCGCGAGGCCCGCGGCGGCAAGCTCGGCTTCAATGCCAAATTCATCATCGAGATGGGCGAGGAGATCGGCTCGCCCGATCTCGCAGAGGTGGCCGACCGGCATCGCGACGCCTTGAAGGCCGACGTCTTCATCGGCTCGGACGGCCCGCGGCTGTCGACCGCGCGCCCCACCATCTTTCTCGGCTGCCGCGGCGGCATCCGGCTGCATCTCGACGTCAACCTGCGCGAGGGCGGCAATCATTCCGGCAATTGGGGCGGCGTGCTTGCCAATCCCGCGACCATTCTCGCCAATGCCATTTCCACGCTGGTCGACGGCCAGGGCCGCATCAAGCTGGAGTCGCTGAAGCCGCCGCGCCTCACCAACGCCATCCGCGCCATCCTCGCCGACGTGAAGGTCGAGCCGACCGCCGACGAGCCGGCGCTGTCCGACAATTGGGGCGAGGACGGGCTGACGCCGGCGGAGCGGCTCTATGCCTGGAATACGCTCGAGGTGCTGGCGATCTCCTCCGGCAATATCGACAAGCCGGCGAATGCGATCCCGGGCCGCGCCCGTGCCGTGCTGCAGCTGCGTTTCGTCGTCGGCACCAAGGTCGACAGCATCGTGGAGGACGTGAAGAACCACCTCGTTGCGCATGGCTTCCCGATGATCGAGGTCAGCATGACGCAGGGCTTCATGGCCTCGCGCGCCGACATCGACAGTCCCTGGATCAAATGGGCCGCGGATTCCATCAAGATGAGCACCGGCAAGGCGCCCGCCGTGCTGCCGAACTTCGGCGGCTCGCTGCCCAATGACGTGTTTGCCGACGTGTTGAAGATGCCGACCATGTGGGTGCCGCATTCCTATCCGGGCTGCTCGCAGCACGCGCCGGATGAGCACATTCTGCTGGATGTCACGGAGGAGGCGCTCGGCCTGATGGCCGGGCTGTTCTGGGATCTTGGCGAATTGCGGAAGCCGCTGTGAACCGAGAAGGAGGCATGAGCACACATCGCCTGGCATCATTGGTGCTCACCTCCCGCCGCCTGAGCCGGAGTGAGGGGCGTGCCGCGTGCGGGAACCGTCCGCCTGCAACTTTCGTCTGGTCGCGGGGCATGCGAGCTGATCGTAGTTTACCATCCCGACGTTCGGCGCTGCCGTTTCAGCCCGAACGTCTTGTCGAAGGGGACGCGGGACAGGCAATTTGTCGCAAGCGTCCGAGAACTTCCCGCCGCGGGGCGGTCTATGGTGCCCGCGCTCGTCCGGCCGGAGATCGTCCGGGGGCGGGGGCCATTTTGAGTTCGCTGTGGTTTATGCAAGCATCCGGCGATCAGCCGGATTGAGGAGATCAGTTATGAAGCAGCTTCGCCTATTCGGTCTTGCCGTCGCCGCCGCGCTCTGCGCCGGCCAGGTGCAGGCCGAGGACCTGACGGGGACCCTGAAGAACATCAAGGAGACCGGTGCGATCACGCTGGGCGTGCGCGACTCCTCGATCCCGTTCTCCTATCTCGACGACAATCAGAAGCCGATCGGCTTTGCCATCGACATCTGCATGGGCATCGTCGATGCCGTGAAAAAGGAGCTCAAGCTCGACAAGCTCGACGTGAAGCTCAATCCGGTGACGTCGTCGACCCGCATCCCGCTGCTCGCCAACGGCACCATCGATCTGGAATGCGGCTCCACCACCAACAATGCCGAGCGCCAGAAGCAGATCTCCTTCACCAACACCCACTTCCTGACGGCGAGCCGCTACGTCTCGAAGAAGTCGAGCAACATCAACAAGATTGATGATCTGAAGGGCAAGACGGTCGTGTCGACTGCCGGCACCACCAACATCAAGCAGCTCACCGAAGCCAATGCCGCACGCAATCTTGGGATCAACATCATCCCGGCCAAGGATCACGCCGAAGCCTTCCTGATGGTCGAGACCGATCGCGCCGTGGCTTTCGTGATGGACGACATCCTGCTGTCGAGCCTCGTCGCTAGCTCCAAGGATCCGGCCGCCTACGTCATCTCCAAGGATGCGTTCTCCAAGCCGGAGCCCTACGGCATCATGCTCCGCAAGGACGATCCGCAGTTCAAGAAGGTCGTCGATGCCGCGACCGCCAAGATCTACACCAGCGGCGAGGGCGCCAAGCTGTATGACAAGTGGTTCATGCAGAAGATCCCGCCGAAGGGCCTGAACCTGAACACCCCGATCTCGGCCGAGCTGAAGGCTGAGTTCGCCAAGCCGTCGGACTCGCCGGATCCGGATTCGTACAAGCCGTAAGGTGAAGTCGCATTAAGCTCGTGCCGCGACGCCGGTGCGCTCCCTCCCCCCTTGTGGGGGAGGGTTGGGGAGGGGGGCCCGCAGGGGCAGTCTTTGCTGAGACCCCCACCCCGACCCCTCCCCGCTTCGCGCGGGGGAAGGGGAGCGCAGTGTCGCTCGTGGCGACATTGCGTAAACCGACCGCGAGCTATCACTTCAGGACACCCCCGTGAACTACACCTGGAACTGGCACATCTTCCTGGAGCCGAACCCGACCGGGGCGGGCACCTATTTCGACATGCTGCTGTCGGGGCTGAAGGTCACCATCGTGACCTCGCTGTCGGCCTGGGTGATCGCGCTGATCTGCGGCACGATCGTTGGCATCCTGCGCAGTCTGCCCTCGAAATTGGCGACCTGGATCGGCTTCGTCTATGTCGAGTTCTTCCGCAACATGCCGCTGCTGGTGCAGCTGTTCCTGTGGTTCTTCGTGCTGCCCGAGTTGCTGCCGCGAACCGCCGGCCTGTGGCTGAAACAGATGCCGAATGCGCCGTTCTATACGGCCGCGGTCGGCATCGGGCTGTTCATGTCGGCGCGCGTCGCGGTGCAGCTCGCGGCCGGCATCGGCTCGCTGCCGCGCGGCCAGATGATGGCGGCGACCGCGCTCGGCCTCACCACCTTGCAGGCCTATCGCTACGTGCTGCTGCCGATGGCCTTCCGCATCATCCTGCCGCCGCTGACGTCCGAATTTCTCAACACGGTCAAGAACAGCGCCGTGGCGATCACGATCGGTCTGATCGAGCTGACGGGCGCCGCCCGCGAGATGCAGGAATTCTCCTTCCAGGTGTTCGAGGCGTTCAGCGCCGCAACGCTGATGTATCTCGTCATCAACGTCATCGTCGTGATCGGCATGCGCCTGCTGGAGCGCGCGGTGGCGATCCCTGGCTACATCACGGGCAAATGAGATGCTGGCCAATTTCGATTTCGACGTCATCCGCCGCTCGCTGAGCTACCTGTTCATCGACGGCATGACCTTCACCTTGACGCTGACCGCGCTGTCGGCTTTTGGCGGTCTCGTCTTCGGCACCATGATCGCGCTGATGCGGCTGTCCGGCTATCGCGTGATGGGCTGGATCGCCGGGCTCTATGTCGACTTCATGCGCTCGCTGCCGCTGGTGCTGGTGATCTTCTGGTTCTACTTCCTGGTCCCCTATATCGGGCAGTGGATCACCGGATCGTCGCGGCCGATCAAGGTCGGCGCCTTCGCCTCCTCGCTGATCACCTTCATCATGTTCGAGGCGGCGTATTTCTCCGAGATCATGCGCGCCGGCATCCAGTCGATCTCGCGCGGTCAGCCGGCCGCGGCCTCGGCGCTCGGACTGACCTATGCGCAGACCATGCGCTACGTCGTGCTGCCGCAGGCGTTCCGCAACATGCTGCCGGTGCTGCTGACCCAGACCATCGTGCTGTTCCAGGACACTTCGCTGGTCTACGTGCTCTCGATCCCGGACTTCCTCGGCGCCGCCTCCAAGGTCGCGCAGCGCGACGGCCGGCTGGTCGAGATGTATCTGTTCGCGGCCCTGATCTACTTCACCATCTCCTGCATCGCGTCCTACGGCGTCCGCCGCCTGCAGTCGCGCATCGCCATCATCAGGTAGTCGGCTCCCATGATCGAAATCAGCCACGTCAACAAATGGTACAGCCCGAGCTTCCAGGTGCTGAAGGACTGCACGACATCGGTCGCCAAGGGCGAGGTGGTGGTGGTCTGCGGTCCCTCCGGCTCCGGCAAGTCGACCCTCATCAAATGCGTCAACGCGCTGGAGCCGTTCCAGGACGGCACGATCACGATCGATGGTCTCAAGGTCAATGATCCCAAGACCAACCTGCCGAAGCTGCGCTCGCGCGTCGGCATGGTGTTCCAGCATTTCGAGCTGTTTCCGCATCTGAAGATCATCGAAAATCTCTGCCTCGCCCAGCAGAAGGTGCTGGGGCGCGGCCACGAGGAAGCGACCGCCAAGGGCATGAAGCTGCTGGAGCGCGTCGGGCTGAAGGAGCAGGCGCAGAAATTTCCGGCGCAGCTCTCGGGCGGCCAGCAGCAGCGTGTCGCGATCGCGCGTGCGCTCGCCATGGACCCGATCGCCATGCTGTTCGACGAGCCGACCTCGGCGCTCGATCCGGAGATGATCAGCGAGGTGCTCGACGTCATGGTCGATCTCGCCCGCGAGGGCATGACCATGATGGTCGTGACCCACGAGATGGGGTTTGCCAGGAAGGTCGCCCACCGCGTCATCTTCATGGACCGCGGCGAGATCGTCGAGGACGCCAAGAAGGATGAGTTCTTCGGCCAGCCCCGCAGCGAGCGCGCGCAGCAGTTCTTGTCGAAGATTTTGTCGCACTAGTTAGACCCGTCATTCCGGGTTCGATGCTGCGCATCGCCCCGGAATGACGGCGAGAGAAACGATCGGCGCATGCTAAGGACTATGCGTGCGCTGATGAGAAAGGAGATACCGCCTTGGACCCCATCGCTTACGTCAACGGCGCCTTCGTGCCCCTGTCCGAGGCCAAGGTCTCGGTGCTCGATCGCGGCTTCCTGTTCGCCGACGGCATCTATGAGGTGGCGGCGGTGCTCGACGGCAAGCTGGTCGACAGCGCCTCGCACCTCGCCCGGCTGGAGCGCTCGGTCGGCGAGATCGGGCTGGCGCTGCCGGAGAGCCTGGCGCGAATCGAGGCGCTGCAGAAGGAGCTGGTCGCGCGCAACCGGCTCGACCAGGGCATGGTCTATCTGCAGGTCACGCGGGGCGCTGACAAGGGCCGCGACTTCCCGTTTCCGAAAGGCGACGTCAAGCCGACGCTGGTGATGTTCGTGACCGCCAAGAACATCGTCGATGCACCCTCGGCGACGGCGGGCATCGGCGTCATCACCGTGCCCGACATCCGCTGGGCGCGGCGCGACATCAAGAGCGTCGCGCTGCTGGCGCAGGTGCTGGCGAAGCAGGCGGCTGCGGCCGCCGGCGCTGGAGAGGCCTGGATGGTCGAGGATGGTCACGTGACCGAGGGCGGCTCGTCCTCCGCCTTCATCCTGACCAAGGACGACGTCATCGTCACCAGGCCGAACTCCAACGCCATCCTGCCGGGCTGCACCCGCAAGGCGGTGGTGAAGCTCGCCGAGGAGCGTCAGCTCAAGGTCGAGGAGCGGCTGTTCACCGTGGAGGAGGCGCTCGCGGCGAAGGAGGCCTTCATCACCAGCGCGAGCTCGTTCGTGCAGCCGGTGGTCACGATCGACGGCAAGCCGGTCGGCGACGGCAAGCCTGGCCCGGTCGCGGCGCGGCTGCGCGAGATCTATGTCGATTTTGCGCGCGCGACGGCGGTGTAGTTCGACGAGAGAGCAGATGCAGCATCGAAACCCGTTTGCTTCGTCCGGCGCTTTGCTATCGTGGCGGCGAACCAAACAAAAACGGGGAGGCGTTTCGATGCGGTATCGCTTGTGCGGGCTTGCGGCCGGACTGTTGATTGCGGGCGCGAGCTGGGGGACGGCATTCGCCGATGACGGCTGGGTGACCCTGGTCGACGGTGACAAGAAGGTCGAATTCGCCGAGGTCGGCAAGGCCAATTGGGAGGCGAAGGACGGCGTGCTGATGGCCGACAAGCTCGACGGCAAGGATCCGTCCTATCTGGTCACCAAGGCCAGCTACAAGGATTTCCAGATCAAGGCCGAGTTCTGGGTCGACGACGCCGCCAACAGCGGCATCTTCATCCGTTGCGACCAGTCGACGAAGATCGACTCCAACATCTGCTACGAGGTCAACATCTTCGACAAGCGGCCCGATCCGAAATACGGCACCGGCGCCATCGTCGACGTGTCCAAGGTCGATCCGATGCCGAAGGCCGGCGGCAAGTGGAACACCTACGAGATCACCGCCAAGGGCACGCGGCTGACCGTGATGCTCAACGGCGAGAAGACCGCCGACGTCGACGACAGCAAGCATGCTGCGGGGCCGATCGCCCTGCAATACGGCTCGGGCGTCGTGAAGTTCAAGAAGGTGCAGATCAAGCCGCTATAGCGGTGCATTCCGGGCAGCGGCGCTGACCGCGGCTCGCGCGGTAAAGGCCCTTGCAGTACCAATGGCGCGCCATCATCTGCAGAGGATGGCGGGCCAGCCTGGCCAGCGTCACCAGTTCGAGCATGGCGGGCATTGCGGACTCCCTCACTTTCTTTCGACGAGATGGGGCGGCGCTCCGGTGACGGAAGTGCCGCCCCAGTCGCGTCAGCCATGCAGCTTCTTTGCGGTCTCGGCGATCACGCGCCCTTGATAGCGCGCCCCCGCCAGCTCGTTCTCGCTCGGCAGCCGGCTGCCGTCGCCGCCAGTGATGGTGGTCGCGCCATAGGGCGAGCCGCCGGTGATCTCGTCGAGCTTCATCTGGCCGGCGAAGCCGTAGTTGAGGCCGACGATGGTCATGCCGAAATGCAAGAGGTTGGTGATGATCGAGAACAGCGTGACCTCCTGGCCGCCATGCTGGGTCGCGGTCGAGGTGAAGGCGCCGCCGACCTTGCCGTTCAGCGCGCCCTTGGCCCAGAGGCCGCCGGCCTGGTCGAGGAAGTTGGCCATCTGCGAGGCCATGCGACCAAAGCGGGTGCCGGTGCCGACGATGATCGCGTCATAGTTGGCGAGCTCCTCGACCTTGGCGATCGGTGCGGCCTGGTCGAGCTTGTAGTGCGAGGCCTTGGCGACGTCGGCGGGCACGAGCTCCGGCACGCGCTTGATGTCGACGGTGGCGCCGGCTTCGCGGGCGCCTTCGGCGACGGCATTGGCCATCGCTTCGATGTGGCCGTAGGCGGAATAGTAGAGAACGAGAACCTTGGTCATGGAAGTCTCCGTGGGAATGCGAGTGATCGGGGAGGGCGTCCCGGCCGGAGAGCCGACCGGGATCGCGAAACAGACTTAAGCGGCGTCGACCAGCACCAGTTCGGAATCTTCGAGCGCCGTGATCTTCAGCGTGGCCTCGTCGCGGATGGCGGCGCCGTCACGAGCGTTGACGCGGACGCCGTTCACTTCGACGCTTCCGGCGGCAGGCACGAGATAGATGTGCCGGGCCTTGTCGGCGCTGTACTCGGCGGTCTCGCCGGCCTTCAGCGTGGTGCCGAGTACGCGCGCCTTGGCACGGATCGGCAACGCGTCGCCGTCATCTGCGAAGCCGCTCGCCAGTGTGACCAGCTTGCCGGAGCGGTCGGACTTCGGGAACGGCTTGGCGCCCCAGGTCGGCTGGCCGCCATCGGTGGTCGGCTCGATCCAGATCTGGAAGATCCGCGTCGTGGTCGGCTCGAGATTGTACTCGGAGTGGCGGATGCCGCTGCCCGCACTCATCACCTGGACGTCGCCGGCTTCGGTGCGGCCCTTGTTGCCGAGGCTGTCCTGATGGGTGATCGCGCCTTCGCGGACGTAGGTGATGATCTCCATGTTGCGATGGGGATGCGCGGGGAAGCCGGTGTTCGGTGCGATCTCGTCATCGTTCCAGACGCGCAGGGCGCCGTGGCCCATGTTGCTGGGGTCGTAGTAGCTCGCGAACGAGAAATGGTGCTTGGCCTTGAGCCAGCCGTGGTCGGCGCCGCCCAGCGCCGCAAAGGGCTTCAGTTCGATCATGGGTCTGCTCCTGTGGTTGCAACGGTCGGCCGGTGCCGCCGTGCCGTTGGGCATTGGAATAAGGCGGCGACCGGAGTATAGAAATAGAAACTATTGAAACCTATTGTTTCCAAAAGAGAGATTTGAAGGAATGGCGCGACTTCCGGATTTCGAGGCGATGGCGATCTTCGCCAAGGTCGTCGAGCTGCGCTCCTTCGCCGGCGCCGCGCAGGAGCTGAGCCTCTCCAAGGCCTCCGTCTCCAAGGCGGTGAGCCGGCTGGAGGAGCGTCTAGGCACGCGGCTGTTCAACCGCACCTCGCGGCGCCTGGCGCTGACGGATGCCGGTCAGCGGCTGTCCGAGCGCGCCGCGCAGCTGCTCGCCGATGGCGAGGCGGCGGAGACCGAGGCGCTCGCGCAGTCGCTGACGCCGCGCGGCCTGGTGCGCTTCGCGGTGCCGATGACGTTCGGCGTCAAGAAGATCGCGCCGCTGCTGCCGGCGTTCCTGGAGCAATATCCGGAGGTCTCGATCGACCTCCACATGAGCGACGCCACCGTCGATTTGATCGGCGAAGGTTTCGATCTCGCACTGCGCATCGCGCGGCTGCCGGACTCCTCGCTGCTCGCGCGCCGGCTCTGCGCCATGCCGCGCTACACGGTGGCGGCGCCGTCCTATCTGAAACGCCACGGCCGGCCGACGCACCCGATGCATCTCGCCGAGCACAAATGCTTCGGCTACGCCTATCTCTCCACGGCCGGCGTTTGGCACTACACCAATGCGGCCGGCGAGCAGGCCAGCGTGCGGCCGGCGGGACAGCTGCGCGTCAACAATGGCGAGGCGCTGTTGCCGGCGGTGCGCGCCGGGCTCGGCATCGCAGACCTGCCGGATTTCATCGTGGGCGACGCGATCGCGTCGGGCGAGGTCGAGGTGGTGCTGAAGGGCTGGAGCCAGCCGGAAGGCGCGATGCACCTGGTGATGCCGCCCGGCGGCCCGCGCCCCGCGCGGGTCGAGGTGCTGACGGAGTTTCTGGTGAAGGAACTGGCGAAGGCGAAGAAGCGATGAGCGCGCCCGCCGATCTCAGCCGATCAGGACTGCACCTCGCAGACGTCGACCCATGCCGCTTCTGTCAACTCGGCCATGCGATCCGGCGTGATCTTCACCGCGCTGTGGGTCGAGCCCGCCGCGGGCACGACGATGTCGAAGGCCTTCAGCGACAGATCGCAATACACCGGCAGCGGCGACTTCAGCCCGAACGGGCAGACGCCGCCGACCTCGTGCCCCGTGATGTCGGCGACCTCGTCGAGACCCAGCATCTTCGGCTTGCCGCCGAACTGCGCCTTGACCTTCTTGTTGTCCATGCGGGCGTTCCCGGCAGCGACGATCAGGATGACGCGGTCGCCGACGCGCAACGACAGCGTCTTGGCGATGCGGGCCGGCTCCACGCCATAGGCTTCCGCCGCGAGCGCCACGGTTGCGGAGCTCTGGCTGGAGACGAGGACGTCGATGTCGGGGGCTTTTTCAGCGAAGAAGGCGCGGACGGATTCAAGGCTCATGCGTGTTGACGATCTCAGGCAATTCGGAGAGCGCAGCAATACGATAATCGGGCGCAAAACCCAACTCGTCCATCTGGGTGCGCAGCGCCTTGAACATCGTGAGCGGGGACACGAGATCGGTCTTGTTGCAGGCGGCCGCCATGGCCTCGGGAGTGACGCGCTCGATCCAGGCAACGTTGAGGCCGAACGCCTTGGCGCCGCAGACGTCCCAGGGATTGGAGGACACGAACAGCACCTCGGCAGGTGCAAGCCCGAGTGTCTCCTCGATCAGCGCATAGGCCTGCGGGCTCGGCTTGAAGATCGTGTGGGCATCGACGCTGATGACGGCATCGAGCAGCGTGTCGAAGGCGCTGGCCTTCACCAGGCCATCGAGCATCGCGGGGCTGCCGTTGGAGAGGATCGCGAGCCGGCGGTCCTTCATCGCGGCGAGCGCGGCGCGTGCATCAGGGTAGGGATCGAGATCGAGATATTTGGCGATGATGCGATCGCGTGTGATCGCATCGGCCTGCAGGCCGAGAACGCGCAGCGCATAGAGCAGCGACTCGCGGGTGACGACCGAAAAATCCTCGTAGCGCTGCATCAGCGAGCGCAGCCAGGTGTATTCGAGCTGCTTGATGCGCCAGATCTGGGTGATGATGTCGCCGTGGCCGGGAAAGGCCTGCTCGGTGACCGCCGCCACCGACTGGATATCGTACAGCGTGCCATAGGCGTCGAAGACGACAGCTTTGAACGGCATGGCGCTCACCTGACCACCTTGAACAGGCGCAATGACTAATGGGTCACCGCGCCTGCGTAGACTAGCACGATCCTTGCGGACCGGACGATGTCAGATCCCGAGCAGCCTGCGCGCGTTGGCCTTCAACACCTTCGGCCGGATCTCGTCGCGGATGTCGAGCTTGGCGAAATCGGCGAGCCAACGGTCAGGGGTGATCACCGGCCAGTCCGAGCCGAACAGCATCTTGTCCTGCAGGATCGAGTTGATGTAGCGGACCAGGATCGGCGGGAAGTATTTCGGCGACCAGCCCGAGAGGTCGATGTAGACGTTGGGCTTGTGGGTCGCCACCGACAGCGCCTCCTCCTGCCAGGGGAAGGAGGGATGGGCGAGGATGATCTTGAGATCGGGGAAATCGGCCGCGACGTCGTCCATGTACATCGGGTTCGAGTACTTCAGCCGCATCCCCATGCCCCCCGGCATGCCCGAGCCGACGCCGGTCTGGCCGGTGTGGAACAGCGCAATCGCGCCGCCGTCGTTGATCGCCTCGTACAGCGGATAGGCGAGGCGGTCGTTGGCGTAGAAGCCCTGCATGGTCGGGTGGAACTTGAAGCCGCGGACGCCATACTCCTCGATCAGCTTGCGCGCCTCGCGGACGCCGAGCTTGCCCTTGTGCGGATCGATGCTGACGAAGGGGATCAGCACATCGAGATGGTCGGAGGCGACCTCGAGCATCTCGTAATTGTTGTAGCGCCGGAAGCCGGTCTCGCGCTCGGCGTCGACCGGGAAGATCACCGCGGCGATGTTCTTGGAACGATAATAGGCGGCCGTCTCCGGCACCGTCGGCGGGTGCTTGTGCGGCGACTTGAAGTAGTCGGCCATCTGGGCCTGGAAATCGTCGTAGCCGTCATCTGCATGCATGCCGCAGGGCTCCTCGGCATGGGTATGGATGTCGATGGCGACGACGTCGTCGATCTTGGGCAGAGCGAGCTTGGGCATGGGCGTTCCCGGGGTTGGTTCTTGGCTTTGAGAAATTGATTATAGGATATAACGAATTTGGCAATCGCCAAGTTGGATCGGCGGGCTGCTGGCCGGCAGCTTCTGTTGAAGTCCGGCGCCGCCATGATTGACATCCGGCGGGCCGGTGGTTAGAAACCGGCCAATCCGGGCGGCTTGGTCGCTTGCGGAACTCCTTTTCTATTTGCCACCTCACTGTTTGCCACTTCCGGCCTGTCCAACACGGCCTTTCAACGTATCAGGATGTCCCATGAAGGTCCGTAACTCGCTGAAGTCGCTGCGTGGCCGCCACCGTGCCAACCGTCTGGTCCGCCGCAAGGGCCGCGTCTACGTGATCAACAAGGTCCAGCGCCGCTTCAAGGCCCGCCAGGGTTGATCGAACGAGGCTGATCCGGCCGCGGTCGCCAGTCCGCTCACAGGCGTTTGACGCGTGTGCTGCTTTGCAGGACGCGCGGACTGCGTCTACACTCCGCGCATGGCAAAGCGAACTTTCCAGGCGGTCCTGCTCGCCGCCGTCATTTCCATACCGCACCTTGCGCAAGCGCAGGGCGAGCCGCGTGCGGCTCCCAAGCCGAAGCCGCCCGAGGCGCCCGCCAAGCTGCCAAAGGTCGGGGCCGACAAGACCAAGGGCCTCGATTTCCTGTTCGGCGCCCTGAAGGCCGCGCCGGACGATATCAGCGCCAAGCACGTCGAGGCGCGGATCTGGGCGATCTGGCTGCAGACCCCCAGCGATACCGTTGCCCTGCTGATGGCGCGGTCCAAGGCGGCGATGGACGCGAAGCAGAACGAAGTCGCGCTCAAGCTGCTCGATTCGGTCATCAAGCTGCGGCCCGATTATGTCGAGGCCTGGAACCGTCGCGCGACGATCTATTACCTCCAGAACGATTACGGCCGCTCGCTGGCCGACATCCAGCAGGTCCTGCTGCGTGAGCCGCGGCACTTCGGCGCGCTCGCAGGTCTCGGCATGATCATGCAGGATCTCGGCGAGGAAAAGCGGGCGCTGGACGCGTTCCGCAAGGCGCTCGAGGTCAATCCGCATCTGGACAAGGTGCCGGAGCTGGTCAAGACGCTGACCGAAAAGGTCGAAGGCCGCGACATCTGACGCCGCACCTGCCGTTAACCATGTGCTGAGCGCCGCTCTTGCTGGCGGGACCGCGCAACCCCACGTGTCGCTTGAGCGAGATTTGTCGGCAGGAGAGGCGCAATGACGCGTGCGGTGCTGGCGGCAGCGCTGGTGATCACGGCGGCCACGGCCGCGTGGGCCGAAGACATGTTCTGGGTGGTCGGCAACCGCGCCACCAATCGCTGCGAGATCGTGACCAGCAATCCGGTCGTCACCCCCACCATGGGCGACATCTGGTTCGCGTCCGGCCCCTTTAAGTCGCTGGACGACGCCAAGCTCGCGCGCTCCACGATCAACGCCTGCCCGAACAAGGACATCACAGCCGAGGACTGATCGTCGCCCGGTCGGATCGCTCAGTGGAACGCGGTGCTGCGGCGGTCCGGCAGGCCGTACTGGGCAGCCGCGGCATAAAGCTGCGCGATCTCGGCCTCGAGGTGCTCGTTGACCAGCAGCAGCGCCTTCAGCGCGCCACGGAGATCGCCATTGCAGCTCGCGACGATCTCGTCGATAGCCGTCTCGCTCGAACGAACACTCATCGGTAACCCCCTCCCAAAACACCAAACTAAACTCAGGGCCGGTCATCGTGCTCAGACCACGCAATGACCCGACCGGAAGTAATTCACGGCCATCAGCCGATTGCGAGGAAAAGTCCCGACCATGGTTATAAAATGGCCGACGACGCGGTGATGACAGGATTCCCGGGCGAAACGACGAGACAACGCGGCCGGATCTGCAACTCCCGCGGATCTGCACCGTAACTGTCACTGTGACAGGCAGAAAACTATCAATGATTTCAATGTTCTTGGTGGGCACTTTGGCGCTCCTGGCGGTGCTCACGCGCGCCGGCGTGGCGGTGCTCGAGCGCCGTTACCCGGCGCAAGGGCAGGCCATCAATGTCGAGGGTGCGACGATCAATCTTGTGGATATCGGGCCCCGCGACAGCGAAAAGCCGCCACTGTTGCTGCTCCACGGCGCCAGCTCGAACCTCGAGGCGATGCGCAGGCCGCTCGGCGACCTGCTCGCGCAGCGCCACCGGGTGCTGCTGGTCGACCGTCCCGGCCACGGCTGGAGCCCGCGTCTCAGGCCCGAGGATTCCACGCCCGCCGCTCAGGCCCGCATGCTGGATGAGGCGCTGGCGCGGCTCGGGGTCGGCCAGGTCGTCCTGGTGGTGCATTCCTGGAGTGGCGCGCTCGGCCTGCGCATGGCGCTCGATTTCCCCGACCGGGTCG
This sequence comes from Bradyrhizobium sp. SZCCHNR1015, assembly GCF_032489875.1. NCBI lineage: Bacteria > Pseudomonadati > Pseudomonadota > Alphaproteobacteria > Hyphomicrobiales > Nitrobacteraceae > Bradyrhizobium > Bradyrhizobium sp. SZCCHNR1015. Next base: position 270,000 of record NZ_JAUEYW010000002.1, read on the forward strand.
CGGGCCTCGTGATGCTGGCGCCGGTCGCGTATCCCTGGCGAGGCGGGGTCGGGCGCTACAACGAGGCCGTCACCACGCCGGTGGTCGGGCCATTGCTGGCGCATACGATCACGCTGCCGCTCGGTCTGGCGCTGATGGCGCCCGGCGCCCGCGGCGTGTTCGCGCCGCAGGCCATGCCGGACGATTTCGTCGACCGGACCGCGACGCCGCTGCTGCTGCGCCCGCGCGAGTTCATCGCCAATGCGCGCGATCTCGTCACCCTGAAGCAGGCCGTGATCGAGCAGGCGCCGCGCTATGGCGAGATCAAGGTCCCGGTCACGATCGTGGCGGGCGAGGCCGACCGGACGGTCTATACCGACATCCATGCCCGCCCGCTCGCCCAGGTCGTGCCGCACAGCCGGCTGATCGTGCTGCCCGAGCTCGGGCACATGGTCCAGAACGCGGTGCCGGAACTGGTGGCCGGCGAGGTCGACCGCATCGTCGCGGCCGTCGCCACGGCCGATGCCGTGGCGCCGTGATGCAAAAAAGCCCCGGCGGTCGGCCGGGGCTTTGCAGGCGAGCTGACGGGTCGGCCGGCGGCCGCTTACTGCTTCTGCTTGCCGTCCTTGTCGAACGACGACACATAGGCCCAGAGGTTGTTGATCTCGGTCTCGTTCTTGATGCCGGCGAAGGTCATCTTGGTGCCGGGAATCTTGGCCTTCGGATCCTTGATGTATTCCTTGAAGACCGCCTCGTTCCAGGTAATGCCCGAATTCTTGTTGGCTTCCGAATAGTTGTAGTCCGGCGCGCTGCCCGACTTGCGGCCGTCGAGGCCGTTCAGCTCCGGGCCGACCTTGTTCTTCGCGCCCTCGCCGATCGAATGGCAGGGCAGGCACTTGTTGAAGGACGTCTTGCCGGCGGCCGCATCCTGCGCCAGCGCGGCAGACGCCAGCGACGACGAGGCGAGGATGACGAGCGCGCTCAAAGTCATTTTCTTCATGGATCAGGCTCTGTGGGTTACGAGACGAGTTTGCGCGCAGGTTGTGGCATGGCCTCAGGCGAGGCACAAGCGGGGATGCGCTGAGGCAAATCAGCATAATGGCTGAGCTTGTTGCTCTGCCGCAAACTTCGATGCGGATCCGCTGCCTATCCAAACGGTTTCCGTTGTGATTGATAGGCCGGGGCAAAATCGAGGCCGGAGGAACGCGATGGCGATCATGATGCCGGAGGCAGATCAAGCGGTGTTGGCGCGCCGTGGCGAGATCGTTGCTGCACTGCGAGCAATCGTGCCGGGCGAAGGCGTCATCGACAGCGCCGCCGAGATGCTGCCCTACGAGTCCGATGGCTTGATGGCCTATCGCCAGCCGCCGATGGTCGTGGTGCTGCCGGAGACCACCACGCAGGTGTCGCGGGTGCTGAAATATTGCCACGAGCAGGGCATCAAGGTGGTCCCGCGCGGCTCGGGAACGTCGCTGTCCGGCGGCGCGCTGCCGCTGGCCGACGGCGTGCTGCTCGGCCTCGGCAAGTTCAAGCGCATCCGCGAGATCGATTTCGACAACCGCGTCGTCGTCACCGAGCCCGGCGTCACCAACCTCGCCATCAGCCAGGCGGTGGCGCATGCCGGCTTCTACTACGCGCCCGACCCGTCGTCGCAGATCGCCTGCTCGATCGGCGGCAATGTCGCGGAGAATTCCGGCGGCGTGCACTGCCTGAAATACGGCATGACCACCAACAACGTGCTCGGCTGCGAGATCGTGCTGATGACCGGCGAGGTGCTGCGCATCGGAGGCAAGTGCACCGAGAACGCCGGCTACGACCTGATGGGCCTGATCACCGGCTCGGAAGGCCTGCTCGGCGTCGTCACCGAGGTCACCGTGCGCATCCTGCAGAAGCCGGAGACGGCGCGCGCGCTGATGGTCGGCTTCGCCGAGGTCGAGGCCGCCGGCGAATGCGTCGCCCGCATCATCGGCGCCGGCATCATCCCCGGCGGCATGGAGATGATGGACAGGCCGGCGATCCATGCCGCCGAGGCCTTCGTCCATGCCGGCTATCCGCTCGACGTCGAGGCGCTGCTGATCATCGAGCTCGACGGCCCCGGCGTCGAGGTCGACGAGCTGATCGGCCGCGTCGAGGCGATCGCGAACGGTTGCGGCTCGACCACCTGCCGCATCTCGACCTCCGAGGCCGAGCGCAACCTGTTCTGGGCCGGCCGCAAGGCGGCTTTCCCCGCCGTCGGCCGCATCTCGCCGGACTATCTCTGCATGGACGGCACCATCCCGCGCGGCGCGCTGCCGAAGGCGCTCGCGCGCATCCGCGAGCTGTCGGAGAAGTACCAGCTCGGCTGCGCCAACGTGTTCCACGCCGGTGACGGCAATCTGCATCCGCTGATCCTCTACGATGCCAACAAGCCGGGCGAGATGGAGCGCGCCGAGGCGTTCGGCGCCGACATCCTGCGCTGCTGCGTCGAGCTCGGCGGCGTCCTGACCGGCGAGCACGGCGTCGGCATCGAGAAGCGCGACCTGATGCCGGAGATGTTTTCCGAGATCGACCTCAACCAGCAGCAGCGCGTGAAGTGCGCCTTCGACAGCCAGGGGCTGCTCAACCCCGGCAAGGTGTTTCCCACCTTGCACCGCTGCGCCGAGCTCGGGCGGATGCACGTCCATGGCGGCAAGCTGGCGTTTCCGGATCTGCCGCGGTTCTGAAAAGGGCGCGGGCGGGCAGGAGATTCTCATCTTTCGCCCGCGATCTCGCGAGCCTCACGCGCGCCAATCGTCGATCGCCTTGCGCCGCAACGCCGGTGCAGCGAGCGTTGACGCTCTCTCCCCACGTCATTCCGGGGCGCCCGCAGGGCGAGCCCGGAATCCATAACCACAGGCCGATGTGTGGGGCAGGCCGGCAGCTCCATCCCGCTCCAACAACATCGGCCTGTGGCTATGGATTCCGGGCTCATCGCTGCGCGATGCCCCGGAATGACGTGGAGAGAGCTGACCTCATCGCATCCACCTCCGTCCGCAGACGCACGTTCACATTCCCGCGGCGTGCTCCGCCCGAGTGATGCCATCGGCATCGCCCTTCGAACCAATCGAGAGGGCGCAGGGAATGCCGGGTGAAGGCCTCACCCATGGCCCGCCTGCGAAAAAAATGCAGGCGGCAGGTACCACAGGTTCAGCCGAACATCCGGCATTCCCTGCGCGGCGGTCTTAACGCTTATACGTGCTCGCCCCGGGGATCGGCGTTCTTGTCCCCGTCGCTGGCCCGCCCCGCAAGGGGCACGACCCGCTTGGCCTCAGCACCGGGAGGCCAGGCCCACACGATTTCACGTCCGCGTCGACATCGTTCGTCGGCATGACGCGAGGTCACGCTGCGACCCGACACGGCCACCGCATCCCCACCCCACGTATCGTGACGACCGCGCGTACGCCCCTCTCGGTGAGGCAGGATGGGTGAAGTTATACATGATTTCTGTAAAAGCGAAAGGAAAATTTCGCCATAAGGGGGCGGTTTAACGTTCTGAGTTGGATTCATTCACGAAATAAGTTTTTCAGCGCGGAGCTCTGGTTTCAGAAAGTCCAGCCTTCGGCGGCCATGAAATCCTCAAGCGTGAAGCACGGCACCTTGAAATGATCGCAGATGTTCGGGATCTTAGCGGCCCCCTTTTTGAATTTCTCCATCGTGACTACTGTTAAGCCGTCGGTGCCGGCTTTGGCGATCACGAACGGATCGGCATTCCGACCGCCCTTATAGAATTTTTGCCTCTCGATGTTCGCTTGGAAATGGGGAACGGAAAATATCTTCGTTACGAACTGACCTTCGTCGTTGGTGGGCGTGGGAAAGATGTCTTGGTTCTGCTTCGCCCAGTCCGCGAGGTCGGCAAGCGAACCGTCCTCAATCTCGCGCAAGACTTCACGCGTGGATATGATCAACTTGTTCGCGATCATCTGGTCGAACTTAGTCCAAAGCGATGGGAATTGCTTTCGGTAATAGTTCCGAAACAGAGCCGAGAAAGGCGAGTTGTCGAACACATACATTATAATGCGCCGCGTTCGAAATGTTCTTCAAGACCTGCAAGGCTTTTGGGTTTGACGTCGAGGAAGTTGGCTAGCTGCGTTTCGCTAATGCGATTTCGTCGATACTCATCTAGCGCTAGAGAAACGTAGTCGCGGCCGAGGTAAGCAAGTTTGGTCCAGAAGTAATCGCCGCCCGGAGCGCCTGCACCGCCACGCTGCTGTGCCCAGCGAGTAGTCGCCTCGCGGTAGGTTTGCTGCGTGATCTTGCCCTGATCGAGAAAACGACGAAAAATCACTTCTCGGCTGACATGAAAGCGGTTCGCGAGTTCGGTAGCGGTTGCCTCGTCGTGCTTGCGACCTTTCATAGCTTGCGCAAGCTCCTTTTCAGGCAAGAGAAATTCCGCAGCAAACGCATTGCAGAAAACTTCAATTGCTTTTTGATCGCCTCCGATCCGGTCGATATAGTCGCTGCTAAGCGTATCGATGCCGCTGGTCTGAAATAGCAGGTGCGCAAGCTCGTGGAACAGAGTGAATATCTGCCTCGTTTTAGTGGAGCTGTTGTTAACGTAGATCAGCGGGAATATTTCGTCGTAGAGACAGAAGCCAGAGAAGTCATCTGTTCTGAAAGCGTCCTTGAAGACGAAGACACCGACAGCTTGGAATGCGTCGCGCCAAGCCTTCAGCGCGTCGTCGTCGGTTTTGAATTGTTGCTGAGCTTCCAGAGATAAGCCAAGGTAATCGCGAACCTTTTCGGCGGTGGTGGCGATATTGTCCTTGATGCTAAGTCTTAGGTCTCGAATGATCTGCCGTTCTGCGGGGTTCTTAGAACCCGTCAATTCAGCCAAGTTGAGTTGAAACGCCGTGGCCTTGCTGACGAGCAGGCGCACACGGCTGGGAATGCTTTCCAGTTCGGCGTCGGGAAGCGTTCGGAACGACTTCTTGACATCAGGAACATCGGGAGGCTCGGGAAAAAAGAAAACCGATATCGGAAGTTTCAGCCCTGAGGCGAGCCCTTCAAGCTGCGCATAAGTCGGACTCGATGCGCCGCTTTCCCACTCGTCAATGCGGCCGAAGTGCTTAGCCTCGTCGAGCGAGAGGCCGGCGCGCTTTCGTGCCCAGGTCAAGACCGATGGATTGATCTGAAGTCGCTCGACGGCCATCGTGCAGTCCCAAGAACAACGTTGTACGGGCGGCCGACCTCTAACCGGCAGAGGCCTGATCTGCCACCGAATTCTTGTCCAACAGAATTCAGATTCCAAATGCGTTGTACGCCGAATGGCGCTGGTTGATCAACGGGCGATTGGCCGAGCTGGTCGGGCGTTACGCTGACATTGCACAAAATGTCTGAGTTGGTTTAGCTTCGTGGATATTTGCTCCAGCAGCTAGCCGGTCTTGTGCAGCCTCACCGCAACTTCTAGCTCCCCTTCGACCTTGAGATCACGGCTACGCCTCCCCCATTCCCTGACCGATATCTCGGCCGTTTCCAATTAGTGTAGCTTGAGCTGCCTAGCAGGATACTTCTTCTGCCAGGTCTCCACGAGAAATAGCGAGACTGTACTTGCGGAATGAATCGCAAGCCTTGCAATGCGCGGATCGATTCTGCGGTAGCCCCTTTCGCGTCCGTGTGCATCCCCGCCGTGTGTCCGGAGAGCGCCCACACCGTTCACCACCGAGTTGAGGCCGCCGAGGATTGTACGTACATCATTGGCAATCTCGTCCGCGACACCCTGCTTATCAGGCGTCAGACCAAGAGGCTCGCGGACCGCTTGATAGAGCCCTTGCACATCCTTTTTGGGTGGAAGAGGTAGTTCAAGCTCGATCAGCACCGAACGACAGACGCTCTCGATGACCGAGCAGGCGGACGTTACAGCGTCCTCCGGATCGCTCTCGGCGCTCGCAAGTGCCCGCTCGAGGTCGCGGTTCACGGTGTCGAAATCAATGACAGACGCAGCGGTGACCAAAGCGTCAACAACGCTGGCTGACCTGCCTGGCGCCCCTAGTCGGACATGGCGCCCGACACGCTGTAGCTCAAGCCCGTCGAAGGAAAGCCGTGCGTTGAGGTATTCGATGACGGCCTGCAGCCTATCGGGGTCGGACGCGAAGTCGCGAGGGTCCGCCGCTCGCTCGATGATGTTCCGGAGGATCGTCTGGTCGCCGACGCGGTTGGCTCGTTCAATCGCCTCGATCAAGGTGGGCAGTCGTGACCCGTTGCCAATGCTCATGGCGATGTTGCAGCCGCGCATGAAGGATTCGAGCTTCGGTCCCGATCGATAGATCCCAATTGGTGGCGCGGGGTCGTTGCCGCCTCCGCCTGAGATCACCATCGCCAGTGCTTCGACCGACTGTGGAGCGAGATGGATGTGCATTCAGTAGGCAATCTATTCGCTGATAACAGCCGATGTTCGACCGGCCCCGCCGAAATTGCAAGCCTGTCCTAGACGGCAACGTTTAGGATCAGCGCCTCACAGGCTGGGGGGGGGCACGAGATGATGGCGGCTAGGGGGCTTTGTTCTCCACGCAGTTGCGGCGATAGTGCGCTCTGATAGATAGCTCAGCGGGCTTTGCCGCTGAGAAGCGGTCTCTTAAGTTGGCCCGTCCCCTTCATGCTAGGAAAGGGAGAGCCGCTCTCCACCCAATTTCGATCTTGACGGGTTCCCGTGCCTAAATCAGTGGCTCTAAAAGTCGGCGGGTTACGCTTCGCTAATCCGCCCTACGGGCTAGGGTGGTGATGGAATTCACATGCGTCCAACTGAAACCTCAACGCCGACCATACGGCTGCGTTCTTTGATCCTGGCAGTGCGAAATCCGGCAAGACCGTCTCCGATTAGGTGACAGTGCCGGACTGTCACCTGATCCAGGCTCTTTTGTAGACTATGTCGGTTTTTGAGAACCGATAGGAGGCGAGGTTGGTTCAGCTTACGCCACGCCAACACCATTAGCCGCTTTGGCACTGAAGCCCAGTGACTGAACGGGCCTAGGGCGGATCAGCGAGATTCGACGAGTAGCCTCAAAATTGACAATGTGCGGACTAGATTCGCGGGGCGCTCGTGGGAGGTCGCCATGGGAATGCCGTCCTATCTAGCTGACATCGAAGACAAAGCTGCGGACAATCGGGCTGTGGCAGGGCTGTTTGTGAAAGGGACGGCTGGAGCCGCGGGCATAGACTCAGTTCTGGAAGCCAAAAAGACCGCCACGGCAATAAAGAAGGCGCGTAGGGAAGAGGCAGAAGTTCGCGAGATAGAAGAGCGAACGCGTAGCTACGTCGATGATATGCTCGCTTGGCTGGCCGCTACGGTCGACGTCACGCCGTTGCAGCGGCGCTGATTTTAACAGGCGCATGGGGAATTGCGGTGATAGTGCGCTTAACTCGAGGCGAAGCGCAGCGCCGGACCTTGCCGCTTAATAGCGTGCTCTGACGCGGCCTGTCCCTTCCAATAGCAAGAACTGACAGACCGCGATCCACCCAACCCGATCTCGCAGTTACGGTGACAGTGCACTAAACTTGACGCGCGCCGCCCGAACGGAGCAGGACCGCGCATGGCCCGTCTTGCCCGTGTCGTCATCCCGGTCTGCCGCATCATATCATCCAGCGAGGCAACGGGCGCGCGCGGACCTTTTTCGGGGACGACGACTACGCGCTGTACCGCGACCTTCTCGCGACCCACTGCGCGGCGGCCGACGTTGAGGTGTGGGCGTGGTGCCTGATGCCGAACCATCGGCAGCGAGCGCTTCCTCGCCCGGATCGAGAAGCTGACCGGGCGCGTGCCCAAACCTGCGAAGCGCGGACCGAAGCCGGCGGCGGAGGCGGGAGCGCGGACGCGGAGAGGGCAGGATCAGTTTTGTGGACTGTCACCGTAATATCGTAATCCGAACTCGCGGGCGACCGGCAAAACGCCTTCGCCCCGAGGCAGCTTCTATTGTGGACGTGAAGGCCCGGAGCGCTGTTCGACTCCGGGCCGATCATGTGGTCGCAGGCTGATGAAACGACTAATGCACCCGGATGGTCCCATCTGCGTTGTAGTCACTCTTGGGGTTGTAGCCGCTATCACGGTGAGTTTTGGCATGTAGGTCAGCATTGCTGCCGCTCACGCCAGGAGTTCCGGTATCAACCCGCATGGTCCCGTTTGCGTTGTAGTCACTCTTGGGGTTGTAGCGGGAATCGCGGTGAGTTTTTGCATGTAGGGCAGCGTTGCTGCCACTGACGCCCGGAGTTCCGGGATTAACCCGCATATTCCCATATTCGTCGCGATCACTATCGCTCGACCCGACCTGCGGAACCGCAGCGGCTCTTGCATGATGATGAGTGCGATGACCGGCCAAGGCCGCAGATGTAGAGACAGCGAGAATAACAAGACCGACAGCAATGCTTCTAGCCATAGTCAACTCCTGATGTTGAAGAACCGCTGACGACGGATACGCCGCCAGTATATAGGCTGACACGCAATTTCTGGCTGTCTTTGACATAACTCAAACGCTGAAAGCGAGTGCGCCGTCACCGTCGCCGCCGTTCTGGGTATCTGCCTGGCTGAATGTTTGGAATTACTGAAATTACGAAATCACGGTGACAGTGCACCAAACTTGACGCAAATCACTCGGGCGAGCAGGGTGGTGCATGGCCCGTCTTGCTCGCGTCGTCATCCCCGGTGTGCCGCATCATGTCACCCAGCGCGGCAACGGCCGCGCGCGGACCTTTTTCGGGGACGACGACTACGCGCTGTACCGCGACCTGCTCGCGACCCATTGCGCGGCGGCTGACGTCGCGGTGTGGGCGTGGTGTCTGATGCCGAACCACGTGCACCTCATCCTGGTGCCGTCGGATGCCGACGGGCTGCGCCGGGCGCTGTCGCGGGTGCATCGCGTCTACGCCGGGACCATCCAGGCACGCCGCCGGCGTAGCGGACATTTCTGGCAGGGGCGGTTCGGCGCGGTAGCGATGGACGAGACGCATCTGACGGCGGCGCTGCGCTATGTCAGTCTCAATCCGGTGCGGGCGCGGCTGGTGGCGCGCCCTCAGGACTGGGTCTGGTCGAGCACGCGCGCGCATCTGCGCGACCGCGACGACGGCATCACCGCGCGCGAGCCGGTGAAGCGGATGTTCCCGGACTTGGCCGGCCTGCTGTCCGCCCCACCGGAGGACGAGGACGCTCTGTTGGCGCGCCTGCGCGCCGCCGAGAGCATCGGCCGCCCGATCGGCAGCGACCGCTTCCTCGCCCGTATCGAGAAGCTGACCGGGCGCGTGCTCAAGCCGGCCAAGCGGGGGCCGAAGCCGGCGGAGGAGGCGTGAGCGCGCCGCACCCGGCAACGGGGCTTGCTCGGCCTTGCTCAAGTTTTGTGGACTGTCACCGTAATGCTTGTGTGTGATTGGTGGAATAGCTCTTCTGGGGATACATCTGTTAAATTCATGTCGGGATAGTGTTTCTACCCTTTTTTTGGTGCAGGGCGGGAGTAAGGGTATCAGAGTGGCGCGACATACTTCCGGCGACCCGTCCAAGGGTAGGATGTATCTGGGGAGGCCGATTCTATGGAAGGCTTTTACTTAGCTCTCGGCGCAACCATCTTGTTGCCATTCCTGCAATGGGCTTTTCCGACGATACCCAAGTTGGTCGCATACGCCGGTGTGGCAAGTGGTATCGTACTTTTGCTAAGCGAATTCTTGGACGCTTCAATGAAACCGCCCTTTAGTGCTGCAACCCTCTTTCTAATCGGCGCCTTGTGTATTGGCGGATCTGGCCATTTGTATCTGCAGTCTTTCAAGAAGTCCGTTGCCGAAAAACCGATAGAAATCGCAGCGCCCCTCCCAGGGCATAACAATCCTGATCATTCTGCCGAGAAGGTCGTCGAAAACAATCCCGTAAAGCCCATCCAAACTGCGGAAAGCACTCCAGCGATTGCCCCTCACGTTCCCGCCAATCCAATCGAGCCTCCGACGAAACCGCACGGCCCCATTTTAGAGGCAACCAACGATTCGAAAATAAACGCGGCTGGCGCAGTCATTCCAAATGACCTGCCTTTTCAGCTTGGCAAGGCTGATGGGGGCTCAGTGATTGATATGCCAGGCCTTGTTGTGACGCGGAAAGACGATGGCGCAATCGTGATCAATCCTGGAGCCGGTAGCGGTGAAAGATACTTTCAGCCGCCAAGCGGCGAGTTCGTAGATATGTCAGTCCGAGACCTGAAGGCGCGGATGCGTGCAACGGTGCACGATCTCAATGCTTTCCAAGCGAATTTTGAAAAGGATTTTTATGATCCCGGACATAAGTATCCTTCTAAGGAAAAAGCGCGAGAGGTCAGGGATAAATATTCCGCAGAGTATCGAGAGAAATTCTCTAAGCTTGCGCTGTCACTCGCAGAAGCAGCGTTGTTTCGTATTGGGAGGCGTGTAGACGCCAGTGAGTTGTCACGTCAGGCCAATGACGGCGGGAGGATAATCTTGCACGAAAGATTTGTTGGCCCCGCGCCAGCAACAGAGGCTGCGGCGTTTTTAGCCGGTTTAGAATCAAAGCTGCCCGATTAAAGCGGGACTAACAGGGAGGATTAAGGTGGCGGCGAGTGGGGCGGGTTAGTAACCCGCCCTGTGGACTATCTGATCAATGTTGGCCTTATTAGGTCGAGCACCCTAAATCAGCCCGTACTGCATCCGCTCGCGCCGTGCCAGCAGCGGCAGGGCCTGGCCGGCGATGTAGGTCTTGAAGTGGGCGCTCTCCTGGTGGGCCTTGAAGGCGGCTTCGTCGCGGAACAGCTCGTAGAACAGGAACTGCGCCGGGTTGTCCTTGGCGCGGGAGATCAGGAACAGTTTTGCGCCGGGCTCGCGCTGCGCCTCGGGCAGGAAGCGCGACAGGATCTCGGCGACGCGGTCGGCTTCGCCGGCCCGGGCCTCCCATTGTGCCACCACCAGCAGGCCGCCGCCGCTGACGGCCTCGCTCACGGTTCTGGTCTCGTTGGCATATCCGGTCATTGCGATCGTTCCTTTCGTTGATGTCGTGCAGGGGAATCGATACCGCGGTTTCGGCATCCGATCCTTCGATGGTGGACGAAGGATGGATGTTTCGCCGGGGCTTGACGGGCTGCTGGTGGGGAGAGATCGGGTTGCATCGGAGATGCAATTCGGGGGGGCCACGCGGCACTTCCCGTGCCGCTGCCCCTCACCCCGACCCTCTCCCCGTAAGAACGGGGAGAGGGAGGGCACTGTCTTCCGGGCTCGTAGTTGGGCCACCCAGCGCGCCACGCGAGGGAACTGTAGCCGGCGGGGCGCCATGCGGATCGCAGTCCTGGCCGCCCTTGTGTCCGGCCCGCAACGCTTTAGAAAGGCTCCAACGCTGATGGCCGCGCGTTGCGCTCGACCATCGTCATCATCAACCAGCAAGGCGAGCAGTGGTGGACGCCCTCAGAGTACGGAACGCAGCCGACGTCGAGGAGGTGGTCCGCTCGGCCATCGCCAGTGAGCAGCCGCTCGATGTGATCGGCCATGGCTCGAAGCGCGGAATCGGGCAGGTCACGGCGACCAATGCCGTGCTCGACCTGTCGGCGCTGAGCGCGGTCGTGTCCTATGAGCCGAACGAGCTGATCATCACGGCGCAGGCGGGGGCGCCGCTCGGCGATCTCCTGTCGCTGATCGATTCGAAGAGCCAGCAATTCGCGTTCGAGCCGATGGATACGGGGCCGCTGCTCGGCACCGCCGGCCGCGGCACGCTCGGCGGGATGATCGCGGCCGGGCTGGCCGGGCCGCGGCGGGTCCGGGCCGGCGGGGTGCGCGACCATCTGCTCGGGGCGCATGCCGTCTCCGGCTTCGGCGAGAGCTTCAAGACCGGCGGCAAGGTGGTGAAGAACGTCACCGGCTACGATCTCTGCAAGCTGCTGGCGGGCTCCTGGGGCACGCTCGCGGTCATGACCGAGGCGACCCTGAAGGTGATGCCGCGGCCGGAGGCCGAACGCACGCTGGTGCTGCGCGGGCTCGACGACCTCAAGGCCAACCGGGCGATGACGGCGGCGCTCGGCTCGCCGTTCGACGTCTCCGGAGCCGCGCATCTGCCGGCCTCGACGCTGCGGCCGGAGGTCACGGGCTTGAGCCCGCTCGGCTCGCCGCGCGAGGCGGTCACGGTGATCCGGCTGGAGGGCATCACGGCCTCCGCGGCGCATCGGGCGACGTCGCTCGCCCGCCAGCTCGCCACCTTCGGTCCGGCTGAGATCATTGCGGACGACGCCTCGGCCGATGTCTGGAGCGCCATCCGCGACGTGCTGCCGTTCGCCGCCCATGGGCCGCTCGGCGCCTGGACGGTGTGGCGGATCGTCTGTCCGCCGGTGTCGGGCGGCGCGATCGGGCAGGCCCTGACGCGCCAGACCGGCGGCGAGGTGATCTACGACTGGGGCGGGGGCCTGATCTGGGCCGCGCTGCCGCCGCAGCCCGATGCGTCGGCGGGGCTGGTGCGCAAGCATGTCGAGGCCGCCGGCGGCCACGCGACCCTGCTGCGCGCGTGGGACGAGATGCGGCTCGCGGTCGACGTGTTCCACCCGCAGCCCTCAGGCGTCGCCGCGCTGGAGGAGCGGGTGCGCGTCTCCTTCGATCCCAAGACCATTCTCAACCGCGGGCGGATGCGTCGGAGCGTTGCGTCATGAAGACCGAGTTCACCCTGGCGCAGCTCGCCGATCCCGACATCGCGGTCGCCGACAAGATCCTGCGCGCCTGCGTGCATTGCGGCTTCTGCACCGCGACCTGTCCGACCTACGTGCTGCTCGGCGACGAGCTCGACAGCCCGCGCGGCCGGATCTACCTGATCAAGCAGATGCTGGAGAAGGACCAGGCGCCGACGGCCGACGTGGTCAAGCATATCGACCGCTGCCTGTCGTGCCTGTCCTGCATGACGACCTGCCCGTCGGGCGTGCACTACATGCATCTGGTCGATCAGGCGCGGGTGCGAATCGAGCAGCGCTACGAGCGCCCGCTGACCGACCGGTGGCTGCGCGCCGCGCTCGCCTATGTGCTGCCGCGGCCGCGCGAGTTTCGGCTGGCGATGACCCTGGCGCGGCTCGGCCGGCCGTTCAAGGCGTTGCTGCCGGCATCCTCCGCCTCGCGCGCACCTGCGCCCAGCCTGCTGCGGCGCGTCAGGGCGATGCTCGATCTGGCGCCCGCCGCCGCGCTGCCGCCGCCGGGGCCGGCTGATGGCAGCGTGTTTGCCGCGCAGGGCGCGCGGCGCGGCCGCGTCGCGCTGCTGCAGGGCTGCGCACAGGCGGCCCTGGCGCCGCGCATCAACCAGGCTGCGATCAACGTCCTGACCCGGCACGGCATCGAGGTCGTCTTGGTCAAGGACGAGCAATGCTGCGGTGCGCTGACCCATCACATGGGGCAGGATTCCGACGCGCTGGCGCGGGCGCGCGGCAATGTCGACGCCTGGACCGCGGAGGCGAAGCGTGGCGGTCTCGACGCCATCCTGGTGACGACCTCGGGCTGCGGCACCGTCATCAAGGACTACGGACACATGCTGCGCGAAGACCCGCGATATGCAGCGCCCGCGGCCGCCGTGTCGGCGATCGCGAAGGACATCACCGAGTATCTCGCCGGTCTCGATCTGGCCCCTGCAACTCAGCATGACGACGTCGTCGTGGCCTATCACTCGGCCTGCTCGCTGCAACATGGGCAGAAAATCACGAGCATTCCGAAAGAATTGCTTTCCAAGTCCGGATTCGTGGTGAAAGATATACCGGAGAGTCATTTGTGTTGCGGTTCGGCGGGGACCTACAACATTCTCCAGCCTGACATCGCGATGAAGCTGCGCGATCGCAAGGTCGCCAACATCGCGACCGTCAAGCCGAATGTGATCGCGGCAGGCAATATCGGCTGCATGATGCAGATTGCCAGCGGCACCTCCGTCCCCGTCGTGCACACCGTTGAGCTTCTCGACTGGGCGACGGGCGGTCCGCGGCCAGGAATGATTTGACGGATGGGCGCGCGCTGATGGCCGGCCCGTCCCGCCGGACGAGCTGATCGAACGGCGGCAACTGGAGGGTTTCTGATGGCGAAGGACAAGAAGGCGAAGAAGGACAAGAAAGAAAAGAAGAAGCTGATGGCGCAGGCCAAGGCCGCCAAGAAGGCGACGAAGACGTCCGCCAAGAAGGCGACGAAGACGTCCGCCAAGAAGGCTGCAAAGAAGTCGGCGAAAAAGGCCGCCAAGAAGGCTGCCAAGAAAACTGTCAAGGCGCCGGCCAAGAAGGCGAAGAAGACCGTGAAGGCCGCGGCGAAGAAGGCGGCCAAGGCGCCGGCCAAGAAGGCTCCCGCCAAGAAGGCCAAGGCGTCGGCTGCGAAGGCTCCGGCTGCGCCGAAGAAGAAGGCCGCCAAGAAGCGGGCTCCCAAGATGGCTCCGCTGGTCGAGACCCCCGAAATGCACGAGACCGAATCGGCTGCTGAGACCAGCTGGGCGATGCCGAGCGCGGCGCCCGAGGAGCACGAGGACGGCGAGGGCACGGCGTCCAGCAACTGATCCTTCCGGACCGGATCATTCTCAGGGCCGGGCGAATTCACATCGGGAGGCCGCGGCGGCTGCGCTGCGGCCTTTTCGTTTGCCAGCGTCCGTTGTCTGCGTTGGCTGCCCCTTGTTGTCGATGGACCTGTTTGTCCGAATGGTCGTCCCCGCAGATCTACGGCCGGGCGAATCCGACTCCGGTGCGCTGCGCCGTTTTGCTTGCGGCACCGCGTTTCCAGCGGGCCGGCACAATCGATTGTGCGTCCTAGCGTGCTTTCGGACACGGAGATTTGTTGTTCAAATGCAACACGCGCCGACTACCTGCCGTAGAAATGTCAAATCGCCCAAAAAGGCGGCAGATGCCGCGCTTTTTTGCTTCACGTGTGGCGGGACCCTGGCACAAATTGCGTCTGGATGACGCAGCCGGTCTTGTTTGCGCCCTGGGGGGCCAAGGTGGGGCAGGCTTTTTTCGAAATAGGGTGATGGGGATCGTCATGAAAAAGTGGGCTTTGCTGGCAACGGCGCTGGCAATGGTTTCGGGATCGGCTTCGGCGGCGGACATGGCGGTCAAGGCCTATAAGGCTCCGCCTCCGGTCGCGTTCGAGCCGTGGGACATCGCGTTCGGCGCGGCGATCATGAACGACTACGTGTTCCGCGGCGTCACCCAGTCGAACCACAAGGCGTCGGTCGCCGCCTATTTCGAGCCGCGCTACAACGTCAACAAGGACCTGCAGCTCTACGTCGGCGTCGCCGGCGAGAGCATCTCGTTCGCGAACCGCGCTGCTGCCGAGATCGACATCTACGGCGGTATCCGCCCGACCTTCGGCGCGTTCGCCTTCGACATCGGCGTCTGGGGCTATCTGTATCCGGGCGGCACCTGCTACTACGGCGGCGGCGCCGTGACGGATTTCGCGGGTCAGGCGCTGAGCGCCGAGTGTCAGGCCAACACGCTGACCAACCTGAACGTGATGAAGAAGGACGTCTCGTTCTTCGAAGTCTACGGCAAGATGAACTACACCGTGAACGACATGTGGACGTTCGGCGTCACCGAGTTCTACTCGCCGAACTTCCTGAACACCGGCGCCTGGGGCAACTACGCCTCGGTCACCGGCAAGTTCACCGCCCCGAGCACGACCTTCGGCTCCAGCGGCGTCGGCATGTACGTGTCGGGTGAGTTCGGCCGTCAGTGGTTCGGCACGTCGGACTCCTTCTACGGCGTTCCCGCCTTCCCGAACGGCATCAAGTATGCCGACTACAACACCTGGAACATCGGCGTCGGCTTCACCTACAAGGTGTTCACGCTGGACCTGCGCTACTCCGACACCGACATGTCGAAGGGTGATTGCAACGCCTTCACCAGCGACTTCACCGCCAGCGGCACCACCAACGTCACGCCGATCAACCCGGCTGGCCTGGGCTCGAAGTGGTGCGGTGCGACCGGCATCGCCAAGCTCTCGGTCGACCTGACGGCGATGAGCAATCTGAAGTAATCACCCGCCAAGGCGGATCGGACTGATCACGAAGGGCGGCAGAGCAATCTGCCGCCCTTCTGCTTTTTGGTGACGGGGGCCGGCTGTCGCTCGGACGTCTTGCCGCCTTTCCTGGTCGCCTTGCGTGGGCACCGCGGCGCGCGCGCCTCAGCTGCCTCCACCCGCGGTCGCGTCGGCCGCCTGTCCGGCTTGCCGCAGCGAGAACCGGTCGCCGTCGCGAATCAGCTCGACCTTGCGGTCGTGGAAATCGTGCAGGGTCGAGCGGTGGCCGATCGAGACGACGGTGGTCTGCGGCAGCCGCTCGGCGATGACCCGATAGAGCCGGGCTTCGCTCGGCTCGTCCAATGAGGCCGTGGCCTCGTCGAGGAACAGATATTGCGGCGCATGCAGCAGCGCGCGGGCGATGCCGAGCCGCTGCTGCTCGCCGAGCGACAGCATCCGGTTCCAGTGCTGGTCCTCGTCCAGCCGGTCCGCCAGTTGCGGCAGGCCGACGGCCACCAGCGCCTCCTTGACCTGCTCGGCACTGAACGCATCGGCGGCCGCGGGATAGACGATCGCCGCCTTGAGCGCACCGATCGGGAAGTACGGCCGCTGCGGCAGCATCATCAGCTTGGCATGCGCGGGCACGCTGATGGCGCCGCTGCCGAACGGCCAGATCCCGGCGATGGCGCGGAACAGCGTCGACTTGCCGGCGCCGGACGGCCCGGTCAGCAGCGTGCGCTCGCTGCTCTCGAGGCTGAAGTCGTCGGCCGCGATCAGCGGCAGACCGTTGGGCAGCTTCAGCAGCAACTGGGCGAGCTCGATGCTGTCGCCGGCATGGCTGGCGACATCGATCGTCTGCGGCTCGGCCGAGAGCTTGGCGGCGCTCTCGATGGACATGTCGAAGCCGTCGAGGCGGGCGACGGTCGAGCGCCAGTCGGCGAGCGTCCGATAGGTCGTCACGAAGAACGACAGCGCGCCCTGCACGGTCGAGAAGGCGGACGCCGTCTGCATGATGCCGCCCATCTGGATCGACTTCGCGAAGTAGGCAGGCGCAACCAGCACATAGGGAAAGATCACGGCCGCCTGCGAATAGCCCGCCGTGAAGGCCGTCAGCCGCTTGGTCCGGCTCATGATCTGGTACCAGTTCTGGACGACCCGGCCGAAGCGGGTGCCGAGCTGACCTTGCTCGGCGCCTTCCCCGCGCAGCAGCGCGATCTGCTCGGAGCTTTCGCGCACCCGCACCAGGTTGAAGCGGAAGTCGGCCTCGTAGCGCTGCTGCTCGAAGTTGAGATTGACGAGCGGCGATCCGATCCAATGCGTCAGGAGGGTCCCGAAGATCGCATAGATCAGCGCGATCCAGACCAGGTAGCCGGGGATCGCGATGTTGGTGCCGAACAGCTGCAGCGGGGCATCGGTCGACAGCCCCCAGAGCACCACCATGAACGATGCGAGCGAGACGACCGAGCTGAGCAGGCCGATGGTGATGTTCAGCGTCTTGTCGACGAACAGCTGCACGTCGTCGGCGATGCGCTGGTCCGGGTTGTCGGCGATGTCGCCCTTGAGCTGCATGCGATAGTGCGTGGCGTTGTCCAGCCAGCGGCGCAGGTAGACGTCGGTCATCCACCGCCGCCAGCGGATCTGCAGCCATTGATTGAGATAGAGCTGGTAGACGGCCAGGATGATGAAGATGGTCGCCAGTACGGCGAACACGCCGATTTCCCAGATGAAGCTGTTCCAATCATACTGCTGCAGCGCGTTGAAGAACCTGTTCTGCCACTGGTTCACCAGCACCTGGATCGCAACCAGCGACAGTTCGATCGCAATGACGGCGGCGAGAAGGATGCGGCCGGCGACCTTGTCTTCGGAGCGGAAGTAGGGAATGGCGATCCGCCAGACGGTGGCAACGGTCGAGCGCAGATTGTTCACAGACGGGCTGCTCCTGAGAAAAGGTCTTAACAGGCTGACGAAAAACGAGAAAATCGCTGGTGTCGCCACCTGCCTAGACTAAAGTCGTAATCTGGCGGGTGGCCGCCGGCTTGTCGGTCGCGTGTGACAAACCGTAGCATGGGGCAGGGGAGAGGGACTGCGACCGCCGCCAGATTTCGCGAGAATTTGAGCAGAGTTGGGCGTTGCCGGTTTTGTGATCGCCTTTCCGACCTTTGCCAGGCTTGGGGGCTTGGCGAGCAGACCTGATCCGTCCCGCCGGACGGGGTCCAATGACAAGAACGTGGGGGAGAAGTCACGATGTGGAATCAAATCTACGACCCGTTGGGGAGCCCGGCGCTGTCGACGCTGGCCGCCGCCGTCCCGGTCGTGACGCTGCTGGTGCTGATCGCCAGTGGCAAGGTCAAGGCACACATCGCGGCGATCATCGCCGTGATCCTGACCAACCTGATCACGATCTTCGTGTTCACGATGCCCGCCAATATGTCGCTGCGCGCGACGTTTCTGGGCGTCATCACCGGGTTCTTTCCGATCGGCTGGATCGTCCTGAACGTCATCTTCCTCTACCAGGTCACGGTCTCCACCGGACGGTTCGAGCTTCTGAAGCGCGCCATCGGCGGCGTCACGGAAGACCGGCGCCTGCAACTGCTGCTGGTCGCCTTCTCGTTCGGCGCGTTCTTCGAGGGCGCATCCGGCTTCGGAACCCCGGTGGCGATCACCGGTGCCGTGCTGATCGGCCTCGGCTTCTCGCCGCTCGCGGCCTCCGGCCTGTCGCTGATCGCCAACACCGCACCCGTCGCCTATGGCGCGCTGGGCACCCCGATCCAGGGCCTCGCCTCGGTCACCGGCCTCGACCCCTACATCCTCGGCGCCATGGTCGGCCGGCAGTTGCCGATGTTCTCGCTGATCGTGCCGTTCTGGGTGATCTGGGCGTTCGCGGGCTGGAAGGGCATGAAGGACGTGTGGCCGGCGATCCTGGTCACCGCCGTCTCGTTCGCGGTGCCGCAATTCCTGATCTCGAACTACGTCAATCCGTGGATCGTCGACATCGGCGCCTCGCTGATCTCGATGGGCGCGCTGATCCTGTTCCTGAAGGTCTGGCAGCCGAGGCAGCTGTGGCTGTCGCCGGCGTTGCGCGGGCGTGACGAATCGGCCGCCACGATGACGGCGGCGAAGCCGCTGGACCGCACGCCGCTGACGCAAGCCGAGCTCTGGGGCGCGCTGCTGCCCTGGATCATCGTCTGTGTCGTCATGCTGATCTGGGGCAACGGCGCCTTCAAGGCCTGGGCGAACTCGATCTTCACCTGGAACTATCCGGTGCCCGAGCTCGACAAGCTGATCAACAAGATGCCGCCGGTCGCTGCGAAGCCGACGCCGGAAGGCGCGGTGTTCTCGTTCACCTACCTGACCTTCACCGGCACCGGCATGCTGATCGCCGCGATCATCTCCGGCTTCCTGATGGGTGTCGGACCGGGCAAGCTGATCGCGGAATATGGCCGCACCATCCGTCTCTGCGCGATCTCGCTGATCACGATCTCGGCGATGCTCGCGATCGGCACGCTGACCCGGCTGTCCGGCGTCGATGCCACGCTCGGCCTAGCCTTTGCTGCGACCGGCGTGCTCTATCCGTTCTTCGGCACCTTGCTCGGCTGGTTGGGCGTGGCGCTGACCGGATCGGATACGGCTTCGAACGTGCTGTTCGGAAACCTGCAGAAGATCACCTCCGAGCAGCTCGGCCTGTCCCCTGTCCTGATGGCGGCCGCCAACTCCTCCGGTGGTGTCATGGGCAAGATGATCGATGCGCAGTCGATCGTGGTCGCCTCGACCGCCACCAACTGGTACGGCCATGAGAGCTCGATCCTGCGCTACGTCTTCCTGCATTCGATCGTGCTGGCCTGTCTTGTCGGCCTGTTCGTCACCTTGCAGGCCTATGTCTATCCGTTCACGGCGATGGTGCTGAAGTAGCAACACCGTCTGCGACAAAAGCCCCGCGCCGCAGCTGCGGCGCGGGGCTTGCTATGTTTGGAACACATTTGTGCGGGAGCCGTGCTGGCGGGAGTCACGGCCATCGCCTGGAAGGCGAGCCCTGCGTGTGACTGGTGTGAAGGGGAACGATGCAAGTGTTGAAGCGTGGCTGCGCCGTGGCGACGGTGGCGTTGTCGATGTCGGGGCTGGCGCTCGCCGCCGCCTCGGCGGAGGAGTTTCCTTTCGGCATGGAGATGACGCTCGATGCGCTGCCGCAACCCGGCTCGAAGCGGGTGCCGGATCTCGACATCGGCGATAACGGTGACACCGTGCTGGAGCTGTGGTGCAAGGGCGGCAAGGGCCAGTTCTCAGTTGCCGGCAACACCATCGTGTTCATCGCCAGCAGGATCGAGGACCGCAACTGCCCGGCGGCGCGCGCCCAGGCCGACGACGAACTGATCGCGGCGCTGAGCGCGGCGACCAACTGGAAGCGTCAGGGCGACCTGATCATCTTCATCGGGCCGAAGACGCTGCGCTTCCGGCTCAATACGAACTGAGGCAGGGCGGTCGCCTGTGAAGATGAAAAGCTGCTGAGACCAGCAACCCTGCTGGTCAGTTACTCCGTCATGCCCGGGCTCGTCCCGCCTGCGCGGCCGCAGCCGCTTCGGCGCGGCGAAGGCCCGGGCATCCACGTCCGTCCCAGGATGCCGATCGGCGTGGATGGCCGGGACAAGCCCGGCCATGACGACCTGGAGAGAGACGTGAGCGCACAACGGGTTGCCATATGCGCCCTGCCAATTGAAGAAAGGGGGCGCGCACCGGTCGACTGCGCGCCCGCCGCTCTTTATTTCCAGACCGAGTTGTCCGCGTCCCAGCGCTTGGCCTTGAAGACCTTCGCCAGCTCGTCGATGGCGCCGCCATCGTCACGGGTGTCGCCCTCCTCGTCGCCGGATGACTCGTCCGACAGGATCAGCTTGGCGGCGGAGCTCTCGTCGATCGTCGTCGTGGTCGGGCTGCTGATCCACAGCATCAGCGCGTCCGCGCCGCCCGGCTTGTCCGCCGAGACGAGGCCGGTGACCTCGATGACGTCGGTGAGCTCCAGGGCCGGCATCAGCTGGCTCGGCCGCTTCAACGTCAGCTTCAGCTTGCCGCTGACCGGATTCCACGCCGCGCTCGTCGGCTTGGCGTTGTAGGTCCGGGCCAGGACGTCGGAGATCGCGTTTGCGAGCTTGTCCTTGTTGATCTTGTCGCCGTCGCGCCAGTCGGCGGCCGCGAAACGGATGGTGCGGTCCATTTCGACGGTGCCGGCGGTCCAGCCGGCCGTCACCACGCCGTTCATGGCCCGCGCCTTCGCGATCAACGCGCCGGCGCGGTCGGGGTCGACCGTCATGCTGATGGTCTGCTCGCCCGCGCGCAAGGCATCGCAGCTCACGATCAGGCTCGACAGCGAAACTTCGACGTTCTCGCCCTTCAGGCTCTTGAGGAAGTCGGTCATGGCGTCGAGCTTGAGCCGGACCGAGACCGCCTCGGGCGAGACGTCGGTGAAGTCCTTCGGCTGGGCGCTGATGCCGTCGTCGCTCGACTGGCTCTCCTGGAATTCCTTCTCGCTGACGTCGGAGTTGTCGGTCGACGCCACCTCGGTGACGCTCTTGCCGATCGTGATCTGGCCGCGGAACTCGAACGTGTCGCCGGTCGGCTTGCGATTCAGCTTCACCGTGACCGGCTCCTTGGCGCCGTTGCTCTGGGTCGCGCCGGTCAAGGTCTGGCCGTTGACCGTGAGGCCGACCACGAAGCGGTCCTTGCGATCCGAATTCTTTGCGACGGGATAGCAGACGTCGAGCGTGGCGGCGGTGACGGTCTTGCCCTGGCGCGTCTCCTTCAGGATCACGTCGGCATTGCCGTCCATCAGACCGTCGATCGCGGTGAAATACCGCGTCTCGTTGGCGGGGGCCTTGGTCCCGCTCTTGCTCTGGGCCCAACCGAGTTCCGGCGCGGCCGCTACAATCACGGCCAGCGCAAGCAAAATCGCGCGCATCTGAAAATCCTTGTGGGGGCAGAATCGGCCATAAGCTGTAGCGCCGATTTGCGGTCGCTGCACCCCCGGCGCGGACACTCGGCCAAAAAGAAGGCCGCCCGGAGGCGGCCTTCCTGAATGTGAGATGTCGAAAACAGGGCTCAGAAGCCCATGCCGCCCATGCCACCCATGCCGCCGCCGGCCGGCATCGCGGGAGCCGCATCCTTCGGCAGCTCGGCGACCATGGCCTCGGTGGTGACCAGGAGACCGGCGACCGACGAGGCGTCCTGCAGCGCGGTGCGGACCACCTTGGCCGGGTCGATGATGCCCTTGGCAACCATATCGACATAGTCCTCGGTCTGCGCGTCGAAGCCGAAGGTCTCGGACTTCTCGTCCAGGATCTTGCCGACCACGATCGAGCCTTCGACGCCGGCGTTCTCGGAGATCTGGCGAATCGGAGCCTCGAGCGCCTTCAGCACGATGTTGATGCCGGCCTGGACGTCCGAGTTGGCGTTGGTGATGCGGCCGACCGCCTTCTTGGCGCGCAGCAGCGCCACGCCGCCGCCGGGGACGATGCCTTCCTGCACCGCAGCGCGGGTCGCGTTGAGGGCGTCCTCGACGCGGTCCTTCTTCTCCTTGACCTCGATCTCGGTCGCGCCGCCGACGCGGATCACCGCGACGCCGCCCGCGAGCTTGGCGAGACGCTCCTGCAGCTTCTCACGGTCGTAGTCCGAGGTGGTCTCCTCGATCTGCGCCTTGATCTGGCCGACGCGTGCCTCGATATCGGCCTTCTTGCCGGCACCGTTGACGATCGTGGTGTTCTCCTTGTCGATCACGACCTTCTTGGCGCGGCCGAGCATCTTCACCGTGACGTTCTCGAGCTTCATGCCGAGATCTTCCGAGATCAGCTGACCGCCGGTCAGGATCGCGATGTCCTCGAGCATGGCCTTGCGGCGGTCACCGAAGCCCGGCGCCTTGACGGCCGCGACCTTGAGGCCGCCGCGCAGGCGGTTGACGACCAGCGTGGCGAGCGCCTCGCCCTCGACGTCCTCGGCGATGATCAGGAGCGGACGGCCCGACTGCACCACGGCTTCGAGCACCGGCAGCATGGCCTGCAGGCCCGACAGCTTCTTCTCGTGCAGCAGCACGTAGACGTCGTCGAGCTCGGCGGTCATCTTCTCGGCATTGGTGACGAAGTAGGGCGAGAGATAGCCGCGGTCGAACTTCATGCCTTCGACGATGTCCACCTCGGTATCGAGCGACTTGTTCTCCTCGACCGTGATGACGCCCTCGTTGCCGACCTTCTGCATCGCCTGGGCGATCATCTTGCCGATCGCGGCGTCGCCATTGGCGGAGATGGTGCCGACCTGGGCGACCTCGGAGGACGCAGCGACCGGCTTGGCGCGCTTCTCGATGTCCTTGATCACGGCGGCCACCGCGATGTCGATGCCGCGCTTGAGGTCCATCGGGTTCATGCCGGCGGCAACGGCCTTGGCGCCCTCGCGCACGATGGCCTGGGCCAGCACGGTCGCGGTGGTGGTGCCGTCACCGGCGGTGTCGTTGGTCTTGGAGGCGACCTCGCGCAGCATCTGCGCGCCCATGTTCTCGAACTTGTCCTCCAGCTCGATCTCCTTGGCGACGGTGACGCCGTCCTTGGTGATGCGGGGAGCGCCGAAGCTCTTCTCGATGACGACATTGCGGCCCTTCGGGCCGAGCGTCACCTTGACGGCGTTGGCGAGAATGTCGACGCCGCGCAGCATGCGGTCGCGTGCGTCGCCGGCGAATTTGACGTCCTTGGCTGCCATTTCAAAATTCTCCTGGAGTAGACCTCGACGGCGAGGGGCGTGATCGCCCGTCTGTCGCTGGAACGAGGTTGCAGAGCATTTTCGCCCGGGGCGGCTGATCGCCGCCCCCGACAGGTCGGGATCAGGCGACGACGCCCATGATGTCGGACTCCTTCATGATCAGGAGCTCCTCGCCGTCCAGCTTGACCTCGGTGCCGGACCACTTGCCGAACAGCACGCGGTCGCCGACCTTGACGTCGATCGGGATCAGCTTGCCGCTCTCGTCGCGGCCGCCCGGGCCGACGGCGACGACTTCGCCCTGCGAGGGCTTTTCCTTGGCGCTGTCGGGAATGATGATGCCGCCCTTGGTCTTCTCTTCGGCGTCGATGCGCTTAACCACGACGCGGTCGTGCAGGGGACGAAACTTCGATTTGGCCATGACGGATCCCTTTTGGGGTGCTTGGATAAGTGTTGCTATCGGAGGAAATCTGAATGCGACCACATTTGACGCCCATCTGGCGCCAACTGGCTCGCAGCCTTAGCAATCGCGCCCTCCGAGTGCTAAAGACCGCTCGGGGAAATATGGCTTGCGGCTGTTCCTGTCAAGCAACGGCCAGCCGTTAAGCCGTTCTTGAGGCTGTTAGGGGGATGTTGTCCGGGGCCAGACATGTTAGTGGAGCGGCGTCGTCATCCGACGTCATTGCTCTGACGAGCGTTTTGCGCTTGGTTGCCGGACGGGGCAGCCACGATTCTGTTCCTAAGGGGATGCCATGACGAGTTCACGGTGCGCGCGGCCGGTTGCCAATCTCGCGATCGCGTCGGCGCTCACGATGCTTCTGGGGGCGTGCACGGGCTTCAGCCTGTCGCCGTCGCCCCCCATGCAGACCGAGGCGCCGGTCGAGCCCGAGGTTCCGGCGACGATCCGCCCCGAGGATCTCGTGGGCAAATGGGGCCTCGCCGCCTACAACAATCCGAATGACCGCGCGCGCACCGAGAAGATGGCTCTGGCGCAGTGCAAGCAGCCTTACGTCATCGGGGCAGGCACGTCCGGCGGTGTCGTGATGCATCTGGCCGACCAGGCGACTCCCCAGGAACTGCGCCTGAAGGGGTCGGCCAGCGGCAAGAACTACATCGGCCCGGCCGGACCGCCCGGCGGCGAGCAGGACCGCGAGGTCATCTCCTTCGACGGCCGTGTGCTGATCACCCGCTTCGTCGACAAGGATGCGGCGACCCGTTACCAGACGATGGTCTACGTCCGCTGCGGGCCGCGCGCCTGAGATCCGGGCGATCATCCCGCAAAGGTCGAGAGTCGAACGAAAAACGCCGGCGACTGCGCCGGCGTTCTGTACGATGACGTGGCCTGAAGCGGTCGCTGGGACTGGCCGCCGACCTCAGTTGAACATCGCGTCGATGTCGTCCTGCGAGGCGTGGCCGACCTCGCCCGCCGCCTTCGGGCCGTTCAGCAGCCTGGCGTCGCCCTCGCGGGTGTCGACGATCGGCGGCACATGCGCCTTGATGGCGTCGACGCCGCCCCAGATGTCCATCATCACCACGATGTGGTGCTCGATGAACTTCATGGTGGTCATGACCTTGTTGATGCGCTGGCCGGTCAGGTCCTGGAAGTTGCAGGCCTCGAAGATCGACACCACGCGCTCCTGGATCTCTTCGCTCAGGATCTTCTGCTGGTCGGCCGAGTCCACCTTGGACAGCGCACTGGCGGCCTGGTCGATCGCCTCCGCGGCTTCGAGGATCTGCTGCGTCGCCTGCTCGGTGCCGCCGACGACCGCGCCGAGCTCGCCGTTGACCTTGGCCATCTCCTCGCCGTTGAAGCTCTTGGCATGGAGGGTCGCGATCTCGCCCTTGGTGCGGTTGATCGCGTCGTGGATCAGGTCGAGCTCGACCTTGAGCTTTTCGCACTGCTCGATCTGGGCACGATACGTCTCGAGCAGCGCGCGCGCTTCGGCGACCTCGCGTGCGGCGGATTCTTCGATGGCGGCGTTGGCCGTGTTGCTACCTCCGCTGCGGATGGCGTTGGCCATCTGGGAGCGGATCGCGCGCAGCTCGTCCATGATTTCCTTGTGGTTGGGGCCGATCTCGCCGCCCACGAAGTCGGGCTCCGGCATATGGCCGACGATTGCTTCTTCGATACGGAAACGCTTGCGAACAGCCATGATAGTATCCCTGACCTCTTGTTCGGATCAGTTCTACGCAGAGCCTATTTAACATCGCGTTCACGCCAGGAACCGCGGTTGAGCAACGCTGGCGTGCATCGTGCGTCAACTATTAACCATGCCCCGCCGGCCTTCACGCAAAATAAACGCTAGCCATCAAAACCGCCGTCGTATGCAGCGATGGTGAATCCCGGCGCCTCCCGCGTTTACCAAAGCGATCGGGTTTTGCTCTTTATTGACGATACGCGGCGGCGTTGCCGCCTCGCGCGACGAACAGTCTCCAGACGAAACAGTACAGAGTACGTCGATGTTCAAATCATTCTCCACGGCGCTGCTGGCCGGCGCATGCGCATTCTATTCAGGTCTGGATCGGGCGGCGGCCCAGGGGTTTCAGCAGCCGACCGTGATCTACAGCGGGCCGCCGCAGCAGTCCGCGCCGGTGCGCACCGCCTATGTCGAACGCTCGCGCATGGGTGGCGGCTTCATCGAATTCCTGTTCGGAGATCCGCAAGGCGGCCGCGGCGCGCCTCCGCCGGGACAGCCGATGTACCAGCAGCAGCCGTCCTACTACGAGCCGCAGCGGCTGGCGCCGGGCATGGTCCCGCAGCAGGGAGTGCCGGATGAGGAGGCCTATGAGCAGACGCAGCGGCCGCTCGATCCGAAATACGAGAAACAGATCGTTGACTATGACGGCAAAGAACGGCCGGGCACGATCGTCATCGATACGCCGAACAAGTTCCTCTATCTGGTCCAGGGCGAGGGCAGGGCGCTGCGCTATGGCATCGGCGTCGGCCGGCCCGGCTTCACCTGGTCGGGCGTGAAGACGATCTCGGCCAAGCGTGAATGGCCGGACTGGACGCCGCCGCCGGAAATGCTCGCGCGCCGGCCCGACCTGCCGCGGCACATGGAGGGCGGACCGCAGAACCCGCTCGGCGCACGCGCGATGTATCTCGGCTCGTCGCTGTATCGGATCCACGGGTCGAACGAGCCATGGACGATCGGCACCAACGTGTCGTCAGGCTGTATCCGGATGCGCAACGAGGACGTCATCGACCTCTATGGCCGCGTGAACGTCGGTGCCCGGGTGATCGTGCTCTGACGACCGCCGCCGCACGACATCGGCCATTGAAAAAGGCCGCCCATCCGGGCGGCCTTTGCATTCTCGAATTGGCTGCGACCCGGGAGGATCACGCGTAGTCGCTGCCACCGTCGTCGTCGCCATAGCCGTCATCGGAATCGAAGTCGGCCGCGTCGCTGTCATTGCCGTTGTCGTCGTAGTTCGCCTGGTCGAACAGGCCGGCACGACCACTGTCGCCGCCCGAGCGGCCGATGTCGTCGAGACCGGCGTCACGCGCCAGCGACCCGCCGGACTGGTCGCCGCTCCACGGGCTGGCACCGCCGCCGCGCTCCTCGATGATCGTGGTGTCGCCGAACGCCTGATGCGACCCGCCGCCCATCATCGAGCGGATGCCGCCGAGCAGCAGTGAGCCGCCGACCATGCCGGCCGCGGCCGCCGCGGCCGTGCCGAGGAATGAGCCGCCTCCGCCGCCGAACATGCCGCCGCGCGGCTGGCCGAAGCCGCCCTGATCGTAGGGGCCGGGCTGACCGGGATAGCCGGGCTGGCCCTGGTAGCCCGGGGGCATCGCCTGGCCGCTGTTCCAGACCGGCCGGCTCGGCAACGGCGGCGGCACGTTAGGGACCGACCCGCGGCTGCCCGCGCCGAAGATGCTGTCGCGCATCGAATCGAGGAAGCCGCCGGACTGAGCCTGCTGCGGGGCCTGGGCGTGCTGCAGCTCCTCGATGCGGGCATTGGCGCGTTTCAAGGCTTCGTCCTGCACCAGCACCGTCTGCACCAGCGCGTAGACGGCATTGGGAGCCCGCTGCAGCGCCTGGGCGATG
Source organism: Bradyrhizobium sp. SZCCHNR1015 (assembly GCF_032489875.1). NCBI lineage: Bacteria > Pseudomonadati > Pseudomonadota > Alphaproteobacteria > Hyphomicrobiales > Nitrobacteraceae > Bradyrhizobium > Bradyrhizobium sp. SZCCHNR1015. Next base: position 297,689 of record NZ_JAUEYW010000002.1, read on the forward strand.
GCGGCGGCGGCCTCCGGATCACGCGGTGCACTCTCCAACTTGGCAAGCCGGTCGAACAGATCGTCGATGAGTTGGCGTTCTTGCGGTGTCATGTCGTTCTCCTGCCGCTTGCCTTGTTCCGGCGAAGCGCGGCCAAGATTTAGGGGGACTTTGTGGCCCGGCCAGCCGGGGCGCGGATTAAATTTCGGTATGCGACACAGCGTCTCTCGGGCTTGCGCGGCGTTTTGGACCTCCACGCTGCCCGCACCGCAGGAGGAACGCTGCCGAGCGGCTTTTTGTTCGTCGCAGGCCCGCAAGATCCGTTCAGGCCAGCGTCATCCGGCGGCGGTCGAGCAGCGCTGGAAAATGCTCGCCGGCGAGATAGGCGTGCTCGTGCTCGCGCTGGACGGTCAAAGGATCGAGCTCGATCAGGACGTCGTCGACGAAGCCGGGATGGCACATCACCAGCCCGTCCTCCGGCAGCTCGTCCAGGAAGCCGTCCATCAGCGTGCCGAAATCCGAGGTCTTGCTGAAGTCATAGGCGCCGGCGAAAGCGGGATTGAAGGCGATCGCGGCCCGCCTGGCATGACGGCGGAATTGCGCGCTCAGGACGTCCAGCAGCAGCGCCTTCGGTGCCGTCAGCCGCTGCATCAGCGGCACGATCCGGCCGCCCTGACGCACCCAGGCCGCCGGCGCGGCTTCCTTGACGGCGGCGAGGAAGCCCTCGCGCACCTGCGGATAGAGCTGGGCATGCTGATGGCCGTCGACGAAATCCGGGGCGCGGCCGAACAGCTCGCCGAACGCCGCAAGCTGGACCAGCACCTCGGCGCGGATCAGCTCGGGATCGAGCCGGCGGGACATTCCGGCACGCAGCAGCTTGGGAAAGGGCAGGAACATGCCGCCCTCCGACGGGCGGAAGTGCATGGTGAGGGGCCGGAATGGCGCGGTCAGCGTGACGTGCAGGCCGATGGCGCAACGCGGGCGGTCGGACGCGACCCTGGTCAGCTCCGCCACCTCGTCGCGCCCGATCGCGGCGCCCACCGTCATCACCGAGGTGGCGTTCAGCCGGCCGCGCGCGATCAGGTCCCGGATGGCGCTGTTGACCCCGGGGCTGATGCCATAGTCATCGGCGCACAGCCAGATGCGCCGGTGCGGCGTCGCGCTCATTCGGCGGCGTTCCTCTCGGCGCCGTCGCTCCGTGCATCGAGCGCTGCACGCTTCTCGCTGTGCTCGGCGACGAAGTAGATCGGACGCGCCTTCAGCTCGGACAGGATCTTGCCGATATACTCGCCCATGATGCCGATCATGATCAGTTGCACGCCGCCGATCGTCATCAGGCCGACCATCAGCGAGGGATAGCCCGGCACCGATTTGCCGCTGACGACGGTCTCCCAGAGGATGGAGAGCCCGAACAGGAAGGCCGCAGAGGCCAGCAGGATTCCGAGCAGGCTGGCGAAGCGCAGCGGGGCGACCGAGAACGAGGTCAGCCCTTCAATCGACAGGCCGAGCAGGCTCGTCAGGTTGAAGGTCGTCACGCCGTGGGCGCGCGCCGCGGGCTCATAGTCGACGCGGATCTGGCGGAAGCCGATCCAGCTCGCGAGGCCCTTGAAGAAGCGGTTGCGTTCAGGGAGCTGCCGCAGCGCGGCCACCGCGCGCGGCGACAGCAGGCGGAAGTCGCCGGCATCCTCCGGAATCTTCTGCCGCGCCCCCCAGTTGATGAGCGCGTAGAAGCCGTGAACGGCGACCCGGCGCAGGAACGGCTCGTTGTCGCGATGCGCCTTGGCGGTATAGACGACGTCGTAGCCGTCCTTGATCCAGTGCGTGACGAGTTGCTCGATCAGGGCCGGCGGATGCTGGCCGTCGCCGTCCATGAACATCACCGCGCCGCGCCGGGCATGATCGAGGCCGGCCATCAGCGCGGCCTCCTTGCCGAAATTGCGCGACAGCGACACGACCTGCACATCGAGCGCATCGGCCTGCAGCGTGCGGGCAATCGCGAGCGTGTTGTCGCGGCTGCCATCGTCGACATAGACGAGCTCACAGGCGAGACCGAAGCGCTGACGCAGGGTGCGTGCGAGATTGTTCAGCCGCTCGTGCAGCGCCGTCAGTCCCGCGCCCTCGTTATAGACGGGGATAACGATCGACAGTCCCTGCGACGCGGCGTCGGCCGCGGTCGTGGTCAGGTCGGACACGTCAGTTCCCAGCATCGCTCAGAGTCCTCGTTCTCCTACCAACATATGGTAGTCGCGCTCACCTGTCGCTACGATGAACGGCGATTTATGATCGCAGGAAGGCCTCGAGGCGGGCAAACAGCGGATTCTCGCGGTCGAGCACGTAGTCCAGCGAGGCGACCGAGACGGTCTCGGCGCCATGTGCGCGCAGAAAGCTGCCGAGCGCGTAGATCTGCGCCGGCGGGCAGTGCAGGGTCAGCATGCCGGACGAGGTCGGGCCGCCGAACGGCGCCACCACGCCGAAGCGGTTGTGCGCCTCGCTCAGCATTGCTGCGTCGCACCCTTTGAAGCGGGTGCGGACCTCGCGGTATTTGCTGGCGCGGGCGCGGGCATGGATGTGGTCGAGAATGATCCGGGCGCTCTCGCGCGGACCCTCCGACCAGTCGGCGTCGCGCGAGGCGACGAGATTGGCCTGGCTGCGCAGGATCACGCCGTCGTCCAGCACCTTCAGCCCGTTGGCCATCAGTGTCGAGCCGGTGCTGGTGATGTCGACGATCAGCTCGGCGGTGCCGACCGCGGGCGCGCCCTCGGTGGCGCCGGCGCTCTCGACGATGCGGTAATCGACGATGCCGTGGGCGGCGAAGAAGCTGCGCGTCAGGTTGATGTACTTGGTGGCGACGCGCATGCGGCGATTGTGCTGGGCACGGAAACCGGTGGTGACGTCGTCGAGATCGGCCATGGTGCGGACGTCGATCCAGGCCTGCGGCACCGCGACGACGACGTTGGCGCCGCCGAAGCCGAGCGTGTCGATCAGCAGCACGCGCTTGTCGGCATCGGTGATGCTCTCGCGCACGAGATCCTCGCCGGTGACGCCGAGATGCACGGTCCCGCGCGCCAGTTGCGAGGCGATCTCACTCGCAGAGAGATAGGCGATCTCGACATTGTCGAGACCTGCGATGGTGCCGCGATAGTCGCGCGCGCCGCCGGGCTTGGACAGGTTCAGCCCGGCCCGTCCGAAGAAGGCTTCGGCATTCTCCTGCAGACGTCCCTTGGAGGGAACGGCGAGGACGAGGGGGCCGCTCATGATGCTCTCCCGCGCGCGGCCTTCCCCGCGGCGCTGCTCTGGGCCAGCCGCTCGATCCAGATCGAGAAGCCGACGGCCGGAATCGACGAGGCGGCGCCGAGCTGGCTCAGCAGGCCGTCATAACGGCCGCCGGCGACCAGCGGCTCGTCGCCATTGCCTGGGTGGTGCAGCTCGAACTCGAAGCCGGTGTAGTAGTCGAGGCCGCGGCCGAACGAGGTGGCGAAGCGCACCTTGGCGATGTCGATGCCGCGCTGGGCCATGAAGCCGGCGCGCGCCTCCAGCGCGTCGATCGCCGCCGAGATGTCGAGCCTGGCATCGGCGGCGAGGGCGCGAAGCTGCTGGACGGCTTCGGTCGGGCTGCCGCTGATGGCGAGGAAGCGCTTGATACGGTCCAGCGCGTCACGCGGCAGCGCGCCGCTCTTCAGGGTGGACTGCTCGAGGAAGCGGTCGGCGATCTCCGCCACCGTGCGGCCGCCGACGGCGGTGGCGCCGGCAATCGACATCAGGTCGGTGACCAGGGCGAGCGCAGCCTTGCGGTCGGAGCCGGCCAGAGCGGCGAGCACGCCCTCATACTCGTTGCGCGGCGCCACCGAGGCGATCGCCAGCCGCTCGAGGTCCTGCGCCAGGGTGCGCTTGCGGTTGAAGTCCTTGATCAGCCGCCGCCGCCAGACCGGATAGAGGTCGAGCGCGTCGATGAGGGCCGTGAACAGCGCGACGTCGCCGGTGCGGATCTCCACCGCGGCAAGGCCGGCGGTGGCGGTCGCCTCGATCGCCAGCGCCAGCATCTCGGCATCGGCGGCGGGCCGGTCCTGGCGTCCGAACGATTCGATGCCGGCCTGCAGGAACTCGCTCGGGCGGCCCTCGCGGTAACGGAATACTGGACCGAGATAGCTGAAGCCGGCCGGCTGCCCGGCGCGGGCCGAGGCGAGGTAGTCCCGGGCGACGGGAATGGTCAGGTCGGGGCGCAGGCAGAGCTCCTCGCCGGCGGCGTCGCCGGTCAGATAGAGGCTCTTGCGGATGTCCTCCCCCGAGAGGTCGAGGAATGGCTCGGCCGGCTGCAGGATCGCCGGCTCGGCCCGCTGATAGCCGGCCTGGGCGAAGGATTGCAGCAGCATGTCCGCCCACGCGGCGGGTCCGGTTGGAGCGGGTCCGGTCATGTCGATCGAGTTCCAAAGTGGATTGGGCGCCTCTGGGAGCGGCGGCTGCCCCTTAGCATGGCCGTTTGACGGTTTCGACTGCGAATGGCCCCGGCGCGCCACAATTGGCCGGAAGACCTTAACCGCGGGCTCCGCTCCAGTCCCCGAGCGTGGCCTGGATCACGGCGAGGGCGGCAACGCCGGCCGTATCCGCGCGCAGGATGCGCGGACCCAGCGCCAGCCTGATCACGTGCGGCTGGCGCAGCAGCAGCGTCCGTTCATCCTCGGCAAAACCGCCCTCCGGTCCGATCAGCAGGTCGATGCCGGCCGCAGCCTTGGTTCCGCGCAGCGCCTGCAGCGGATCGGCCAGCTCGGCCGCCTCATCGCAGAACACCAGCAGCCGCTCAGGCTGCCGCTGCGCGAGGAAGCGCTCCAGCGGCACGGGGTCCCTGACCTTGGCGAGGCTGAGGATGCCGCATTGCTCGGCGGCCTCGATCACGTTGGCGCGCATGCGCTCGCCATTCACGCGCGACACCTGGGTGTGACGGGTGATGACCGGCTCGAGGCGCGCGGCGCCCATCTCGACCGCCTTCTGCACCATGTAGTCCAGCCTCGCGTGCTTGAGCGGCGCGAAGACATAGGCGATGTCCGGCAGGTGATCCTGCGGCCGGCTCTGCTGCTGGATCGTCAGGGCGTCAGCGCGCTTGCGGCCCTCGATCACGGCCCGCCATTCGCCGTCGCGGCCGTTGAAGACCAGCACGTGATCGCCGGCGCCGAGGCGCAGGACGTTGCCGAGATAATTGCCCTGGTTGCGGTCGAGCGCGACCGAGCCGCCCTCCTGCAGGGGGGCGTCGACGAACAGGCGCGGGGCGGTGAAGTCGTATGCGGGCATGGAGCGAAGCGATGGCTATGACGGACGTTGCTTACCGGACCCCGCGCCGGCCGCAAAGCAGGCGGAGCCGTCACGGGGTGTTGTCTCAGGTACTGGCGATGGCGCCTTTCGGCCGTGCTGTCGACAGATTTTACGGCTTCGATCCCGCCGGTCGTCCCTTGGGACGGACATCCGACGATTCCGTGAGCCTCGATGCGGAGAACGGCCTTGATCTTGAGACATTCGACTTCGGCGCTTGCGATCTGGGCGCTTGCCGCGACCATCGCCGTGATGGTCGCTGCGCCGTCCCGGGCCGACGACAAGGCGGTCGCCGCGCCGCCGCAGCGGCCGGCGCCCGCGGTTCCGGGCGGCGCTGGCGTGGCTGGCTTTCGCCCGCCCGAAACCTGTCTGAAGGAGTTCACCCCGCTGCGGGACGAGACCGCGCGCCGGGCCAAGCTGCTCAAGGCGGCGACCGAGCGGCGCTTTGCGCCCGGCGAGGCCTGTCAGCTGGTGCATGACTACGAGCTCGCCCAGACCAAGATGATCGACTACGCCGTTGCGCATGCCTCGCTCTGCGGCATCCCGGCCAAGATCACCGATCAGTTGAAGGCGAATCACGAAAACACCCTGACCGTGATGCGCAAGGTGTGCACGGCGACGTGATCCCTCGCGGCGGGCAGGTCGCCGCCCGCCGCCGACTGGCTATTCCGTTCATCGGGCGTGCAGGGCGCAGACCGAACCCGATGCCCGGGCCTGACGTCCGTGGACGGGATTGCATGCCGGTCTGGAACCCGGCTGCGTCCCTCCGCCGCGGATGTGATCAAATCCGCGGTTGTGCTGGACGGACGAGAATCGTAAAAGCCCCGGATCGGATCGTGCTTTCATCCGGAAGTGTTGAGGATTCTTGGTCTTACCGGAGAACCAGCCTTGATCGTCCGCCAGTCTTTCATGCCGCTCGCCATTGCCGCCCTGGTGCTCTCCACAGGGCAGGTCGTCGCGCAGAGCTCGTTTCCCGCGCCGATGCCCGGCCAGGCCCAGACCAGCAACTCGCCGTTTCCGCCCATCAACGGCGCGGCGCCAATGCGGGCTGCGGCTCCGTCGAGCCCGTTTCCGAGCCCCGGCGGCTCCGCGTTCGGTGGCGGCGGCGGTGGCTTTGCGCCTCCGCCGATGGGGGCTGCGCCGCAGGGCGGTCCGCCCGAAAGCTGCATGAAGGAGTTTCTGCCGCTGCGCGAGGAAGCCGAGCGTCGCGGCAAGCTGATCAAGGCGGCGAGCGACCGCAAGGCCTCGCCCGACGAGGCCTGCAAGCTGATCGCGAATTTCGGCAAGGCCGAGGTCAAGATGATCAAATATGTCGAGGCGCATTCGGCGAGCTGCGGCATTCCCCAGCAGATCGCCGACCAGCTGAAGGCCGGTCACAAGAACACCGACGCGCTGGAAAAGAAGGTCTGTGCCGTGGCGGCGCAGATGCAGTCGGGGGCTGGAAGGCCCGCGGCTCCGAGCCTCAGCGACGTGCTGGGCTCGTCGGCCGCGCTGCCTGAAGCCAACGCGACGAAGAAGGGCGGTTCCGCCTTCGACACCATGACCGGCAACGTCCTCACCCGATGAGCACCACCGCCGTCCGCGTTGCTGACGCGACCGGCAACTGGGTCGACACGCTGGCGCCGGTGTGGAGCCGGCCTTACCTGCGGCTCGCCCGCTTCGATCGCCCGATCGGATCGTGGCTGCTGCTGATGCCGTGCTGGTGGTCGGCCGCCCTCGCGGCCGGGATCGGCGGGAATCTGTCCATGCTGCCGGCGTGGATCGCGCTCTATTTCGTCGGCGCGTTCGTCATGCGCGGCGCCGGCTGCACCTGGAACGACATCACCGACCGCGATCTCGACGCCAAGGTGGAGCGCACCCGTTCGCGCCCGATTCCCGCAGGCCAGGTCGGCGTGAAGCAGGCGCTCGCCTTCCTGGTGGTCCAGGCCCTGATCGGCTTGGCGGTGCTGCTGCAATTCAACCGCTTCGCGATCGCGACCGGCATCGCTTCGCTGCTGATCGTCGCGATCTATCCGTTCATGAAGCGCGTCACCTGGTGGCCGCAGGTCGTGCTGGGTCTCGCCTTCTCGTGGGGCGCGCTGATGGGTTTTGCGGTCGCGTTCGGCCGCATCGATGCAACCGCGCTGCTGCTCTACGCCGGGTCGATCGCGTGGGTGATCGCCTATGACACGATCTACGCGCATCAGGACGCCGAGGATGACGCGCTGATCGGCATCAAGTCGACCGCGCGCCTGTTTGCCGAGCGCACGCATCTGGCGCTGGTCATCTTCTACGGTCTGGCCGTCATGCTGATTGGCGCCGCGTTCGCGACGGCCCACGTGCATGTCGCGGCGTGGCTCGGGCTCGCGGGCTTTGCCGCCCATCTCGGCTGGCAGATCCGGCGTCTGGATATCGCCGATCCGGCGCTGTGCCTGCGCATCTTCAAATCGAACCGCGATGCCGGACTGCTGCTGTTCGCCGGACTGCTGGTCGACGCCGTGCTGCGTGCAAGCTGATCAGTTGCGCGCGATGATCTCGCGCTCGCCGCGATGGATCGAGGCGGGATTGAGCTGATAGCCGACACGGCGTCGCATCAGGAAGCGCGGGCGGCGCGAGCGGATCGCGTTGCGGCGGCGGCGGCGCGGCGTGGCCTCGCGGCGCGTGTCCTGCAACTGGGGCAGCGCGAACGTCTCGCTCCACATCGCCCACGCAGCAACGATCTCGGTCTGGTCGTCGCTGACGCAGAGCGGGATGGTCAGGGAAGGGTCGCGGTGGACGAGCACCAGCATCACCTGCGTGGCGTCGATGTCGCGCACGCCGATGCCGAGGAAGTCGCTGACGCGGAGGTTCAGGGCCATGCGCATGCCGCTGACGGCACGACGCAGGACCACGCGCTCCCGGTGCAGTTCGATCTGCCGGATCCCGCCATCGGCACGGGTATCGTGCGCGCTGTACGAGACGGGCAGGGAAAGAGGGTCGAGCCGCAGGACGCGGCCCGACCCAGCGGAATTGCTTCCGCCTGTTGCTGTTTGACGCCTCACGGCTTGGTCTCCCCGCCGGGATTATGCTCCCGGTCGATGCGTGTGACCTTGCCACGCAGATCGCCCGTATCGGCTTAACAAGCCTGGTTAATCAGATCTCACGCATGATCCTCTTACCGTCATGATTGACAAGCGCTTGCCCCGCATGATTGACGAGACCTTGCCGATTTGCCGACAATCCGATGTGCCGTCTGCCGTCCTGCTTGAAGTCGGCGTGAACAGGCCACATTTCGTTTGGATTGAGCCGTCTTCGCCCACCTGACATCGATCGGATCGTGTTCGTGACCTCTTCCCCAGCCTCATCGTCGACCTCCGCCCAATCAGATCTGCTCGACCAGTCCGCCCTGCGAACGCTCGCCGAGCGGCTGGTGGAAGCCGCGAGGAAGGCCGGCGCCGATGCCGCCGACGCCATCGCGGTGCGCGGCATCTCGCTAGGCGTCGAGGTCCGTGACGGCCGTGTCGAGGAATCCGAGCGCTCCGAGGGCGACGATGTCGGCCTGCGCGTGCTGGTCGGCAAGCGCCAGGCCGTGGTGTCGACCAACGATGTCAGCGGCGACGGTGTCGCGCGGCTGGCCGAGCGGGCGGTGGCGATGGCGCGGGTGGCGCCCGGCGATCAATATGTCGGCCTCGCCGATCCCGCGCTGCTGGCGCGCGACATTCCCGAACTCGATCTGCTCGATCCGCAGATTCCCTCGACCGCAGAGCTGGAGCGCCGTGCCCAGGAGGCGGAGGCCGCCGCGCTCGGCGTGAAGGGCGTGACGAAGTCCGGTGGTGCGTCCGCCTCGACCGGCATCGGCGGCATGGTGCTGGTCACGAGCGACGGTTTTCACGGCGCCTATCTGCGCTCGAGCCAGAGCATCTCGACGACCGCCATTTCCGGTGAGGGCACCGGAATGGAGCGCGACTACGACTACACGGCGGCTCCGCACGGCGCCGACCTGCTGGCGCCCGCGGCCGTCGGGCGCAGCGCCGGCGAACGCGCGGTGGCGCGCGCCAATCCGCGCAAGGTTGCGACGTGCCAGGTGCCGGTGGTGTTCGATCCCCGCGTGTCCGGCTCGCTGGTCGGACATCTGGTCGGCGCCATCAATGGTGCCTCGATCGCGCGCAAGACCAGCTTCCTCAAGGACAAGCTCGGCGCGCAGCTGTTCGCCAAGGGCATCCGCATCATCGATGATCCGCTGCGCAAGCGGGGCTTGCGGTCGCAGCCGTTCGACGCCGAGGGCGTGAAGGTGAAGCAGACCGCGCTGGTCGACGATGGCGTGCTGACGACGTGGCTCCTCGATTCGGGCACCGCGCGCGAGCTCGGCATGGTGACGACCGGGCATGCCCATCGCGGCGTGTCGTCGTCGCCTTCGCCCGGTCCGTTCAATCTGCATCTCGAAGCCGGCGTCGTGACAGCCAAGGAGCTGATCTCGGACATCAAGCAGGGCTTCTACGTCACCGACCTGATCGGCTCGGGCGTCAACGGCGTCACCGGCGACTACAGCCGTGGCGCGTCCGGCTTCTGGATCGAGAATGGCGAGATCGGCTATGCCGTGAGCGAAGTGACGATCGCCGGGCATCTGTTCGAGATCTTCAAGTCGATGACGCCCGCCAGCGATCTGGAATTCCGCTATGGCGTCAATGCGCCGACGGTGCGCATCGAAGGGTTGACGCTTGGCGGACGGTGAGATCGGGAAACCGGACGACACGAGCCTGGCGGCGGACGCCGGGCTCCTCAAAGAGGCGGTGCGCGAAGCCGGCGAGCTCGCACGTTCGATGTTCGGAACGGAGCTGCGCAAATGGACCAAGGGGGCGTCGTCGCCCGTTTCCGAAGCCGACATGGCGGTCAATGCGCTGCTCGAACGCAGGCTGCGATCCGCAACGCCGGATTACGGCTGGCTGTCCGAGGAGAGCGCGGATGATCGGGCGAGACTTGGTCGATCGCGGGTCTGGATCGTCGATCCGATCGACGGCACGCGGTCCTATCTCGGCGGCCGCAACGACTGGTGCGTGAGCGTTGCGCTGGTCGAGCACGGTGCGCCGATACTCGCCGCCGTGCATGTCCCGGTCAGCGAGGAGTTCTTCTTCGCCGCGCGCGGTAGCGGCACCACGTTGAACGAACAGCCGGTTCGGGCTGCACCTGGACGCGAGCTCGATTTCTCGCGCGTGGCCGGCCCGAAACCGCTGGTTGAGCGGCTGGCTCCGGACGCGGCGCGGATTGAGCTGCATCCGCGAATCGGCTCGCTGGCGCTGCGCCTGTGCCGTGTCGCGCATGGCGGGCTCGATGCCGCTTTTGCAGGCGGACAAAGCCGCGATTGGGACCTTGCGGCGGCTCATTTGATCGTGCAGGAAGCGGGTGGTAAAATGACCGCGTTGTCCGGCGAGGCGATCCTCTATAATCGTCCGGAAGTGGTGCACGGGGTGCTGGTGGCAGCGGGCCGCGACCGACATGCTGACATCGTCGCTCAGTATCGCAGGTTACCGCCGGACTGACGCCCCTGGATCGCACCCTCCATTTCGCCTGCAAGGCGCTGATTAGGAAACGATACCGATGACAGATAGCGCCTCGCAGCAGCTCCTTCACCTCGTGATCGGCGGCGAGCTCATCAACCTCGACAAGAACGAATTCAAGGATCTCGACAAGGTCGACATCGTCGGTGTCTATCCGAACTACGCGGCGGCCCACGCCGCCTGGCGAGCCAAGGCGCAGATGACGGTCGACAACGCCCATATGCGCTATTTCATCGTTCACCTGCACCGGCTGCTCGATCCCGGTCAGGACGCGAAGTAAGACGCAAAGCTCGTCACTTGAAACATCTGGTTCGCAATACGCTGCGCAGCGGCTGGTTCCAGCGCGCCGTCGGGTTCCTCGCCGCCGAGTACCTGCGTCTGGTGTGGCTGACCAACCGCTTCACCTATGAGCCGCCCGAGGTCTACGATATCGTCGAGCCGCAGATGCCGGCGATCTTCGCGTTCTGGCACGGCCAGCATCTGCTGACCCCCTTCATCAAGAACAAGCCGAGCTATCGCGCCAAGGTGCTGATCTCCCGCCATCGCGACGGCGAGTTCAACGCGATCGCGGCGGAGCGGCTCGGCATCGGAACCATCCGCGGCTCCGGCGATCACGGCTCTTCCTTCCACCGGAAAGGCGGAGTAGGAGCTTTCAAGGAGATGGTGCGGGCGCTCGAAGACAACTATAATGTTGCATCGACCGCCGATGTGCCGAAGCGCGCGCGGATTGCGGGTCTCGGCATCATCATGCTCGCGCGTGAAACAGGACGTCCGATCATGCCGTTCGCAATGGTCACGAGCCGCTTCATCCGCCTGAAGAACTGGGACAGCACCACCATCAATTTGCCATTCGGCCGCGGCGCATTGGTGGGAATCAAGGAAATCAACGTGCCGCGCGATGCCGACGCCGCGATGATGGAAGAGGCGCGTCTCGACCTCGAGGCGACGCTGAACCAATGCATGCGCCGCGCCTATGAGATCGTCGGCCGTCCCGAGGCCTGTCCCCCTCCGGTCGCGTCGGGAGCATCGAGTGCCTAGCCCGCTGCCGATGGCCCTGCGTGTCTACCGCGGGTTGTCCTCGGCGGCATCGCCGCTTGCGCCGGCCCTGATCAGGCAGCGGCTCAAGCATGGCAAGGAGGATCCGGAGCGGACCGACGAGCGTCGCGGCCTGAGCCACGACACCCGCCCGCTGGGTCCGCTGGTCTGGATTCACGGCGCCAGCGTCGGCGAGGTGCTCGCGGCGGCGGCACTGATCGAGCGGCTGCGTGAGCTCAACATCCGCATCCTCATCACGTCCGGCACCGTGACCTCGGCCGCGATCGTGGCCAAGCGTTTCCCACCCGACGTGATCCACCAATACGTGCCCTATGACACGCCGCGCTTCGTCGAGCGGTTTCTCGATCATTGGCGTCCCTCGCTCGGGCTGTTCATCGAGTCCGATCTCTGGCCCAACCTGATCCTGGCCGGTGCCTCGCGGCGGGTGCCGATGGTGGTGATCAACGGCCGCATGTCGCCGCGCTCGTTCCCGCGCTGGCGCCGCATGTCCGGCACCATCTCCGCTTTGCTGGGACGCTTTGATCTCTTCCTGACGCAGTCGCAGGCGGATGCCGACCGGTTCTCCGCGCTCGGCGCGCGCAACGTCATCACCACCGGCAATCTCAAGCTCGACGTGCCGGCGCCGCCCGCCGATCCGGCGAAGCTCGATCGGCTCACGGCGATGACGCGCGGCCGTCCGGTCGTCGTCGCCGCCTCCACGCATCCCGGCGAGGACGAGATCCTGATCGCGGCCCATAAGGCCTTGTCTGCGGCCTATCCGTCGCTGCTCACCGTGATCGTGCCGCGCCATCCGCATCGCGGCCCGGCGGTCGCGGAGCTCGTCGCAAGCGCCGGCCTGCAGGGCGCCTTGCGGTCGCGCGAGGACCAGCCGCTCGCCGGCACCGACATCTACGTCGCCGATACCATGGGTGAGCTCGGCCTGTTCTACCGGCTGGCGCCGGTCGTGTTCATGGGCGGGTCGCTGGTCGAGCATGGCGGCCAGAACCCGATCGAGGCGGTCAAGCTCGGCGCGGCGATCGTGCATGGCCCGCACGTGTTCAATTTCACCGACGTCTACGAGGCGCTGGACAAGGCCGGGGGAGCCCGGCTCGCCCACGATCAGGAGGCGCTGATCCGGCAGCTCCGGCAGCTGCTCGCCGATCCCGCAGCCGGCAACAGCCTGGTTGCGGCAGGCACGCGCGTCGTCGATCAGCTCGGTGGCGCGCTGGAGCGGACGCTGTCGGCGCTCGAGCCGTATCTGTTGCAGGTCAGGCTCGAGATGGGGGCCGCCGGCGATGCGTGAGCCGGCCTTCTGGCATCGGCCGCCCTCCTGGCAATCGCGTCTGCTGTCCCCGCTCTCGACACTCTACGGTGCCATTGCCGCACGCCGCATGGCGCAAGTCGGCGTCGATGCAGGCCTGCCGGTGATCTGCGTCGGCAATTTCCATGTCGGCGGCGCCGGCAAGACGCCGACCGTGCTGGCGCTGACCGACATGCTGCGTGACCTCGGCGAGCGGCCGGTGGTGCTGAGCCGTGGCTATGGCGGCCGGCTGCACGGTCCCGTGGCCGTCGATCCCGCTATCCATCAGGCGGCCGATGTCGGTGACGAGCCGCTGATGATGGCCGCGCGGGTACCGGTCGTCGTCTCGCGCGACCGCGCCGACGGCATCGGCCTCGTCAAGGCGCAGGGCGCCTCGGTCATCCTGATGGACGATGGCTTCCAGAATCCGTCGATCACCAAGGATCTCGCGCTGATCGTGATGGACGGCGCGCGCGGCCTCGGCAATGCCGAGGTGTTTCCCGCCGGACCGTTGCGCGCGCCGCTGCCGCCGCAACTGGCGCGCACCGACGCGTTGGTCGTGATCGGCGGCGGCCGAGCCAGCGATCTGGTCGCTGCGCGTGTCTCGGCGGCCGGCAAGCCGGTGTTCTCGGCCGCGTTGCAGCCCGATGCAAAGGTCGTTGCGGCGTTGCAGGGCAGGCCGCTGCTGGCGTTTGCCGGGATCGGCGATCCCGCCCGCTTCTTCCGCACCCTTCGCGGCGCGGGTCTCGACGTCAGGCGCGAGCGGGCCTTTCCGGATCACCACCCATTCACGACAGGCGACGTCGCAGCCCTCGCCAACGAAGCGAGGCGTGATGGATTTGCCCTGGTGACCACGGAAAAAGATCTCGTGCGGTTCCGCGGCCATGAGGCCGCGCCCGATGTCATGGCATTCCCGGTCACGCTGCAGTTCGACGATCTCGCCGCGTTGCGCGCGCTGGTTGTGCAACGACTGGCAGCGAAGCGTAAAGGTCAGCCGTTGGCCTTCAATGCGCCCGGATAATGCCGCTGCAGCACGGCGGTCGGCACGGCGTAGGCTTCCTGCAGATCGACACTCCAATACTTCAGCTCGTCCAGCGGAATCCGCACATCGGTGACCGCGCAGCGCACATAGCTTCCCGGTGAGATCACGCGGAAATCGCCATCCAGATACTGCACCTGCGCCTCGCCCTGGCCCGAGGGACCAAACTTGTTGAGCACGTCCGCGATCTCCAATTCCTTGCCGTGAAGTCCCTCCGCGAGCGCCGCACGCACACGACAGGCCGATTTTCGATGATGTCCTAGCATAGATGGGGGACGCTGTCCCCCCGCGCAAACCCACTGATTTGTGATGCTTCTGCACGAAACTCCGTGCTAGCTAGGTTTCAATATCCGCCGCTTGTCCCGCCCGGCTGGTTTGATGCGCTCCCTCGTCGCCATCGTTGTCTCAATGCTTTGCGCCACGGCGTTTTCAGCCTTGGCTGAGCCGTTGCCGGCGCCCGTCGCGGTCGAGATTCCCTCGGGAAGCTATGTGCTGCGCGCCCAGCTCTACCGGCCGAAGGGGGCCGGCCCATTTCCGGTCGTCGTTGCCCTGCACGGCTGCGGTGGGCTTTCCGGCCGCTCCGAGCCCGTGCTGCCGCGTTATCGCGACTGGGCGGAGGAACTGGTCGGGGACGGCAAGGCCGTCCTGCTGCCGGACAGCTACGGCTCGCGCGGGCTGGGCCCGCAATGCCGCGTCAAGGAGCGTCGTATCAGCGGCCGGCGCGAGCGTGTCGCGGACATCGTGATCGCGCAGAAATGGCTGGCCAAGCAAGCCTGGGCGATGCCCGACCGGGTCAGTCTGGTCGGCTGGGCCAGCGGTGCGAGCGCGCTGTTATGGGCGGTACGCCCGCAATTGCCCCAGCATGTCTCGCCCGATTTCCGCTCGGCGGTGGCGTTCTACCCGGATTGCCGTGCCTCGTCCGGCCTCGGCTGGAGCACGCGCGTCCCGACATTGGTGCTGATCGGCGGGCTGGACGACGTCTATTCGCCGCCCGCATGCCGACAGATGATCGATGGTGCGCGCGGCCGCAGCGCGCTGACCCGCATCGTGATCTATCCCGGCGCCTATCACGATTTCGATCGTGTGAACCTGCCGCTGCATCAGGTTGCCGGCTCGGATGCCGGGGCGCCCGAGCGCGGCCATGTCGGCTCCGATCCCGAGGCGCGCGCCGATGCGCAGAAGCTCGTGGCCGAGTGGCTGGCGCGCTGAGAACCGATCAGAACAGGCTGCCTTGATCGGCGGGATCGGGCGTGCGCTTCGCTGCCGAAGGCTTGGCCTCGCGCGCAGGTTTCGGCGATGACGGCGCTGCCGGCGGAAGCGGGCGGTCCGCGCCCGCCGTGGCCGCGACCTTGCCGTCGGCAAATTCGATCGAGAGCGCGGCGCCCGGACCGATGCTCGCGGCATGGTGCAGCGGGTGGCCGGCCTCGTCACGCACCAGCGCAAAGCCGCGCGCCAGCACGCTGCGATAGGACAGAGCGGTGAGGAGCTTCTCGTTCTGGCCAACGCGGGCCGACAGGCGCTGAAGCTGGGTCAGCAACGCGCGCCGGGCCCGCTCGGCCAGACGTTCGGTTCGGTCGCGCTCGCGACCGATGGCCTGGCGCTTGGCCTGCGCATAGGCCTGCCGAGAGGCCTTGAAGCGGGCATCGAGCGCCTCGAACCGCTCGCGCCGCCGGTGCAACTGGCCGCGCGACGACAGCGACAGCCGTTCGGACGACGCGATCAGGCGATGGCGCGATTGCGAGATCTGCGCGTGCAGCACGCGCAGAGTGAGCTTGGCGCTCGCCGCCGCGAACTGGCGGAAGTGCACATGCGTGTTGGTCTTCAGCGCGCGCGGCAGGCTGGCGGCCGCCGAATCCAGCCGCTGCCTGGGAATGGCGAGCAGATCACCGGCGCCGGGCAGAGCGCGCGCGGCGGCGCGCAGCTCGTTGCGGCGGCTCTCCTGGCCACGCTGCCAGCAGACGCTGACACGGCGCGCGAGGCTTGCGACCTCCTGCATCAGCTCGCTGCGCACCGGCACCGCCATTTCCGCGGCTGCTGTCGGAGTCGGCGCACGTTTGTCCGCGGCGAAATCGATCAAGGTCACGTCGGTCTCGTGGCCGACCGCCGAGATCAGCGGGATCATGCTCTCGGCCGCGGCGCGGACCACGATCTCCTCGTTGAACGACCACAGGTCCTCCAGCGAGCCGCCACCGCGCGCGACGATCAGCACGTCGGGCCGCGGGATCGGACCGCCCTCGGGCAAGGCGTTGAAGCCGCGGATCGCGGCGGCGACCTGCTCGGCCGAGCCCTCGCCCTGTACCTTCACGGGCCAGACCAGCACGCGCCGGGGAAAGCGGTCCTCGAGCCGGTGCAGGATGTCGCGGATGACGGCGCCGGTCGGCGAGGTGACGACGCCGATCACCTCGGGAAGCCACGGCAGCAATTGCTTGCGCGCGGGGTCGAACAGTCCTTCGGCCCCGAGCTTCCGCTTGCGCTCCTCCATCAGCGCCATCAGCGCGCCGATCCCGGCCGGCTCCAGCGCCTCGATGACGATCTGGTACTTCGACGAGTTGGGATAGGTGGTGAGCTTGCCGGTGGCGATCACCTCGAGCCCCTCCTGGGGCTTGAAGCGCATGCGGCCATGCACGCCCTTCCAGATCACCGCCTCGATCTTGGCGCTCTCGTCCTTGAGCGCGAAATAGCAATGCCCCGAGGAATGCGGCCCGCGAAAGCCGGTGATCTCGCCGCGCACCCGGACATGGCCGAACTGGTCCTCGACCGAGCGCTTCAGCGCCGAGGACAGCTCGGTGACGGTGAATTCGGGCGCGTTGGGCAAGGCTTCCGCAGGCGGCATCGCTGGCTGATTCGGTTCGGGGAGCAGCAGCCAAGGTAGGGGCTTTCCGCGTCCGCCGCCAATCAAGCCGTTGTCTTTTCGATAACTCTGTTATACAGAGTACTCTATAAATTGGGTGAGTGGAGGAGAGCATGCGACGCGGTGCGAAGGTCCTGTTTCGGGCCCTAGGAGGAGCGCTCTGCCTCGTCGGCGTGCTCGCTTTGGTTCTGGCCGCGATGATCGCGACGCCGCTTGCGCGCCCGCCCGAGCTCAAGTCGATCTCGGAGACGGCCGGACGGGTCGACCGCAGCACCATGCCAGGGCTGCAGCGCTTCAGCGCCCGCGATGGCACCGAGCTGGCCTATCGCCATTACCCGGCGCGCGGGGCGGCTGTCGGCAAGGTCGCGATCGTCGTCCACGGCTCCTCCGGCTCCAGCGTCGCCGTGCATGCTCTCGCCGATGCTTTGGCGGCGCGCGGCATCGAGACCTTCGCGCCCGACATTCGCGGCCATGGCGGCTCCGGCACCCGCGGCGACATTGGCTATCTCGGACAGCTCGAAGACGATCTGGCCGACCTCGTCGCCGAGCTCAGGAGGTCGATCCCGACCGAGCCGATCGTCCTGCTCGGCCATTCCGCAGGCGGCGGCTTTGCGCTGCGCGCGGCGAGCGCCCCGATCCAGGACCTGTTCACGCGCACCGTGCTGCTGTCGCCCTATCTCGGCTACGATGCGCCGACCAACCGTGAGAATTCGGGCGGCTGGGCCGGTCCCGACATTCCGCGCATCCTGGCGCTCGGCGCGCTCAGGCGCATCGGTATGCCGTGTTGCGAGGCACTGCCCGTGCTGGCCTTTGCTGTCAGGCCGAACTCGGAGAAATTCCTGGCGCCGACCTACAGCTACCGGCTGTTCCGCAATTTCGCGACCCGCGGCTACAAGGCCGATCTCGCCGCGGCGAAGCACCCGGTGACCGTTATCGCCGGCGCCGATGACGAGCTGATGCTCGCCGACAAATATGCAGATGCGGTGCACGCCGTCGCGCGCGGCGTTGACGTGAAGCTGATCGCGGGCGTCAATCACATGGAGATCGTGTCGGCGCCGCAGGCGGTGAGCGCGATCGCCGAAGACGTGGCTAAGCGCTAGAGGTTCAAACCGCATGATCGACAGCCTGGAAGCCGCGCGGGCGCTCGGCGACATCGAGGATGTGATGAAGCGCGTGCGGCAGTCGCAGATCTATCGGCTGTCGAGCCTGCTGATGATCCTCTGGGGCGTTCTCGTCTTCGCCGGCAATCTCGTGACCTATCTCACACCTTATTACGCCGGCAAGGCCTGGCTGGCGGTCTATGTTCTCGGTCTTGCCGGATCGCTGACGTTGGGTGCGGCAGAGAAGGTGCGCTCCGGCGTGCGCAGCTTCGACGTCAGGGCGCTGCTCGCCTTCGTCATGTTCTTCGCCTTCGGCTTCTTCGTCGAGGCGATCGGCCATTTCGGGCCGCGCGAGATGGGCGCGTTCTGGCCGGTCTATTTCATGCTGTTCTATGGCCTGGCCGGATTGTGGTTCGGCATCGCGTTCACGATCTTCGGTCTCTGTGTGACCGCGTTGACCCTGGTCGGCTATCTCTTCATCGGCGCGGCTTTCCCGTTGTGGATGGCGTTCGTCAATGGCGGCGGCCTGGTTCTCGGCGGCCTATGGATGCGGCGGAGCTGACGGCTTGGCGGAGCTCGACGAGATCATCCACCAGCCGCTGCGGCTGAGGATCATGGCGGCGCTGAATGCCCTGCCGGCCGGGGCCGGGCTGGAATTCGTCCGGCTGAAGAAGCTGACCGGCGCCACCGACGGTAATCTCGGCGCTCACATCGACACGCTGGCGCGCGCCGGCTACGTCGCCGTGGACAAGGCCTTCGTCGGCAAGAAGCCGCAGACCACGGTGACGGCGACCGCGGCCGGCCGTGCGGCCTTCGCCCGCTATGTCGCGAACCTGCAGGGCATCATTGCCGGGGCCGCCGCGAAGCCGCCTGAGCCATGATTTGACTCCGTTGCGAGGGCCGGGCAATTGGGGCGTCCAAATTGGCCCACCCCTCTGCGACGGCATCGACGATGAACATTCTGCTCCTTGGTTCCGGCGGCCGCGAGCACGCGCTCGCCTGGAAGATCGCCGGCTCGCCGCTGCTCAACAAGCTGTGGTGCGCGCCCGGCAATGCCGGAATCGCCAAGGAGGCCGAATGTGTCGCGCTCGACGTCGCCGATCATGCGGCGGTGATCGCCTTCTGCCGGGCGAACAAGGTGGACCTGGTGGTGGTCGGCCCCGAGACGCCGCTCGCCGCCGGCATCGTCGATGATCTCGAGGCGGCCGGCATCAAGGCGTTCGGCCCGTCCAGGCTCGCCGCCAAGCTCGAGGGCTCCAAGGGATACACCAAGGATCTCTGCGCCGAATACGACATCCCGACCGGCGCCTATTCCCGCTTCGACAACGCTCCGGAGGCGCTCGCCTACGTCCGCGAGCACGGCGCTCCGATCGTCGTCAAGGCGGACGGGCTGGCGGCCGGCAAGGGCGTCGTCGTCGCCAAGACGGTTGCCGACGCCGAGGACGCCATCAAGATGATGTTCGAGGGCGGCTTTGGCGTTGCCGGCACCGAGGTCGTCATCGAGGAGTTTCTCGAAGGTCGGGAGGTGTCGTTCTTCGCGTTGTGCGACGGCGAGACCGCGATACCGCTGGCCTCCGCCCAGGACCACAAGCGGGTGTTCGATCACGACCAGGGACCGAACACCGGCGGCATGGGAGCGTATTCCCCGACGCCGTTCGTGACGCAGGAGATTCATGACAAGATCATGAATCAGATCATTCAGCCGACCATTGCCGGGATGAACGCCCGGGGCACACCCTTCAAGGGCATTCTCTATGCCGGCCTGATGCTGACGGCCCAGGGGCCGAAGCTGTTCGAATACAATGTCCGCTTTGGCGATCCGGAATGTCAGGTGCTGATGCTGCGGATGATGTCGGATCTCGTGCCCGCCATGCTGGTCGCCTGCGACGGGCAGTTGAAGAATTTCGACCTGCGCTGGTTTCCCGAGGCTGCCGTCACCGTTGTCATGGCCGCGAAGGGCTATCCCGGCGACTACGCCAAGGGCGGTGTCATCGAGGGGCTCGACGACGCCGCGAGGATCGAGGGCGTCGAGATCTTCCACGCCGGTACGGTGGCAAAGGACGGCGCCATTCTCGCCAATGGCGGGCGCGTCCTCAATGTCTGCGCGTCGGGCAAGACCGTCACCGAGGCTCAGGCGCGGGCCTATCAGGCCGTCGACCGCATCAAATGGGCCGACGGCTTCTGCCGGCGCGACATTGCCTGGCAGGCGGTGGCGCAGGAAAGCGGTCAGGGCTGAGCATCGTGATCGCCGCAGTCGGCCCCGCAAGGCTATTTTTCCCGTGCGAATTGTGGCAGTTCCATAGACTCATGCCTTGATGGGATGAATCAGTTCCGCCGTGGAACGGAGGGGCCATGGAATGCGCGCGGTGCGGCAGGCAGAATCAGCCAGGGAGAGCCTCGTGCGACCGGTGCGGCGAGCCGCTCAGCCTCAGATGTGAGGCGTGCAACCAGACCAACAGTCCGTCGAATCGCTTCTGCGGCCAATGCGGCGCGCCGTTGCCCGGCCGGCTGGCTCCGCCCGACCAGGCGGCGCAGCGCGTCCTGAGGACCCTGAGCAGCAAGGGTGGAGAACGCAAGCGTCTCACCATCCTGTTCGCCGACATCCGCGATTCCACCCAGCTGATCGACAGCCTCGGCGATCCCGAGCTCGCGATGCAGCGGCTCGATCCGGTGCTCAACCTCATGAAGGAGGCGGTCCACCGCTATGACGGCGTCGTCAACAAGACGCAGGGTGACGGCGTCATGGCCCTGTTCGGAGCGCCGGTGCCGCATGAGGATCATGCGGTTCGCGGCTGCCTCGGCGCGCTGGCGATGCAGGACTCCATCGCGCGCCTCGCCGACCCGCATTTGCAGGTCCGGGTCGGGCTGCACACCGGCGAGGTGATCGTCCAGGTCGTCGAGAACAGCATGTACCAGACCTACGACGCGGCCGGCGCCAACGTCCATCTCGCCAATCGTCTGGAGCACATGGCCGAGGCCGGCACCATCCTGATCAGCAAGGAGACCTACACCGGCGCCAGGCAGTTCGTCGAAGCCGAGCCGCTCGGCACCCACGCGCTGCGCGGCATCGCCTCGCCGGTGTCGATCTACAAGCTGATCGGCCGCCTCAGTGCGCCGGCGAGCGACGTCTTCCGCAGCGGCCAGCGCCTGTTGCCGCTGATCGGGCGCAATGCCCAGCTTGCGGTGCTCGAGCGCGAGCTCGACGACGTCCTGGCGGCGCGCGGCGCTGTCGTCGGCATTGTGGGTGAGGCCGGCATCGGCAAGAGCCGGCTGTGCTTCGAGTTCGCCGAGCACTGTCGCCGCCAGGGCATTCGCGTCTACGAGGCGCGCGTGCTGGCACATGGCCGCGCCACCCCGTTCCAGCCGGTGCTCGAATTGCTGCGCGACTTCTTCGGTATCCGGCCGAAGGAGCCGGTGGAGGTGTCGCGCCAGCGCGTGGTCGACCGGCTCGAAGCCATTGCCATGCCCGACACGGCGCTGGTCCTGCTCCTGGACTTCATGAACCTCGCCGATCCGGCACGGCCGGCGCTCCGGCTCGATCCCGGCGTGTTCAAGACCCGTCTGCTGAACGTGTTCAAGACGCTGTTCCGTGCGGCGCCCGCCGACGGCGCCATGGTGATCATGATCGAGGACCTGCATTGGGTCGACGAGGCCAGCGAGGAATTCGTCGAGGCGCTCGCGGAGGCCACGATCGGCACCAAGACACTGCTGGTCGTGAACTACAGGCCGGGTTTCGCCGCCTCCTTCATGCAGCAGACCCCGTTTCACGAACTGCACATCGTCCCGCTTGCCTCCGAGGAGGCAAGCGAGCTGCTGCGCGGGGTGTTCGGTGACGATCCTTCGCTCGAGGTGCTGGCGCGCGACATCGTCGAGCGCGCGCAGGGCAATCCGTTCTTCCTCGAGGAACTTGCCAGCGCCGTTTCCGAAAGCGGCGGCTTCGAGGGTGAGCGCGGCGCCTACCGTCTCAAGGGTGGCATCGGACCGATTCCACTGCCGCCGACCGTGCATGCGGTCGTGGCCGCGCGCATCGATCGTCTCGGCGAATCTGCCAAGAACGTGCTGGAAGCAGCGGCCGTGATCGGCCGATCGGTCGCGCTGGCGGTGCTCAAGCCCGTAACCGGCATCGATGACGCAGAGCTGTTCGATGCGCTCGCTCAGCTCAGGCAGGCCGATCTTCTCTACGATCTGCCGCCGTTCGACATGGGCGTGCTCGCCTTTCGCCATCCGCTGATCCAGGAGGTCGCCTATGCGATGCAGCTGCGGTCCCGGCTGAGCACGATCCACGCTGCCGTGGCCAAGGCGATCGAGGCGCTCGATTGGGGGACGCAGGACGAATTCGCCGCCCTGATCGCCTCGCACTATGAGTTCGCCGGCCAGACCATGCAGGCGGTCGAGCATCTGCAGCGCGCGGCGCGCTGGATCGGCCGCACCAACACGGCGGAGGCGCTGCGGCTATGGAAGAAGATCCGCTCCCTGCTGCAGGCGCTGCCGCAATCGGAGCGCGTCGACCGCCTGCGTGCGCTGGCCAGCGGCCAGATCCTGAACTTCGGCTGGCGCGAAGGCATCTCGGCCGAAGAGGTCAAGCCTTTTGCTGAAGAAGCGTTGAGATTTGCCCGCTCCTCCGACAAGGCGCATGAGCCGTTGTTGATCGGCGCTTATGGCCGCGTGCTCGCTTCGACGGGAGCGGCCGATGACTACGTCGACCTGGCGCAGAACGCCATCAAGCTGACCTCGGGCGAGGGGGATGTTGGCCGCTACGCGACCGTCAACGCCATGCTGGCGCAGGCATACACACATTCGGGACGGATGAACGAGGCGCTCTCGGCGGCCAATACAGCCATCGCTGCAATGGCAAGCCAGGCCGGCTTCGACAGTCACGTCACGCTTGGTTTGAACCCGAACCAGATTCTCGGCTTTGACGTCAGCTATTGGGTGAGATGCATCAGGGCGCGCGCAATGGCTCATCTCGGCCAGATCGAGGATGCTCGCAGCGAGCTTCTCGAATTGGTGCAGCAGCCTTCATCCGAGGTCGCACCGGTGCTCCAGTTCGTCCCCCACTTCAACCTCGTGGAGCTGGCATGGATGGTCGAAGACCAGAGCCTTGCGCGCGAGCACGCAAGGCGAGTTTCCGATCTCGCTGAAACATCCGGCATTCCCTACATCCGCGTGCTCACCTTGCTCTGCGCAAGCCTCGAACAGGCTTTGACGGGTCGATTCGCCGACGCGACGAATGAGATGGTTGGCGCGATCGAAGCCGCTCGGGCCGCAAGGACGGGGCTCGAGCTCGAGGCGCGCATGGCCGCCATAAATGCCGATCTGCTTTACCGGAGTGACGACTTCGATGCCGCCATCGAGGCCAGCAAACAGGCGATCCTTGTAGCCAAGCGAAAGACGGATCGAGTGGCGGAGTGTTACGCGACGACCGTTCTGGGCCTTGCTCTTGCCGGAGCCGGCAGGAACGAGCAGGCTGCGGGACTTCTTGAGCAGATAGGACATCTCATGAATGTCTCTGGTGCGTTCTGTCTGCGTTCATTAGTTCAGAAACTGCAATTGCATCTTGAAGCAATGCAATGATGCATGCATTGTCGATTCGTTGAATTCCGGCTTTTTCAGATTTGGGGGTTACAATGGGGGTAATGATTAAAGACAGTACTACCCTTGATATTATCGTGCAGCTCAACAAACGGTTCGATGCAGATGCCTTGCCCGAAATGGTCGAGCTGCAACGGGAGTTCGGGGTCTTCTCGCTGAGGCATAGTCTACAGCAGTCCTTTGCTTTGCTCGGAATCGTGCCTGCCGATTGGTCCGAGCGGCGGCGCTGGTACAAGTTTCTCGAGTTTCTGAAGACGTATCCATCGGACATCGCCAGCGTGAACGGCCATGATCGTGTGATCCAGGCGTTCAAGGATGATCTGGAGTGCGAAAAGCCGCTGCCGGTCTCGATCGTCTGTCACTCTGCGGCAGAGGATCCCCGTGTCACCGTGTCGGAAGGACGTCCGATCGTTTTCTCCCTCGACAAGCACGTCATTATCTCTATCCCGACGACGCCCGGTCGTGAGGCACGCAAGCAGGCCGCTGAGACCGCACGGGCGAGGCGGGTCGAAAAACGCAAGAAGTGAGGCGACCACGAGGGTCGTCTTCGGAGACGAGGCTCTTTGCTCGATTCCCCTGTTCTGACGTCGATGTCTATCGCGCCGTGCCGTCTCGAGCGATCACCGACCCGGTTCGGTGCTGATGTGCGTGAGAAGCTGAGCGCTGCCTTGTGCCGTTCAGCTTCACTGTCCCATTGGCGCCAGATCGCCCTTGATGGTCCGGAGAAAAGAAGGCACCATGACACCGGTGCATTCTGCGCTATCGGGAGGAAGCCGTTATGGGAGCGATGATGAAGGACAGCACGACGCTCGACGTCGTGGTTCAGTTCAACAAGCGGTTCGAGGCTGACGCGGTGCCGGAGATGGCCGAGTTGCAGCGCGAGTTCGGGATCTTTTCTGCCGAGCATGGCCTGCAGCGCTCGTTCACCTTGCTTGGCATCGTGCCTGCCGACTGGAATGAGCGCCGTCGCTGGTACAAATTCCTGGATCATCTCAAGACCTATCCTTCGGACCGCGACGGCGTGAATGGTCACGATCGAGTCGTCGAGGCTTTCAAGGAGGATCTGGAATCGGGCGCGCCGTTGCCGATCTCGCTCGTCTGTCATTCGGCCGCCGATGATCCGCGCGTCACTGTCTCTCGTGGACGGCCTGTCGTCTTCGCGTCCGACGTGCACGTCATCGTGTCGATTCCGACGACGCCCGGCCGCGTCGTGCGACAGCAGATTGCAAAGACGGTGCGGGAGCGGCGCGCTCGAGAGCTCAGCATGCAGTGAGCGCCAGATCTGCCACACGCACGGCGAAGGACGTTCCGAGCCTCGGCTTGATCCAGGCGGACGTCGATGCCTATTACTCTGCCTGCGTTGCGCGTCACGGCGCAACGCCGCGCGGCGTTGACTGGTCGTGCGAGGCGACGCAGGGCCTGCGCTTCGTGCAACTGATGAAGCTGTGCGACGTGTCGGCGCCGTTCAGCCTCAATGACATCGGTTGCGGCTATGGCGCGCTGGTGCCGTTTCTTGAATCGCGTTTTGCGTCCTGTGAGATTGACTATCTCGGCATCGACCTGTCCCGCGCCATGATCAGCCGGGCGCGGCGCCGCTTTGCCGCCCCCTTGCGGCGCTTCGTCGTCGCGTCGGAGAGCCCGCGCATCGCCGACTATTCGGTCGCCTCGGGCATCATGAACGTCAACGTCGGCTATTCGCGCGACGCCTGGGAAGGCTACATCAAAGCCATGTTGCAGCGCATGTTCGCGACCAGCCGGCGCGGCTTTGCCGTCAATTTCATGCGAGCGGCCGCTGATGAGGAGCAGGACGGCGATCCCGCCAAGGCGCGCCTGTATCGCACTACGCCGGACGTTTGGGCCACCCACTGCGAGCAGGAGTTTGCGGCGGCCGTCGAGGTCATCGGCAACTACGGGATGAAGGAGTTCACGCTCCTGGTGCGCCGCCTGACTCATGCCGCCCCGTCGCAAGCAGGGCTCTCGCACTGATGTCGGCTGTTCCGTCGCTATCCTCGCAGACAGATCGCCGCAGCGCCGCCGTCGAGCGTGCTGTGGACGTGCTGATCTCCTCGCGAGGTCACGCCGACCCAACGCGGCTGGAACGCGCCTGTGCGCTGCTGCGCCAGCGCGCGCCGCTGCATTGGGTTGAACGCTCGGGCGTTCGTCCGTTCCGGGCGGTCACGCGCTATGCCGACATTGTCTCGATCGAGACACGGAGCAATGAGTTTGCCGCGGGCCCGCGCACCTATCTCGCCAGCGAGACCTCCGAGGCCGTGCTGCAGCGTGTCACCGGCAAGCCGCAACTCGTGCGCAGCCTGACCGAGATGGATCCGCCGGATCACGGCGTTTATCGCGGCATCATCCAAGGCGCCTTTGCGCCGCCGGTCTTGCGCGAGATGGAGACATGGCTGTCGCAATGGGCCGCCGAGATCATCGACCGGGTTTCCGCGCGCGGCGCCAGTTGCGACTTCGCAGGCGACGTGGCGCTGCCCTTCACCTTCCGGGTGATCGGCCGCATGCTGGGCACGCCGGAGGCCGACGATGCCCGGCTTGCGCGGCTCGCCCAGGCCTTCGTGGGCGCCGAGGATCCGCGGCGCCGTCTCGCCGAGGCGCCGGGCGATACGATGCGGATGGCCATGCTGGCGCTGCGCGATTATTTCGAAGCCGTCGTGGCCGACCGGCGCGCCCGACCGCGCGACGATCTCGCCAGCCTGATTGCGCATGCCGCGCCGCATGGCGCGGCAATGCCGCATTACGAGCTGATCTCCTACTTCATCCTGCTGGTCACGGCGGGCCACGATACGACGGCGCTCGCATTGGCGGGCGGCCTGGCGGCGCTGCTCGCGGCGCCCGAGCAGATGGTGCGGCTGCGGGCCGAGCCCGAGCTGCTCGATCCGGCGATCGAGGAAATGCTGCGCTGGACCTCGCCGGTGCGGCACTTCATGCGCACCGCGGTCTGCGACACCGAGGTCGGGGGGCAACGCATTCGCGAAGGCGATGCGCTGGCCTTGTTCTTCCATTCGGCCAATCGCGACGAGACCGTGTTCGAGGACGCCGGCGCGTTCCGGATCGATCGCAGTCCGAACCCGCACATCGCCTTCGGCCGTGGTCCGCACATCTGCATGGGACTGCAGCTGGCGCGGATGCAGATGCGGGCGCTATTTGCGGAGTTGCTGCGCCGGACCGAACGGATCGAACTCGCCGGGCGGGTGCGCCGGGTGCGGTCGCCCTTCATGAGCGGCGTCTCCAGCCTCCCGGTTCGCATGAGCTTTCGCGCGCTGCGCAAGGAGGCGGCTGCATAGGCCTCACCGCCGCGCCTTGAAGAACTCCTTCAGCATCTGCGCCGCCTGCTGCTCGCCCACCGCCGAATAGACCTCCGGGGCGTGATGGCAGGTCGGCGCCGTGAAGAAGCGCACACCCGACTCGACCGCACCGCCCTTCGGATCGGCGGCCCCGTAATACAGCCGTCGGATGCGCGCGAAGGAGATCGCGCCAGCGCACATCGTGCACGGCTCGAGCGTGACGTAGAGGTCGCACTCGACCAGCCGCTCGCTGCCGACGACCTGGGCCGCCTGCCGCAGTGCCAGGATCTCGGCATGCGCGGTCGGGTCGCGGTCGGTCAAAGTGCGGTTGGCGGCGGTGGCGATGACCGCGTTGTCACGGACGACGACGCAGCCGATCGGCACCTCGCCGGAAATTGCGGCCGATTCGGCCGCTTTCAGCGCCAAATCCATGAAAGAAGGGCTGTTCATGGCTCGTCACGCCCGCCCAAGTCTGCTACTGGATCGCCCTTCAGCACAACCGGACCCCGATTTCCTGCGTGACATGCGCTGCTTCAGAAGCGCGCGGTTCACGCGTCGTCCTGCACCTCGAAGTGAGACCTTCATGCCCCGCACCACCGACAAAGACAACGATTCCCGCGGCCGCCGCGGCGGCGCCCCGCGGGGGCGGTCCGAGGGCGGCAAAGGACGCTCGGGCGCCGCACGTGGGCCGGAAAAGAAGTTCGCCAAGCGCGGCTTCGGCGACAAGGAAGCGGGTGGCCGGGGCAAGCGCTCCTTCGACGAGGGCCGCGCCCCGCGCCGCCGCGACGACGGCGATGCGCCGCGCAAATCCTTTGGCGACAAGCCGCGCTTCAACCGCGATGAGCGGCCGCGCGGCGATCGGCCCTATGCCGCTCGCCCGGCGCGGTCGGGCGATGGCGAGAAGCGCGCCTTCAAGCCGCGTGGCGACCGGCCGAAATTCGATCGCGACGAGCGGGGCGGCGAGAAGCGTCCCTATACGCCGCGCGCCGGTCGCGACGAGGCTCGTCCGGCGGGGCGATCGTCCGAGCGCAAGTTCGGCGAGCGCAAGCCCTACGCTCCGCGGGAGCGCGATGGTGAGAAACGCCCCTATACGCCACGCGGCGAGGGCGCGCGTGATCGCGGCGACCGGCCGCGCACCGAGCGCAGCTTCGGCGACCGTCCGCCGCGGACCGGCGATCGCCCTGAGCGCAAGTTTGGCGGAGAGCGCAAGTTCTCTCGCGGCGCTGAAGGCGATCGGGGCGAGCGCAAGTTCGGTGCCGGCGCGCGCGGGCCGCGCAAGGAGTTTGGCGACCGTCCCTCGCGCGGCGAGAGCAAGCCGTGGCAGAAGCGCGGCGCGGATGGCGATCGCCCGGAACGCAGCCCGCGTCCGCCGCGCGAAGGCGGCCGCAGCTTCGATCGCCCGCGCACCCAGCGCAGCAGCGAGGATCGTCCGAAATTCGACAGGCCCAAATTCGACAAGCCGAAGTTCGACCGCCCGCGGGATCGGGGCGAGGAGCGCAGCTTCGACCGGCCGCGCCGTCCCGAGGGGCGCACCTCCTGGCAGGAGCATCCGCGCAGCGAACGCCGTGGCCGCGACGGCTTCTCCGAGCGGCCGCGCCGCGACAATGAAGACGACAGCAAGGTCTTCGCCAAGCGTCCGGCGTTCGGCGGCCGCGGCGCCTATCGCGAGCGCAAGCCCGAGACCGACAAGCGCAGCGCCCGCGTTGCCGCCGAGCCGGCCGCACCGAAGAAGGCCGGCGAGCGCATCGCCAAGGTGCTGGCCCGCGCCGGCCTCGCCTCGCGCCGCGACGCCGAGGAGATGGTCACGCAGGGCCGCGTGACGGTGAACGGCCGCGTCATCAACTCCCCCGCGCTCGATGTCACCGAGAATGACGTGATCCAGGTCGACGGCGCGCCGCTGCCGGAGCGCGAGCGCACGCGGCTGTTTCTGTATCACAAGCCGCGCGGGCTGATGACGACGCACAGCGACCCCGAGGGGCGGCCGACGGTGTTCGACAATCTGCCCGAGGGCCTGCCACGGCTGATCTCGATCGGCCGACTCGACTTCAACACCGAAGGGCTCTTGCTGCTCACCAATGACGGCGGCCTCGCGCGCGTGCTGGAATTGCCGGACACCGGCTGGACGCGGCGCTATCGCGTCCGCGCCCATGGCGAGATCACACAGGCGCAGCTCGATCAGCTCGCCGCGGGCGTCGAGGTCGACGGCGTCAAATACGGCCCGATCGAAGCGACGCTCGAGCGCGACCAGGGCGCCAATGTCTGGCTCGTCGTCGCGATCCGCGAGGGCAAGAACCGCGAGGTGCGCAACGTGCTCGCGCATCTCGGCCTCGAGGTTAATCGCCTGATCCGCGTCTCCTACGGTCCGTTCCAGCTGCTGGAGCTGCCCGAGGGCGAGGTGCAGGAAGTCAAGACGCGGGTGCTGCGCGAGCAGCTCGGCGAGAAGGTCATTGCGCAGTCGGGTGCTGATCTCGGTCCTGCGGGCAAGGGCAATCGCGAGCCGTTGCCGGACCCGAAGCCCAAGCCGAAGCGCGAGGTCGTCGCCGACCGCAAGGGCCGCCGCGTGCTCGTCCAGCGTACCGGCAGCGAGGAAGCGCGCGAGCGCCACGAAGCCGAGGCGCGTTTCCCCGGTCCGCCGCGGCGGCCGAAGCGCGGCTATCACGGCAAGCGCGATATCACGCCGCAGGATGACGAGTAGGGTGTTGCGATGCGTGTCGTCGGTGGACGGCTGAAGGGCCGCAACATCGCTTCGCCTGCGTCGCGTGACATCCGGCCGACGCAGGACCGGCTGCGCGAGGCGCTGTTCAACATCCTCGTCCACGCCTACGAGGATCCGATCGAGGGCGCACGCGTGCTCGATTTGTTTGCCGGCACCGGCGCGCTCGGCATCGAGGCGACCTCGCGCGGCGCGGCGTTCACGCTGTTCGTCGACAACGGCGCCGAGGCAAGGGCGCTGCTGCGCAACAATGTCGAATCGCTCGGGCTCGGCGGCGTCACCAAGGTCTACCGCCGCGACGCCACCGATCTCGGACCGGCGCATCCGGTCGAGCCGTTCTCGCTGGTGTTCCTCGATCCGCCTTATGGCAAGGGCTTGGCCGAGAAGGCGCTGGCCTCGCTGCGCGACGGCGGCTGGCTCGTGCCATCGGCGCTGCTCGTGGTCGAGGAGTCCAAGGCTGCCGCGTTCAAGGCGCCCGAGGGGTTCGAAGAGCTCGAGCGCCGCGCTTACGACGACACGGAGTTCGTGTTCCTGCGCCGGTCCTGATCCTCGCTCGCTGTCGCGCCTGCGAACGCAGAGGCCCATAGCCACAGGATTGCGTTGGGAGGCTGGCTGCTCGTAACGTCGTTCATGTCCCTGACTGCTGCTGCGGCGTATGGGTCCCGGATCGGCGCCGCCGGACGGCGCTGCGCGCCGCCGGTGGCTTGTCCGGGACGACACCGGATTTGTAGCTATCGTCGTGGCCTCAATCGTAGCCGCTATCTCCTCCCGAACAGCTTCTCGACATCCGCGAGCTTCAGCTCGACATAGGTCGGGCGGCCGTGATTGCACTGGCCCGAGTTCGGTGTGTCCTCCATCTCGCGGAGCAGCGCGTTCATCTCTTCCGGCTTGAGGCGGCGGCCGGCGCGGACCGAGCCGTGGCAGGCCATGGTGGCTGCGACGTGCATCAGGCGGCGCTCCAGCGGCAGCGCCTCGCCCCATTCCTCCATGTGCTCGGCGAGGTCGCGCAGCAAGCCTGCGGCATTGATCTTGCCGAGCAGCGATGGCGTCTCGCGCACGGCGACGGCGCCGGGGCCGAAGGATTCGATGGCGAGGCCGAACGAGGCCAGCTCATCGGTGCGCGCGAGCAGTGACTCGACGGTGGCTTCGTCGAGCTCGACGATGTCCGGGATCAGCAGGATCTGCCGCTGCACGCCATGCGCCGCCAGCGAGGCCTTGAGCCGCTCATAGACGATGCGCTCATGCGCGGCGTGCTGGTCGACGATGACGAGGCCGTCCCGGGTCTGTGCAACGATGTAGGTGTCATGGATCTGGGTGCGCGCGGCGCCGAGCGGACGGTCGAGCAGGTCAGGCGTCGCCGGCTGCTCGTGCAGCCGAACGTCGGCGCGCGGGCCGCCGACGTCGAACGCCGCTTGAGAGGATTCCGCAAGCCCGAACGACCCGAGATCTGGTGAGGGCGCCGCCGCAGGGAAGGAGCCGCCGAAATGCGGCATCACCGGCGCCGACGGCGAGCGCTGCCAGTCCCAGTTCATCGGACCGACGTTGGGTCGCGGCGGCGCGAACGCCGGGCGGAATGCGGCGATGGTCGCGCCGCCGTCATTGGCCGCGGTGCGGCGGCCTTCGCGGGCGAGACCTTCCTTCAGCGCGTGGATGATCAGCGCGCGCACGAGGCCGGCATTGCGAAAGCGCACCTCGGTCTTGGCCGGATGCACGTTGGCGTCGACCTCGCGCGGATCGAGCGTCACGAACAGCGCCACGACCGGATGGCGGTCACGCGGCAGATAGTCGGCATAGGCGGCGCGCACCGCGCCGAGGATCAGCTTGTCGCGCACCGGGCGGCCATTGACGAACAGATACTGGCCGAGCGCATTGGCGCGCGTCAGCGCCGGCGCCGCGGCGAAGCCTTCGACGACAACGTGATCGCGCTCGCTGCGCACCGCGATCGCATGGCTGCGGAAGTCGGCGCCGAGGATGTCGCCGAGCCGCGTCAATTGGCCCGGCGCGCCGGGCAGCGCGGCGGCCCAGGTCACCGGCGCGCGCTCCTCGCCGGCGAGGGTGAAGGCGATGTCGGGCCGCGCCATCGCCAGCCGCCGCACCACCTCGCGGATCGCCTCGGCCTCGGTGCGGTCGGTCTTGAGGAACTTCAGCCGCGCCGGCGTGGCGTGGAAGAGGTCGGCGACCTCGACGCGGGTGCCTTGGTTCAGCGCGGCCGGCACGATCGGGGACTTGTCGCCGCAATCGACTTGAAGCGCCCAGGCGTGCGGTTCGCTTTTGTGTCGCGTCGTGATCGACAGCCGCGCCACCGAGCCGATCGAGGGCAGCGCCTCGCCGCGAAAGCCGAGCGTGCGGATCTGCAGCAGATCCTCGTCGTCGAGCTTGGAGGTGGCGTGGCGCTCGATCGCGAGCGCGAGGTCGGCCGCGGTCATGCCGCCACCATCGTCTGATATGGCGATCTTCCGCCGCCCGCCGCCGTCGGTGAAGATGTCGATGCGGCTGGCGCCGGCATCGATGGCGTTCTCGACCAGCTCCTTGACCACGCTCGCCGGCCGCTCGACCACCTCGCCGGCGGCGATGCGGTTGACGATCTGTTCGGGGAGCTGGCGGACGGGCATGGTGCGAACGAACTTGAAAGCTGGCTGGCTTGGATCTTGAAGGCGCGCGGCGCTGCGGCGGCCACGCTGCAAATGTGGGACGAGAATAGCTTTTTTCATGCGCTGCGGCAGAGAAAAGCAACCTTCTCCAACGGGATTGTGAGGCGGGCGGGGCCAGTATATCGTTTCGCAAAAATAACGATCAGCCGGAGGAAGACCATGTGCCATCTGTTCGCACACCAGCCTCAGCGCGATTATGAGTCGCAGACCCGTAGTTTGCGGATCGGCGGCCATAGCACGTCGATCCGGCTCGAAATGGCGTTCTGGGACACGCTCGAGGAGATCGCCGCCAAGGAAGGCATGAGCCTCGCGAAGTTCGTGACCACGCTGTACGCCGAGGTGCTCGACCACCACGGCGAGGTGAGGAATTTCGCCTCGCTGCTGCGCTGTTCCTGCCTGATCTATCGGGCGAAGGCGACCGCCGCGGTGCCGGATTTTCGCGCGCCGGCCGCGATCATGGACGCGGCGGAGTAGCCACGCGTCTGCTGTCTCGTCTCCCTCCCCCGCCTGCGGGGGAGGGCGGGGTGGGGGCGCCACACGGGCAGTCTTTCCTGCGCGCGCTTCATGGGCAGTCTTTGTGGAGCGTTCCCCCACCCGCATCGCATCTTCGATGCGATGCGACCTCCCCCGCAAGCGGGGGAGGCGCTGACTGCATTCGCGGCGGGTGAGGTGCGCACCCATCACGCGTTGCTAATCAGATCTCCTTCTTCTGCATCGCGCCCGCGATGTAGTCGGCCTGGCGGATCGCCAGCGCCACGATGGTCAGCGTCGGATTGCACGCCGCCCCCGTGGTGAACTGGCTGCCGTCGGACACGAACAGGTTCTTGATGTCGTGGGTCTGGCCGAACTTGTTGACGACGCCGTCCTTGGCCTTCTCGCTCATCCGGTTGGTGCCGAGATTGTGCGTCGAGGGATAGGGCGTGGTCGGGTAGGTCACGGTGGCGCCGACCGCCTCGTAGATCGCCGAGCCCTGTTTGTAGGCGTGGGCGCGCATCGCGACGTCGTTGGGGTGGTCGTCGAAATGCACCGACGCCACGGGCATGCCGAACTTGTCCTTGGCGACCGGATCGAGCGTGATGCGGTTGGTCTCCTGCGGCATGTCCTCGCCGACCAGCCACATGCCGGCCATGCGCGGATAGGTCTCCATCGCCGCGGTGAAGCTGCGGCCCCAGGCGCCGGGGTTGAGGAACGCCGCCATGAACGGCAGGCCGAGCGACAGCGTCTCCATCTCATAGCCGCCGACGAAGCCGCGCTTCGGATTGAACGCCGCCTCGTCGCGCACGATGCCGGCCATCGTGGTGCCGCGATACATGTGCACCGGGTTTTCGAACGTCGCATAGACGCTGCCGGTCATGTGCCGCATGTAGTTGCGCCCGACCTGGCCGGAGGAGTTGGCGAGGCCATCCGGGAACATGTTCGAGGCGCTGTTGAGCAGGAGGCGCGGGCTCTCGATCGAGTTGCCGGCGACCGCGACGATGCGGGCCTTCTGCAGCTGCATCTTGCCCTGGCTGTCGGCATAGACCACGCCGGTCACCTTGCCGGAGGCGTCATGCTCGATCTTGATCGCCATGCTGCCGGATCGCACTTCGAGATTGCCGGTGGCCTCGCCCTTCGGAATCTCCGTGTAGAGCGTCGACCATTTCGCACCGGACTTGCAGCCCTGGAAGCAGAAGCCGATCTGCTGGCACGAGCCGCGGCCGTCGCGCGGCTGCGAGTTGATCGCCATGTTGCCGGTGTGCACGGTCTTGTAGCCGAGCTTGCGGGCACCGGCTTCGAGCACCTTGAAATTGTTGTTGCCGGGCAGGCCGGGAATGTCGTTGGTGCGGGTCACGCCCATCTTGAACTCGGCCTTGGCGTACCACGGCTCCATCTCGGCGAGCGTCACCGGCCAGTCCATGAGGCTCGAGCCGGGGACGCCGCCATAGGTGGTGCGGGCCTTGAACTCGTGCTCGTCGAAGCGCAGCGAGGCGCCGGCCCAGTGCACGGTCGAGCCGCCGACCGCCTTGACAATCCAGGCCGGCAAATTGGCGAAGTCCTTGGCGACACGCCAAGTGCCCGAGGTCGTGCGCATGTCGGTCCAGGCGAGCTGGGTGAAGCTCTCCCATTCGTCATTGATGAAGTCCGGAATCTCGTAGCGATTGCCGGCCTCCAGTATGACGACCTTGATGCCCTTCTGGGCGAGCTCGTTCCCGAGCGTGCCGCCGCCGGCCCCCGAGCCGATGATGACGACGACGCTCGAATCGTTCTGGTCGAATTTTGCCATGGTGGTGTCCTCCGTGTTCTCTTCGTTGTTCGCCGGCGTCAGGCTTTCGGCAGCCAGTCGATGTCGGAGAAGCCACGGTTGATGTAGCCGCCATGCTCGGCGGAGGAGCCCTCGTAGCCGAACTTTGGCCAGAGCTCTTTCTGATTGTAGAGCGACACCACGAGGTCGCCGCGCAGGGTCTTGAAGAACGTGGTCTGCTCGATGCCCTGGAGCAGCGCGACGCGGTCGGCCTCCCACGGCACCTGCGCATAGGGCACCTTGTGGCGATCCTTCGCGTCCTGATCGAGCCGGGCGACGCCGTCATTGATCATCGCCTTGACCGCGGCATCTTCCGCCGCCTTGCCGTCCCACGGCTTGACCGCGGTGATGTAGTAGCGGTCGGCGAGGAAGTCGTGCGGGTAGATGTCGCGCGCGACCTTCACCAGCGTCTTCAGCGTCGCCGGCGTCAGCGCCTTGGCATCCTCGGCCCAGGCATCGGTGATCCCGAAGCCGGTCGCGGAAGCCACGGCCGCGGCCGGCACGGTCGAGGCCGCGCCCTTGAGAAAGACGCGGCGGTCGTATTTGTTGCGGCGATCGACTTCTCTCATGGGTATCCTCCGTGGGTTTTTGTTGGGTGTATTTTCGTGGTCGGCGGCTCAGCCGAAGCGGCCGCCGCGCTGGATCACCTCGATCTTGTAGCCGTCGGGATCGGTGACGAAGAAGAAGCGCGCGAGTGTCGCGCCATTGTGCTTGAAATCGCGCAACGGGCCTGGCGCCAGGTTCTCGCGCTCGAAGCGGGCGTGCTCGGCGTCGAGATCGTCGACGACGACGGCGAGATGGCCGTAGCCGTCGCCGAGCGTGTACGGCTCCTTGCGGTCGTAGTTGACGGTGAGCTCGACCTCGAACGGCGAGGAGGGATGGCGCAGATAGATCAGCGCGAAGCCGTCGAAGCGGAGGTTGTCGGCGATCTCCAGCCCGAAGGCGCGCTTGTAGAAGTCGAGCGCTTTCGCTTCGTCGAAGACGCGGATCATGGAGTGTACGGGCTTGGCCATCTCAATTGTCCTTCAAATAGTTGATGATCGTGGCGCGCACGTCGGGCTTGGCCTGGCGATAGGCCATCACGGCGCCGGGGATCAGCTCTTGCGGATTGGTCAGCCAGGCGTCGAGCTTGGCCTCGTCCCAGGTGAAATCGGCCTTGGCGAAGCCGGCCGAATAGCGGAAACCTTCGATCGAGCCGGCGCGGCGGCCGACGATCTTCGACAGCGGCGGCCCCTGCCGCATCGGCTCGGCGCTGCTCAGCGTATGGCAGACGCCGCATTGCTGCTTGAACAGGGTGGCGCCGTCGACGGGCTTCGGTGCGGGCAGCGCCATCTGCGCCGACGCGATCGTGGTGCTCAGCACCGCGCCAATGAATGCCCCGCACAGAAGAAGCGCATCTTGCGCCGCACGCCGTCCCGCCATCGTTCCTCGCTCGCAATTTTTCCGGAGCGTAGGTCGCAGGTGGCGCGCCGTGGTAGTAGCCGGCTGTTTCAGTGGGAACAAAGCGTGCGCAGCAGTCGTGCGCGCCGCAGGAATGTCAGCGTTACGGACTAATCGTCGAAACGGCGCGCCCCGCGCCCCGCCTTGACGTCGCTGCGGAGCTTCTTGCCCTCGAGCCGGCGCTGCTTGGAGCCGAAGGTCGGCTTGGTCGGGCGCCGCACCTTCGGCCGCACCATCGCTTCGCGCAGCAGCGTGACCAGCCGCTCGATCGCATCGGCCTTGTTGCGCTCCTGGGTACGGAAGCGCTCGGCCTGGATCACGATGACGCCGTTCTTGGTCATGCGCTGGCCGGCCAGCCGCGCCAGCCGTGCCGCGGCATCCTCCGGCAACGTGATGCGGCTGGTGTCGAAGCGCAGTTGCGCCGACGTCGACAGCTTGTTGACGTTCTGGCCGCCAGGGCCGGAGGCGCGGACGAACGAGATCTCGATGTCGTTCTCGTCGATGGCAAGGTCGCGGGAAATCCGCAGCATGGAGCACCAGGGGGAATCGAGGCTTTCGCGTGCACCATAGCGGTTTTAGGGGCGGCGTGCGCGGGTTCGCGTCGACGGCACCGTTGACCCGGGACAGTCATCACAATCTCCGCTGTCATCCCGGCGAACGCCGGGATCCATACCCCAGGGAGCAGTTTGGGGCAGGCGGGTCATTGACATCTCGTCCCCATCATTTCGGCTGCGGCGTATGGGTCCCGGATCTGCGCGCGCCTTGCGCGCTTGTCCGGGACGACAGCGGTTGGTGTGGCGGACTTCACGGTTCAAACAGCGGGGACGATCAGCTAGGACACGGCTTCGCGCTCTCGCGGCATGCCTGCCCGAGGCTTGCATCGTCGTGGCCCTCGCTGAGAATGCAGAGGGCGCGGGGAATGCCGGGCGCTGGCCGCACCCATGGCCCGCCTGCGAAAAAAATGCAGGCGGCAGGTACCACAGGTTCAGCCGAGGCATCCCGGCATTCCCCGCGCGACGGTCTTCACGCTTATACGCGCTCTCCTCGGTGCACCGGGCTTGTTGGCCACCGTCGCCCGCCGGATCATCATCACCGGCGAGCTTGGCATCAGCGTCGGGATGCCAGGACCACGCGACTTCACGTCCGCGACAGATCGTTCGTCCGCGCCTTCGCTCAGAAGACGCTGCGATCTCTCGCGGCCATCGCATCCCCGCCTCGCGTGTCGTGACGATCGCGATGCGCCCCTCTGCGGTGAGGCGGGATAAGGAGAGTTGATCATGAATTCGGAAAAATAGCAAGATAATTATTCGTATGTGACGTCGGTGTGTTGGCCCCGCTGTCGTCCCGGGCAAGCCGTCGGCGCCGCGAAGCGGCGTCGATGGCGCCGACCCGGGACCCATACGCCGCAGCAGATGTGAGGCGCGAGATGCCCAACACCAGCCTGCCCCAAAACACCTCCCTGGGGGTATGGGTCCCGGCTCAAGGCCGGGACGACACCATTTTTGTCGATGCCGCGGTGGGAAGCCACGAGCAGCCGTCATGGCCGGGCTTGTGCAGCCTGCGCGGCTGAAGTCGCTTTGGAGTGGCGAAGGCTCGGCCATCCACCTGCGTCAATTGCCCCAAAACGTGGATGCCCGGGACAAGCCCGGGCATGACGTCGCCATTGATAGTTATTCTGCGTCGTTGAAGGCGAGCGCGCCTTCGCAAGCTCAGTTCGTCTTCGTCACCGGAGCCGTGACTGGGGCTTGCGCCGGTTCGGCGGCCGCCTGCGGCGTGCGGCCGACGACGGCGGTCAGCAGGCCCTGGCTCCAGAGCTGCTTGGCCGCCTTCTTGGCGTCGTCCAGCGTCACCGCGTTGACGATCTCGCTGCGCTTCTCGATGTAGTCGATCGGCATCTTGTCGAGCTGATATTGCAGCATCGCCTGCGCCAGCTTGGAGGAGGTGTCGAGCGCGAGCATCTGCGAGCCGTTGATGTAGGACTTGGCCTCGTCGAGCTCCTGCTGGGTCGGGCCTTCCTCCGCCATGCGGCGGATCTCCTGCTCGACGGCCGCGATGGTCTCGCCGGCGCGGTCGAAGCGGGTGGCGGTGTTGCCGATGAACAGCGCCGAATGATCCATCCACAGCAGCGCGTCGTAGACGGAGTAGGCGAGGCCGCGCTTCTCGCGCACCTCCTTGTAGAGCCGCGACGACAGGCCGCCGCCGCCGAGGATGTGGTTGACCACATAGGCCGCCATGAAGTTCGGGTCGTGGCGGCGGATGCCGGGACCGCCGAAGGTGATCACCGTCTGCGGCACGTCGAGCGGCACCAGCGCACGCTGCGGCGGCCTGGTGGCGACGACGTCGGGCACTGGCGTCAAAGTGGCCTTGGCGGGCAGGCTGCCAAACGTCTGATCGAGCAGCTTGCCGAGCGTGGCCGGGTCGACGTCGCCGACAACCGCGACCTTGAGCGTGTCCTTGGCGAGCACGCGGCCGACATAGGCCTTGAGATCGTCGACGGTGATCGTCGGCACGCTGTCCAGCGTGCCGTTGGCCGGACGGCCGTAGGGGTGGTTGGGGAAGGCAAGCTCGAGGAACTTGCGGCCCGCCAGCGAGCTCGGATTGGTGGTCTCGCGGCGCAGGCCGGAGATCACCTGCGAGCGGATGCGCTCGACGTCGGCGCTGTCGAAATGCGGCGACGTCAGCGCCGTCCGCAGCAGCTCGAACGCCTCGTCCTTGTTGTCGCGCAGCATGCGCAGCGAGCCGCGGAATTGATCGCGCGAGATCTGGAAGGAGAGCTCGATGGCGCGGCGGTCGAGCCGCTCGTGGAAGGTCTTGGAGTCGAGATCGCCGGAGCCTTCGTCGAGCAGGTCGGCCACGAGATTGCCGACGCCGGGCTTGCCGACGGGGTCCTGCGAGGCGCCGCCCTGGAACGCATATTCCATCGCGATCAGCGGCACGGTGGCGTCCTGCACGAACCAGGCTTCGATGCCGCCGGGCGACACCAGGTGCTGGATCTTGGTCGCCGCATGGGCGGCAGGAGCGATCGTGAGCGCGGCGGCGCCGACGGCGAGCGCGCAGGCGAAGCGGCGGGCGAAGGTCATTGTGTTCATCACGACCGCTTCTCCTCGCGCTTGGCCGCATTGTCCTTGATCAGATAGCCGGTGACCGAGCGCTTCTTCTGCAGCCAGGTCTGCGCGGCGGCGCGGACCTGCTCGGCGGTCACGGCCCGGATGCGGTCGGGCCAGCTCCTGATGTCCTCGATGCTGAGACCTGTGGTGAGGCCGCCGCCATACCAGCGCGCCATGGTCGCCTGGTTGTCATTGGCGTAGATCGCCTCGGCGATGAGCTGCGTCTTGACGCGTTCGAGGTCTTCGGCGCGCACCGGGTTCTGTGCGATCTCGGCGATGACGCTGTCGACGACAGCCTCGACCTGGGCGAAATCGACGCCCGGACGCGGCGCGACCGCGATCGAGAACTGGCTCGGATCGAGCGACGTGCCCTGATAGGACGCGCTGGCATTGACCGCGAGCGGCTTGTCGACGACGAGCGCACGGTAGAGATAGGAGTTGCTGCCGCTGCCCATCAGTTGCGCCAGCACGTCCAGCGCGGCCGACTGGCCGGGGGCAGCCGTGGTGGCCGAGGGCACCAGATAGAAGCGGCGCATCGACGGCTGCTCGACATGCGGGTCGGCCAGTGTGACCGTGCGCGGCGCCACCGGCTCGGGCTCCTGCGGCCGCAACCGGCGCGCGGGGATGTCGGGTTGCGCGGGAATCTTGGCGAAGGTCTGCTCCACGAGCGGGCGCACTTCCTTGGCGTCGGTGTCGCCGGCGATCACCAGGATCGCGTTGTTGGGCGCGTAGAAGCGGCGATAGAACGCCAGCGCATCCTCGCGGCCGAGCTTCTCGATCTCCGGCCGCCAGCCGATCACCGGCCGGCCATAGGGGTGGTTGACGTACAGCGCCGCCATGATCTGCTCGTTGAGGCGCGCTTCCGGCGAGTTGGCGACGCGCATGTTGTACTCTTCGAGCACCACGTCGCGCTCGGGCAGCACGTTCTCGTCCTTCAGCACGAGGCCGGTCATGCGGTCGGCCTCGAACTCCATCATCTTCGGCAATTGATCGCGCGGCACGCGCTGGAAGTAGCCGGTGTAGTCGACCGAGGTGAAGGCGTTCTCATTGCCGCCGATCTTCAGGACCGTCTTGGAGAACTCGCCGGCCGGATGCTTCTCGGTGCCCTTGAACATCAGATGTTCGAGGAAGTGCGCCAGGCCCGACTTGCCGGGCGTCTCGTCGGCGGAGCCGACCTTGTACCAGATCATCTGCGTCACGACCGGCGTGCGGTGATCCTGGATGACGACGACCTGCAGGCCGTTGGGGAGGGTGAAGCTGGTGGGGGGCTCGGAGGCGAACGTCGTTTGCGCCGAAGCGCCGGCCGTGAACGCGATGAGGGAGACGAGCGCGGCGGCGACGGATTTGAACCGGTGCGAGGACATCATGATCCTTCTGGAGGCCCGCAGGGAGGGGCGATCGGGTTTGAGCGCATCATGCTACATCGCGCCGGACGGCGCCCGACGTCACAAAACGGCGACATCGTGCCGCCGCGAGACATTAAATTTCGCTAACGCCAGCGAAGCCGGCATCTCCGGGCGAACGGGGCGGTGCCGCCGTCACCGTTCCTTGCCGGTCATGATGTCCATCTGCTTGCCGCCGATTGGCTCCTGCTTGCCGGTGCCGTAGGCATAGCTTGGCGACGGCGTCTGATAGCCGGGCGGCGGCTGGGTCAGGCTCTCACGCTGCGGCTCGCTGGTGAACGGCTTGGTCTCGCTGTCGCTGCCCTTGAACATGCCGAACAGGCCGCCTTTGAAGCCCAACTGTGAGGGGCTCATCATCGGGTTGTTGGCGACGCCGGGCTGAATCGGCTCAGTCGACTTGGCGGCGGCCGTCCGCCCCATCTTCATCTCGGCCGGGGTCAGCGGGCGGGCCGCATTGACCGGATCCTTGTTTTCCTTCTTGCGCGCGGCGGCCGCGGCACGGCGTTGCTGCTCGTCGGGGTCCTTCGGCCAGTTCGGCGCGGTCGCCTGCGCCGCGGCGGCGGGCGGCGGCAGATCGAGCTTGGGCGGCACCACCAGCGGCGACCGCTCGCGGTATTCGATGGAGGGCGTCTCCATGTTGGTGCCGCCGAGGCCGCGCATCAGATTATCGATGATCTTCTCTTCGAAGGTCTTGTCGTCTTCCTCGTCGTCCTGGGCACGGGCGGCCCCGGCGGCCATGACGAGGCCGATGCCGAGCGCGACGGCGGACAGCCGCAGGGCGCGAATGGCCGCGTGGGTCACGATCCGGCCGCTGACTTCGGTCTTGCGCATGGCTTTTCCCGTCCTCGCTTGTGCAGTGCTCGGGCTCCGACGAACCGGCCGCGAATCCACCGATTTGGACGCTCGCCGCAGGCGGCTGGTCCGGTCACCGCGCCAGTCCCGAAAACGTGAAGAACCTCAGGCTCTTGGCTCCGGGACAGCACCGGCCGGTATCGACCCCGATCAGGGCGCTTTTGCGGCATGAGCCCCGAAGAAGGAGTCATACAGCAGGCCCGCCACCCCGGCAACGATGGCCACGTCGGCCATGTTGAAGATGTACCAGTTGTAGACCGTGCCGCCGATCTGGATGTGGAACAGCGCGAAATCGACCACCGCGCCATAGGCCAGCCGGTCGATGCCGTTGCCGATGGCGCCGCCGATGATCAGGCCGAGCGCCGCCGTCGCCAGCTTGCTTTCCGCACGCGCCATCCAGATGCCGAGGGCGACCACCGCGACGGCCTTCACCGCCATCAGTCCATATTGCGCCAGCGCGCTCTCGCTCTGCAGCCAGCCGAAGCTGATGCCGATGTTCCAGGCGAGGTAGAGGTCGAAGAACGGGGTGATCCTGACGGTGCCGCGGTTGGGCAGGTCGAACACGTATAGCAGCCACAGCTTGGAGGCCTGGTCGATGACCAGGGTGGCGAAGCTGGCGATGAGGCCGAGACGGAGGCGGGGGGTCATTGCAAGCTGGTGAGTTGACCACCAGGCCGGCCGCAAACACAGCTGTCGTCCCGGCGAACGCCGGGACCCATACCGCGGACGGCCGATTGGTGAAAAGGACTCGGAGTCATCAGTCTTTGCCTACCAAGACGGCCGGTGGTTATGGGTCCCCGCGTGCGCGGGGACGACGGCGGAGTGTGACGCGCGATCGCGCATCACACGCCCACCCCCAGCGCCTTCCATTCGCGCAGCGCCTGCGCGTCGCGCGGGGACACGTCGGGATAGTCCTTGTCGTCGCCGACGCTCTCCAGGATCTTCCAGGAGCGGGCGCACTTCTTGCCCACGGCCTTCTCGACGACCACCGCCACACCCGGCACCGCATCGAGCCGGAACGCATCGGCCGGCGCGTCGCCCTCGCGGACCTCGTAGTTCGAGGTGATGCAGACCTCGGCCAGATCCGTATCGAACAAGGTGCCGAGCAGCGCGCGGTCGGCGACGTAGATGATCGGCGAGGCCTCGAGCGAGGAGCCGATGGTCTTGGCGGCTCGCGCGAGCTCCAGCGCACCGGTGACGACGCGCCTGATATTGCGGATGGTCTCCCACTTCGCGGCGAGCGCATCGTCGCGGTACTGGTCCATCGCATCCGGGAACAGGGTCAGATGCACCGACGGCTCGGCGTCGGGGCGATACATCCGCCATGCCTCGTCGGTGGTGAAGGACAGCACCGGCGCCAGCCATTTCAGGATGGCGTCGCAGATCAGGTCGATCGCCGTCAGCGCCGCCTTGCGCGCCACCGACGACGGCGGATCGCAATACAGCGTGTCCTTGCGGATGTCGAAATAGAACGCCGACAGCTCGGTGTTCATGAACGCTGCCAGGCTCGCGATCAC
Organism: Bradyrhizobium sp. SZCCHNR1015; assembly: GCF_032489875.1. Taxonomy (NCBI): domain Bacteria; kingdom Pseudomonadati; phylum Pseudomonadota; class Alphaproteobacteria; order Hyphomicrobiales; family Nitrobacteraceae; genus Bradyrhizobium; species Bradyrhizobium sp. SZCCHNR1015. Next base: position 340,662 of record NZ_JAUEYW010000002.1, read on the forward strand.
GGTCTTGTAGTCGAACGCGGCATAGGCGCGGGTGATGGTCTCGGCCTGCTGCGAGAGCTGATGCAGCATCAGCCGCTCCAGCTCCGGCATATCCGCGAACGCGACCGCATCGCCGCGCTTGTAGTGGTGCAGGGTGCCGAGCATCCAGCGGATGCTGTTGCGCAGCTTGCGGTAGGTCTCGATGGTGTTCTTCAGGATCTCCGGGCCGATGCGCTGGTCGTCGGCATAGTCTGTCGCGCAGACCCAGAGGCGCAGGATGTCGGCGCCGGAGTCCTTGATCACCTTCTGCGGCTCGACGGTGTTGCCGAGCGACTTCGACATCTTGCGGCCGTTCTCGTCGAGCGTGAAGCCGTGCGTCAGCACCACGTCATACGGCGCGCGGCCGCGCGTGCCGCAGCTTTCCAGGAGCGACGAGTGGAACCAGCCGCGATGCTGGTCGGAGCCTTCCAGGTACATCACCGTGTCCCGGCCGCCATCGACTTTGCGCTTGATGCCGGCGAGGCCGGGGAAGTGCACGGGGTCTTCGAGCACGAAGGCGTGGGTCGAGCCGGAGTCGAACCAGACGTCGCAGATGTCGTCGACCTTCTTCCAGTCCTCGTTGGCGCGTGAGCCGAGGAAGCGCTCGCGCGCGCCGTCGGCGTACCAGGCATCGGCGCCCTCCTTGGCGAAGGCGTCCGTGATGCGGGTGTTGACGGTCTCGTCCTGCAGGATCTCGGCGGATCCGTCGCCGGTCTCGCGCACGAATACCGCGATCGGCACGCCCCAGGCGCGCTGGCGCGAGATCACCCAGTCCGGGCGGTTGGCGATCATGCCGTTGATGCGGTTCTGGCCGGCGGCCGGCACCCACTGCGTGACCGAGATCGCGCGCAGTGCGCGGGCGCGCAAGGTATCGCCGGAATTCGCCTTGCCGTCGTCCGCGATGTCCTTGTCCATCGCGATGAACCATTGCGGCGTGTTGCGGAAGATCACCGGCTTCTTGGAGCGCCAGGAGTGCGGATACTGATGCTTGAGGCGGCCGCGCGCGAGCAGCATGCCGGCATCGGTCAGCGCCTTGATGACGGCCTCGTTGGCGTCGCCCTTCTCGCCCTTGTCGTTGATGACGCGTTTTCCCGTGAAGCCGGGGGCATGATCGGTCAGCGCGCCGTTCTCGTCGACGGTGTAGGGGATGGTGGTCGCAATGCCCCTGCCGTCGAGCTCGCGCCCATGCGCCATCCAGACGTCAAAATCCTCGCGGCCGTGGCCGGGCGCGGTGTGCACGAAGCCGGTGCCAGTGTCGTCGGTGACGTGGTCGCCGGGCAGCAGCGGCACCGTGAAGCCGTAGCCGCCGGCGAGGCCCTTCAGCGGATGGGCGCATTCGACGGCGTCGAGCGCGTCGCCGGGGACGTCGCGCAGCCTGTTGTAGCTCGTGACGCGCGCCTGCTTGAACACGCCGTCGGCCAGCGCATCGGCCAGGATCAGCTTGTCGCCGGTCTTGGCCCAGTTGTCAGCCGGCGCGTCGGTGACCTCGTAGAGGCCATAGGCGATCTTCGGCGAGAACGAGATGGCGCGGTTGCCGGGCAGGGTCCAGGGTGTGGTGGTCCAGATCACCACGGAAGCGCCGGCGAGCGCGCCATGCGCCGGCGAGGTCACCGGAAACTTCACCCACACCGTGTCGGACTGATAGTCCTCGTACTCGACCTCGGCTTCGGCGAGCGCGGTCTTCTCGACAACGCTCCACATCACTGGCTTGGAGCCGCGATACAGCGTGCCGTTGGCGGCGAACTTCATCAGCTCGCGGGCGATCTGCGCCTCCGCCGGATAGGTCATGGTGGCGTAGGGATGATCCCAGTCGCCGATCACGCCGAGACGCTTGAACTCCTCGCGCTGCACGTTGAGCCAGTGATCGGCGTAGGCGCGGCACTCCCGGCGGAATGCAACCATGGCGGCGGAGTCGCGGAAGTCGGGCTTGGTCTTGCCCTTCTTGCGGTAGTTCTCCTCCTCGATCTTCCACTCGATCGGCAGGCCGTGGCAGTCCCAGCCGGGCACGTAGTTGGAGTCGTGGCCGAGCATCTGCTGGCTCTTGGTCACGACGTCCTTGAGGATCTTGTTCAGCGCGTGCCCGATGTGGATGTTGCCGTTGGCATAGGGCGGGCCGTCGTGCAGGACGAATTTCGGCCTGTTCCTCGCGGTCTCGCGCAGCTTGCCGTAGAGGTCGATGTCACCCCAATATTTCAGGATCTCCGGCTCGCGCTGCGGCAGGCCGGCGCGCATCGGGAATTCCGTCTGCGGCAGATACAGGGTCTTGGAATAGTCCTTGGCGTCGGATTTTTGGGCGTCGGGCTTTTGCGGCTTTTCGGACATCGTGATCTGGCTGGCTGAGCTTTAAGAGGGCGCTGAGACGCGATTTCGATCGCGGGCGGCGGAACGAGCAGAGACATCCCGGTCTTGCGCCGAGCTCGAAGCTCAGGCGGAAGCCGGGCCGCTAATGCCGATGATGCGCCGTATCAACATGGGGCTCCCTCATAGCAGGGGGCCTGCGAAATCGCAAAGTCATCCTGCGGCATCAACGCTGCGGGATCGTCGTTCAGCGTCATTCCGGGTTCAGCCCTGGCGGGCTGCCCCGGAATGACGTCACCAATGGCGCAGGAGGATCAGCCGATCTCGCCGAGCCGGGGGAAGAGGCCGGGGGCGGCCGCCAGCAGGGCGCGCGCCCGCGCGCTGTCGTCGTTCATCTGCCGGATCAGGGCCTCGATCGAGGTGAATTTGGCCTCCTCGCGGATGAAGCCGATGAAGGCGACGTCCAGGACCTCGCCGTAGAGGCTGTCCTTGAAATCGAACAGGAAGGTCTCGAGCAGCGGCGCGCCGTTGTCGAAGGTCGGCCGGCGGCCGAAATTGGCGACGCCGTCGATCAGCACCCGGTTCGCGCCGCGGCCGCGGCCGACCCGGACGGCATAGATGCCGTGGCGCAGCCCGCAATCGCGATCGAGCCGCATGTTGGCGGTGGGGTAGCCGAGGTCGCGGCCGCGCTTCTCGCCGTGGATGACCTCGGAGCTCACGAACCAGGGGCCGCCGAGCATCGCGGTCGCCTCGCTGACCTGGCCCTCCGCCAGCGCTTCGCGGATCGCGGTGGAGGACACCGGCCGCTCGTCGATGTCGACATGGGCCTGGATGTCGACCTCGATGCCGAGCTTGGGCGCCTCGTTGGCGAGCAGGCTGGGCGAGCCGACGCGGCCCTTGCCGAAATGAAAGTCGTAGCCGACCGCGATCCCGGCGACTCCGAGTCGCCCGATCAGGTCATGGTGAATGAAGTCCTGCGCCGAGGTCTGGGCGCGGCCCTTGTCGAAGGTCATGACCACGGCGCCGGCAAGCCCGGTTCCGGCCAGCAGCCGCAGCTTGGCGGCCTCGTCGGTCAGGCGGAACTGCGGGGTGTTGGGGCTGAAGAAGCGCCGCGGATGCGGCTCGAAGGTCAGTGCCAGCGCCGGGCGCCCCTTCGCCTTGCCCATCTCGATGGCCGCCTCGATCACGGCCCGGTGACCGAGATGGACGCCGTCGAAATTGCCCATCGCCACCACCGCGCCCTTGAGGATGTCCGACGGCGGGGTGGAATCGCGGATGACCTTGAAATCGGGCATGTGACGGAAATATCTCGCAGATTTCGGTGGGCCGCCGGCGGGCGGGGATTGCCCTGACGGTGGGCGGCCGGCCCCGCGAAGTCAAGCCGAAGGGGTTCCTCCGCTCATGCAGCGCAGCAATAGCGACATGCAGCCGCAGCGCAGTTAACGCGCTGTTTAACGGCTGATGCTACTGCTCAGAGCGGATGGCGGGGTCGGTTACGACCCGTGCCGCAAGAGCGTTTTTGTAACAGTCTGCGCGTTGTGTTCGCGTCTGGGGGAGTCAAGATGGCGGTTGATTTGACGATGCCGGTGCTCGTCGTCGACGATTACAGCACCATGATCCGTATCATCAGGAATCTTCTCAAGCAGATCGGGTTCGAGGACATCGACGATGCCAGCGACGGCTCGATGGCCCTCAACAAGATGCGCGCCAAGAAATACGGCCTCGTGATCTCCGACTGGAACATGGAGCCGATGACCGGCTACGACCTGCTCCGCGAGGTCCGCGCCGATCCGAACCTGGCGACCACGCCGTTCATCATGATCACGGCGGAATCCAAGACCGAGAACGTGATCGCGGCCAAGAAGGCCGGCGTGAACAACTACATCGTCAAGCCGTTCAACGCCGCGACCCTGAAGACCAAGATCGACGCGGTATTCCCGGACATGGCGACGGCCTGACGCCCGCCTGATCCGCTCTCAAATGAAAGACGCCCGGCACCCGGCCGGGCGTTTTTCGTTTCGGGATCAGGTCACCACTTCAATTCGCGCATCAGGGCGCGCGGCGGGTGGCCGAACAGCTCCTTGACCGAGGCCGGGTCGAGCTGCTCGACGCCGGCGAACTCCTCGGAATGGATGCCGCGGGTGACGAACAGGCAGTCGATGCCGAAGCCGTGCGCGCCGGCGAGATCGGTGCGGACGGAATCGCCGATCGCCAGCACCTCCTCGCGCGCGACCTTCCGGCCGGCGTGCTGCTCGGCGAGCATCATGGCGCGCTCGTAGATCGGCCGGTGCGGCTTGCCGTAGAAGATCACCTCGCCGCCGAGCTCGCGGTAGAGCTCGGCGATGGCGCCGGCGCAATAGATCAGCCGGTCGCCGCGCTCGACCACGATGTCCGGATTGGCGCAGATCAGCGGCAGCTTGCGCTCGCGCGCGCGCAGCAGCATCGGCCGGTAGTCCTCGGCGGTCTCGGTCTCGTCGTCGTAGAGGCCGGTGCAGATGATGTAGGACGCTTCTTCGAGCGGCGACAGCGCCAGGTCGAGACCGCGATGAATGGAATTGTCGCGCTCGGGGCCGAGCCAGAACACCTTGCCGCCGGGATGATCGGCCACGTAGTGGCGGGTCAGGTCGCCGGAGGAGACGATGGCGCTGTAGACCTCGTCGGCGACGCCGAGCTTGCGCAACTGGCGCTGGACCGAATCGGCCGGCCGGGGCGCGTTGGTGATCAGGATCACCGTACCGCCCTGGCGGCGAAAGTGGTGCAGCGCGTCGCAGGCGTCGGGGAAGGACTCCAGCCCGTTATGGACCACGCCCCAGATGTCGCTCAGCAGCACCTGCTTGCGGCCGACCAGATCGCGCAGCCGCTCTTCGAAGCGGAGAACGGTCATGGCAGCCGGCTGATTTCAGAGGGTCCCGGCGGCACGGCGGGCGAGGGCGGCATTGCCGCTGCGCGTCGAAGCATTGGTGTGTGACGCGTCCAGAGAGGTGGTGCCGGCGGCATTGGGGTCCTGAATCTTGATATCCTGCCCGCCCGATGGGCCGGCGGCGGCCTCGCCGGTAGCAGATGCGCCCTCGGGTCGCAATGGGCGGGGCGGCGCGAACAGGAAGCCCTGGCCGAAGCGGACGTCGTAGTCGAGCAGGTCGACGACGCTGTTCTCGCCTTCGATCCGCTCGGCGATCAGGTCGATGCCGAAACGGCCCAGCAGATCGGAGAGATCGGTCGGGTGAATGTCGGAGGCCGAGCTCTGCTTGGGGTCGAGCAGCAGCGCGGCCGGGACCTTGATGAAGCGGACACCGCGATCGGCGAGCTCGCGCGGCTCGAACCGGAGGTCGGTGACATGGTCGATCGAGAAGCGGTAGCCGCGCTGGGCCAGGGCCGCGAGATGCTCGGCCCCGGTCGGGCCGAGGCTGCGCAAGGTCGACTGCTTGAATTCGAGCACGAAGGACGGCGCCAGGGCGCGATTCGCTTCGAGGAAATCGAGGCATTGTGAAAAGTTGGTAGGGCTGCTGAGGGTCGCCGCGGAGATGTTGCAGAAGATGCCGACGTCCTTGTTGCGAACCATCAGGCGGCGCAGCACCTGGACGCAGCGAAGCAGAACCATGTGGTCGATGCGCCCGACCAGGCCGGCGGCTTCCGCGATGCCGATGAAGTCCTCGGCCGCGACCACCTGGTCGCGCTCGTCGCGAAGCCTCGTCACCGCCTCGTAGAAGCGCACCTTGCGCTGCGGCAGCGTCACCAGCGGCTGCAGGTAGATGTCGAGGCGGTTGTCCTCGATCGCGCCTTTGACCGCGGCGAGGATCTGCGGCTGGCTGCGCGGCACGGCGGGGGCAACCGGCGTCGACGGAGCCGGCGTCGTGATCTTGGAGGCTGCTGGTACGGCAGTGACCGCCGGGGCCTGCGGTTTGGGCGGCAGGGGGGCGGCACCCGATGCCGCGCTGAACGTCCCGGGGGTCTCGGGCATCCTCTGCTCGATGTCGCTCGGCGGCAGCGCGGTCATCTCGCGCGCGCCGCTGGAGGAAGCGGCCGCCGGGAGCGGATGATCGGCCTCGCGAACCATGCCGGCAGCAGCTCCCGGCGGTGGTGCTGGCGGGATCGCCGCGATCAGGTCTTCATGCTGGGCCACGGTGACGGCGAGCTGCTTCATCAGTCCGCCGAGCTCGTTGATCTCGCCGATCACGCCCTGCAGGCGATCGGCGCTGACCGAACTCGACGACACGATGCGTCCCTCGACCGCCGACAGGCGTCGGCCGAACTCGGCGACCTGGCGCGCGAGGTCGGCGGTGCCGCGCGACAGATCGGCGATCTGGCTGCCGATATCGGTGCGGTCGCGCAGCCGCATCGACACGGCGTTGTAGAGAATCAGGAACGTCAGTGCGGCGAGCGCGACGATCGCGGATTCCGAGCCACTGATGCCGGCCACCGAATACAGGATCAGGCCGAGCGAGGCTGCGACCAGAACCATACAAATGGCAATGAAAATCGTGGAGATACGGATCATGCTGCGCGACGCTCCCAACCGAATGCAACCTTAGCACTTCTGTTGATTCGCGAGGATAGTCGGCGGGATTCAAATACCGGGAGAGGCCGATGATTTCCCGTCTGCGTGTCATTTACGCAAGTTCACCGGGGAAAGCGGAGTGTCATCGTAGTGTCGCTGACCCGTAGAACACCGGGGAAAGCGCCACGCGGACTCCAGACACATTGAGACATGCGCGCGATGCCCATGAGCTGATCGACGCGTGTTGCTGATCAACTCAACCGAGCCGGTGATTCTTCGATGTCCGTCGAACCGCGCCTGTCGCTGTCGGGGCAGGCTTACGCGCTGCGGTGACGCCGGCGCAGGGCGGCCACGCCGAGCAGCAGTGCCGCAACGGCGACACCGACGGGCACGTTGACCCGGCCGAGTGCACCCGCAGCTCCGCTCCCGTGATTCGTGGAGGTCGATGACGGTGCCAGGGGGATGGTGTCGGGATCGATCTCGTCCGCGTCGGGTTCCCGGGCCACGGGCGCTGCGATCGCCACGCGCAGCCGGCTGGAGAGTGAAGGATAGTGCGGCGTCGGACTGCGCAACTTCACCGCCGCGATGATCGCGCAGATCACCGCCAGCGCGACCAGGATGCCGCCGACCACAGCGAATGCGGTGAACAGGCCGTAGGTCATTTCCACCCAGCGGAACAGCGCGGTCAATCCGACGATGCAGGCGGCGATCAGGAAGATGCCCGCGGTGGCGAACAGCCCGGCGGCGACGGCGTAGGACGTCACCGTTCCGGTGGCCTGCCGGGCGCGATCGCGCATGTAGGCCTGGGTGGCGCGCCTGACGCGGTTGAGTCTCTGCTCGAGCCCCAATCGCAGCAGCTCTCCTGGCGGTGCAAGCATGCGCGTCCTCCGATGATCCATCGCCGCGCGCGAACCGCCGGCTCGCGACATGAACGTGGAGGATTTGCGAAGGTTCCCTGCGCACGCGCGAGGCTATTGTCGGCCGGCATGCGACATGTGGAAAGCCGCAATGACCGTTCTTGGGGATCGTAGAAACAAAAATGGCGGCCACGCGGGCCGCCAATTCTGCTCCTGGCCGATCATGGCCGATTGGTCGCCGAATGGCTTACGCCACGGCCTTGATGACCTTGCCGACCTTCTCGATGATCTCGCCGACCTGATCCTCGCTGATGATCAGCGGCGGGGTCAGCGCCAGCGTGTCACCGGCGATGCGCAGCATCAGGTCGTTGTTGTGGAAGGCGGTCTCCATCGCGGAGTAGCCGCGCTTGCCAGCCGCGTCGGGTAGCGGCGCGAGGTCGATGCCGGCGGTGAGACCCACGGTGCGGATGTCGAGCACGTTGGGCAGGCCCTTCAGCGACATCACGGCGTCGGCGAATTTCGGCTCTATGGCGCGGGCGTGCTCGAACAGCTTGTCGTCGCGGTAGATGTCGAGCGTGGCGAGGCCGGCGGCGCAGGCGATCGGATGCGCCGAGTAGGTGTAGCCGTGGGTGAACTCCACCATGTGCTCGGGGCCGCTCATGAAGGCGTCGTGGATGGTGTCGCGCACCAGCACGCCGCCCATCGGTGCCGCGCCATTGGTGACGCCCTTGGCGAAGGTCAGAAGGTCAGGCGTCACGCCGTAGCGCTCGGCGGCGAAGGCGTAACCGAGGCGGCCGAAGCCGGTGATGACCTCGTCGAAGATCAGCAGGATGCCGTGCTTCTGGGTGATCTCGCGCAGCCGCTTGAGGTAGCCCTTCGGTGCCGGGATCACGCCGGTCGAGCCGGCCATCGGCTCGACGATGACGGCGGCGATGGTGTTGGCGCCGTGCAGGTTGACGAGGTTTTCCAGCTCATCGGCGAAGTGCGCGCCGTATTCCGGCTCGCCCTTGGTAAAGGCCTGCTTCTCGCGGTCATAGGTCGCGGGGATGTGGTCGACGCCGGTCAGCAAGGTGCCGAACAGCTTGCGGTTGTTGACGATGCCGCCGACCGAAGTGCCGCCGAAGCCGACGCCATGATAGCCGCGGACGCGGCCGATCAGGCGGGTGCGGCTGCCCTGGCCGTTGATCTGGTGGTAGGCCAGCGCCATCTTCAGCGCGGTGTCGGCCGCCTCCGAGCCGGAGTTGCAGAAGAACACGTGGTCGAGGCCGGCGGGCGCGAGATCGGCGATGCGGTTCGCCAGCTCGAACGCCTGGGGAATGCCGAATTGGAACGGCGGTGCGTAGTCGAGCGCCGCGGCCTGCTGGCCGATCGCCTCGGCGATCTGGCTGCGGCCGTGGCCGGCGTTGCAGCACCACATGCCGGCGGCGGCGTCGATGATCTTGCGGCCATCGACGGTGATGTAGTGCATGTCCTTGGCACCGGCGAGCAGGCGCGGGTTCTTCTTGAAGGCGCGGTTCGCGGTGAACGGCATCCAATGCGCGGCAAGATCATTCGGAACGGTGACGGCGGGGCGGGGGCTCTTGTCCAGCATGGGGACCTCTCGGACGTTCAAGGCAGGTTGTGCGACGGCGGCAGCATGATCCGGAAAGGTGGCGAACCGGTGCCAGGACAGCTTGCCGAAACGGATCGTGCTGATGGGCCTGAATGCGCGCGCCGACGTGGTCAGCCGATGATCCGGGCCGGCGCCAAGCTATCAGTTTCGCGAGCCGACGGAAACGTCAAAGGTCCAGCGTTCCCTGCTGCCCTGGTGAGCGGTTTCTGCACAGCGGCAGCAGATTGTGCCGGATATTGGAAGTCGCTGCGTCAATTCGCGCCAACCGGGCGCTGTGCCTCGGGCAGCCGCGTCTCATCACACGAGATCGCGCGCGGTGATCCAGAACACCTCGCCCTCGGAGTCCTCGGTGTCGAGCCAGAGCAGCGGCAGGTCGGGATAGGCCGCCTCGATCTGCGGACGGTCGCGCCCGACCTCGCACAACAATCCGCCCTCCGCAGTCAGATGGTCGCGGGCCTGGCTGAGAATGCGATGGATGATGTCGAGCCCGTCGGTGCCGCCGTCGAAGGCCAGCGCCGGCTCGGCGCGGCATTCCCGGGGCAGGCCGGCCATGCCCTCGGCGTCGACATAGGGCGGGTTGGTGATGATCAAATCGTAGCGGCGCTGGCTGAGCGGTGCGAACAGGTCACCGCGGTGCAGCGAGATGCGCTCGCCGAGGTCGTAGTCGGCGACGTTCTTCGTGGCGACCGCGAGCGCGTCCTTGGAGATGTCGACGGCGTCGATCACCGCATTGGGGAAGTGGCGGCTGGCCAGGATCGCCAGACAGCCAGAGCCGGTGCAGAGGTCCAGCACGCTGTCCACGGCCAGCGGATCATCGATCAGCGAGGTGCCATCGGCCTCGGCGCCGCCGAAATGCGTCTCCAGCAGCTCGCCGATGAACGAGCGCGGCACGATGACGCGCTCGTCGACGTAGAACGGCAGGCCGCGCATGTAGACCTTGTTGACCAGATAGGCCGCCGGCTTTCGCGTGGTGATTCGGGCCGTGATCAGGTCGAGGATCATCTTGCCTTCGGCCGCGGTGACCCGGGCCGTGACGAAGCTCTCGAACTGATCGGGGCGCAGATGCAGCGCCTCGCCGATCAGGAAGGCGGCCTCCGACACCGGATCGGTGGTGCCGTGCGCAAACACCAGATCGGCGTCCTGGAAGCAGCTCACCGCGTAGCGCAGATAGTCGAGCAGGCTGACCAGCTCGCCCTCATTGACCTTCGGCAGCTTCGGCGCCGCCGCCTTGCGCGGCGCTGCCGTCTTGACCTTCTTCGCCATCACGACTTCCAGCGCGCCGCGGCGGCATCGTCGTGGCTCTTGGCCTCGACCCAGCTGCCGCCATCATTGGTTTCCTCGCGCTTCCAGAACGGCGCGTTGGTCTTGAGATAATCCATCAGGAACTCAGCCGCCTCGAACGCCGCCTGACGGTGGCTGGAGGCGGTCACCACCAGCACGATGTTCTCGCCCGGCCGTATCCGGCCGAAGCGGTGGATCACGGTCAGGCCCTGCAGCGGCCAGCGCGCCATCGCCTGCTCGGCGTGCCGCATGATCTCGGCCTCCGCCATGCCCGGGTAATGCTCGAGCGTCAGCGCGGTGATCGGCGTGTCATGGTCGTTGCCGCGGCACAGGCCGGAGAAGCTGACGACGGCGCCGATGTCGGTGCGGCCATGGCTGAGGGCTGCGATCTCGGCCGCGGTGTCGAAATCCTCTTGCTGCACCCGGACGGTGACGATCGCGGTCATGGACGGATCTTCCGTTGCGTCAGCCGCCGGTCATCGGCGGGAAGAACGCGATCTCGCGGGCGCCGGCGATGGCCGTATCCGGCTGCACATGGGTCTGGTCGATCGCGGTGCGGATCACCTTCGGCTTCTCGAACGCATAGGCGTAGCCCTCGCCGCGCGTGGTGAGCCAGGCGATCAGCTCGCTGACCGTGCGCACGTCCGCCGGCGGCTCGATCGTCTCCTCGGCCTTGCCGACGCGCTCGCGCACCCAGGCGAAATACTTCACCTTCATCGCGAGTCTGCCTCGATGAGGTGGTGGATGCCGGCGCGGAAATAGTCGTAGCCGGTGTAGATGGTGAAGACCGCCGACAAGCCGAGCAGCCAGATTCCGATCCCGCTCACGATCGGACCCACGGCCGTCGAGATCTGGGCGACCGCCGCATCGCCGGCCTCGCCCGCGAGCAGGAAGCCGATCGCCACCAGCTGCATCGTGGTCTTCCATTTGGCGACCTTGGTCACCGGCACCGAGACGCGCAGCGCGGCGAGATATTCGCGCAGGCCCGACACCAGGATCTCGCGGCACAGGATCACAATGGCCGCCCACAGCGACCAGTTCTGGATGGTGCTGTCGGCGGCCAGCATCAGCAGACAGGAGGCGACCAGAAGCTTGTCCGCGATCGGGTCGAGCATACGGCCGAATGCCGATTGCTGGTTCCAGATCCGTGCGAAATGACCGTCGAGATAGTCGGTGATCCCAGCCGCAATAAACACCGCGACGGCGACCCAGCGGAGCCACAAAGGATACATCCATACCGACTGCGCGTAGATACAGCCGACCACGACCGGTATCGCGGCGATGCGCGTATAGGTTAGGATGTTCGGCAGGGACGTCGACGTCTTGCTGGGCACGCGTGTGGTCGCAATATTCATCCGGTGTACCAATACTGCCGCCGTTCGGACGTCAACCTCCGAGCCGAGCCGCTTCGGCAGGATGACGCAGATATGACGCTGTTCGCAACGAAGTCTTGCGGAGATAGGAACTCTCCCGCCCCGATACAAAGAGCGGTAACGCTTCCTTAAGCAACCGCACGCGGTCGCGCCAGTGGGGAGATCGGCGTGCCGCGGTGGGCGCGCCGATCGGTCTTATTGCGGTGCAATGACAGCGGCGCGAATGCCGCCGGTGATCAGATCGCCTCGGCCCCATGAACCGCGCACCAATGCGCCTGCCGTTCCGCGAACACGCGATCGCGCACATAGGCCAGCGCTTCGTCGTCGAAGGTCTCGATCACCTCCAGGCTGAACGACCCTTCGCCATGGGCGGCCCAGGCCGCCTGCAGCCCGCCGCGGCGATGGCCGCCCTGGCGCAGGGTGAACCACAGACGGTTCTGGATCTTGTCGAGGTCCGGCGCACAGCCGATCCAGCGCGCGCCGGTGGCGGCGCAGGTGACGGCAAAGATGCCGGCAGGGCTCTTGCGCTCCTTGTAGGCGGCGACCGCCGCCTTGCGCTGATCGGGGGTCATGAGGTGTCGCTCCAAAGTGAGGTGGGCTCAGCTCATGTAGAGCTTATTTTTGTCCGGGTAAATATATGGAAATCGAAATTTTTTCCTGACAGGTGTATCATAAAGTTGACGGGGCGGACCTCACCTGTAATAATATCCTTACAGGTGGAGAGCCGCGACGTATGCCCACTGAAGGCGATCAACTGCTGGACAGGCTGGCAGCGTTGGCCAATCCGCATCGGTTGCGGGTGGTGGCTGCTTTGCAGGCCCGGGGGCGCACCTATGTCAGCCAGTTGGCCCGCGAGCTCGGCATCAGCCGGCCATTGCTGCACCTTCATTTGCGCAAGCTCGAAGAGGCGGGGCTGGTCACCAGCCGGTTGGAGCTCTCCGCCGACGGCAAGGCGCTGAACTACTTCGAGGTTGCTCCCTTCGAGATCGCCCTGACGCCGTCCTCGATCGCCAAAGCAGCGGAGACGCTGTCCGTCGTTCCATCCTCCATCAAACCGGAAGGAGACCAACATGGCTGACAAAGCCGCCATCTTCCTGCTCGTCACGATCCTCGTCCTTGTCACCATCATCCTGGTGTTTGCGATGAAGTATTTTGCGGCGGTCCGGCAGGCCGGACGGCAGGTCGCGACGGAGGAGGGCTTCCGCGCGCTGACCGAGCGAGCCGTTCGAGCGCAGGAGACGAGTGCAGAGCTGCTCGCCGCCCTCAAGGGCAGTCTGGGGCAGATCGAGCTGCGGCTCACCCAGGTCGAGAAGGTGCTGAAGGAGGTCGAATGATGACCACTCAACATCAGGCCGAGGAGCTGTCGCTGTTGAAGCGGATGCGCGCAGTCTCGCTCGTCGAAGGCAGCACATTGCTGCTGCTGGTGCTGGTGGCGGTGCCGCTGAAGCACTTTGCCGGCTTCGCCGTCGCCACCAGGATCATGGGTCCTGTCCACGGCCTCGCTTTCATGGGCTACATCTGGATGCTCATCCAGCTCGCAGCCGGCGGCGGCTGGTCGAGAACGGAGATCGTCCGGATGACAATGGCTGCGTTCGTGCCGTTCGGCGGCTTCGTCAATGCCCGCGTCCTGGCGCGACGCGAGATGCTGCTGGCGGCGCCATGATGGTCGAGTGGCTCAAGGCGCTGCACGTCGCCGCCGTACTGTGCTGGAGCGGCGGGTTGCTGGCCGCAGCGATCACCATCGCGGCGGCTGCGACCAAGGCAGAAGCGGCTGGTGCCGCCACCATGGTCGAGATCGTCAGCCGCTGGGACCGGCGTGTCACGACGCCGGCCATGCTCGTCGTGTGGGGCGCGGGCCTCGCACTCGCCATGCAGGGCCAATGGTTCGGCTCGCTTTGGCTGACGATCAAGCTCGGCATCGTGGTCGCGCTGTCCGCGCTGCACGGCGTGCTCGCGGGAACGCTGCGACGGCTTGCACGGTCAGAGACGCCGGCGGCGCGCTGGCCGTCTCACATGCCGCCACTGATCGTCGGCAGCACCGCTGCGATCGCCGTGCTCGTCGTCGTCAAGCCGTTCTGAGCGGCCGGCGCGAGCGCAGAAGGCGTCCTTCAACTGGCGTTGCTGTGAAAATACTCAAATATCTTGCGGGCGCTTTCGGCTGACACTCCCGGCACCTTGCCGAGGTCGGCGATCGAGGCGCGCTCGATCTCCTTCAGGGTGCCGAAGTGGTGCAGCAGCGCGCGCTTGCGCGACGGGCCGATGCCGGGGATCTCCTGCAGGCCGGCCTCGCGGATGTCCTTCTTGCGCAGCTTGCGGTGCGAGCCGATGACGAAGCGGTGCGCCTCGTCACGCAGGCGCTGGATGAAGTACAGCACGGGGTCGCGCGGCTCGAGCTTGATCGCTTCGCGCTCCGGGATGAACAGCGTCTCGCGTCCGGCGTCGCGGTCCGGACCCTTGGCAACCGACATCAACGCGACATTGGTGACGCCGAGCTCGGTGAAGATCTCGCGGACGGCGTTGAGCTGGCCGCGGCCGCCATCGATGATGACGAGATCGGGCCATTGCGGCACGTCGTCCTCCTTGGCCGCACGGGCGACATCCTTCTCCGACGGTGACACCAGCCGCTTGAAGCGGCGCTGCAGCACCTCCTTCATCATCGCGTAGTCGTTGCCGGGCGTCAGCCCTTCCGACCTGATGTTGAACTTGCGGTACTGGTTCTTCATGAAGCCGTCGGGGCCGGCGACGATCATCGCGCCGACCGCATTGGTGCCCTGGATGTGGCTGTTGTCGTAGACCTCGATGCGCCGGGGCACCTGCGGCAGGCCGAGCGTCGTCGTCATCGCATCCAGCAGCCGGCTCTGCGTCGCGGTGTCGGCGAGCTTGCGGCCCAGCGCCTCGCGCGCATTGGTCAGCGCGTGGATGACGAGATCCTTCTTCTCGCCGCGCTTCGGGCAGGACACCTCGACCTTGTGGCCGGCCTTGACGCACAGCGCCTCGGCGAGCAGCTCGGCCTCCTCGATCTCGTGCGACAGCAGAATCAGCTTCGGCGGCGGCTTGTCATCGTAGAACTGCGACAGGAAGGCGGACAGCACCTCCTCTTGTGTGAACGTCTTCTCGGCGCGCGGGAAGTAGGCGCGGTTGCCCCAGTTCTGGCCGGTGCGGAAGAAGAACACCTCGACGCAGGAATAGCCGCCCTCCTGGTGGATGGCGAACACGTCGGCTTCCTCGACCGTGCGCGGGTTGATGCCCTGCTGCGAGGAGATCGCCGACAGCGCCGCGAGGCGGTCGCGATAGACGGCGGCGGTCTCGAATTCGAGCTCGCTGGACGCCTTCTCCATTTCGGCCGCCAGCAGCGCCTTCACCGCCTGGCTGCGTCCGGACAGGAAGTCGGTCGCCTCGCGCACCAATTCGGTATAGCCGGGGAAATCGATCTCCTGGGTGCATGGACCGGCGCAGCGGCGGATCTGGTGCAGCAGGCAGGGGCGGGTGCGGCTCTCGAAGAACGAATCGGTGCAGGAGCGGATCAGGAAGGCGCGCTGCAGCGCGGTGATGGTGCGGTTGACCGCGCCGGCCGAGGCGAACGGCCCGAAATAGCGCCCCGGCCTGGACTGCGCGCCGCGGTGCTTGAGGATCTGCGGCGCCCAATGGTCGCCGGTGATGAGAATGTAGGGAAACGACTTGTCGTCGCGCAGCTGCACGTTGAAGCGCGGCTTGAGCTGCTTGATGAGGTTCGCTTCCAGCAGCAGCGCCTCGGTCTCCGTGGTGGTGGAGACGATCTCGACCGTCACGGTGGCTGCGATCATGCGCAGGATGCGCGCCGGCAGCGGCGCGTTGGCACGCGCATAGGACGACAGGCGCTTTTTGACGTTCTTGGCCTTGCCGACATAGAGCACGTCGTGGGCCGCGTTGAGCATGCGGTAGACGCCGGGCGAGGTCGGCGCCAGCCGCACCGCGTTCTCGATCGCCGCGTGGCCGATCGCGAGCGGGCCTTCCCCGACCGCCTCCAGGCTCTCCTCGGCCAGCTCCGGCAGCCGGCCGTCATCGTCCTCGTCTGCAGCCGAGGCGGCGGGGTCGAGATCGGGCGTGTCGATGGCCTCGGGTGGCAGGTCGGCCGTGGCGCCACGCCGGCTCGGGGGCGTCGGCGCCTTGGGTGGATCGGAGCTGTGGGTGGTCATGTCCGCAAATTAAGCGCTGCCGCGCCGTCTCGCCAGCTTGCGATCGCGCCATGCACAGGGCAGGGCGGTAACGCTCCGTTAAGCACGTTAATGGCCGGGTAACCCGGCTTAACAACGGCTTAACCTAAAACTCTCGATAAATGCTCACGAAAGAAGCGAGAGTTCCGTAACCACGCCGGCCCGCGCAGCACAGTCGCGCGGCGCATGCTCCGGCGGGTGACGGCGAGTGGCGTGGAGTGAGCGATGAACAGGTTCTTGGTCGGTGCTGCCGCCGCGGCGGGCTTGGGCGCGGCGGCTCTCGGATCGGTCTCGGCGCAGGCGGCGGACCTCGGCTACGGGCGCGGCGCGCCCTACACCGTCAACCAGCCCCTCAACGCCTACAGCTGGGCCGGCCCCTATCTCGGCGGCACGCTGGGCTATGAGTGGGGCACCGTCGGCAACAACCCGACCAAGCCGTCCGGCCTCACCGGCGGCCTGACCGCGGGCTACAATTGGCAGAACGGCCCTTGGGTGTTCGGCGCCGAGGGCGACATCAACCTGACCGGCGCCAACGACACCTTCGCGCCGTGGAAGTTCTCCAACCCGTGGTTCGGCACCTTGCGCGGCCGCGCCGGCTACGCCTTCAACAACATCCTGTTCTACGGCACCGGCGGCCTCGCCTTTGGCGGCCTGCGCGCCGAGACCTTCGGTCTTTCGGAATCGCACACCACGGTCGGCTGGACGCTCGGTGCCGGCACCGAATTCGGCCTGGCGCAGAATTGGACCGCGAAGATCGAGTATCTCTACGTCGATCTCGACAGCAGCAATTTCGTGATCACGGGGGCGAAGAACGACTATCGGTTTGGAATTGTGCGCGCAGGCATCAACTTCCACTTCTGATGGCAACGAGGGAATAGGAAGAAGAAACGTCCAACGACAACCTCCCGGCCGCTCGCGCGGCCGGGATTTTTTTGTCGGAGCCCTCCGTGCAATCGTGCATTATCGCGCGCGGCCTGCACGTACGAGCCGGCAATGCTGTGCACGCACACAGGCGCTGCCGACAGCTTCCAAACCAACGAAGAGGTGGCGTCGAGGCGCCTCCGGTTGCACTCACGCCGGCGCGTGAATGACCGCCAGGCGGGCTCGTCCTAAGACGATAGCACCAGGTTCACCGCTTTCGGGCCCTTGCCCTTCTTGTCCGGCTCGACCTCGAAGCTGATCCGCTGTCCTTCGGTCAGGTCCTTCAGGCCCGCGCGCTCCACCGCCGTGATGTGCACGAACACGTCGCGTCCACCGTCGTCCGGCTTGATGAAGCCGTAGCCGCGTTCACCGTTGAAGAACTTGACCGTCCCAGTCATGGCCATCGGGAAACTCCTCCCCCGCAATGCTTCCTCCACTGCGCGCCCTGCGCAGCGTCCGACCGGACATCACTTTGATCGGAAAGCGTTGGCCACCTTAACGCCCAGCGCTCGCCGCGCCGGATCGCCGGATCTTGTTAGGCCTTGATCACCCCGCCGCAACCATTCGCGGAAGCGGAACGTAAAGCCAGTCTTACAATCGGACACAATAATACGGTTCCGCGCCGATTGACTACGGCTTTTCGACCAGTAGCCGTTTCAAGCTTTGGGGAATTCGATTCGGAAGCGCGCCGCGCCGCCCTGGCCGAGCGGCTTCTGCAGTTCCTGCAGGATGAGCTTCAGCTCGTCATGCAATGTCCAGGGCGGGTTGACGATCAGCAGTCCGGTCGAGGTCAGCGCCTCGCCTTCGATTTGCGGCGCAACACTGAACTCGATCCGCAGCACCTTGCCGGGCGGCTTGGCCGCGGCCGCGAGCGCCGCGACGCGATCGCTCAGCTCTTCCGTCGCGCGCCGGCTCTTGGCGGGATACCAAAGCACGTAGATACCGGTGGTCCACTTCGCGAAGGCCGCGGCAAAGCGGTCGGCGAGCCGCTCGAACTCATCCTTCGCCTCGAACGCCGGATCGATCAGCACCACGCCCCGGCGCTCGTTCGGCGGCACGAAGGCGGGCAGGGCGACCCAGCCGTCGAGATCGACGACGCGGGCCTGGGTGTCGCGGCGCAACTGATCGATCAGCTGCTTGCGGGGGATCGGCGCCAGCTCGCACAGGGTCATGCGGTCCTGCGGCCGCAGCAGCGCGCGCGCGATCAGCGGCGAGCCGGGATAGGCGACGAGCTCGGCCGTCGGATTGAACGATCGGACGATATCCAGATAGGGCTGGACCAGCGCATAGACCTGATCCGACAGCCGCGCCTGCAGCAGGCGGGCAATGCCGGTGAGGAACTCGCCGCTGCGGGTCGCCTCGTCGCCGGTGAGATCGTACAGGCCAGCGCCGGCATGGGTGTCGATCACCCGGAACGCAGCGGGCTTCTCCTGGAGGTAGACCAGGATGCGCGTCAGCACGATGTGCTTGATGACGTCGGCGAAGCCGCCGGCGTGAAAGGCGTGTCGGTAGTTCATGCCGTCCCGGTTACGCCGTTCCGCGTCAAAAGGGTACCCCGTCGATGCGCCGCATGCCCTTTCGGAGAGCCGCGGATCATCGCCGCCGCAACAGGCGCCGCAGGCCGACGCGCTGCGGTCGCCCGATTCGCAGTCGCTAGCCGCCGCGGACCGGCGGCATGTTGACCTCGTCGCGCCGGCAGGCCTGCCGGTCGATCTCGTCGCAATTGCGAAACTCGAGGTCCTTCGACAGGCAGATCCGGACCTCGCTCAGCCGGGTGCGATTGCAGGTGACGGCAATGCCCGATGTCGTGAGCTTGGGGTTGGCCTTGATGAAGGCTTCCTCAACCGCCGCCGGCGCCACTGTCTTGGCTTCCGCGAGATCGAGAAATTCCGGCGGGATCTTGATGGCGGCCCGCGCCTTGCGGATGGCTTCGAAATAGGCCTTCGCCGACATGCCGGCGCAGGTGCCGTGCTTGTCCCACTCGTTGTAGATCAGGCCCGGCGCCGGCATCAGGTCGAGCATCGAGGTCATGATGTTGCGCGGCAGGCGCGGCGCCGGCTGCTCGCAATATTCGGGGTAGCCGTTCTCGTATTGCGGCCACAGCCCGTGCACGACGAACGAGTAGGGCCGGCCGGTGCACTGTTGGGACCGGCTGCCGCGGCCGCCGCGCTCCTCCGCCTCGGCACAGTACGAGGGCGACCACGACAGCGAGAGAACGTAGAAGTCGAACGCGCCCGGCGCATTCTGGCGCCGGTCCTGCGCCGCGGCGGAGCCAGCCGCGAGCACACCGAGCAAGAGGGCAAAGCAGGCGATCGTTCTGGACAACAGGACGGCAGGTCGGCGCAGGCAATCGAACATGGCATACTCCCCGGACAATGCCAGGAGCCTACCAGCGCGCGGGAACATTTCAAGAACAAAAATGGCTGCCCCGAGGCAGCCATTGGTCAGCTGGCCGCTCGCGCGAGCGGGCGATGCGCCGGGAAAGGCGAATCAGGGCTTGGCGGCGCGGCAGGCCGGATTGAAGGCCCAGTTGCGATCGAGGCCGACGACGCAGAACTCGACGCCCTGGTCATAGCCGGCGAAGCCGCCATCCTCGATGATCGAGAAGTTGACGGTGCGCGCCTTGCCGTCGCTGATCATCACGCTGCCGGTGCAGAAGCGGCGCGGGATGTTGTCGGACTGCCAGGGCCGGAAGGCGATCTCATGGACATTGGCGACGCCGGTAATCGTCAGCGAGGAATTCCAGAAGGTGCTCTCCTTGTCCTGGAATCGCGAGACGATGGTCGGAATGGCCGCCTCGCAAGGCGCGACCCGGCCGTCATATTTCGGGCCGGACAGCCAGAAGTTCATCTCGAGCGGGTTGGCCGCCTGGGCCGGCGCGGTCGCGAACGCGAGCAGCGCGCCGCATGCGGCACCGAACGTCTTGAAAGCTGAGCTGAAGTCGCGCATGGGCCGTCCGCAAGGCTGATCCGGGAGCGTGGACCGTGCCGCGGTGGCCACAGGAGGTCAAGTGCAACGCGGCAACACTCCACGATTAGTCCTGTTAACCCGGGGCCGGTGTTCTTTTCTTGACCGCACGGGACCTTTAGAATGGCAGGCCAGATCGAGGAGAATGCAATGCGGACGCTGATGGCCGGATTCGTGAAGACTGCAGGCCTCGTGGCCGCTGGGATGGTTCTGGTTGCCGCGTCCGCCCAGGCCGACGTGGTGCCGCCCTTCAAGGGCAATGACACCGGCGGCATCATCGCCTATCAGCTGGCCCAGACCACGGATGCGCGCCAGCTCGCGGTCGACCACTGCGCCTCCTACGGCAAGGTCGCGAAGTTCGGCGCCGTCGATGCGCGCTACGGCGGCTACGTCTCGTTCTCCTGCCGCTGGGTACCGTACGGCTCGGCGCAGCGGCCGCTGCGGACGCTCTACTGACCTTCCATCAACTGCCGTTCTCCTAATTGCCATCTTTTGGCGGCATTCGCTCTGGCATCGATCAACGAGCCGGCACGGGGGCACATGACCTGCACACGCATCGCAATCGGGCTGTTGGCCTGCTGCCTTCTGGGCGTGACCGCGAGCCATGAGGCTCGGGCCGTCGACCTGCCGGTGCGCAAGGCCGGCCTGTGGGAGCTGAAGATGATCAGATCCGGTGGTCAGCTGCCGGAGGCGACGATTCAGCACTGCACCGACGCGGCCACCGACAAGGAGATGAACAACTTCGCCTCTCCGATGGCGCAGCAGGTCTGCTCCAAGCAGGACATCCAGAAGACCGCGACCGGCTACGTCTCCGATTCGGTCTGCAATTTCGGCGGCATCAATACGACGTCGCATGCCGACATCACGGGCGATTTCAACTCGGCCTATACGGTGAAGACGATGTCGCGCGTCACGGGCGGCGCAGCCGGCACCGGGGTGAAGGACACCGCGATGACGATCGAGGCCAGATGGCTCGGCGCCTGCAAGCCCGACCAGAAGCCCGGGGACATCGTGATGCCCGGCGGGATGAAGATGAACGTCAAGGACATGGCCAAGCTGAAGGCCCTGATCCCGGGCGTGAAGCAGTAGGCGGGCGCTCGTTGCGCGTGATGGGCGCAGCGACGTGGATCGTCGCTCATTCGCGGACGCAAAGCACGATCTTCCCGATATGCCGGCCCGTATCCATGCGGGCATGCGCATCGGCCGCCTCGGACAGGCGATAGGTGCTGTCGATGTGCGGCCGAATGGCCGTTCCGAGAAGAGGCCAGATCCGCTGCCGCAGTTCGGTCGCGATCCGCCGCTTGAGATCGAGCGACGTCGACCGCAGGAACGCGCCGGTGATGCTGGCCCGGCGCGCCATCAGGCTGCGCAGCGGCACCGCCAGCTCCTTGCCCTGTCCAGCCGAGAGCTGGGCGATCCGTCCACCCATGGCGAGCGCCGCAAGGTCCTGCGCGATGTGGGCGCCGGCGGAGGTGTCGAGGATGCAGTCGACCCCGCGCGTCCCCGTCGCCGCGCGGATCTGCTCGGCGAGATCGGGATCGGCATAGTCGAACACGGCGCTGCAGCCGAGCCCGAGTGCCAGGGCGCGCTTCTCCGCGGTGCCGGCGGTGGCCATGACGGGATGCCCCAGCGCGCGCAGCAGCTGGATCGCGATCGTGCCGACGCCGCTGCTGCCGCCGTGAATCAGGGCGGTCTCGCCGGGCGCCATGCGCATCAGCTCGAAGAAGTTGAACCAGGTCGTGAACAGCGCCTCAGGCAGGGCGGCGCCCTGGATCCAGTCGAGGCTGCTCGGCAGGTCCAGTGCAAGATGCTGATCGGTGGCGACGTATTGTGCGTATGAACCGCCGTCGGTCAGCGCGATCACCGCTTCACCCAGCCGTTCCCGGGAAACGTCGGCGCCGCAGGCCACGATGCGCCCCGAGGCTTCCAATCCCGGTATGGGATTGGGCTCCCGCGACGGCCCGGCGGCGCGCTGGTTGCAGTCGTGTCGGTTGATGCCGGCGGCTGCGACCTCGATCAGGACGTCGTCTGGTCCGAGGCGCGGGACCGGCCAGTCCTGCCGCTCCGACAGGACCTCCGGGCCGCCCGGGGCGGTGATGATGACGGCGCGCTGCTTGTCCGGAATCATGTTCGACCGCTCATTTGCTCACTTGCCCACGAGGCTGCACTTGCTGCGGTCGAGCGGACGAAACGCCTGATCGGGGGCGATCTTCGTCACCAGCTTGACGAAGTCCCAGGGGGCCTTTGATTCAGCGGGGGTCTTGACCTGGACGAGGTACAGGTCGTGCACCATGCGCTGGTCGTCGCGGATCCGGCCGTGGTCCGCATAGGCATCCGAGACCGGCGTGGACTTCATCTTCGCCATCACCGTTGCGCCGTCGTCGCTGTCGGCATCCTTCACCGCCTGCAGATAGTGCCGCACGGCCGAGTAGACGCCGGCCTGGATCTGTGACGGCATCGCCTTGCGGCGCGCGTAGAACGCGTCGGAGAAGCGGCGCGCGGCGGGGGAGGCATCCTCGAAGAAGCTGGTGACGATGAGATCGCCCTGCGTCGCCTTGAGGCCGATGGCTTCGATGTCGACGTTCTGGAACGACATCGGCACGATCTTGATCCCCTGCGCCGCAAGCCCGAATTCCTCGGCCTGCTTGATGGCGGTGGCATTGTCGCCGGCGACGTTGAGCGCCAGGATCTTGGCGCCGGAGGCCTGGGCCTGCAACAGGAACGAGCCGTAATCCGGCGTGCCGAGCTGCGCCTTGACGCTGCCGGCGACCGTGCCGCCGAGCTCGGCGATGCGGGCGCGCGCGGTCGCCTCGACCGAATGGCCGAACGCATAGTCGCCGGTGATGAAGAACCACGGCTCCTTGCTGGTCTGCATGATGCCCGAGACGACGGCGGTGGCGGTCGAATAGGCGTCGTGCGTCCATTGCACCGAGGTCGGCGCGCACGCCTCGTCGGTGAGCTGGTTGGCGCCGGCCCCCGAGACGAGGAAGATCCTGCCGTTGCTGCGCACCAGCTCCTGGACGCCGAGCGCCGCGCCGGAGCTGCCGCCGTCCGCGATCGCCTGCACGCCGTCCTGTTCGAACCAGCGCCGGGCGATCGCGACCGCGATATCCGGCTTGTTCTGGTGGTCCGCCTGAAGGATCTCGATCGGCCTGCCGTTGATGTTGCCGCCGAATTCCTCTGCGGCCATCCGTGCCGCTTCCACCGAGCCGGGCCCCATCGCGGTCGCAAAGATGCCGGTCATGTCGGTGAGCACGCCAATCCGGATGGCTTTCCCTTTGATGTCCGCCTGCGCGGATGAGCCTGCAAGCAGCAACAGCGCGGCGATGCCCGCTGTGAGACGTCGCGACATGATGATCCTCCCCGGATTCAACGACTTTGTTTGTTATGTCGTGTTTGGTTGGTGCGCCGCGCGGCTCCGCGAGGCGGAGACGTCAGGCCGCCGGTTCGGCGGCCACGGGATTGCGCAGGACGCCGATGCCCGAGATCTCGACCTCGACCGTATCGCCGGGCTTCATGAACAGTGGCGGGGTGCGCTTGAAGCCGACGCCTCCCGGCGTGCCGGTGACGATCACGTCGCCCGGCAGCAAGGTCATGATCTCCGAGCAATAGACGATCAGATCAGGCACGTCGGTGATGAGCAGGTCCGTGGTGGTCCGCTGCACGGTCTCGCCATTGAGGCGGGTCTGCAGCGTCAGCCTGGACGGGTCGGGAATTTCGTCGGCGGTGACGAGCCAGGGGCCGAACGCGCCGGACTGATCGAAGGTCTTGCCCGACAGGAATTGCGACGTATGGCGCTGCCAGTCGCGGATGCTGCCTTCATTGTAGCAGGAATAGCCGGCGATGTGCGTGAGCGCGTCCTCGCGCCGGACATGCCGGCCGGCTTTCCCGATCACGAGCGCGAGCTCGCCCTCGTAGTCGAAATGATCGGAGACAGCAGGGCGAACGATCGGTTGCAGATGTCCCACCTGGCTGGTCGGAAAGCGCGCGAACAGCGCCGGCTTCTCGGTGACGGTTCGCCCGGTCTCGGCGACGTGGTCGCGATAGTTCAGGCCGACGCAGATGATCTTGCCGGGATCGGGAATGACGGGCGCGAAGGCGATCGCGTCGAGCGGATAGTCGGCCGGTTCGGAGGCGAGCAGCGCGGCGGCGTCGCCGAGCGCATGGGCCTCAAGCAGCGCGCGCAGGCTCTTCGACGACAGCCGCCGGCCGAGGTCGACGACACCATCGCCTTTCACTACGCCGTAGCCCGCACGACCGTCGATGACAAAGGAAACCAGCTTCATACGTGAACCCTCTCAAAAGGAACGGAAACGCTCAGGTCGCGTTCGGCAGCGGTGCGAGGAAGGCGAGGCCTGACAACAGCACCGCGGGATCTTCGCCCGTGCGGACAGCGCCCAGGATGTAGCGGTCGGGGCGCATCAGCACGGCGTCGAAGCCGTGCTGATCGAGCCAGCCGTCGAGGCGGCCAGCTTCCTCGCCGCAGATGACGGCGACGTCAGCGGCCGTCAGGCGGGCATGATGCTGCTCGATCACTGCGGCACCGAGTCCTGACCGGCACAACAGCGCGAAGCGATAACCGATGCGGTCGTCGCTGCGGCCGAGATCGCGGCTGCGGAATTGCGGCGCCAGCTTTCCGGTCATGCTGCGATCGCCGCAGGCCAGGCCCGGGCCGAGCAGCGGCTTCTGCACGTCGAGCTTGAGCTGGCCGTCGCCCTGTGCCGTGCCGGTCGCGAGCGCCGACTCGACCGCCTTGGTGTTGATGAGTCCGCCCAGCCGGATCGCGAGCTCGATGAACTCGCGTACATGCGGCGCGCGCTCGCTTTGATAGGTGTCGAGAAGATCAGGCGTTGCCTTGCCGGCGATCACATGGGCCAGCTTCCACGCGAGGTTAGCTGTATCGCGAATGCCGGCACACATGCCTTGGCCAAGGAACGGCGGGGTCTGATGCGCAGAATCACCTGCGAGCAGCAACCGTCCGCTACGCCATTGCTGCGCCACCGCTGAGTGGAAGGTGTAGACAGCGGCGCGTTCGATCTCGGCCTCTGCGGGCCGGAGCCAGGGCGAGAGCAGCTCCCACACGCGCGCCGGCCGCGTGATCTCGGCGGCGTCTTCGTCAGGCTGAACCGTAATTTCCCAGCGTCGGCGGTTGCCGGTGCCGCGAATGTAGGTCGCGGGACGCTGCTTGTTGCAGTGCTGGACGCTGAAATCGCCGAGATCGGTCCGCTCTTGCCTGAGCAGCACGTCGCAGACCAGCCAGCGCTCGTGAAAGCCGAGATCGTCCAGCGCCGAGCCGATGAAGCGCCGCACGAGCGAGCGTGCTCCGTCGCAGCCGACCACATAAGCGCAGGAGATATCGACCAGCTGGCCCGTGGCGAGATCCTCATAGCGAACGCGGGCGCCGTCCTGGTTCTGCTCCAGCGCGAACACATCGCAGCGCGTGCGCAGCTCGACATGAGGCCAGCGCTCCAGGCCATTGTTGAGCACGGCTTCGAGATCGGGCTGGTGAAAGCGGTAGCTCAGATTCCAGCCCATCGCTGTCGGCTCGCTGGGGCGCGGCCAGTCCAGCAGCAACCGTCCCTCCGCATCGACGAAGCGCATCCCGGGACTTAAAGTGATGTGGGGCAGGATGGCGTCGGCGAGACCGATGGTCTGGAACACGCGCATGCATTCGTCATCGAAATGCACTGCGCGCGGCAAGTGATAAGCCTTGGCTTCGCGCTCCAGGACCAGGGTGCGGATGCCGCACAGGCCGAGCAGGTTGGCGAGCGTCGAGCCGACGGGCCCGCGACCGACGATGACGACGTCGAAGCTTCCGGAGTGTGCGGCCATGTAGCTCATGGTCGCATCTGTTCCGCAACCGCCTCGCACCTTCAAGGCGCGGTCACGAACTGTCCGCCCAGCGGACGCTCAGGCCTGGACGGGGATCGCGGCTGCGGCGTCGCGCAATGGCGCCGCGTACTGGGCGACAGCCTCCTCCAGGGTCATGGCGGAGCGGATCCAGATGATCGACATGCAGCCGAACACGACGTCGCCCCGCACGATCGGCACCGCGATCGATGACGTCTTCGGATTGAACTCGCCCTCGTTGCGGATTGCATAGCCGCGCTGAGACGTTTCATTCATCATGCGCTGCAGCCGCTCGGGCGCGAGGAAGGAAGCGTCCTCGGCATCCTCGATGCGTCGCAGGTGGTTGATGATGATGTCCCGCTCGGCGGGCGGGCAAGCGGCGAGATAGGCCCGGCCGGCCGAGGTCTGCAGCATCGGCAGGCGCTTGCCGATCATGCTGCGATCGATCGAGAGCGGGCTGCGCGCATGCGTGGTCTCCTGGATGACCATCGCGCCGTTCTCATAAGTCGACAGGTCGACCGGCCAGATCAGGCTGCGGCTGAGCTCGGCGAGATAGGGCGCGGCGACCTGGCAGATGACGATGCCGGGATCATAGCCGTCTCCGAGGCTCAGCGCGTGGCGCGTCACCCGGAAGCGGTCGTCGCTGGCGCTGCGCGCGACATAGCCGAGTTCCTCGAGTGTTTCGAGCAACCGATAGACCGTGGGCCGCGGCAGATCGAGCTGGCGGGCCACGTCGCCGGCGCGAATGCCGCCGGACCGATTGACCGCGCGCAGCACGTCGAGGCCCCGCTTGAAGGCGCGGACACCCTCCGCAGGACGGGCTTGCGGAGATCGCGTCCGTTGCTTGGACACTTGGAAAATCCTCCCTGTTCTTCGTTTCCGTCCGCCGATACCGTCTTGAGAACGCGAGCCGGATGCAGGGGCGGCAGTCTACTGCAGGACCGCGCGGAGCTGATACGAAATTCCGCCCGCGCCTTTCGGGAGACAACAAGATGGAAATAACGGCGCTCGGTTACATCGGCATCAAGTCGTCCCAGGCGGAGCAGTGGGGACGCATGGCGACCGAACTCCTCGGGATGCAGCGCGTGGATCGCGCGGCCACCGTGCAGGCCTATCGGATGGACGATCGCAAGCAGCGGCTGATCGTCGATGGCAGCGGCGATGGCGGGCTCGCCGTCATGGGCTGGGAGGTCGGCGACGGCGCCGCGCTCGCGCGCCTGGCGGGCCGTCTCGACGACAACGGCGTGAAGGTGGCCCGTGGTTCGCAGGCGCTGGCCGATGAGCGTCATGTCACCGAGCTGATCTGCTTTCAGGATCCCGCCGGCCACACGATCGAGGTGTTCTGGGGGGCGGCCGTCGCCTCGGATCCCTTCAGGCCAGGACGTCCGATCTCCGGTTTTCGCACCGGGCCGCTCGGCATGGGACACGTCGTGCTCAACGTCGAGGACGTCGAGCCGCTGCTGCGGTTCTATCGCGACCTGCTCGGCTTCCAAGTGTCCGACTTCGGCCTGACGCCTTACAAGCTGTATTTCTTCCACGTCAACGGCCGCCACCATAGTTTTGCGATGGTCGGCTCGGGCCGCCGTACGCTGCATCATTTCATGGTGGAGCTCGGCAGCCTCGACGACGTCGGCCAGGGCTACGACCTGGCGCAGCTCGACGACGGGCGCGTGGCCTACACGCTGGGCCGTCATACCAACGACCACATGACCTCGTTCTACGTCAACACGCCCTCCGGCTTCTTCATCGAATATGGCTGGGGTGGCCGGCTGATCGATCCCGCGACCTGGCAGCCGCATGAGACCTTCGACGGTCCGTCATTGTGGGGGCACGAGCGATTGTATTTGCCGGATGAGCAGCGCAAGCGCATGCGCGATATGCGGCTGTCCGCGGCTGCACGCGGCGTCCGCGTGCCGGACCCGCGCGTTCCGCCGCTGAACTGCGCTTGGCTCGACGCGGTGATCGCGCAGGAATGAACCAAGCGGCGCGCTACACCGGGATCCGCACGCTCGCGCGCAGGCCGCCCATCGGGCTGTCACCCAGCGTGATATCGCCGCCGTGCGAGCGCGCGATGTCGCGGGCGATGGCGAGGCCGAGGCCGGTGCCGCCCTCGTCCTGGTTGCGCGCGTCGTCGAGGCGCAGGAATGGCTTGAACACCTCCTCGCGCATGTCGGCCGGGATGCCCGGGCCGTCATCGTCGACGGTGATGGTGAGGTAGCGGTGGTCGCGATGGCCGGTGATGGCGATCGCGTCGGCATGGCGGGCGGCGTTGGAGACGAGATTGCCGAGGCAGCGCTTCAGCGCCTGCGGTTTCACGGTGACCACCGGCAGGCCGTGGAACGACACCGTGGCGGAATGGCCGTTGCGCTCGGCGTCGCTGCGCAGCTCCTCCAGCGCGTTGGAGATGTCGGTCGGCTGCGCGATCTCGCCATTGTCGCCGCGCGCGAAGGCGAGATAGTCCTCCAGCATGTGCGACATCTCGTCGACGTCCTTGCGCATGGCGTCGATCTCCGGGCTGTCGCCGAGCAGCGCCAGCTCAAGCTTGAAGCGCGTCAGGATGGTGCGCAGATCGTGGCTGACGCCTGCCAGCATCGCCGTGCGCTGCTCGAGGGTGCGCTCGATGCGCGCCTTCATCTCCAGGAAGGCGTGCGCCGCGCGCCGCACCTCGCGCGCGCCGCGCGGGCGGAAGTTCGGCACCTCGCGGCCCTTGCCGAAACTCTCGGCGGCATCCGCGAGCCGCAGGATCGGCTTGATCTGGTTGCGCAGGAACAGCACCGAGACGATCAGCAGGATCGACGACGTGCCGACCATCCAGAACAGGAAGATGTCGGTGTTCGACGCATAGGCCGCGCCACGCTGCGCGAACACGCGCATCACGGCGTCATCGAGCGCGATGCGGATCTCGACCAGGTTTGAGCGGCCGACGGTGTCGATCCAGAACGGGCGGCTGATCTGGCGGCCGATCTGGCTCGACAGCGACTGGTCGAGCAGGTTGAAGAACGGTTTTGGCCCCGGCGGCGGCATGTCGCCGGCCGGCAGGAAGTCGACCACGAGGTTGAGCCGCTGCTGCGCGATCCGGCGCAGCATGGTGCGGTCCTTGTCCTGCGGATAGCCCTTGTAGATGTCGATCAGCGCGGCGACGTCCTGCACCACGGCGGCGGACAGGCGTCGCGTCACCGTGTTCCAGTGCCGCTCCATGAACACGCCCGCGACCACCGTCTGCAGGATCACCATCGGCACGATCATGATCAGCAGCGCCCGCGCATACAGGCCGGTCGGCATCCAGCCCTTGAAGGCGTTGCCGACGATGCTGTTGGCGCGCGACACGCGGCGGGAGGCGGTGCGGATCAGGGTGAGGCCGGTGTCGAGCGTGGTCATGCGGATCTGCTCTCACGGGTGACGCTGCCGTCATTGCGAGGAGCGAAGCGACGAAGCAATCCAGGGTCATCGCGGGACTCTGGATTGCTTCGCTTCGCTCGCAATGACGGGGAGAGATTGGGGCGCCTCAACTCTTGCGGCGAGGAAGTGAGAGCCGCAGCCCTGGCGGATGGGATCGAAGTTCTTGCACCGGCGATGGTCTGCTCCCTCTCCCCGTTCTTACGGGGAGAGGGCTGGGGTGAGGGGCAGCCGCACGGGGAGTGTTTGTGGTGAGACCTGTACCCACTCACCCGGATTGCATCTGACGATGCAATCCGACCTCTCCCCGCAGGCGGGGAGAGGCTGAGACCGCGCTCGTGGCGAGAGTTCGAATCCAACCGGAGAGAATAAGCGTGCTCACTGGCGCAACGCGCAAGAAGAGCAACGTGGTCGGAGCCGCCGGTCATCAACCCGCTCTCAACCCGTCACCATCAGCCGGTAGCCGATGCCGCGCACGGCCTGCAGGAACAGCGGGTTGGCCGGATCGCTCTCCAGCTTGCGGCGCAGGCGGTTGATCTGGACGTCGACGGCGCGCTCGTTGACGGTGCCGTTGCCGGTCAGCGCGCCGCGCGGCACGGTCTCGCCGCGGGCATTGGCAAGGATGCGCAGCATCTCGCGCTCGCGGTCGGTGAGGTGGACGATCTCCTCGCCCTGCTTCAGCTCGCCGCGCGCCAGATGGTAGACGAACGGGCCGAACCCGATCTGCTCGACGACCTCTTCCGCCGGAGGCGGCGCGGCCCGCTTGAGGATGTTGCCGATGCGCAGCGCGAGCTCTCTCGGCTCGAACGGTTTTGCGACGTAGTCGTCGGCGCCGAGCTGCAGGCCCTCGATGCGGCTCTCCGGCTCGGCCCGCGCGGTCAGCATCACGATCGGCACCGAGGATTGCGTGCGGATGAAGCGGGCGAGGTCGAAGCCGCTTTCGCCGGGCATCATCACGTCGAGGATCAGCAGATCGAAATGCAGCCCCGTCAGCTTGGCGCGGGCGTCGCTCGCGCTCGCCGCCGTGGTGACGCGATAGCCTTCGCCGCGCAGGAAGCGAGACAGCAGATCGCGGATGCGGCGGTCGTCGTCGACGAGCAGGAGATGCGGTGCGTCGTCGGCCGGCGTCTGCTGATGATGCGGTGCGATGGCGGCGATCGTCACGGTCACTCCTTGGCAGCGGCGACAGGCGTCTTGAAGATGGCTTCCAGCACCTTGTCCGGATCGTCGCGATCGATCATCGCGCGCAGGAACTGCCGGACCTTCTCGGCGCCAGCAGGCCCGATCTGCTCCAGCGCGCGGTCGATGCGCCGCGTCTGCAGCCCGGCCAGCTTGGCGACCAGCGCCTCGCCCTTCGGCGTGGCGAAAAGAAGGCGCTGCCGGCGGTCGTTGTTGCCGGTCTTCTGCACGATGTAGCCTTCGTCCAGCAGCTGCTTGAGCACGCGTCCGAGCGACTGCTTGGTGATGCGGAGAACGTCGAGCAGGTCGGCGACCTTGAGGCCGGGATAGCGTGTGACGAAATGCATCACGCGGTGATGCGCGCGGCCGAAGCCGAACGCCTCGAGCTCGTGGTCGGCATCGCCGACGAAGTCGCGATAGGCGAAGAACAGGAGCTCGATGATGTCCCAGCGCAGCGGCTCGCCGGCGGCGGCGGAGGGCTCAGCCGCGCGCAGCTCGGGGCTCAACGTCGGGGACGAGAAATTTATGTCAGCCATATTGACGTTTCTGCGGTTCAATGTTACAAAACAATCGTCCGCTACGAAATTTTAGATCGTTTCATCGGCGGGCGATGGTCTCCAGGCGTGTCTGAACGGGCCGTAGGCAACCCCGACGGGCATCCTTGGGCGACGTATCGAACAACCGTGTGATGTCGAGCGGCATTTCGGCAAACCATACTGGACTTCCGCCGGGCGCAAAAGCATGTCCTGTGGTGGCATGCTTGCCCGGGGACCGGCCCAAAGCCGGTCGCGGCAGGTCCGAAATTCAAGAAGCCGACTGGCCCGATCGGACGGGTCGGCCCCAGAACTCGCGAATGGCGATCAGAGCGGGGGAAGCAAGGACATGACTTTGACATTCGACATCAAGCCGACGACGAACCCGACCTCCGACCAGGAGCGCGCTGCCAAGCTCGCCAACCCGGGCTTCGGCCGGGTGTTCACCGACCACATGGCCGTGGTCCAGTACAGCCAGGACAAGGGGTGGCACAGCGCGCGGGTCGAATCCCGCGCCAACTTCCCGCTCGATCCGGCGGCGGCCGTCCTGCACTATGCGCAGGAGATCTTCGAGGGGCTCAAGGCCTACAAGCGCGACGACGGCGGCGTGAACCTGTTCCGCCCCGACGCCAATGCCAAGCGGTTCTGGAATTCGGCCGAGCGCATGGCGATGGCGCAGTTGCCGCCGGAGGTCTTCATCGAGGCGGTCGAGCGGCTGGTTCAAATCGACCGCGCCTGGATCCCGGGCGGCGAGGGCAGCCTCTATCTGCGTCCGTTCATGATCGCCAGCGAGGTGTTCCTCGGCGTGAAGCCGTCGGCGGAGTACATCTTCGCGGTGATCGCCTCGCCGGTCGGCTCCTATTTCAAGGGCGGCCCGGCGCCGGTCTCGATCTGGGTCTCGGAGAACTACACCCGCGCCGCCGTCGGCGGCACCGGCGGCGTGAAGTGCGGCGGCAATTATGCCGCGAGCCTCAAGGCGCAGGCCGAGGCGATCACCCATGGCTGCGACCAGGTCGTGTTCCTGGATGCGATCGAGCGCCGCTATGTCGAGGAGCTCGGCGGCATGAACGTGTTCTTCGTGTTCGACGATGGCTCGCTGTCGACGCCGCCGCTCGGCACCATCCTGCCGGGTATCACCCGCGACTCCCTGATCGCGCTGGCGCGCGACGCCGGCCGCGAGGTGCGCGAGGAGGCGTATTCGATCGACCAGTGGCGGGCGGATGCCAAGAGCGGCAGGCTGAAGGAGGCGTTCGCCTGCGGGACCGCCGCGGTGATCTCGCCGATCGGCAAGGTGTGCTCGGCGAGCGGCGACGTCCTGATCAACGGCGGCGAAGCCGGCCCGGTCGCCATGGGCCTGCGCAAGCAGCTGGTGGACATCCAGTACGGCCGCAGCCCGGATCCGCACAACTGGATCCGGGACGTGAAGTAGGGCTGTCGCCGCACGGGCGGTCGACTCCCCTCCCCCTTGCGGGGAGGGGGGCGCACCGCATGGGCTGAGGGAGTTTGGCTCTCACTGATATGGGCGAGGTGCACGCCGGCCTCCCGCGGGTTGCCGCACCCCGTCGCGGCTGCTACCAACCCCGACAACGCATTCCATCCCGTAGGGTGGGCCTAGGACCGCGATAGCGGGCCGTGCCCACCGCTGCGACGTTTATCAGCCCATGGTGGGCACGCTGCGCTTTGCCCACCCTACGTGTCGAGTCCGATGTCCGACAAACCCAAGAAACCCCAGAAGCTGAAGGCGCGGCTGCCGCGCGGGCTCGAGGATCGCGGCCCCGCGGCGATCGCGGCGACGCGCGAGATGGTCGAGAAGATCCGCGCCGTCTATGAGCGCTACGGCTTCGAGCCGGTGGAGACGCCGGCGTTCGAATACACCGACGCGCTCGGCAAGTTCCTGCCCGACCAGGACCGTCCGAACGAGGGCGTGTTCTCGTTCCAGGACGACGACGAGCAGTGGATCTCGCTGCGCTACGACCTGACCGCGCCGCTGGCGCGCTACGTCGCCGAGAATTTCGACGCGTTGCCGAAGCCGTATCGCAGCTATCGCGCCGGCTACGTCTTCCGCAACGAGAAGCCGGGACCCGGCCGCTTCCGTCAGTTCATGCAGTTCGACGCCGACACCGTCGGCTCCGGATCGCCGGCGGCCGACGCCGAGATGTGCATGATGGCGGCCGATACGATGGAGGCGCTCGGCATTGCGCGCGGCTCGTATGTCGTGAAGGTGAATAATCGCAAGATTCTCGACGGGCTACTCGAATCGATTGGTCTTCTCGGAGCCGAGAACGCCGGTCGACGACTCACGGTGCTTCGGGCGATCGATAAACTCGACCGGCTGGGGGATGAAGGCGTCCGGGAATTGCTGGGCCAAGGGAGAAAGGACGAGAGCGGCGACTTTACCAAAGGCGCAGGCCTAGAACCTAAGCATATAAACTTGCTGATGTCGGTTGTAACGGCTTCTAGCCTCGGCGAGCTTAAGCGGATTCTAGATCAGAACACGGCAGAAACCGGCGGCGTCCCTGATCCGCATGGGGGTCTTGGCCACCTGCTGTACGATGATGCCCTGAATGAGCTGATTGAGCAGTTCGAGCCCCTAGTGAGATCTGCCGGATACGAATCCGATCGGATTCGAATTGATCCGACAGTCGTCCGTGGTCTCGAATACTACACCGGCCCTGTCTACGAGGTCGAACTCCTGCTCGAGACCAAGGACGAGAAGGGCCGTCCGGTGCGCTTCGGCTCGGTCGGCGGCGGCGGTCGCTACGATGGCCTGGTGTCGCGCTTCCGCGGCGAGCCGGTGCCGGCGACCGGTTTCTCCATCGGCGTGTCGCGTTTGCAGGCGGCGCTGACCCTGCTCGGCAAGCTCGATACGCGGCCCGCGTTCGGCCCCGTCGTCGTCACGGTGTTCGACCGCGACCGCGTCGCCGACTATCAGAAGATGGTGTCGACCTTGCGCAATCACGGCATCCGCGCCGAGCTCTATCTCGGCAATCCCAAGAACATGGGCAACCAGCTCAAATATGCCGACCGCCGCAACGCACCCTGCGTGATCATCCAGGGCTCGGACGAGAAGGCGCGCGGCGAGGTGCAGATCAAGGACCTGATCGAGGGCGCCAAGGCGGCGGCCGCGATCGCCTCCAACCAGGAATGGCGCGAGAGCCGCCCGGCGCAGTTCTCAGCCAAGGAGGACGAACTCGTCGCCGGCGTCCGCGAGGTGCTCGCGCGCCACGACGTGAGCTGGGGGTAACAGGACTCGTCATGCGCGGGCTTGACCCGCGCATCCATCGCTTCACGACGGCCTTTCATTTCAGAATGATGGATTGCCGGGGCAAGCCCGGCAATGACAGGCTTGGGACAGGACTAACTAACAGGGAGCAACGAATGCCCGAGATCACAGTGAGCATGGCCGCCGGCCGCACCGACGAGCAGAAGGCCAACATGATGCGTGACATCACCAAGGCCCTGGTGACGCATCTCGGCGTCGATCCGGAAGCGGTGGTGATCCAGATCAACGAGGCGCCGCTGACGCACAAGATGAAGGGCGGCAAGACCTTCGTCGAACGTCTGGCCGAGCAGAAGAAGTAGGCGCTGCTGTCGTCCCTGCTCGGCGCGCAATTGCGCGCGGCCCAGGGACCACAGCCCCAGGAAGCGGTTTGAGGCATGCTGGTCGTTGGCCTTTTGCTCATCACGACCGCCGCGGCGTATGGGTCCCGGATCGGCACTACGCCGCACTGACGCGCGTCGCAGCTTGTCCGGGACGACATCTGAACTTGGAGCCATCATGGACGCACGTGAGATCATCAAACCGGGCATGCGCGCCGAGCGCCTGCTGGTGGTGCCGCCGGAGCGCACCGTGGGGCACTTTGTTCCTCATATGCCCATGGTCTATGCGACGCCGATGATGATCCTGGAGATGGAGATGACATCGGGCGACGCCATCAACCCGGTGCTGCCGCCGGGCTGGGTGACGGTCGGCACCGAGGTCAACGTCCGCCATCTCGCGGCGTCGCCGGTCGGCGCCACCATTCGCACGGTTGCCGAGGTGATCGAGGTCGAGCGCCGCGTCATCCGCTTCTC
The DNA here is from genome assembly GCF_032489875.1 of Bradyrhizobium sp. SZCCHNR1015. Lineage (NCBI taxonomy): Bacteria > Pseudomonadati > Pseudomonadota > Alphaproteobacteria > Hyphomicrobiales > Nitrobacteraceae > Bradyrhizobium > Bradyrhizobium sp. SZCCHNR1015. The sequence continues at coordinate 375,709 of NZ_JAUEYW010000002.1, forward strand.
GGTCGAGGCGTATCATGGCGACGTCAAGATCGGCGACGGCCGCCACGGCCGCGGCCTCATCAATGTCGAGCAGTTCAAGAAGCGGTTCGGCGTGACCTAGCCGGTCTGCCAGAGCATGATCCGGAAAAGTGGAAACCGGTTTTCCGAAAAGATCATGCTCAAACCAAAGAGATCTAGACCGACTGGCCCGTCTTCAACAGCGAGCAGCCGGTGATCCTGAGGCTGCCGTCGGGCTGGGTCTGCAGCGTGTAGAGCGCCTCCCACGCCTCGCCTTCGGCATCGACGATGTGGACGCGCTGCGCGACGCTGCCGTCCTCGACCTCGGCGGCGCCGAATTCGAAGCTGCGATGGCGATAGACCGGCGGGTAGCCGCTCTTGACCATGCTCATGAAGATCTCGACGCTCGGAAACAGCGCCTGGATTTCCGGCGCGGCCTGGGCATAGGCGGTCGCGCCGTCGTCGCGCGCCAGGGCCTGTTCCTGGGCGCGAATGACGCTCTGCGCCGCGCTGGCGTCCGCCGCGGCGGCGGGGTGGGCCAACAGTGACAGCAGCAGGACGAGCGGCATCAGAATGCGCATGTCATGTCCTCCATCGGCAGGTCGGGTCGATCCATCATGCGCCATGTACCGTGCGTGACAAGCCTGCCGTCGCGCGTCAATGTCGCGGGCCGGCGGCGATCGGCCGGCTGGATTGTGTCGCCATCGTCACGTCTTCGCGAGCCATGCGGCCCGCGCGGTGCCGGTCGCGATCGGATCGGCTTGATCTGGCCTGATCCGGCGCGAATCATGCATTCAGGCCGTGAACGAAGCAGGAGCCGCATGACCGATTTTTCCACGACTCGATCGCTCTTCACGATCCCTGACGGGGTCATCTATCTCGACGGCAATTCGCTCGGCGCGCTGCCGTCCGCCGTGCCCGCCCGCGTTGCCCGGATGATCGAGGCTGAGTGGGGACGGGAGCTGATCCGCGGCTGGAATAGCGCGGGATGGATGGTGCAGCCGCGCCGCGTCGGCGACCGTATCGCGCGGCTGATTGGGGCCGCGCCCGGCACGGTCGTGATGGGCGATACGCTCTCGATCAAGGTGTATCAGGCGCTGGCCGCGGCGCTGTCGCTCAATCCGGGCCGTCGCGTGATCCTGTCCGACAGCGGCAATTTTCCGTCCGATCTCTACATGGCGCAGGGCCTGGTCCGCATGCTCGGCGACCGCGCCACCTTGAAGGTGGTCGAGCCGGAGCAGGTCGAGGCTGCGATCGACGACAGCGTCGCGGTGCTGATGCTGACAGAGGTCGACTACCGCACCGGCCGCATGCACGACATGAAGGTGCTGACGGCAAAGGCGCACGCGGCCGGCGCGCTCACGGTATGGGACCTCGCGCATTCCGCCGGCGCGGTGCCGGTCGATCTCGCCGGCGCGGAGGCCGACTTTGCGGTCGGCTGCACCTACAAATATCTCAATGGCGGTCCCGGCGCGCCGGCCTTCATCTATGTCGCGCCGCGTTACGCAGACATCGCGCCGCCGGCGCTGTCCGGCTGGATGGGCCACGAGGCGCCGTTCGCCTTCGATCTCGATTATCGCCCCGGCGGTGGCATCGAGCGGATGCGCATCGGCACGCCGCCGATCATCGCATTGGCCGCGCTGGATGCCGCGCTCGACGCCTGGGACGGCGTGTCGATGCAGGACGTGCGCAAAGCCTCCATCGCGCTGTCGGAATTGTTCATCGCCGAGGTCGAGAGGCGCTGTCCGTCGCTGACACTGGCCTCGCCGCGCGATGCGTCGCGCCGCGGCAGCCAGGTGTCGTTCCGCCATCCGGACGGCTATGCGATCATGCGGGCGCTGATCGCGCGCGGCGTGATCGGCGATTTCCGCGCGCCCGACGCGCTGCGCTTCGGCTTCACGCCGCTCTACATCGGCGAGAGCGAGGTGCGCGGCGCCGTCGACATTCTCGAAGAGGTGCTTGCCGACAAGCTGTGGGACAAGCCCGAGTATCGCCAGAAGGAGCTCGTGACGTGAGCAGCGCGCCCTACGATCCCGCCACCGAGGGGGCGCGGATGAACTTCAAGGGACGGATGTCCTATGGCGACTATCTGATGCTGGATCGCCTGCTCGATGCGCAGGCGCCGCTGTCGTCGGCGCACGACGAGCTCCTGTTCATCATCCAGCACCAGACCTCGGAATTGTGGATGAAGCTCGCGATCCACGAGATCAAGGCCGCCATGGCGGCGATCGCCCGGGACGACGTGCAGCCGGCGTTCAAGATGCTGACAAGAGTGTCGCGCATCTTCGAGCAGCTCAACGGCGCCTGGGACGTGCTGCGCACGATGACGCCGAGCGAGTACACGCTGTTCCGCGACAAGCTCGGCGAGTCCTCCGGCTTCCAGTCGTTCCAGTATCGCTCGATCGAATTCCTGCTCGGCAACCGCAATCTGGCGATGCTGCGCCCGCATGCGCATCATCCGGAGCTGACCGCCGAGCTGGAGGCGATCCTGGCGAAGCCCAGCCTGTATGACGAAGCACTGCGGCTCTTGGCACGGCGCGGCTTCTTCATCGGCGTCGACGGGCAGCGCACCGACTGGCGCGGTACCCGCGCCGAGAGCCCGGAGGTCGCGGCCGCCTGGACCAGCGTCTATCGCGATCCGCAGCGGCATTGGGAGCTGTATGAGCTCGCCGAGAAGCTGGTCGACTTCGAGGACTATTTCCGCCGGTGGCGCTTCAATCACGTCACCACGGTGGAGCGCATCATCGGCTTCAAGACCGGCACCGGCGGCACGTCAGGCGTCAACTATCTGCGCAAGATGCTGGAGATCGTGCTGTTCCCCGAACTCTGGAAGCTGCGCACCGGCCTCTGAGCCATCGCGCGCTCATTCGATCAGGAGATTATCATGCTGTATGCCGTCAAGGACTGGGACAACGCCTACGCCAACGGCCCGAACATCGCCGGCGGCGAGCGCTGGCCCGGCCTGTGGGTCGCGCCGGCCGAGGCGTATCGAACGGCGTTGGCCGGGCAGGGCCGCGCCAGGCTCGACATTGCCTTTGGCGCACATGAGCGCCAGCGCCTCGACCTGTTCCTGCCTGAGGGCACGCCAAAGGGGCTCGTCGTGTTCGTGCATGGCGGCTACTGGATGCGGCTCGACAAGAGCTTCTGGTCGCATCTCGCGCAAGGTCCAATCGCGCGCGGCTTTGCCGTGGCGATGCCGTCCTACCGGCTGTGTCCCGAGGTCGGCATCGCCGACATTTCGGCCGATGTCGCGCAGGCGGTCGCGAAGGCGATGGACGAAGTCGCCGGTCCCGTGGCGCTGACCGGCCATTCCGCCGGCGGCCATCTCGTCACCCGCATGATCTGCCGCGGCGCCCCGCTGTCGCCGGAGCGACAGGCGCGCATCACCAGCGTGGTCTCGCTCTCCGGCCTGCACGATCTGCGCCCGCTGCAGCGGACCGTGATGAACGACACGCTACATATCGACGACGCCACGGCGCTGCGCGAGAGCCCGGCGCTGCTCGCGCCGATCGACGGCGTCAAGGTCACCGCCTGGGTCGGCGGCGCCGAGCGCAACGAATTCCGCCGTCAGGCGCAATTGCTCGCAAACATCTGGATCGGCTTGGGTGCTACGACCGCCTATGTCGAGGCGCCGGACCGGCACCATTTCGACGTGATCGACGATCTGGCTGATGCGGAGAGCGGGCTGGTGAAGGCGCTGGTGGAGATGTAGGCAGCTCCCGCGTGGGTTCGAGGTCGCGGCCACGCTTAATCGTCAAAGCAAATTACGGCTATCGACATAACTCATTTTGGAACACCTCGGCGGCTGGCTACTCTTTCGCGTGTTGAACGTCGACCTCGTCCACCTTGCTCCGTTGCGCGTGGACGTGGTCGCACCGCGATCGAGAGGCCTTGATGCCAGTCCGACGTCCGACTGCTACCGAGCTGCAACAGGCCGCGCGCGAGATCGGCCTCGATCTCGATGATGCCAATGCGCTGTCGTTCCTTGCGCTGATGCAGGGGCAGCTCGACGCGTACGATCTCGTCGACGAGATGGCGGCGCCGCTGCCCGAGGTCAAATATCCGAGGCCCTCAGGAACACGCCCGCTACCGGAGGACAATCCGTTCGGCGCCTGGGCCGTCACCGCGCACATCCAGGGCGCTGCGGACGGCAAGCTCAAGGGCAGGCGCGTCGCCATCAAGGATAACGTCTGCGTCGCCGGCCTTCCCATGATGAATGGTGCGACCATCCTCGAGGGCTACGTCCCGGAGATCGATGCGACGATCGTCACGCGCCTCTTGGACGCCGGCGCGGACATTCTGGGCAAGGCCGTCTGCGAATACTACTGCGCCTCCGGCGGCAGTCACACCTCAGCCAATGGGGTCGTCGAGAATCCGGTCGTGCCCGGCTACAATGCCGGTGGATCGTCTTCAGGATCCACCGCCCTGGTCATGGCCAACATCGTCGACATGGCCACCGGCGGCGACCAGGGGGGCTCGATCCGCATCCCCGCGTCCTATTGTGGTGCCGTCGGCCTGAAGCCGACGCACGGCCTCGTGCCCTATACGGGCATCTTCGCGGTCGAATTGACGGTCGATCACGCCGGCCCGATCACCCGCACCGTGGCCGACAACGCATTGATGCTCGAGGTGATGGCAGGGCCGGACGGGCTCGATCCGCGGCAGCGCGGTGCCTCGTCACAGCCCTATACGCAGGCGCTGCGGCAAGGCGTGGCCGGCTTGCGCATCGGCGTGGTGCCCGAAGGGTTCGGCACGGCCGGCGCCGAGACCGAGGTGGACGACCGCGTGCGCGAGGCGGCCGGTCGTCTCGCCGCCAAGGGGGCCGACGTCCGTGAGGTCGCAGTGCCGCTGCATGCCGCCGGCGCTGCGATCTGGACGCCGATCTTTCTCGAAGGCGCCACCGATCTGATGATGCGCAGCAACGCCTATGGCACCAACATGAAGGGCGTGTTTCTGGAGAGCCTGCTCGATGCCCACGCGCGCTGGCGCGATCGGGCCGGAGAATTGTCCGAGACGCTGAAGCTCGGCATCCTGACCGGCCACTATATGTCGTCGCGCAATCGCGGCCGCTACTACGGCAAGGCACAGAACCTCAACCGCCTGCTCACGGGAGATTATGATCGCGCGCTCGAACAGGCCGATCTGCTTCTGATGCCGACCACGCCGATGGCAGCGACCCGGCTGCCGTCCGCCGGGGCGTCGCGGGAGGAGATCATCGGCCGCGCCTTCGAGATGGTCGGTAATACCGCGCCGACCTGCCTCACCGGGCATCCCGCGATCTCCGTTCCGGTTGGGAAGACGGCGGACGGCCGTCCGATCGGCGCGATGCTGATCGCGCGCCACCTCAACGAGTCGACGTTGTACCGGGCGGCTTCCGCACTGGAGGCGTGCTACCAGTGAAGGATGACGTCGTCCTGACAGCAGGTGCTCGTCGGATGCGGCGCGGGATCTGAGGGGATCTACGGCCTGGCAGTGGGTGGCAGCAGCCCGGGCAGATCGAACAGTCCCCGGACCCGGTGATCGGGCGCGAGCCCGAGCTCGTCCATCTGCATCCGCATCGCCTTGAACATCGTCAGCGGCGCAACGAGCGCGCAGCTTTCACAGGCTGCGGCCATCGCTTCAGGCGTGACCCTCTCGATCCATGCCACGGTCAGCCCGGCAGCCTTGGCACCGATCGCGTCCCACGGATTCGAGGACACGAACAGGACTTCGGCGGGCGCGGCTCCGAGCTCGGACTCGATCAGGGAGTAGGCCTCGGGACTCGGCTTGAACGTCGCTCTGCTGTCGACGCTGATGGTCTTGTCGAGAAACCGATCGAGACCGGTGTTGCGTACCAGCGCGTCCAGCATCGCAGGGGCACCATTCGAAAGGATCGCCAGCTTGCGGTCCTGGAGACGCTCAAGGGTGGACAGCGTGTCCGGGTAGGGATCGAGGTGGACATATTTGTCCATGATCACCTCGAGCAGCGCTTCTTCGTAGCCAAGGCCGAGGATCCGGAGCGTATAGACCAGGGATTGGCGAGTCACCGCCTCGAAATCCTCGTAGCGCCGCATCAGCGAGCGCAGCCAGGTGTATTCGAGCTGCTTCATCCGCCAGATCTGCGTGATCATGTCGCCACGGCCCGGGAAAGCCTGCTCGGTGACCGACGCCACCGATTGAATGTCGTAGAGGGTGCCGTAGGCGTCGAAGACGACGGTGCTGATCGCCACGGGGATGGTCCTTGTGTCGGAGCGGGTTTGTCCGCGAAGTGCGGCAAGGGACTGCAATGCGGTCCTGGTGAGTCGCGTCAGGAACTTGATGCGAGTTCCGGCATCCCCTGCCGCAACTCTGGTCTTTACGAAGTGTGTTCCGACCGACAAAGTGAATTATGACGATGTTGGTATCGTCTTTTTCGATAGCGGGGACTGTCGTGAATTTCGATATCGACTGCCTCAGATCGTTTCTCGTGATCGCGGACACGATGAGCTTCTCGCGGGCCGCAGAGTCGGTCGGGCGATCGCAGTCGACGATCAGCCAACAGATGTCCAAGCTGGAATTGCAGGTGGGCAAGCCATTGTTGACGCGGCGCAAGGGCCGCGTTCTGGAGCTGACCCCCGAGGGTGACCGTTTCGTCCAATACGCGCGGCGTATTCTCCAGCTCAATGACGAGGCCTATGCCTCGATGTGCGAGGATGTCCTCCTCGGTTTCGTTCGTCTGGGGGTTCCGCTCGACTTTTTTGGCCGCGACTTCACCACGTGGCTCGCGCGGTTCAAGACCAAGAATCCGATGGTGGGCATCGAGGTCGAAGCCAATCAGTCGGAAAGCCTGATGAAGCGGAGCGCCCGCGGCGAATTCGACCTCGCCTTCTTCAAGCAGGAGGCCGGGGCTCGAACCGGCACCTCGGTGCTGACAGAGCAATTGGTCTGGGTCTGCGGGCCGAACTACACGCCCGACGATGCGTCGATCCCTCTCGTCCTCTTCCCGGACGGCTGCACGTATCGGCGTTTCGCCATGTCGTCGCTGAAGCAGAACGACCGGCGTTGGCATCTCAGCTTCGTCAGTCCGAGCTTCGAGTGCCTCAAGGCGGCGACGCTCGAGGGGCTGGGAATCACCGTCCTTGCGCGCGCCCTGGTGCAGCCGCCGTTGCGCATCATCCGGCAGGATCTCGGTCTGCCGCGCTTGCCGACCGTCGAGCTCGCCTATGCGCGCGGCCGCAGCAACTCCCGCACGGTGGGGGAGCTGACCACGTTTCTCGCCGAGAGGCTGACGGGAGCGGGCGTGCAGCCATAGCTCGGATCTGTGCCGAACGGGCTTCGCTTGCGACCCGACGGCTGCGCCGCATAGGGCCAGGGCGCGCGAAGCACTTCTAGGGCCAATCGACGCCTCGACCGGATTGGTGCTGAGTCGAGGTGCAGCGGGTCGATCGCAGCGACAGCGACAAGATCAAGGAGGACGCCGTCGCCGCCTCCCTTTCGCGCATGGCGAGCTTTCCTCGCAGAAATCGCTGCGCCGTCGTCGTGGACAGGACGATGCTTCGGCGCGCTTCGCCGCAATTCCCGTTGCCCGCCAAGGTTCGCATAATTCCTATAGCGCGTCGCTGAGCAGCCGTCGCGCCGCCTTCAATCCCTGCTCGTCGCGCTTGTAGAACGTCCAGCCCTTGGCGCGCTTGGCCTTGACGAGGCCGGCGGCCACCAGCACGCGCATGTGCTCGCTCAGTGTCGGCGCGGAGACGCCGAGCTTTTCGGCAATGAATAGCCCGCAGACCCCGTCCTTGACGAGGTCGCCATCGTTCTGTGGCGGAAAATGCCGCGTCGGATCGCGCAGCCACTCCAGGATCTGCAGCCGCTTGTCGTTGGCCAGTGCACGGAACACGCGGTCGGGCGCCATTTTGGTACTTTGCCAATTAGCTAATTTATGTCAAGACATGCCGATCGGAACGAGGTGCGGCATGTCAGACATATCGACAGCGGTAACCCGGCAGCAGATCGCGGCCACCTATGAGCTGATCCGGCCTTACGTCCGGCGCACGCCGATGATAACGGTCGATGGTGGCGATTTCGGCCTGCCGTCTTCCCCATTGCGACTGAAGCTCGAATTCATGCAGCATGGCGGCTCGTTCAAGGCGCGCGGGGCGTTCGCCAATCTCCTGACCCGCGATGTGCCGGGGGCCGGTGTGGTCGCGGCGTCCGGCGGCAACCATGGTGTCGCGGTGGCGCTGGCGGCGCAACGTCTTGGCCTGAGAGCAGCGATCTTCGTGCCGAGCATCGCCTCGCCGTCGAAGATCGACCTCATCAAGCGCTTCGGCGCGGAGATCCACGTCGGCGGGGACCGCTATGCCGATGCGCTGGCGGCGAGCGAACGACATGTCGCCGAGAGCGGCGCCTTGCCGATTCATGCGTTTGATCAGCCCGAGACCATGCTGGGGCAGGGCTCGGTGGGGCTGGAGGTGGAGCGCGACGCAGATGATATCGACACGTTGCTGGTGGCGGTCGGCGGCGGCGGGCTGATCGGCGGCATCGCCGCGTGGTACGAGGGACGCGTCAAGGTCGTGCCGGTGGAGTCGGACGGCGCGCCGACCCTGCGCGACGCGCTGGCGGCCGGACACCCCGTCGACGCGCCCGCCGGTGGCGTCGCTGCCGACAGTCTTGCGCCGCGCCAGATCGGCGCGCGCGTGTTTCCGATCGTGCAGCGGTTCGCGGCGGCGGAGGTGATCATCGTCAGCGACGACGACATAAGGGCGGCGCAGCGCGCGTTGTGGATGACGTTGCGCGTCGTAACTGAGCCGGGCGGCGCCGCGGCCTTCGCCGCGCTGCTATCCGGTGCCTACCGTGCGGGTCCGTCCGAGCGCGTCGCGGTTCTGGTCTGCGGCGCCAACACCACAGCGGTCAATTTCAAGAGTTGCTAGATGGATGGGCCGTGAATTCTGTGCGCCGTCATGGGATGTCGGAGACCGCTCCTGTGTAGGGTCGCCGGTATTCGTCGCGGCCTCGGCAGAACGGAGAGAGCGGACTGCCGTTCAGCCGGTGTCTCGCATTCGATCAGCTCTCCGCGACCGCATCGCCCCAGGCATGGAAGATTTCCGTCGCGCCGCTGTTCGCGTCGCCCTGGCGCAGCACGACGCTGGGGCAGGCGAACTTCATCGGCATGGTCTGCACCGGCGCCGGCACGGTCTCGAACTTCGCCGTCAGCGCGTCCATCACCTCCGCCGGCAGCCGGGTGTCGGCGCCGACCACGTCGCCTTCGCTGGCATCGATGCGCGGCTGGTGGATCGCGGCATCGAGGTCCATGCCGTAGTCCATCACGAAGGACAGCATCTGCGCCACCGCGGGCAGGATGCGGCGGCCGCCGGAGGCGCCCAATGCGAGGCGGCGGCCGTCGGCGGCCTGCGCCACCACCGGCGTGTAGTTGGTGAGGCAGCGCTTGCCGGGGGCCAGCGAATTCGTTGTGCCGGGCGTCGGGTCGAACCACATGATGCCGTTGTTCATCATGATGCCGCTCTGCGGCGCCTGGAATTTCGAGCCGAAGCCGGACAGCAGGGTCTGCGTCACCGCCGCCATGTTGCCGTCGCGATCGACCACCGAATAGTGCGTGGTGCAGGCCGGTGCCAGATATTCGGCGCCGATCGCGCGCTTGCCCGCCGCGTCGCCCATGTCGTTGAGCCGCTCGCGATAGGCGGCCTGCACCGCCTCGGCATAGGCGATGAAGGCGCCGGCATCCGGCGCCTTGCCCGAAGCCGTTACGCTCGCCTGCATCAGCCGCAGCGCGTGAGCCAGCGTCGGGCCGGCGGTGAGCTCCGGCGTCGCGAACACCGCGCCGCCGCGATAGGGAATGCGCAGCGGCTCTCGGACATGCGCCTCGAACGCGGCGAGGTCATCCACCGAAAGCGCGCCACCGGCGGCCTGGATGTCGCGGGTCAGCGAGCGGGCGATGTCGCCGCGGTAGAAGTCGCGCGCGCCGGCGCTGGCAAGATGGGCCAGCGTCGCCTTCAACTGCTCCTGCGGCAGCCGCGTCACCGCCTTGGCGCCCCATTGCGGATTCGGCGGCAGGCCATCCTTCAGATAGGCCGCGGCGCTGCCGGGATAGCGGCGCAGGTCGGCGGCGCAGCTCGAGATCATCACGGTGGTCCACCAGTCCACCAGCAGACCCTCGGCGGCGAGCTTCACGCTCGGCGTGACCAGATCCGCCCATGGCAGCCGCGCGTAACGGCGATGCGCCGCCTCCATGCCGGCCACGACGCCGGGCACCGCGATCGCGCCGGGGCCGTGCAGATTGCGGTCGTCCTTGACGCGGGGCCATGGGAAGATGTCGGCCGCGACGCTGCCGTCATTGGCCAGCGGATAGTCGGCGACATCGAGGCTGTCGGGCGCGCGCATGCCGTAGTCGATCACTTCGACATGGTTGTCCCTGGCGCGGTACAGCACCATCGCGCCGCCGCCGCCGAGGCCGCTCATCCACGGCTCGAGCACGCCGAGCGCAAAGCCGGTCGCGACCACGGCATCGACGCAGTCGCCGCCCGCGGCCAGCACCTCGGCGCCGATCTCGGCGGCGCGCCGCGACTGTGCCGCGACGATGCCGCCCTTGCTGCTCACCGCCGGCTTGCGGATCTGCTGACGATTGGAAAACTGGTACGGCATGGCACTCCCCACGATCCCGCCTGATGGTCTGGCGAATTGACACCGGCCGGCGTCGGCGCGCAATCGGCGACAGCGGGACGCTCCCCAGCCCGGATCGAATGACGAGGCCTTGCGTTGAGGAGATGTTTACCAATGGGTACTATGGTCTTCGGCAGACCAGATCGATCTCGATCAGCGCGTCATAGGCCAAGCCGGTGACGCCGACGCAGGTGCGGGCCGGCAGCCGGTCCGGCGGGAAGAATGAACGGTAGGTTTCATTCATCGCCGCGTAATCCCGCTTGAACTCGGTCAGGTAAATCCGAGACATCACAATATGTTCGAGGCCGAGGTTGAGACCTTGGAGGATGTACTTCAAGTTCTGCATCACCGCCTTCGTCTGATCCACGATGCCCTCCGGCAGCACGCCCGGCGCCTCCGGCGAGTCCGGCATCTGGCCGGTCACGAACACGAAGCCGTCGGTCTCGACGGCGTGGCTGAAGGGGGCCACCGGCCTGGTCGCGCCGGAGATCATGTGGAACTGCATAGGGATGCTCCTTTGTTGTTGGGCTTCGTGGTAGCGACAGCAATGGTCGTCATTGCGAGGAGCGAAGCGACGAAGCAATCCAGGCAGCGCGTGACGCCCTGGATTGCTTCGCTCGCTCGCAATGACGGAGATCTGGGATGGAGTTGGGGCGCAATGAACGTCAGCGTTCATCCTCGAACAGCCGCTTGCTCAGGATCGCGTGGACGCCCCAATTGCCGTCGACGACCTGGGTCACGCCGAAATCCACCGCGGCGGACATCAGCGCGACCGCCTCGTCCTCGCTCAGGCCTTTGACGTGCATCAGGAAGCGCCGCATCTTGCGGAACGCGTCCTTCATCGCGAGGTCGAGCGAGGAGGTCGCGTAGACCTCGCTCTGGCCCTGCGCACCGAACTCAGCGAGATAGTTCGGATGGCTGAAGCCGGTCAGCACCCAGTCGGTCGCGGTTTCGATCAGCGGGTAGGAGAGATCGGCGAACGGCTGCCCCGCGAGCTGCGCCTTCTTGTGCAGGATCACCTGGAACGTGCCGGTCATCGAGCATTCGATCGCGGTGCCGCCGAGCTCGCCGTCGCCTTGCGTGGCGTGGGGATCGCCGACCGACAGCAGTGCGCCGGGCACCGCGACCGGCAGATACACCGTCGATCCCCTGCCGAGCCGCCAATTGTCGAGATTGCCGCCGAAATAGGAGGGCGGAATCGAATCGACGAAATCGGCCTCGCGCGGCGCCACCGCGATGACGCCGAAATGCGGCCGCAAGGGAATGCGGATGTTGTCGAGCACGCCGTGGCGGCGCTTGATGCTGTCGGGGGCGACCGGCACGCCGGGATAGTCGTAGGTCGTGTGCACGATCCCGCTGGGATCGGTCTGCGGCTCCCAGCGGTAGGAATACAGCGCGCGGGCATGCGGCTCGGGCGCATCGGCGAAGATCTCGTAGATCGTCACCGCCTCGCGCGGCGCCGGCGCGGCGATCAGCTCGTTGTAGTGATAGCCCCACCACGCCGCGACGCTGGAGCCGAACACGCGGCCTGCATGTTTCGGGTTGCGGCTTGGCCGCGGCACGATGTCGAGGATGCGCACCTCCAGCACGTCGCCGGGCTGCGCGTCCTTGATCGCCACCGGGCCGGTGCAGATGTGCACGCCAAAACCTTCGCCGGCGCCGCGGCCGAACACACTGGCGTCCATCGGGCCGGCGCCGCGGCGGTCGACGTTCTTCTTCGCCTTGGTCCAGCCGAACACGCTGAGCGCAGCCGCGTCGCCTGCGATCATCAGCTCGGGATCATCGGAGGCATGCTGGGTCAGCGTCTCCACCGTGATCGTGTCGCCGGATGCGATTTCGATCTGCGGCGGCAGCGAGCGGCTGAAATAGCCCCAATGCACACGCTCGGCCGAGACCGCCAGATGATGGTGATGCCGCTGCGCGTCCTGGTCGTTGGCCGGCGCGGGCAGGGCGACATCGCTCCTGGCCGACGCCGGCCTCTCGCAGGCGCGCTGCTGCGCCAGCGCGTCCTGCGGCCATCCGCGCTGGCCGCGCGGGGCCGCCGCCGTCACCGCCTGCTCGGCCTTCTGCTGCCGGAACTCGCGCGGCGACAGGCCGAAGCGGGCGCGGAAGCTGCGGCTGAAATGCGCTGAATCGGCGAAGCCGTAGCGATAGGCGATCTCCGAGATCGAATGGTTGGCTTCGGCCGGATTGGACAGGTCGGTCCAGGCCCGCTGCAGCCGGCGTTCTTTGACGTAGTGGCTGAAATTGTCGCCGGCGCTCTCGAACAGCTTTTGCAGATAGCGCTCGGAAATGCCTTCGGCCTGGGCCACCCGCGCCGGCGTCAGCTCGGCATCGTCGAGCCGCCGCTCGATGGTCTGGCAGAGCCGGTGCAGGATCGCGGCCTGCGTCGCGCTGCTGCCGGCCTCCGCCGCCGGCGCGGCTTGTTGATGGGCGAGTGTGAGCAGCAGATCGACCATGCTCTGCGCAACCGTGCTCCATTCGGCATCGCTCAGGGTGTCGAGCGCGCGTGCGGTGGCCTCGATGGTGCGGCAGACCACGTCGGCCAGGCCGCTCGGCGCGATCACCTGGGCTTGGGCCAATTTCAGCCTGCCGCTGATGCGGCCATGCAGGGCGTCCGCCGTCACCGACAGCACGATGGCGCGCAGACCGCGCTGGAACGCGATGCTCCAGTCGCCGGCGCGCGGCAACAGCATCAGATGTCCCGCGGGGACGATGCGATGGCCGTCGCTGCAGCGGAGCAGGGCGCCGTCCTCGATCGCGAGAAGGGCGATCGGCAGATCCGCATGGGCCTGCGGAACTGCAGTGATCGCCTGCGCGCCCGCCGACAGCCGCGAAAGAGCGATGCCCGGCGCTTGGCGATGCGAGGCGGTGGCATGACCATCATAAAATGGTGTCTTCGCTGCGGGCTGTAGCCCGACCGCATTCAGCACGTCGCGCCACGCCTCCGGACGCTCGCCCTCGGCATAGGATTCGCTGGTGAACGGACGAAAACTCATGGCACGCCCCGGGTCGGGGAATTCTAAGCAACCCCCGTGCCAGATGAGCTTCATGACCTGCCGTGTATCGGTGTTGTTCAGTTCGCTATTCCTCCACTCATTTGGATCGGTGCTCGTGCCACAGGCGCGATCGGTTCCCCTCCCCCTTGTGGGGAGGGGTTAGGGGAGGGGGCCCACAACGGCGGTCTCGCCCCGGGGCACCCCTCTCCCCAACCCTCCCCCACAAGGGGGGAGGGAGCGCACCATCCGCGGGGCGGGAGCTGGCTATACGTTTCGCAAAATCACTCACACCGGAACACGTTCTTCCGGATCGTGCCATGCACGCCCCAATTGGCGTCGACCACCTGGGTGACGCCGAAGTCGGCGCCGACCGACATCAGCGAGATCGCCTCGTCCTCGCTGAGGTGGTGCACCGTCATCAGGAAGCGGCGGAGCTTGCGGAAGGCGTCGCGCATGGCGCGGTCGAGACTGGAGTGGTTGGCGATCTCGGTCTGCGCATTGGCGCCGAGCTCGGCGAGATAGTTCGGATAGGTGAAGCCGTAGACCGACCACGCCTGGTCGGTCTCCAGCAGCGGATGCGTCAGGCCCTCGAGCTGCGTGCCGCCGAGGTCGCTCTTCTTGTGCAGGATGAACTCGAAGTCGCCGGTGAGCGAGGTCTCGATCGCGGTGCCGCCGAGTTCGCTGTCGCCCTGCGCGGCATGGGGATCGCCGACCGAGAAATAGGCGCCGGGTACGGCGACCGGATAGTACATCCGCGCGCCCTTGCCGATACGCCAGTCGTCGATGTTGCCGCCGGTGTAGCTCGGGGGGATCGATGAGACATAGTCGGCCTCCGATGGCGCGAGCCCCATCGTGCCGAAATGCAGCCGTGCCGGCACCTTCACATTGGGCAGGATGTTCTCGCGCTTCTTGATCGTGGCGTGGTCGACCGGCACGCCGGGATAGTCGATGGTCGGGTGCACGATGCCGTCGGGATCGGTCTGCGGCGTCCAGACGTAGTTGTAGACCGCCTTGGCGAACGGCTCGCCCGCGGTGTCCAGCTCGAAGATGGTGATGACCTCGCGCGGCTTCGGCTCCTCGATCAGGTCGTGATAGTGGAAGCCCCAATTGGCGGCGGCGTTGGAGCCGAAGCACTTGCCGGCATGGCAGCCGCATCGGCTCGGCCGCGGCCTTATGTCGAGGATGCGCACCTCGAGCACGTCGCCGGGCTCGGCGCCTTCGATCGCCACCGGTCCGGTCAGCAGATGCACGCCGATGCCTTCGCCGGAGCCGCGGATGAACGGGCCCTCGGTCGGACCGGAGCCGCGCCGCGCCACGGCCTTGTGCTCTTTCGTCCACTTGAACACGCTTTCCGCGCCGGGATCGTCCTTGATCATGCGCTCATAGTCGTCATTGGCGTGATGCGTCAGCGTCTCGATCGTGGCGCGCTCGCCGGAGCGCAGGGTGAGCGCCGGCGTCACCACCTTGGAGAAATAGCCCCAATGGACGGTCTTGTTGGACACCGGCAGCAGATGGTGTTTCATGCGAGGGCCTCTTTGCTCAGAGATCGAGATTGTCGTGCGGTGAATTCGAGGGCGGGCCTCATGGTTCTCGAGGCGATGCCGGAGGCATCGTCCGGAGACGGCGCTGCGCGCCTCCTCACCATGAGGGTCGGAAGCGAGGCCACCTCACCCACGGACCTCATCCTGAGGAGGCCGCTGCAGGCGGGCGTCTCGAAGGATGGCCGCACGCAAGCGCTCGCTCCTAACGTGAAGGATGAACTCATGCCACCGCGTCCTTCGGCCGCTCGGCCTCCATCACCGAGAGGAAGCGCGCGGTCAGCGGATGGCGCGGGTTGGTCAGCACCTCGTGTGCGGGGCCTTCCTCGAGGATGACGCCGCCATTGAGGAAGGCGACGCGGTCGGCGACCTCGTCGGCGAAGCGGATCTGGTGCGTCGAGATGATCATCGTGAGGCCGTCGTCGATGGCGAGACGGCGGATCACCTCCAGCACCTCGTTGACCAGCTCCGGATCGAGCGCGGAGGTCGGCTCGTCCAGCAGCAGCACGCTCGGATTCGGCGCCAGCGCGCGGGCGATCGCGACGCGCTGCTGCTGGCCGCCGGAGAGATGCCGCGGCAGCGCATCGGCGCGATGCGACAGGCCGACACGGTCGAGCAGTTCAAGGGCGCGACGCTCCGCTTCGAAGCGGCCGAGCCCATGCACCCAGCGCAAGGGACCGGCGATATTCTCCTTGGCCGTGAGATGCGCGAACAGATTGAACTGCTGGAACACCATGCCGACGCCGACATTGGCGCGCTCGTTGGCGATCGCGCGCGGCGTCAGCTTGTGGCCCTTGTCATCGAAGCCGAGCTTGCGGCCGCCGACGCGGATCTCGCCGGCATCCCAGTTCTCCAGATGATTGATGCAGCGGAGCAAGGTGCTCTTGCCGGAGCCGGAGGGTCCGAGCAGCGCGATCACCTCGCCGATGCGCACCGTGAGATCGAGTCCGTCGAGCACGGTGTTGCCGTCATAGGTCTTGCGCAGCTCCGTGACCTCGACCGCGACATTGTTGCGGGCGATGGTGGCGGCGCGCCGGGCCCGGTCTTCGATCGACAAGGCGAGCGGCGGCGTCTCCTTCAGCTCGGCGGGCTCGGCCGGCGCAGCCTCGATGGTAGGAGATGTCTTCTCAGCGAGCTCCAGCTTCGTCGCGAAATCGGCGCGGCGCCAAGGTAACAATAGCGCAAGGTAGTCATCCAGCTTGCGCTGCTTCGCCGTGCGGTCGAGATCGAGCAGCCATTCGAGCGCAAGCTGGATGACGCTGATCGCGCCGGTCAGCACGAGATAGATGAGACCCGAGGCGAAGAAGATCGAGAAGAAGTCGAAGGTGGAGGACGCGAGCTGCGTCGAGCGCAGGGTAAGCTCCTGCACGGCGATGACGGAGGCGAGCGAGGAGTTCTTCAGCGCGCTCACCGCCTCGTTGCCGAACGCGGGAATCATGGTGCGGATCGCCTGCGGCGCGATGATCCGGCGCATCAGGACGCCGGGTGTCATGCCCAGCGCCTGGCCGGCCAGGAGCTGGCCGCGATCGACGCCGAGCACGCCGGAGCGCAGCATCTCGGCGATGAACGGCGCCTCGTTGCAGGCGAGCGCGAGGCCCGCCGCCAGCACCGCCGGCAACTTGATGCCGATATGCGGCAGCGCGTCGTAGGCGAACACCATCTGCAGGATCAGCGGCGTGCCGCGGAAGATCACGGTGTAGCCGCGCGCGATCGCGGCCAGCAGCCAGAACCGGCTGAGCTGCATCGCCGCGAGCACGAGGCCGAGAATGAGACCGCCGACCAGGCCGAGCGCGGTGACCTGCAGGGTCAGCTCGATGCCCTGCAGCAGATACGGCATGCTGAGATAATGCAGGAAGAGGGACATGAGGGGGGCGGCCTGGCTACGTAGGGTGGGCAAAGGCGCAAAGCACCGTGCCCACCGCGGTGGTTCGAGAGAAGGAAGAAAGGAAGAAAGAAGGTGGGCACGCTGCGCTTTGCCCACCCTACGAAGTCTGCGTGCGTTGTTGCGCGGTATCGGAACTCAGATGGTCAGCAGTCGCGAAGCTCAGCGTTTGATCGAAATTCAGCAGCCGCTTGCTGCTTGAAGCTGTCGCTGTGAGGCAAGGTGTCACCGCTGCGGTGCTGCGCTCCCTCCCCCCTTGTGGGGGAGGGTTGGGGAGGGGGGTACCCAGGAAAGACTGTCCCGTGTCGACCCCCACCCCCGACCCCTCCCCGCAAGGGGGAGGGGAGCGCACCGTCTCCGCGGCAGCAGCTTCGCTTTCGAAGCCGCGCCTGTTAGTCCGCCGTCAGGATGTCCGGCTCCTTGAAATTGGCCGGGTCGAGCTGCCACTTCTTCAGGAGCTCCTGGTGGATGCCTTCCTTCTGCACCTCGATCAGGGCGGCGAGCACGGCATCGCGGAACTTCGGCTTGTCCTTGGGCACGGCGATGCCGACCGAATAGGGGATGGTGACGGCGATCGCCTTCTCGAGCTTGTCCGGATAGGCCTTCACCGCCTGGTCGACCGTGTTGACGTCGTTGACATAGGTATCGGCGCGGCCGGCGAGGATGGCCTGGATGCAGTTGGCGTTGTTGTCATAGAGCTGGATCGTCGGCTCGGGCTTGCCGGCTTCCTTGCATTTCGGCGCGAGATCCTGGATCAGCGGCACCTCGACATAGCCGGTGTTCTCGGCCGCGGCCGCGCCGCACATCGACATGTTGATGCCGTTGATGCCCTTCGGATTGCCCTTGGCGACCAGCACGCCGTCGAACACCTTGGAGTAGGTGATGAAGTCGGCGGCCTTGGCGCGCTCCTTGGTGGCGTAGATGTCGGAGATGACGATGTCGGCCTGGCCGCTTGCCAGCGTCGTCAGAAGCGCTGCGAAGGTCACCGGCTTGTAGGTCAGCTTGAAGCCGAGGCAGTCGCCGATGGCCTCGCCCAGATCGATGTCGAAGCCGACATATTTGCTCGGATCCTTCGGGTCGATCGACTCGTAGCCCGGCGTGTGCGGGTTGATGGCATTGACCAGCGTCTTGCCCTTCCAGTCCGGATATTTCTCCTTCAGCGCCGCGCAGCCCGCGGGCGTCGCCGCTTGAGCGTCGATCGGCGCGAGAAGTCCCGCCGCGATGATGGCGCCGAGCGCGGCAAGCCACGCGCGCCGCGCCCCAGTGAATAGCCTCGTCTGCATGTTGCCAGCTCCTTCGAACGATGATGTCGCGCTGGTCCGGCGGTGCATTGGTGCCGTCGCCCCGGTCCAAGCTCGGGGCGAAGCTTAGGTGCGCGCCCGCGCGGATGACTTGTCCGTGGACGCACAAAATATTGGATCGTGCCGGTGCAAGAATTGAGCACGCATTGCCCAAAACCGCGCCGCTGCGACGGACCGTCGCGCAGGCCGTGCCCGCGATCGGAAATCCAGAAATCAGCAAGGCCCCCGCGCCGGCGACGGGACATGCGCGCAGGGCGCTAGCGCCAAGATGGAAGCGGCACCGCGTCACGCGTCAGGATCGCAGCATCGTGTCGCCCATGCGTATGTGCATTGCGATAACCCGTGGCACAGGCTTGGCGGCGGCGGAGCCGCCGACTACGATGCCGCCGCATAAGCTGCTGATCTGTTTGTTGAGGTGTCCGCAATGCTGTTCCGTTTTACGGGACAACCATCACTTGGCCAATTCGCAGTGCGGACACTGATCGTCGTCGCCTATGCCATCATCTTCGCGCCTGTGATCATGATCGTGATGACGAGCTTCTTCGCGCAGGAGATCGTGAGCTTTCCGCCGCCGGCGCTGTCGCTCAAATGGTACGCCAACGCGCTGAGCAAGCCCGAATTCCTGCGCGGCCTGGTGACGAGCTTCCAGGTCGCGCTGCTCGCCACCGCGATCGGCGTGCCCTTGGGCACGGCGGCGGCGCTCGCCATCGTGCGCGGCGAGTTCCGCGGCCGCCAGGCGCTGAGCTCGTTCCTGCTGGCGCCGCTCGCGGTGCCCGGCGTGGTCGCCGGCTCCGGCCTCTACATGCTCTACGTGCTCGCCGAGGACCTGCTCGACCGCGACATCAAGGCGACCACCGAAGGCCTCGTCGCCGCGCATACGCTGCTGGCGATCCCGTGGACGGTCCGGCTCGTTGTCGCTAGCCTGCAGGGACTCGACCGTGCCGCCGAGGAGGCCGCCGCCAATCTCGGCGCCAGCCCGTTCAAGGTGTTCCGCCGCATCACCCTGCCGATGATGCGCTCCGGCATCGTCGCGGCTGCGATGTTCTCCTTCATCCAGAGTTTCGAGAATCTCGATCTGTCGATGCTGCTGGTCGGGCCCGGACGGATCACACTTCCCGTTGCCATGCTGAACTATCTCGAATTCCGCATCGATCCGACGCTCGCTGCCGTCGCCACCGTGCAGATCGCGCTGGTCGGGCTGCTGATGGTGATCACCGACCGCTTCGTCAAACTGTCGCGGGTGGTGTGATGGCGCAGCTCACATTGGAGAAGCTGACCAAGCGCTTCGGCACGTCGATCGGCGTGGAAGGGCTCGATCTCGCCGTCAATGAGGGCGAACTGGTCGCGCTGCTCGGCCCGTCCGGCTGCGGCAAGACCACGACCTTGCGCATGGTCGCCGGCTTCCTGCCGCCGACCAGTGGCCGCGTGCTGTTCGACCGCGAGGACGTCACGCATCTGCCGGCCTACAAGCGCGCCACCGGCATGGTGTTCCAGTCCTATGCGCTGTTTCCGCACATGAGCGCGGCCGACAATGTCGGCTTCGGCCTGGAGATGCGCGGCCTCGGTACGGCCGAACGCAAGACGAAAATTGCGGAGGCGCTGAAGCTGGTGCGGCTGTCGCATCTCGCCGACCGGCTGCCGCGGCAATTGTCCGGCGGACAGCAGCAGCGCGTGGCGCTGGCGCGCGCGCTGGTGATCAATCCGCGCATCTTCCTGCTCGACGAGCCCCTGTCGAATCTCGACGCCAAGCTGCGCGCCGAGGTGCGGCTCGAGATCCGCGCGCTGCAGCAGCGGCTCGGCCTGACGACGCTGATGGTGACGCATGACCGCGAGGAGGCGCTGACCATGGCCGACCGCCTCGTGGTGATGGAGGGCGGCCGCGTGCGCCAGATCGGCACGCCGCAGGAGCTCTACGACTCGCCGAAGGATGCGTTCGTGGCGGACTTCGTCGGCCGCTGCAACATCGTGGCGGGCCGGCGTGCGAATGAGCGCCAGTTCCGCACCAGCGGCGGCCTGCTGCTGCCGGTCGATGTCAGCAGCGGCGAGCGCGACAATGCCGACGCCTTCGCGCTGCGTCCGGAACGGATTGTCATCGCGCCCGGCGAGTCCGGCGAGGTGCGCGGCCGCCTGCAGGCGATCACCTATATGGGCGCGCAGACCGAATATGTGGTGGCACTCGGTGATGAGACGCTGGTCGCGATCAGCCCGACGCCCGACGCCGGCGAGCCGCTGGCGGCGCTCAGGCCCGATGATCCGGTGTCGCTGCAATGGGACCGCAAGGTCCCGCGTCTCGTGCCTCAGACATCTTCGTAACGCATCCCATCCACAGCGAGAGGTTCTGCCATGATTTCGCGACGTCATTTTCTCTCTGCCAGCGCCGGCATGGCCGCGCTGGCCTCCGGCATGCCAACCGCCCGCGCCGAAGGCGGACAGGTCGTGGTCGGCACCTGGGGCGGCGACTACGGCCAGTTGCTCTCTGACATCATCGACAAGCCGATCATGACGCCGAAGGGCTTCGAGATCGTGCAGGACGTCGCCAACGCCGATCCGCGCAAGACCAAGCTGCTGGCCGAGCGGCAGAGCCGGCGCGGCTCGATGGACGTCGCCTGCCTGTCCGACAACGACGCCTACATCGTGTCGCAGTCCGACGTGTTCGAGAAGGTCGATGCCGCCCAGGTGAAGCGGCTCGACAAGGTGTTCCCGGAGCTTCGAAGCGAGATCGCGATTCCGCATATCTATTCGGCGCAGGTGATCCTCTACAACACCAACCAGGTGAAGACGCCGCCGCAATCCTTCGCCGATCTGTGGGATCCGAAATGGCGCGGCAAGATCGGTCTCGCCGACATCCTCTATCCCAACAACACGCTGGCGGCGGCGCTGGCCGGCGGCGGCGGAGTCAGCAATCTCGATCCGGCCGAGAAGAAGCTGATGGAATGGCGCTCGCTCGACGTAAAGATCTATCCGTCGAACGAGGCGCTGGCGGCGGCGCTGAAGTCGGAGGAGGTATGGCTGACCACGATGTGGCTCGCCCGTGGCTTCATGTGGAAGAAGTCCGGCATTCCGCTCGCCCATGTCGTGCCGAAGGAGGGCACGCCGGCCATCGTGTTCCAGGCCTCGGTGCCGAAGAACGCCAAGAACAAGGCCGGCGGCTTCGCCTATCTCGACGCGATGCTGGATGCCAAGGCGCAGGGTGGCTTCGCGGACAAGATGGGCTACGTCCCGACCGTCACCGACGCGCCTTTGCCGGAGGATCTCGCCAAGCAGGTCAGCCTCACCGAGGCCGAGCGCGCGCGGCTGCTGAAGCCGGACTACGCCTATGCCGCCGGGCGCTCGCAGCGCACGCTCGACTTCTGGAACAAGGAGTTCAAGGCGTAGGCCTTGGATGATGCGCTCCCTGCGGCCTCGCCGCAGGGGCCGCGGCTGAACAGCCGACACCTTCGCAATCGGAGCTCGCGCGATGGCGCTGCTGGTCGTCCCTGCCTGTCTCCTGGTCCTGGCGCTGCTGGTCGGGCCGATGATCCTGATGTTCCGGATATCGCTCAACCAGTTCAGCCCGACCCAGTTGATGATGCAAGCGCTGTCGCTGGACAACTACATCAAGGCCGCGACCGATCCATATTATCAGCAGATCATCCTCGCGACGCTCGGCATCGCACTGCTGTGCACTCTGCTCACGCTGATTCTCGCCTTCCCGGCGGCCTATTGGCTCGGCCGCATGGAGAGCCGATGGAAGAGCCTGGTCGTGATCGCGACCCTGTTCCCGCTGCTGGTCGGCAATGTCGTGCGCTCGGCCGGCTGGATGGCGCTGTTCGCACGCGACGGCCTCGTCAACACCAGCCTGCTGAAGCTCGGCCTGATCTCGACGCCGCTGGAGATCATGTACACGACCAAGGCGGTGATCATCGGCATCATCGCGGTGGTGCTGCCCTACATGATCCTGACGCTGTCGGCGGTGATCGAGAGCATTCCGCGCGATCTCGAATATGCCGCCGCCAATCTCGGCGCCTCCGGCGCGCGGGTGTTCTGGCGGGTCATCCTGCCGCTGTCCGGCCCCGGCGTCGCCGCCGGCTCGATTCTGGTGTTCGTTTTGTGCATGAACACCTATGCAACGGCGGTGCTTCTCGGCGGCCCGCGATTCAAGATGATGGCGCCTGCGGTGTATGACCAGTTCGTGCGCGGCAACAACTGGCCGATGGGCGCCGCACTCGCCTTCATGCTGCTGGCGGTGACCATGGCGTTCACGGTGTTCGGCAGCGTCGCGTTCGCGCGAAAGTACAGGGCAGGATGACGGCAGACGCCGTCATTGCGAGGAGCGCAGCGACGAAGCAACCCAGACCTTTCCTTGAAGCGCTGGATTGCTTCGCTTCGCTCGCCATGACGAGAAGACGGATCGTAGGTGGGCAAAGGCGCGCAGCGCCATGCCCACCCTGTTGCAAGGAACGGACACAGGGTGGGCACGCTTCGCCTTGCCCACCCTGCGTTATGACAGTGAGGAAACGCGCTCATGACCGACCAAGCCACGCTCCCCGGCGATGAGCTCGCCTTCATCCGGAACAAGGGCGCGGCGCCGATCGTGCCGAAGGCCACGACCAGGGATCGCGGCGTCGGGCCGTTCAAGCGGCTGGCGCTGCGCAGCGCCACCGTGATCGACGGCACCGGCGCGCCGCCGATCGGCCCCGTCGACATCATTGTCGAGAGCGGCCGCATCGTCAGCATCAAGAAGGTCGTCGGCTACGGCTATGCCGGCAACGCCGGCGAGCCGGCCGATCACGAGATCGACTGCCGCGGCAAATGGGTGACGCCGGGCTTCGTCGACTGCCACGCCCATGCCGGCGTCGCCTATCATTCCGCCAACGGCTGGGTGCCGCCGGTCGACTACGTCTACAAGCTCTGGCTGGCGCACGGTGTCACCACGGTGCGCGAGATGGGCTCGATGAACGGCCTGTCCTGGATGCTCGACCAGAAGCAGCGCGCGGAGAACAACGGCATCGCCTCGCCGCGGCTGCTGGCCTATGCGTACTTTCCGGCCGTCAACGACATGGTCAAGACGATCTATACGCCGGAGCAGGGGCGGAGCTGGCTGCGTGCCGTCAAGGAGCGCGGCGCCGACGGCATCAAGTTCTTCGGCGCGCCGCCTGCGATCATGGAAGCTGCGCTCGACGAGTGCAAAAAGATCGGCCTTCGCACCGGCTGCCACCACGCCCAGATGGCGGTGTCGCGCATGAACGCGCTGACCACGGCCAAATGGGGCCTCACCAGCGCCGAGCACTACTACGGCCTGCCGGAGGCGCTGTTCGAGGATCGCGTCATCCAGAACTTCCCGCTCGACTACAACTACACCGACGAATATTTCCGCTTCTCTGTCTCGGGCCAGATGTTCCGGCAGGGCGCCGAGCCCGGCTCGGCCAAGTGGAACGAGGTGCTGGAGCAGTTCCTGGAGATCGGCTTCACCTTCGTGCCGACGTTCACGATCTACGACGCCAACCGCGACCTGATGCGGGCGCGCCAGGCGTATTGGCACAAGGAGTATACCTGGAAGTCGATGTGGGACTACTTCACTCCGCAGCGCGGCGGCCACGGCTCGTACTGGTATCGCTGGTCGACCCAGAACGAGATCGAGTGGAAGGAGAACTACCGGCTCTGGATGGCGTTCATCAACGAGTACAAGAACCGCGGCGGCCGCGTCTGCACCGGCTCGGACTCCGGCTTCATCTACCAGATCTTCGGATTCGGCTATGTCCGCGAGCTCGAGCTGCTGCAGGAGGCCGGCTTCCATCCGCTGGAGGTGATCCGTTCGGCGACCTCGCAGGGCGCCGCGCTGTGCGGCCTCAAGGACGAGATCGGCACCATCGACATCGGCATGCGCGCCGACATGCTGGTGCACGACCACAATCCGCTGACCGACTTCAAGCTGCTCTACGGCACCGGTGCGATGCGCTTCAACGATGCGACCAACGCGGTCGAGTGGCATCGCGGCCTCAAATTCACGATCAAGGACGGCATTATCTACGACACCGAAGAGTTGCTCGCCGACGTCCGCGATCTGGTGAAGGCGAGCTGGGAAAGCGACGTGCCGGAGAAGTACGCCACCAAGGACGCCGCGGCGCCATGAGCGCCTCTAGCATCGACTTCTTCGTCCTGACCGGCTTCCTCGGCTCCGGCAAGACGTCGCTGCTGCGCGACGTGCTCACCGCGGAGACGGCGTCGGATACGGCCGTGATCGTCAACGAGGCCGGCGAGGTCGGGCTCGACGGCGTGCTGCTGCGCGAGAGCGGCGACGACGTGCCGATGGCGATGCTGTCGAACGGCTGCGTGTGCTGTCAGGTCGGCAGCGATCTCGCCTTCACCATCGATCGCCTGATCATGGCGCCGCGCCCGGACAGCCTGCCGCCGCTGCGCCGGATCATCCTGGAGACCTCGGGCCTGTCAATGCCCGGCCCGGTGCTGCGCCAGCTCGCGACGCTCGCCGAGCACCGTATGCGCGTCGCCGTCGTCGCGACCTACGATCTCACACGCGGGCTCGGCGTCGCGACATTCGAGGAAGCTGCCGCGCAATGGGCGGCGGCGCATCGCATCGTCGCGACCAAGGCCGATCTCGCGCTTGACGCGCTTGTCGGAGCGCAGGTTGCGATCGCGCAGCTCAATCCCGTGGCCGAGGCGATTGCCAGCGCAAATCGCGTGGCCATCGTGACGGCCGCATTCGCGCCGCTGGCAACATCGCTGCCGCTGCGCGAGGTCGCGCCCGATCTGTCCGCCGCGCATCCGCGTCTCGCGCTCTGCCTCGTCCGCCCGCCGGCTGAGATTGCCTATGCCGACCTCGCCGGCTGGCTCGACAATGTCGCGGGCCGGCTCGGCGAGCGGCTGCTGCGCATCAAGGGCCTCGTGAAGGTTCACGAGGCGCCGCGGCCGCTGCTGGTGGAAAGCGTCGGGACGGTGTTCTCGCCGCCGCGGCAATTGACGGCCGAGAAACCGCCGGCGCCGTTCATCGTCGTGATCGCGCGCGACATCGTCCGAGTTGAGCTCGAACAGGTCGAGCCAATAGGCATGTTCAGCTTCTCTTGGCGCGAGCCGGAGAGCAATGCCGCGCCGCGCGGCATCCGCGCGGAGTGGGTGACATAACGGTTCGAACACGCGCGGCGAGATATTGACTCTCATGGTGAGGAGCGCCGCGCGCGGCGCTTCTCCAACCATGAGGCCTCGACCGTCGCGTGCTCAGCTTCCCCCGATCGTGCTCAAACTGCGCGACGGATAGCGCAAGGCGACATCGAACGGGTTGAGCTTGCCGGCCAGCGCCTTCGCCTCGCCTTGCAGGATCTTCACGACATGCGGCAGCCGGTCGGCGTTCAGCCGCTCCGCCAGCGTGCCAACACTGAGCGCCGCGACGGCGCGGCCCTGCGCGTCGAGCACGGGCACCCCGACGCCGGCCATGCCGGGAATGAGACCGGTGCTGGTGTTGACCCATCCTTGGGCGCGGGCCTGTGCCAGCGCGCTGCGCAGCGAGGCCTCGTCCAGGAAACCGCGATCGAGCAGGCGCGGGATGTTGAAGCGGATCACCGCCTCCTGCTCGTCCTCGGGCAGGTTGGCGAGAATCGCGAGGCTGCCCTGGCCCAGCCCGAGCGGCACCCTGCCGCCGATGTCGCCGGTGAAGGAGCGGATCGGAAACGGTCCTTCGACGCGGTCGAGGCAGACCGCGTCAAAGCCGTTGCGCACCAGCAGGAAGATCGTGTCGCTCAAGGTTGCCGACAGCCGCAGCAGCGCCGGCCGCGCCGCCTCGCGTAGGCCGCTGGCCTGGCCCGCGCGTGCGGCGAGCACGTAGAAGTCGAGCGCCAGGCGATAGCGCTTGCCGGCCGCCTGTTCGGCGAAACCTTCGGCGGCGAGATCCTGCAGCATGCGATGCGCGGTCGGCTGGCTGCAGCCCGCGGCCTCCGCGATGTCCTTCAGCCGCAACCCGTCGGGGTCGCCCTCGGCGAGGATGCGCAGCAGCTTGAGGGCCCGGCGAAGGCTGGAGGACGAATCGCTGTCGGCTGTCGTCATCTGCAGAGCTGAATGTTGGAGGAAAATCTGTCGTATAGATTTCATATATTAGAATTCCAGAAAGATAAATTCAGGATATCGGAATTCACGATTGACCGTCTGCATGGCCCGCCGGCATGAAAGATTCCCAGGGCGGCAATCCCTGCTGATGGCGAAGGGAGCTTCCCGCGCGAGGACGCATGGGTTTCCTGACGCTGGATGGTCTCACCAGGCGCTACGGCGATGTCGCTGCGGTCAGCGATGTCAGCCTCAGCGTCGCCAAGGGCGAGTTCATCGCGCTGCTCGGCCCCTCCGGCTGCGGCAAGACGACGACGCTCCAGATGATCGCCGGCCTGGTCGAGCCGACCTCGGGCCGCATCACGCTCGACGGTCGCGACATCACCCATGAGAAGCCCGACCGCCGCGGCCTCGGCATCGTGTTCCAGAGCTACGCGCTGTTTCCGCACATGACGGTGGCGCAGAACGTCTCTTTCGGATTGGAGATGCGCAAGGTCGCCAGGGCCGAGCGCGACGTGCGCGTGAGCCAGGTGCTGGCGCTGGTGCAGCTCGCATCGCTCGCCGACCGCTATCCGCGCCAGCTCTCCGGCGGCCAGCGTCAGCGCGTCGCGGTGGCGCGCGCGCTCGTCATCGATCCGCCGGTGCTGCTGCTCGACGAGCCCTTGTCGAACCTCGACGCCAAGCTGCGCGAGGAGATGCAGTTCGAGCTGCGCGGCATCCAGCAGCGCGTCGGCACCACCACCATCATGGTGACCCATGACCAGGGCGAGGCGCTGTCGATGAGCGATCGCGTCGTGGTCATGGAGCAGGGCCGCATCATGCAGGTCGATGCGCCCTATCGATTGTACGAACATCCTGCGACACCCTTCATCTCCTCGTTCGTCGGCAAGATGAACCGGCTGTCCGGCATCTGGCGCAATGGCGGCGTCGAGATCGGCGGGCGCGTGCTGCCGTGCGAGGCCGCAGGCCTCGCGGACGGCGCAGCCGCCGTGCTGGCGATCCGGCCGGAGAAGATCAATCTCACCGCGCCTGGCGCCGGCGTGCTCGATGGCCGCATCCAGGCGCGCTTCTTCCTTGGCAGCGCCTGGTTCTTCACCGTGGAGACGCTCGCCGGAGTGATCGGCGTCTCCCTGCCCAATGCGGGCGAGGAGCCGGCGCGCGAGGGCGATCAGGTCGGCCTCGCCTGGAGCCGCGCCGGTGCGCGCGCGGCGAAGCCGGACGGAGCGCCACCGGCATGAGCACGCGCGCCCATGTGACACCATGGCTGCTGACGGCGCCGGGCGCGCTGCTGTTCACCGCATTGGTGGTCGTGCCGCTGGCGCTCACACTGGCGCTATCGTTCCACGTCTATGACGCCGCGACCGGCGTCAAGGACGAGACCACGTTGGCGCACTACCTCGCCATCC
Source organism: Bradyrhizobium sp. SZCCHNR1015 (assembly GCF_032489875.1). NCBI lineage: Bacteria > Pseudomonadati > Pseudomonadota > Alphaproteobacteria > Hyphomicrobiales > Nitrobacteraceae > Bradyrhizobium > Bradyrhizobium sp. SZCCHNR1015. The sequence goes on from NZ_JAUEYW010000002.1 coordinate 403,495, forward strand.
TCTCCGACAGCTACTTCATCACCATCTTCTGGCGCACCCTGCGGCTCGCCGCACTCACGACCTTGATCTGCGCATTGATCGGCGCGCCCGAGGCCTACATCCTGGCGCGCATGCGCGAGCCCTGGCGCTCGGTGTTTCTGCTTGCGATCATCGGCCCGCTGCTGGTCTCGGTCGTGGTGCGCGCCTTCGGCTGGAGCATGCTGCTCGGTCCCACCGGCCTGGTGAACGAGGCGTTCCGCGCGCTCGGGCTCGGCACCGTGAGGATCCTCTACACCGAGACCGCGATCGTCATCGCGCTGGTGCATGTGATGCTGCCGTTCATGGTCATCCCGGTCTGGACCTCGCTGCAGAAGCTCGATCCGATGGTCGAGGCCGCGGCCTGGACGCTCGGTGCCTCGCGCTTTACGGCGCTGCGCCGCGTGGTGCTGCCGCAGGTGACGATGGGGTTGCTATCCGGCAGCCTGGTCGTGTTCGGCCTCTCCGCGTCCGCCTTCGCGATCCCCGCGCTGCTCGGCGGCCGCCGGCTGAAGATGGCGGCGACGCTGGTCTATGACGAATACATGCACGAGCTGAACTGGCCGCTGGGCGCGGCCATCGCCATCCTGGTGCTGGCCATCAACCTCGTCATCATGCTGGCCTATCAGCAGGTCGTCGAGGCGCGCGCCCGGCGGGCGTTGGGGTGAGCGGCATGCGCCACAATGGTCCGATCGCGCTGATCTTCCACGCCTGCGTCGTCGGCTTCGTGCTGGCGCCGCTGATCGTGATTGGCCTCGTCGCGTTCACGCCGGCCAACACCTTGACCCTGCCGACGACGCAGGTCTCGCTGCGCTGGTTCGCGGCCGTGTTCGCGCATCCGGATTTCGTCGCCTCCTTCCTCAACAGCCTGTGGGTGGCGGCGACAGCCGCGACGATCGCGGTCGTGCTCGCGGTCGCCGCCGGCCTCGCGCTCGACCGCTACGACTTCCGCGGCCGCGCAGCGCTGAACGCGCTGTTCCTGTCGCCGCTGATGATCCCGCATCTCGTCCTCGGCGTCGCGCTGCTCCGGCTGTTCGCGCTGCTCGGCGCCACCGGCAGCCTCGTCTGGCTGACGGCGGGCCACATCGTCGTCGTCACGCCCTATGTGCTGCGCCTCGTGCTGGCGGCGCTGTCCGGCCTCGACCGCAGCGCAGAGCAGGCGGCGGTCACGCTCGGCGCCTCCGGCTGGATCGTGTTCCGCCGCATCACCGTGCCGATGATCCTGCCTGGCATCACCGGCGGCTGGCTGCTTGCCTTCATCAACTCCTTCGACGAGCTCACGATGTCGATCTTCATCACCTCGCCCGCCACCGTCACCCTGCCGGTGCGCATGTACATGTACGCGACCGAATCGATCGATCCGATGATGGCCGCGGTGTCGGCGCTGATGATCGCGGTGACGGCGGCGGCGATGCTGCTGCTCGACCGCATCTTCGGTCTCGACAAGATCCTCGTCGGACAGGGCTGACACCATGCCGCTGCTGCATCGCCTCGTCCGCAACGACAGCGCCGTCATCTCCTTCACGATCGATGGCGTGCCCTGCGACGGCCGCGCCGGCGACACCGTGCTGACGGCGGTACTCTGTCATGTCGAACGGCTGCGCCACAGCGAGTTTTCCGCCGCGCCGCGGGCCGGCTTCTGCCAGATGGGCGCCTGCCAGGATTGCTGGGTGCAGCTCGCGAGCGGCGAGCGGCTGCGCGCCTGCACGACGGAACTCGCCGCGGGCATGCACATCGTCACGCAGCGGGGACGCAGCCATGGCTGAGCGCGCGCCGCCCCTGATCGTCGGCGCCGGCCCGGCCGGCATCCGCGCCGCGACGACATTGGTCGCCGCCGGCCTGCGGCCGGTCGTGATCGACGAAGGCCACGCCTGCGGCGGCCAGATCTATCGCCAGCCGCTCTGTCCTGATGGTCGGGATGCCACCGCGCGCTACGGCTCGGAGGCGGCGAAGGCCGTGCGACTGCATCGCGATTTCGCGGCGCTCGGCCCTGCGATCGACTACCGGCCGAATGCGCTGCTATGGAATCTGCGCGACGGCGCGGCCGACATTCTCCGCGACGGCATCAGCCATCGCATCAGTTATGATGGACTGATCCTCGCGACCGGCGCCGCCGATCGCGTGCTGCCGATCCCCGGCTGGACCTTGCCCGGCGTGTTCACGCTCGGCGGCGCGCAGATCGCGCTGAAGGCGCAGGGCTGCGCGATCGGCCGGCGCGTGGTGTTCGCCGGCTCCGGCCCGCTGCTCTATCTGGTGGCGTGGCAGTACATGAAGGCCGGTGTCGACGTCGCCGCCGTGCTCGACGTGGCGCCGTTGTCGGCGAAGCTCAATCTGCTGCGCGCGCTGCCGCTGGCCCCCGGCATCGTGCTGCGTGGGGTGCGCATGGCCGCGGAATTGACGCTGCGCGGCACGCGCGTGCGGTTCGGCGTGTCCCGGGTGCGGATCGAGGGCGAGGGCAGGGTGGCCCGCATCGCCTATCACGCCGGCGGGCGGGAGCACGCGATCGCCTGCGACGGCGTCGGCTACGGCCTCAATCTGCGCTCGGAAACCCAGGCGGCCGATCTCGCCGGCTGCGCCTTCCGCTTCGATGCGCGCGACCGCGCGCATCTGCCGGTGCGCGACGCCAGTGGCCGCAGCAGCGTCGCGGGCGTGTACCTTGCCGGCGACGGCGCCCGCATCGCCGGCGCTGATGCCGCCGAGGCCGCCGGCGAGCGCGCTGCGCTCGCATTGCTGGAGGATCGCGGCCTGCCGCATGATGCCGCGCGGGCTGCCGCGCTCGAGCGCAGGCTTGCGACGATCGATCGCCTGCGCGACGGGCTGGAGGCCGCGTTTCCTTATCCGTCGCATTGGGTGGGCGATATCGCCGATGACACGCTGCTGTGCCGCTGCGAGGAGATCGATGCCGGCGAGGCGCGGCGCGCGATCAGCGATTTCTCGCTGACCGAGATCAATCGCCTGAAGGCGGTGACGCGCATCGGCATGGGCCGCTGCCAGGGCCGCATGTGCGGCGCGGCCGCCGCGGAGCTGTTGGCTGCGCAGACGCGCCGCGACATCGGCGCTGTCGGCCGGCTGCGCGCGCAGGCGCCGATCAAGCCGATCCCGCTGGCTGCCGGCCTGTCCGCCGACGAGAGGCAGCATGACGCGGCGCATTGACAGCGATGTCGCGATCATCGGCGGCGGGCTGGTCGGCAGCGCTGCCGCGCTCGCCTTGCGCGGCATGGGCCTCTCCGTCACGCTGCTCGACAAGGGTTTTTGTGGCGCGCAGGCGAGCGGCGTGAACTACGGCGGCGTGCGCCGGCAGGGACGCCCGTCCGAGCAACTGCCGCTGTCGCAGCGATCCCACGCGATCTGGCCGCGGCTCGAGGCGCTGATCGGCATCGACGGCGAGTTCGTGCGCTCCGGCCATCTCAAGCTCGCGCGGAGCGCTGAGGACTTGGCGAGCCTGGAACGCTACGCCGCCGATGTCGCCCCGTTCGGACTCGGTCTCGAGCTGGTTGGTCACAACCAGTTGCGCGAGCGCTTCGGCATCAGCGGCGACGTCGTCGGCGGCTCGTTCTGTCCCGGCGACGGCCACGCCAATCCGCGGCTGGTCGCCACCGCCTTCGCCGCAGCGGCGCGTCGCGCCGGTGCCGAGGTGCTGGAGACCACGGAGGTCACGGGCGCCACCCGGACGTTCGAGGGGTTTGCGCTGGAAGCCGGCGACGTCGCCATCAAGGCGCGCACCGTCGTCAACAGCGCCGGCGCATGGGCCGACGGCTTTGCCGCCGCATTCGGCGAGCCGGTGCCGCTGGAGCGCACCTATCCCTCGATGATCGTGACCGAGCCGCTCGATCCGTTTCTCGGCGTCAACATCGGCATCGAGGGCGGCGGCATCTACGCGCGGCAGGTTGCCCGCGGCAACGTCGTCGTCGGCGGCGAGCGCGCTGCGCCGCTCGCCGACCCCGATTTTTCGCGTCCCCGCAGCGACGGCGTGCTCGCCATCATGCAACGGGCGAGCGGGCTGTTCGGTCCACTGCGCCACGCCCAGGCGATCCGGTTCTGGAGCGGCACCGAGGCAACGATGCCCGACCGCAATCCGGTGATCGGGCCGAGCGCGACGACGCCGGGCCTGATCCACGCCTTCGGCTTCTCCGGCGCCGGTTTCCAGATCGCGCCGGGTGTCGGCGAGGTCCTGGCCGAGCTGGTGCGCGACGGCGAGACCTCGACGCCGATCGGCGCCTTCGCGATCACACGTTTCCCACCCGCATCGCAGCCGGGCGATGCATCTCAAGCAGCAATGACGACAGGATCGAAGGAGACCTCGCCATGATTGATGCTCGCGCCGCGCTCGGCCCAGCCCTCGCGCTGATGCTCGCCACATCAGCCGCGCATGCTGAAACCAAGACGCTCTATGTCGGTATGAACGGCGGCAATTTCGAGCGCACCTATACGCAGGCCGTGTTTCCGGACTTCGAGAAGGCGAATGACGTCAAGATCGTCGTCGTGCCCGGCACCTCCTCGGAGATTCTCGCCAAGGCGATTGCGGCCAAGGACAAGCCGCAGATGCACGTGATGTTTCTCGACGACGGCGTGATGATCCGCGCCGCCGGTCTCGGCCTGTGCGAGAAGCTGAAGCCGAGCGATGGCCTGGCGCAGCTCGAGCCGTTCGCACGGCTCAAGGACGACATCGCCGCCGGCATCGACATCGGCATGACGGGCTTAGCCTACAACAAGAAGCTGTTCGACGAGAAGGGCTGGGCGGCGCCGAGCTCGTGGCTCGATCTCGCCGATCCGAAATTCAAGGACAAGGTCGTGTTCCAGTCGGCCTCGGTCTCGACCTTCGGCCTGCACGCCTTCCTGATGTTCAACCGCATCAACGGCGGCAGCGAGGCCAATGTCGAGCCGGGTTTCAAGGCGTTTGCGGAGTCGATCGGCAAGAACGTGCTCGAATACATCCCGAACTCGGCCAAGATCTCCGAGATGGTGCAGACCGGCGAGGCCGCGATCTTCCCGCTGACGCCGACGGCGGTATCGACCTTGAAGGAGAAGGGCATCGCGGTCGAGTATGCGCAGCCGAAGGAGGGCTCGGTCGTGCTGATGGTCGCCGAATGCGTCATCGCCAACAACTCCGAAGCCGAGCTGGCACAGAAGCTGGCGGCTTATTTGTTGTCACCGGAGGCACAGTCCAAGGCGCTGGCGGCCGGCAACATCGTTCCATCCAACACGACCGCGAAGGCGACCACCCCGGCAGCCGAGCAGAAGCTCGCGACGTTTCATACCTACATGAAGAGCGCGATCACGCTCGACTGGGACGTCATCAACGCCAAGCGCCCCGAATGGAACACGCGCTGGAACAGGATGATCGAGCGGTAAGGCGCGTTGAAGCGTAGTAGTAACGCTTGGCACGCGGTGCTCGTGAATGTGCCCTCTCCCCTTGTGGGAGAGGGCATTTTGGACGGTGCTCCAATCACGGTTGGGTGAGGGGTATTTGTCCACGAGCATCGTTCGTTGAGAGAACCCCTCACCCAAACGCGTATGCGGATAGGCCGCCGATGCCCTCTCCCACAAGGGGAGAGGGCACTTCATTGGGCAGCGTAGCCCTGACTGATCTGATCGGGCCGTAGGGTGGGCACGGCGCGATCGCTAGCCAGCAACAAACGCGGCGCTGGGACGCGCCTTTGCCCACCCTACACTTCCGTTATCTTAACTACCCGCCGGATAGCTCGCTGCATACGCCTCCGTCAGCGCCTCATCCAGCCGCCGCCCAGAGCTGAAACCTGACAGCGTTGCGGGACGGGTGACGCCCTCTAGCAATCGGCCATCGGGCTCCGGCGAGCCGATCAGGGTGTGGACCGGAATGCGCTCGGCATAGATCGGCAGCGCATAATCCTCCTCGTCATCGATGACACCCGCGGCGCGGATCTTCGCCGATGCCTTCTCGATCTCCATGGTGACGACCGCTGTCGCCTTGAGCTCCTGCTCGGTGGTCTGGCGCAGGCTCGCCGTACGGCCGGGAAACAGGCGGTCGACCATCATCACCAGCGCGCGCTCCTTCTCCGCCTGATCCTCGATCAGCCGGGCATGGCCGAACGCCATCACCGAGCGGTAGTCGGCGGAATGGTGGAAGGCGCTGCGCGCCAGCACCAGCGCGTCGAGATGGGTGACGGTGAGACAGGCCGGCTGTCCCTCGGATTGGTTGCGCAGCATCCGGCTCGCGCTCGAGCCATGCCAATACAGCGTCGTTCCCTCGCGCCAGAACAGCGTCGGCGTGCAATAGGGCTGGCCGTCGATGACATAGGATACGTGGCACAGCGTTGCGGAATCGAGCACGGCATGGACCGTCGCATGATCGTAGTGGGCGCGCTGATGCCGCCGCTTGACCCGGTTGGTGTCGTCGACGGGATAGCTCGGCATCTGTTGCTCGGACATCGTCAGTCTCCTGTTTCCGCCGCAGTCATGCCATGGCAAAGTGGTTGCCGGGAGTTCCACTTCGATGCGAAAGCGACCAACCACTTCGCGACGCCGCGACGACGTGCTGGCGCTGCCGATCCGGCTCGACCGCAGCATCCGCAGCCAGTCGCAGCAGGTGCATGGCGCGTTGCGGACCGGCATCGTCGACGGGCTGCTCGCGCCCGGCCTGCGTCTGCCGTCGACGCGCGGGCTCGCCGAGCAGCTCGGCGTCCGCCGCAACGCGATCGTCGCGGCCTATGAGGCGCTGCTGTCGGATGGCCTGGTCGAGGCGCGCCACGGCGCCGGCACCTATGTGGCGGCACGGCTGCCCGCGCCGCAGGTCGCCGCACCGGTCGCCGAGCTGGACATCCGCATTCCGCCGCGCCGGCCGTTCGCGCTCGGCTGCACGCTGGTCGATCCCGTCCTGTTGCGGCGGCTCGCCGCGGCCAGCCGGCGCCGCATCGCCAACGCCGCGCCCGATGAGCTCGGCTATGGCGATCCGCGCGGCAGCCTGCATCTGCGCACCGAGGTCGCGCACTATCTTGCGGCCAATCGCGGCGTCCGCTGCGACCCAAGCTGCATCCTGATCGTGAGCGGCACCCAGCACGGCCTGCGGCTGTGCATCGACGCGCTGCTTGCGCCCGGCGATCCCGTCTGGTTCGAGGACCCCGGCTACGTCGCTTCTCGCTATACGTTGAGCACGACCGGCGCGAAGCTGGTCCCGGTGCCGGTCGATGATGAAGGCATTATCGTGAGCTCGGGGGAGGCGGCGTACATGGCGGCCAAGGCTGCCTACGTGACGCCATCGCATCAGTTTCCGACCGGCGTTGCGATGAGCATGGCGCGGCGCATCGCGCTGCTCGACTGGGCGCGCAGGGCGGACGCCTACATCTTCGAGGACGACTACGACAGCGAGTACCGCTTTGCAGGTCCGCCGCTGACGGCGTTGGCCGGCATCGGCGGCGAGCGCGTGATCTATCTCGGCACCTTCGGCAAGACGCTGTTCGCGGGACTGCGGCTCGGCTATCTCGTGGTGCCGCCGGCGCTGGTCGCGCGGGTGGTCGCGGCGCGCGCGGCGCAGGACCGGTTTCCCCCGGCCTTCATGCAGGACGCGCTGGCCGACCTGATGGCCGACGGCGTGCTCGCGGCCCACATGCGGCGGATGCGCCCGCGCTACCGCCAGGCGCGCGATGTCGTCGCCGAAGCGCTGGCCAGACACGGCAAAGGCAGTCTGCAACTGGCCGCGCCCTCGCAAGGATTGCATCTGCTGGCGACCTTGCCGCCCGCAGCACCGAAGGGCACGGCAAGACTGATCCGCGACCGCGCCGGCATCGAGTGCCGGCTGTTGTCGGATGCGCGGATCGTCCAGCGCGGGCCTGACGGTTTCATCCTGGGCTATTCGGGCTTTGCGGCGAAGGATCTCGCCGACGCCGCCAGGCGGCTCGGGCGCGCTGCACAGGATCTCCTGGGCGCGGTTGCGCGCCCGCGCTGAGCGTCGCTTGTCGATGTTACGGGTGTGGCCGAGCCGGCACGTCGGGCAAATCAGCCCCGCTCTGAACGTCTGCGCGCCTGTGCAGAGGCCGCCGCCAGCGGTTGCGCGCAACAAGCCGTCGTAATTTTGTTCAATCCGTTCAACGGCCTCTCGATGCCTGATCGCGCGTTCGCATTTTCCGCTTTCGTTTTTTCGAAAATCATGCTTTGGTTGCGCATCCCGCCTCACCGCAGAGGGGCGTTGCGCGCGATCGTCACGACACGCGAGGCGGGGATGCGATGGCCGCGATCAAGCCGCAACGTGTCTTTGGATGCGTGGACGAACGGCGAGGCTGCGGACGTGAAGTCGCAGGGTCCTGACACCCCGACGCTGGTGTCAACCTGGCGTAATGCTAAGCGCATTGCGCCAGGGATGGTGGCCAACAAGCCCGGCGCACCAGGGAGACTGCGTATAAGCGTGAAGACCGTCGCGCAGGGAATGCCGGAGTGTACGGCTTTGCCTGTGGTACCTGCCGCCTGCATTTTTTTCGCAGGCGGGCCATGGGTGGGGCCTTCACCCGGCATTCCCTGCGCCCTTTGCACTTCGAAGGGGCGAGATGGATCGTAAGCCTCGGGCATCATCTGCCGCGAGAACGCGCCCTCATGTTAACGCGCCCTCATGTTCATGGCTGTTCGAGATGCGGATTGGAGCAGATGCGCGTCAGGCGACGCGGATGCGCGCGGTCGCCGCAATCGCGACGCGCTCATTCATACGGATTGTGCTCGGCGTTCGTCATCGTCTGGCGCACCCGGCGCAAGGTGATGGGCGTGCCGTCGGAGACGAACACCAGCTCATAGGCGCGGCCGCTGTCGTCCTTGGCGGAGCAGGTCACGCTGGTGACCTTGAGCATCGCGAAATTGCCGACCTGACGGCACACGCCGGCCGAGCTCTTCGTGGCCGGCACCGGAATGCCATCGACCTTCGGACGATGCTTGGAGTTCAGCAGCATGCGGTCGATCGGCAATTCGTAGACGTTCTGAATAGACCTGCGGCCATTGACGCCGGAGAACGCGATGATGTGATTCTCGTCAGCGGGATCGTCGAGCGCGACGGTGAAATGAGCGCGTCCCTTCTCGCTGTGAAAGAACGCCACCGTCTTGCACGAATATTCGCGGCCATCGACCTTCGCGGTGCGGCAGGTGCCGGACATCAGCGCATAGAGATCGATGTCGGGCCGGTCCTCCGGCGCGCCCGCCACCGGCATCGGCTGCTGAGCCAGACATGGCGTCCCCAGGGAGAGCGCGAGCGCAAGGACGGCGAGGCGAGGAAAATGCAGGGGCATCCGCGGGGAGAGCCTGGAGGAATCGGGACGGCGCGAGAGGTCAAGCGATGTGTCAGCTTTGCGGCAAAAAGAGGTCGGAAGCAGCGCTGTGCACCTCCGATCGCACCCGTGCAGAGCCCGACGCTGAACCGCGCCGGTGGTCGTTCGATACCGCAAAGTTCCGGGCGCAGGCCCCATGGGATCGATACGGCCGGACGAACGGCCCAACACAACAACGACAGGGAGAAACCGATGACATTGTCACGTCGTGGCCCAACGCGTCACAGGATTCCGGGGCACCGCTGCGGTGAAATGATCTTCAACCTCCAGGACTACTTCGCCGACTGCACCTTCTGCTTCCAAAGCGCCCAGGCACGATCCATGATCACCATGTTGACGCCATCGGCCTTGGCAGCCTCCTCGGCGCTGAGATACGTCACCTCGGAGCCGAGCCCGAGTGCCTGCGCCTGCAGCTTCGCATTCACGTCGGTGTAATAGGCGCGGAACACGGCGGCCTTGACCGCAGGACCGACGGTGACGTCACCATGGCCGCGCATCAGCACCACGGACTTGTCGCCGAGCGCGGATGCGAGCGATTTGCCGATCGCATTGTTGCGCACCAGCATGTCGGTGGCGCCGAACTCCTTGCCGATGTCCCACACCGGCGCGCCGTCGCCGAGGAAGGCGGCGTTGTGATACAGCGGCTTCAAGGGTGTATGGCTGACGCTGAACGGCACGACGCCCGGCGAATGGGTGTGCACGACGGCGTTGACGTCCGGACGGGCCTTGTAGATCTCGGCATGGATGAAGCGTTCGAGGAACACCGCACGGTTCTTCGCATCGACCGGCTCGCCATTCTCGTCGAACTCCATGATGTCGTTGGCCGTCACCTGCGCCGGCGCGATCGAGCGTGCCATCAGGAAGTGGTGCGGATTGGCGGGACTGCGCGCGCTGACATGGCCGAAGGCATCGACGACGCCGAGATCGGCGAGGATGCGGCTGCCGGTCGCGATGTCCTCGAGCAGCTCGCGCGGCACGCCGGGGATGGAGTCGTCGGCGCGGGAGGGGGTGGCGGAGAGAAGAAGGGCGGTGACCGCAAGGACGGCAAAGCGGCTGAAGCTCGACATCTGATTTTCCCTCCCGGCCTGCGTGATCCAGGCTCGTCGCTTCAACATACGCGTCATTGCGAGCGAAGCGAAGCAATCCAGAATAGTAGGCGGGACTCTGGATTGCTTCGCTCTGCTCGCAATGACGGGGACAGGTCTGAGCGAAATCATCGCCATATCAGGATGAGCGATGTTGCTCCCTCAGGTCACCGGAGCCGGATTGAACAGCGTCAGATCGTTGTGGATGCCCCAGCGGTCCGACCATGGCTTGGTGCGGCCGGAGGCGACGTCGAGGATCAGCTTGAACAGCTCCCAGCCGGTCTCCTCGATGGTCATCTCGCCGGTGGCGATGCGGCCGGCATCGAAGTCGATGAGGTCTTTCCAGCGCCGCGCGAGCTCGCTGCGGGTCGCGACCTTGATGACTGGGGCGGCGGCAAGGCCGTAAGGCGTGCCGCGGCCGGTGGTGAAGACCTGGAGGGTCATGCCGGAGGCGAGCTGCAAGGTGCCGCAGATGAAGTCGCTCGCCGGCGTCGCGGCGAACAGCATGCCCTTCTGCTTGGCCTTCTCGCCCGGCGCCAGCACGCCATGGATCGGACCGGAGCCCGACTTCACGATCGAGCCCAGCGACTTCTCGACGATGTTGGCGAGGCCGCCCTTCTTGTTGCCGGGCGTGGTGTTGGCGCTGCGATCGGCGCCACCGCGGGCGAGATAGGAGTCGTACCAGTCCATCTCGCGGATCAGCGCGCGGCCGACCTCCTCGTTGATGGCGCGGCGGGTGAGCAGCTGGATGGCATCGCGGACTTCCGTGACTTCCGAGAACATCACGGTCGCGCCGGCGCGCACCAGCAGGTCGGCGGCGAAGCCGACGGCGGGATTGGCGGTTACGCCGGAGAACGCGTCGCTGCCGCCGCATTGCAGGCCGATCACGAGATCGGACGCCGGGCAGGTCTCGCGCTTGCGCTTGTTGAGCTCGGCGAGGCGACGGTCGGCCTGGGTCATGATGGCGTCCACGATGGCGCCGAAGCCGTCGAAGGCTTCGTCCTGCATGCGCACGATGGAGTCTTCCGTGCCCTCCGGCAGCAGCCGCTCCGGCGCGAGCTTCTCGCAGCCGAGGCCGACGACCAGGATCTCGCCGCCAAAATTCGGGTTCAGTGCGAGGTTCTGCAGGGTTCGGATCGGCACCACGGCATCTGGCGCCGTGATCGCGACGCCGCAGCCATAGGCGTGGGTGAGCGCGACGACGTCATCGACATTTGGGTACTTCGGCAGCAGCTCGCTCTTGATGCGCTTGATCGCGAATTCGAGCGTACCCTTGACGCATTGGACCGAGGTCGAGATGCCGAGCACGTTGCGGGTGCCGACCGAGCCGTCGGCGTTGCGATAGCCTTCGAAGGTGTAGCCGTCGAGCGGCGGCAGCGGCGCCGGGACGGCGGTCGAAATCTCCAGCTTGTCGAGGGCAGGAGCCTCCGGCATATCGATGCGCGCTTCGTCGACCCATTCTCCGGCTCCGATCGGCGATTTCGCAGTGCCGATGATCTCGCCGTAGCGGACGATCGGCGCGCCTTGCGCGATGTCGACCAGCGCGGTCTTGTGGCCCTGCGGGACGAAGGTCTTCAGCGTCAGGCCGTCGGGCAGCTTGGTGCCGGCAGGCAGGCCGAAATCGTTCACCACGATCGCGACGTTGTCGCGCGCGTTGAGCTTGATGGTGCGGGGCTCCTGGGTCACGACCTGCTGGTTCATGCTGGCTCCGTTGTGCTCCGTAAGGTGGGCAAAGCGAAGCGTGCCCACCGTCTTTCGTCTTGGTCGACTGTCGGTGGGCACGGCGCTGTCGCGCCTTTGCCTACCCTACAGCTCTCTCTTCACCTCTCCCGCAGGGAGAGGTCGGATTGCATCGGAGAAGCAATCCGGGTGAGGGGGGCTCGCCGCGGAGACTGTCCGTGCGGCTGCCCCTCACCCCAGCCCTCTCCCCGTAAGAACGGGGAGAGGGAGCAGACGGCCTCTGCCGCGATCTCATTCGCTCGCAATGATGAGGGCTCACACCGGGAAGGTGTAGGCCGTCTTCACCGTCGTGTAGAACTCGCGCGCGTAGGAGCCCTGCTCGCGGGCGCCGTAGCTCGAGCCCTTGCGGCCGCCGAACGGGACGTGGTAGTCGACGCCGGCGGTCGGCAGGTTGACCATCACCATGCCGGCCTCGCTGTTGCGCTTGAAATGCGAGGCGTATTTCAGGCTGGTGGTGCAGACGCCCGCCGCGAGGCCGAACTCGGTGTCGTTGGCGATCGCCAGCGCCTCGTCGTAGTTCTTGGCGCGGATGACGCAGGCGACCGGTCCGAAGATCTCCTCGCGGGCAATGCGCATGGTGTTGGTGGCCTCGGTGAACAGCGCCGGCTGCATGTAGAAGCCGGGGGTCTCGCGGTTCAGAAGCTCGCCGCCCCAGGTCAGCTTGGCGCCTTCGTCCTGGCCGATCTTGAGATAGCGCTGGTCCTGCTCGAGCTGATTGCCGTCGACCACCGGGCCGATATGGGTGCCCTGCTTGACGGCGTCGTCGACGACGAGGCCCTTCAGCCGCTCGGTCAGCGCGGCAACGAACTTGTCGTGGATGCCCTCGGTGACGATCAGGCGCGAGGAGGCCGTGCAGCGCTGGCCGGTGGAGAAATAGGCGCCGTTGGCGGCGGCTTCGACCGCGACCTTGACGTCGGCGTCGTCGAGCACGACGAGCGGATTCTTGCCGCCCATTTCGAGCTGGAACTTCTTCATCGGGTTCGACAGCACGCAGGCCTGCGCGATCTTGCGCCCCGTCCCGACCGAGCCGGTGAAGGAGATGGCGGCGACGTCCGGGTGTTCGAGCAAGGTCTGGCCGACCACCGAGCCGGAGCCGACGACGAGATTGAAGACGCCGGCGGGAAGGCCGGAGCGGGCGATGATCTCGGACAGCGCATGCGCGGAGCCGGGCACCAGCTCGGCCGGCTTGAACACCACCGTGTTGCCGTAGCAGAGCGCGGGCGCGATCTTCCAGGCCGGGATCGCGATCGGGAAATTCCAGGGCGTGATCATGCCGACGACGCCGACCGCCTCGCGGGTGATCTCGACGTCGAGGCCGGGACGGACCGAGGCGCCCTTCTCGCCGGTGAGGCGCAGCGCCTCGCCGGCAAAGAATGCAAAGATCTGGCCGGCGCGGGCGACCTCGCCGATGCCCTCCGGCAGGGTCTTGCCTTCCTCGCGCGCCAGCAGGCGGCCGAGCTCTTCCTTGCGCGACAGGATCTCCGCCGAGATCTTGTTCAGCGCGTCGTAGCGTTCCTGCGGCGTCGAGCGCGACCAGGCGGGGAAGGCGGCCTTGGCGGCGGCGACCGCCTTTTCGGTCTGCGCCTTGTCGGCCTTGGCGTATTCGCCGACGACGTCGTTGGTGTTCGAGGGGTTGATGTTGCGGGTCACCCCGCTGCCGTCGACCCATTCGCCGGCGATGAAATTCTTGAGGATCGCGTTCATGTTGTTCTCCAGACTTTGCGCGATTGCTCGGACAATCTAACCGATCGCCCCCGTCATCGCACGAGACAGGGACGCTTGTCGTCGAAGGTCCAGCCGGGGATCAGATACTGCATTGCGACGGCGTCGTCGCGTGCGCCGAGCCCGTGGCTCTTGTACAGCGCATGAGCCTTTTCGATGGCGTCGCGGTCAACGTCGATGCCGAGCCCGGGTTGCTCCGGCACCGCGATCTTGCCGGCCTTGATCTGCAGCGGCTGCCTGGTCAGCGCCTGGCCGTCCTGCCAGATCCAGTGGGTGTCGATCGCCGTGACCTTGCCTGGAGCTGCGGCGGCGACATGGGTGAACATCGCCAGCGAAATGTCGAAATGGTTGTTGGAGTGTGAACCCCAGGTCAGGCCATTGTCGCGGCAGGTCTGGGCGACGCGCACCGAGCCCTGCATGGTCCAGAAATGGGGATCGGCCAGGGGAATGTCGACCGCGCCGAGGCGCAGCGCATGACTGAGCTGCCGCCAGTCCGTGGCGATCATGTTGGTGGCGGTCGGCAGGCCGGTGGCGCGGCGGAATTCGGCCATGATCTCGCGGCCGGAAAAGCCGGCCTCGGCGCCGCAGGGATCCTCGGCATAGGCCAGGATGCCGTGCATGTCCCTGCACAGCCGGATCGCCTCATCCAGCGACCATGCGCCGTTGGGATCGAGCGTGACGCGGGCCTGCGGGAAGCGCTTGGCGATGGCGGTCACCGCGTCGATCTCGGCTTCACCGGCGAGCACGCCGCCCTTCAGTTTGAAATCGACGAAGCCGTAGGCCTCGTGCGTCGCCTCGGCGAGCCGCACCACCGCTTCGGGCGTCATCGCCTCCTGGTGGCGGAGCTTGAACCAGCCGTCCTTCTCGCCCTCGCCGGTGGTATAGGGCAGGTCGGTCTTCCTGCGGTCGCCGATGAAGAAGAGATAGCCGAGCGCCTCGACGGAAGCGCGCTGCTGGCCCTCGCCGAGCAGCGCCGCGACCGGGAGGCCGAGATGCTGGCCGAGCAGGTCGAGCAGTGCGGACTCGACTGCCGTGACCGCGTGGATCATCACGCGCAGATCGAACGTCTGCTTGCCGCGACCGCCGGCGTCGCGGTCCGCGAAAGTCGTGCGCATCGTCGCGAGGATCGTGTTGCAGGCGCCGATGCTCTGGCCCACGATCAGGCTCTTCGCATCCTCCAGCGTCTGCCGGATCTTCTCGCCGCCGGGCACCTCGCCGACGCCGGTGCGGCCGGAATTGTCGGCGAGGATGACGATGTTGCGGGTGAAGAACGGCCCGTGCGCGCCGCTGAGATTGAGCAGCATGCTGTCACGGCCTGCGACCGGAATGACCTCCATGCCGGTGACGACCGGCGCGCCGGAGATCCCGGTGCGGGTGGCGTCGTGACTCATGTGCTCCTCCTTTGTCGTCTCTCGTTCTTGGCGCCGCTTTCCCTCATGGTGAGGAGGCGCAGAGCGCCGTCTCCAACCATGAGGCCCCAGCCGTGGCCTCATCCTTCGAGACGCCTGCTGCGCAGGCTCCTCAAGATGAGGAGAAGCGTCGCAGCTTCGTCTTTACTCCGCCGCCTGGCTCACCGCCGTCGTCGGCAGCGCCTTCACCAGCGCGGTCAGCTCGGCCATCTCGGCTTCGGTCAGGTCGGTCAGCGGCAGGCGGACCGGGCCGGAATCGCGACCGATGATCTTCATGCCGGCCTTGATGATCGAGACCGCGTAGCCCTTCTTGCGGTTGCGTATCGCGATCAGCGGCAAAATGAAATCCTTCAATCCGGCATGGATGGTGGCGTGGTCGCGCTTGCGCACTGCGGCATAGAAGTTCGTCGCGAACTCCGGCACGAAGTTGAACACGGCCGAGGAGTAGGTTGTCACGCCCATGTCGAGATAGGGCAGGGCGAAGGTCTCGGCGGTCGGCAGGCCGCCGATATAGGTCAGGCGGTCGCCCATCTTGCTGTAGACCCGGGTCATCAGCTCGATGTCGCCGATGCCGTCCTTGTAGCCGACCAGGTTCGGACAGCGCTCGCACAGCCGTGCCAGGGTGTCCGGCTGCAGGATCGCGTTGTCGCGATTGTAGACGATGACGCCGATCTCGACCGACTTGCAGATCGCCTCGACATGGGCGGCGAGGCCCTCCTGCTCGGCATGCATCAGGTAGGGCGGCAGCAGCAACAGGCCGTCGGCGCCGGCCTTCTCGGCCCCAATGGCGATCTCGCGCGCGATCGCCGTGCCATAGCCGGTGCCGGCCAGCACGGGCACGCGGCCACGGGTCTCGTCGACCGCGACCTTGACCACCTGGGGCACCTCGGCAGATGTCAGCGAGAAGAACTCGCCGGTGCCGCCGGCGGCGAACAGGCCTGCGACCTCATAGCCGCACAGCCAGTCCATGTTGGCGCGATAGGTGGCCTCGTCGAACGAATAGTCGGCCTTGAACGGCGTCACGGGGAACGAGAGCAGGCCGCTGCCGATCTTCGCAGCCATTTCCGTCGGGGTCATCTTGCTCATCGCGCGGGTCCTTCACGAATGTCCTTGGGAACGGGGCGCGGCAGGCGCCGGCGCGCATTCCCCCGGGCGATGTCGTAGGACCAAGTTCGATGCCGGTCCAAGCCAATGACGGTATTGATTGATGTGGATCGGGTATCAATCCTCGACCGGCTTGACGGCGAGATTGCCGGCTAGATCGACCAGTGCCGGCAGCAGCGGATTGTCGTGCTCGCGCCGCCAGACCAGGAACAGCTCGGCCGGCGTCGGGTTGCGCAGCTTCAGCGGCCGCAGCCGGACATCGGCGATCTTCAGGCTGGATGCAGCTTCGGGCACGATCGCAAGCCCGAGGCCGGCGCGCACCATGGCCAGGATGGAGTGGATCTGGCTGAGATGCTGCACGTAGCGCGGCAGCACCTCGGCGCGCATGAACTGCGACACCAGGAGATCGTGGAAATAGCGCGCCTCGGTCTGCGAATACATGATGAAGTTCTGGCCGTCGAAATCACGGATCGACACGCTCTCGGCGGAGGCGAGACGATGGCGGCGCGGCAGCGCGGCGCAGAGCGGCTCGGCGACGACGCGGCGGGTGGCGAATTCCGGGCGCGCGATCGGCGGTCGCAGCAGGCCGGCATCGATCTGGCCGGAGGCCAGCGCCTCGATCTGGTCGCCGGAGACCATTTCCTTCAGCGACAGATCGGCTTCTGGAAGCTCGCTGCGGCAGGCGGCGACGAGGTCGGGCAGGAAGCTGTAGGCGGCGGCGGCGGTGAAGCCGATCTTGAGCGAGCCGCTCTTGCCGCTGGCGATGCGCTGCGCCACTTGTGCCGCGCTCTCTGCCATCTTCAGGATGCGCCGTGCCTCCGGCAAAAAGCTGCGTCCGGCCGGCGTCAGCTTCACCGAGCGGCTGGTGCGCTCGAGCAGGACCGCATCGATGATGTGCTCCAGCACCTGGATCTGCCGCGACAGCGGCGGCTGCGTCATGTTGAGCCGGATCGCGGCGCGGCCGAAATGCAGCTCCTCGGCCACGGTGACGAAGCAGCGCAGCTGGTTGAGGTCGAACATCGATGCGTCCTCGGCATGGATCGGGCGGGCGATCCGGGCTTGGTAGCATCGATTTGGGGCAGTGGGAATGTCCGCGGGATCAGCGGCCGCGGCGACCGCCTCACCGATACGAGATCGGCCAGACCGCGCCGGCGACCGCACCAGGACCTCGCTCGAACGCCTGGAACGAGGTCACCCTCTCCTATGCACCAGCCACTGTGCCGCGCCTTTTGCCTTTTGGGTGCGACGCTGCAGCCGGCTGTGCATGGCGGGCGTCAGCGGTCCCGCTCACTTGGCGGATGCAGCCGCGCGGGCATCCGCAATGGCCTGCTTGAAAGCCTGGGCATTGGGGACGCCGGGAATGCGGAAATGGCCGATGATGAAGGCCGGCGTGCCGCGGAAGCCGAGGCCCGTGGCCTGCTCGTGATTGCGCGCGAGCACGGCGTCGATGTCGGCGTGCTTGGCCGCGAGGTCGGCCTTGGCGCGGGCAAGATCGATCCCGGCGCCGCTGAGCGCAGCATCGACCTTGGCTTCCGACAGCTTGTCGTGCAGCGAAATCAGCGCCTCGTGCGCCTCGGCGAACTTGTCCTGATATCTCGCTGCCAGGGTGAGGCGGGCCGCGTAGATCGAGGCGCCGCCGAAGATCGGCCAATCCTTGAAGACGAGGCGGACGTGACCGTCGTCGCGAACCACCTTGGCGAGCTCCGGGCTGATCTTGCGGCAATACGGACACTGATAGTCGAAATACTCGACGATCGTGATGTCGCCCTCGGCGTTGCCGACAGCGGGGATGGCGGGATCGTTCAGGATGCGCGCCTCGCTCAGAATGTCGGTGTCGTCGTCCTCGGCGCGGGCCTGGATCGGCAGGATGGCCGCAGTCAACAGCAGAAGCATGGCGATCGATGCGGCAAAGGTCTTCGTGGTCATGTCTTGTCTTTCTCCTGATGAGGGATGGTCGATGCGTTGTCGATGGCGTCCAGTACGATCCGCGACGTCAGCAGCTCGGGGAGCAGGATGCCGGTGGGAGCCCCCGGGCCGAACACGATGTTGAACGGCAGGCCGTACCGGCCAAAGGATCGCAGATAGGTCGCGATCGCGTCGCTGGAGGAGGTCCAGTCGCCCCTGACGGCAACGACATCCGACGCAAGGCGAGCGCGTACGGCCGCGCTGTCGAGCACGAGCTTCTCGTTCACCTTGCAGGTGACGCACCAGGTGGCGCCGACATCGACGAAGACCGTGCGACCGGCGCGCACCTGCGCCGCGATCTCGGCGGGTACCAGCGGCTGCCAGGCGATTCCGGCCGGTCGGCTTCCGCCATCCGGCTGCTTGATGGAGGTGGCGGCGATCAGCGTCAGTCCGATCATGCCGGCGAGGCCGGCTCCAGCGATCGTTCGCCGCAACGGGAAACGGAGCGCCGCCATGATCAGCGTGGGGACCAGCAGCGCAGCGGCGAGGACGGCCGCAGTCGCCGGGCCACTGATGTCGGCGAGCACGGTCAGCAGCCATAGCGCGGTCGCCGCCATCGCGGCCGCTGCGACGGCGCGCAGCTTCAGCATCCAGCGGCCGGGCCGCGGGAAGAGAGCGGCGAGGCCGGGCGCTGCGGCCAGACACAGATAGGGCGCTGCCATGCCGAGCCCGAGCGTGGTGAACACCAGCAGGATCTGCGGCGCGGCCTGCGACAGCGCAAAGGCGACGGCGGTGCCGACGAACGGCGCCGAGCACGGCGTGGCCAGCAGCGTCATGACGAAGCCGTTGATGGCATGACCTGCCATCGTCCTGTGGCTCGCGGCGTTGCCAAGGCGGCCGGCGATCCACCACGGCAGGCCGATCTCGAACAGGCCGAGCAGGTTGGCACCGAATGCGGTGAGCACGATGATCATCGCGATGAGGAAAGCTGGCTGCTGAAACTGCAGGCCCCAGCCGACTTCGGCGCCTGCGGCCTTGAGCGCGGAGAGGACGGTGGCAAGGGTCACGAATGAGGCGACGATGCCGGCCGCCGTCGCCAGGAATGCCCGGCGCGGCGAGGGCGCGCGTGCGGGATCGTGATCGACCAGCGAAACGAGCTTCAACGATAACACCGGAAACACGCATGGCATGAAGTTGAGGATGAAGCCGCCGAGCAGGGCCACGCCGAGCATGGCCCAGATCGATGCCGCCGAAGGACGCGGTGCCGCTGTGGCTGCTTTGGCCGCAGAAGCGCGAGCAGCTTGATCGGCATCCACCGGAAGCATGGCTTCGATCGATCGATCGCCATCGACCAGGGTGACCCGCAGACGTTGCACCGGACCGGCCTGATCGAGGCCTTGCACCGGTACGGTGATCCGGACGCCGCCGTCCGACATCGGGCTCACCTGGGGACGGCCGCCGGACACGGCGTCGTTCCCATCAAGGAAGACGTCGGGCGCGTGCAGTGGCGGCGTCGCATGCGCCTCGAGCAGCAGGCGCGGCTTTGGTTGCCGATCGATGCGCAACGCCGTGATGGAAAGCCCGGGCGAGCTCGCGCGCGGGACGCTCTGCCGCCATTCGTCGATCAGCGCCTGATCGTTCGGCCGGCGCGACACGGCGGGGATGTCGGCCTCGAGATGGGCTTCCTGCTGGGTACAGATGACCGAGCAGACGAACAGCACGGTTTTCAGCGTGAGATGCGCGGGCGCCGCGCCATCCTCGAGCCGCACGCGCAACGGAAACAGCACGTGCTCGGCATAGCCGAACGTGTCGATATCCTGCTCGCTGAAGCGGCTCGGCGCCGGCCATTCGACGGTGACATCGGCGACGTTGCGCGAGCCGGTCCAGTCGAATTCGGGCGGCGCGCCGGCGTCGCCGGGCGAGCGCCAATAGGTGTGCCAGCCTGCATCCAGCCTGACATCCAGTCCGGCCCATGCCGCGGCCGGGCCGCCGTCTGCTCGCGTGACGTCGCCGACCAGCAGGCGCGTGTCGACGTTCGCCTGCGGTCGCAATTCGCCCGCGACAGCGGTCGTCGCCGCAAGATGGAGCAGGCCGAGCAGCCATGCGAGCCGGCCAAGATGACGGATGGACATGATGATCTCCCGCGCGCTGATCGTGCGTTGCGGTGGCAGTTGCGCTGCGCGACCCGGCGCAAGGCGCGCCTGGCAATGGGCACCTTAAGCCGACCTGCACGACGCACGATCGATGGTGGATATTCGTCCGCTCAAGTCACGACGTTACGCGGCCCGCGAGCCGATGACGACGGAAGGATCAGGCGTGGCGACAGGGGGGACGGTAGGGCGAGGACGCGTCGCATTGCGTCGTCAGCGCCTCGTCATAGGGGCGCCAGGACAGCGTCCGGGACGCGGCAACCGGCTGTGCCGCCGCATTGTCGCTCGCCGGGACGGCGGTCAGACCTGCCGCGGCAAACGGACACGTGTTGACCATGCCCGGGATGACGGCCTTCCTGCAGGGCTTGGGCGCGCTGGTGGTCGTTCGGGACCATTGGAGCGCACCGGCGCCGGCATCGGCCGTTGCAGCCTCGAAGGTTCCGAGCAGAGGCGCCAGACTCAAGACGAGCGCGATCAGCGCCGCTATCAGGCGGCGTGTCATCGCGGGCATCTCAAGTTCAGCACGCCTCATCGTGGACCATCGTCTCCAGTCTGGACTGGTCGCGCAGACCGGCCGCTCTTGGCAACTGACATCTTCGTGACGCCGCGAACCTGCGGCCAAACCGGCATCGCGTGAGCAAGGCGAGTGGTTCTCAAAGTACGTTGATCGGCACTTTCAGGAAAGTCTTTCCCGTCGTATCCGCCGGCGGCAGATGTCCGGCGCGGATATTGACCTGCAGCGATGGAATGATCAGGCGCGGCATGCCAAGCGTCTTGTCGCGGGCCTCGCGGAGCGCGACGAACTCGCTCTCGGTCATTCCGTCTCTGGCGTGGATGTTGTGGAGCCGCTCCTCGCCGACGGTCGTTTCCCAGCGCACCGCACGGTCGTTGGGGGCATAGTCGTGACACATGAACAGCCGGGTCTCGCGCGGCAGCGTCTCAAGGATCTTCCGGATCGAGCGGTACAGCGTGCGCGCATTGCCGCCTGGAAAGTCGGCCCGCGCCGTTCCCCCGTCCGGCATGAACAAGGTGTCGCCGACGAAAGCGGCATCGCCCATCACATGTGTGGCACAGGCCGGCGTATGGCCGGGCGTGTGCATCACGAAGGCCGTCATCTGTCCCACCTGATAGGTGTCGCCATCCTTGAACAGCCGGTCGAACTGGCTGCCGTCGCGGCGAAACTCCGTGCCCTCGTTGAAGACCTTGCCGAAGGT
The DNA here is from genome assembly GCF_032489875.1 of Bradyrhizobium sp. SZCCHNR1015. Classification (NCBI taxonomy): domain Bacteria; kingdom Pseudomonadati; phylum Pseudomonadota; class Alphaproteobacteria; order Hyphomicrobiales; family Nitrobacteraceae; genus Bradyrhizobium; species Bradyrhizobium sp. SZCCHNR1015. The sequence continues at coordinate 425,120 of NZ_JAUEYW010000002.1, forward strand.
CTCCTGCACGGTCAGGATATGTTCGCCGATGCCGATCTTGCCGCCGAGCTTGTCCTGGATGTAGGGCGCAGCGGAGAGATGGTCGGCATGCGCATGCGTTTCGATCAGCCACTCCGGCCTGAGGCCGTTGATCTTCACGTAGTCGATCAGCATGTCGGCGGAGCGTGTGCTGATTCGGCCGGCCGCGTAGTCGATGTCGAGGACGGGATCGACGATCGCGCAGGACGGCGATGACGGGTCCTTCACCACGTAGCTGATCGTGCTGGTGTCAGGATCGAAAAATCCGGCCACCTTCGGCTGCATGCGGAGATCGATTGGATAGGAATCGATTCGATAGGACATGGCTGCTGCTCCACGATTTGGCTCCGGGGCGGCATCGCCGCCCACGGCGCGTTTGTCGTCCTGCGCGGTCTAAGACATCGAATTGGATTTCGTTCCGCATGTATTGATGCCGAGCATCGCGTAGGGCGGGCACCAGCCGATCAGTGCGGTGCCGAGCGGGATCAGGCCCAGAAGGCCCCACAGGGTGTGCGGTCCTACGACCGTCAGACTGAGGATCGCCAGTCCGACGATGATCCTGAGCAGCCGGTCGATCTTGCCAATGTTCTGTGTCATGTCGCGCTCCCCTTTGGCTTGCGATGATGCAGACGATAGAGCGGGACACAGCGCGGGTATGTAACTAAGTCACCAAGAGACGCCGGTTCCTAGCCATGCTGGGCCAGGTGGACAAGCGCCGGTCTGTCGGTGATCTCGACGATTCCGCGAGCCATTCGCAACCAGCCGCGCCGCGCGAATTCATTGAGCTGGCGGCTGATGACCTCGCGTGCGCTGCCGAGCTCGTTGGCGAGCTCCTGATGCGTTGCAGCGATCTGCTGCCTTGCCCCGGCGAGGTCCAGAAGCTTCTGCGCGAGCCGCACATCGATCCGCTCGAACGCGACTTCCTCGATGATGCGGAAGAGATTGGTGACGCGGCGGCTGAACGCTGTGAAGACGAACTGTCGGAATTCACGCGAGCTGGCGATCAGCCGGTCGAACAGCGCGCGCGGGATCGCCACGGCACGGATCCGGGTCTCCGCGATCCCCTCGGCCTGGTATTCCTCGTAACCCATCAGGCAGGCCGTGGTCAGCGCGCAGCTTTCGCCTGCCTGGACGCGGTAGAGCACGATCTCGCGGCCGGACTCGGACGTCTGCTGCACGCGGATGGTCCCGTCCAGCAGCAGCAGAAAGGAATCCGGCGCCTGACCGGGGCCGAAAATCCGGCTGCCTTCCGGAAGCTCGACGATAAGGCTGGCCTCGCGCAACTGCGCGAAGATCTCCTCCGGCAGTTGTCGCAACGGCGGGAAAGCGAGCGTCCAGTCCTGCTTCGACGACATTACCACATCCGGCTGCGCCCCATCGGCATCGCCCAAATTTGCCACAGGACCGCGAGCGGGTCGAGCGATGGGACACGCCGGATCGGCGCTAGCGCATCCAGCGGCCGTCACAGCGCTCAGATGGCGCCTGCAACGCGCATCAGCATGCCCGCGATGCACGAGGCGGCGAGGACGACGAGCATTCCCATGTTGAAGCGGAAGATGGCGGTCGCCGCCGCGATCGACAGGACGACGGCCGGCAGATCGATGCTCGCCGGCAGCGGCGCGTCGAATGACAGGCCGAATCCATGGATCGGAAAGGTTTCGCGAAACAGGGTGTGCAGCGCGAACCAGATCGAGAGATTGAGGATCACGCCGACGACGGCGGCCGTGATCGCCGAGAGCGCGCCGGCGAGCGCCTTGTTTCCCCGCAGCGCCTCGATGTAGGGGGCGCCGACGAAGATCCAGAGAAAACAGGGCGCGAACGTCACCCACGTCGCCAGCAGTCCGCCCAGTGTGCCGGCGAGCATGGGAGACAGCCCGCTCGCCCCGCGGAACGCGGCCATGAAGCCCACGAACTGGACGACCATGATCAGGGGACCGGGAGTCGTCTCCGCCATGCCGAGGCCGTCGAGCATCTCGCGCGGAGCAACCCAGTGATAGTACTCCGCGGCCTGTTGCGCGACGTAGGCGAGCACGGCGTAGGCGCCGCCGAACGTCACCATCGCCATCTTGCTGAAGAAGATCGCGATCTGACCGAAGACGTCGTTCGGCCCGAGCAGGGTCAGCAGGGCGAAGACGGGGACGAGCCAGATCGCGAGCCAGACGGCCGCCACCCGCAGCGCGCGCGACGCGTTCGGACGGACGTGATCCGGCACGGCTTCGCCGAGCATGCTGTCGATCGCGCCGGCGTTCTTGCCGCCGTGCTCGAGGGCTGCGAACTCCGGCCGGCCGAGGCGGGCAGCGACGAAGCCGATGACTCCGGCGGCAATGATGATGGTCGGAAACGGCGCCCCGAAGAAGAAGATCGCGACGAACGCCGCCGCCGCCAGTCCGATCATGATCCGATTGCGTAGCGCGCGCTTGCCGACGCGGACCACGGCCTGGATCACGATCGCCAGCACCGCCGCCTTGAGGCCGAAGAACAAGGCGTCGACGACGCCGACATGGCCATAGGCTGCATAGATGTAGCTGAGGCCCATGATGGCGAAAATGCCCGGCAGGATGAAGAGCGTGCCCGCAACGATGCCGCCGGTGGTCCGATGCAGAAGCCAGCCAATATAGGTCGCAAGCTGCTGCGCCTCGGGTCCCGGCAGCAGCATGCAGTAGTTCAGCGCATGCAGGAAGCGGCTCTCCGAAATCCAGTTCTTCTCCTCGACGAGGATGCGATGCATGACCGCGATCTGGCCGGCGGGGCCGCCGAAACTCAGACAGGCCACCCGGATCCACACCAGAAGCGCGTCATTGAAGGAGATGCCATGGGTGTGCTCGGCCGCAACCGGTTTTCGCGATGCTGCGATGTCCGTCATGACTTCACCTTGCTGTTCGGCCAGTTGTGCGCCTCCTTGGTGGCGTCGCGGCACCAGCGGTAGAAGGCGTCGTAGAGCAGAAGCCCTGCGCTCAACTGCTCCAGATCGTCGTCGTACATTCGCGACAGCCCGAGTGAAGCCGCGAGCAGTCCGGGAGCCTCGGGAGACAGATCGAGCCGCGCCGTATCCGCGGCGCGCACGATCGTGGCGAGTCGCTCCAATGCCGGCGTCCGCAGGCCAAACTCTTCGACCATGATGTCGAAGGTGCAAAGTTCGCCGCGATGGCTCCAGAAGACGTTCTCGACGTCGAAGGCCGTGGCCTGGAAGCGCTCGGCGACCGCTTCCACCTCGGCCGGTGTCACGAACAGGAAGACCGCGGCGGGGTCGACGAAGCGGCGGATCAGCCATGGACAGGCGATGCGGTCGATCTTCGGACGTGATCGCGTGACCCAGACCGTGCGGCCGCGGCTGTCCCTCGCGGGAATCCTGTTCGCGGGCACAGTCGGGAGCTGCGCCTCCCTCCAGCTGACGTGCCCGCCGTCGAGGACCTCGGCCGCGATGTTGCTGCACCGGAGCCAGGCTGCGGTGCCTTCGCTGAGCTTCTTGCCTTTCTGACAGACCACGATGACGGATTGGCCGGTGAAGCTCGGCGCCCATTGCTGGACATCGAGATGCGAACGCCTGACGGCGCCGGGGATGAGGCGCGGGTCGGCGGCGAAATCCTCGTCGATACGCACGTCGACGAGCGCCGGCGCGGCCGCCGTGCCGATCAGTCGAGACAATTTTTCGGGTGAGATGGACGTATATGATGATGACATGCTGCGCCCTTGGTGACCAGGACGCGATTCTTGGGCATGTCGCCTCGCGGGGAGATCGCACATCCCCGTGCGGCAGAATAAAGCGCTCGGTTGTTCGGCTGTCAACCCGTCGCGTTGCTGGAACGATCGGGGACCGTCGCGATCGCTATCGGGGCCGACCCGCCTCAGATCAGCAAGGGAAGCTGGGCGTCCACGCCGGTGTCGTGCTGCTGCAAGGATGACAGCGAAACGCCGAGGAGGCGCACCGGCTTGGCCAGGGGCATCTCGCTCTGCAGGAGAGCAATGGACAAGCGTGCCAGGTCCTCCCGGCTCGCGACCAGGTTGGCGACGGACCTGCTGCGCGTCATGATGTCGAAGTCCGCGAACTTGACCTTCAAGGTGACCGTCCGGCCTCGGTTGCCGCTGGCTTCGCAATGCTGCCAGACCTTGTCGATCAGCGGCTGCAGCTCCGCCAGCATCGGCTCGAAGTCGGTCAGGTCGGTCGAGAAGGTATTTTCGGCGCCGACTGATTTGCGGATGCGATTGGCGCGGACCGGGCGATTGTCGATGCCGCGCGAGATCCAATAGTAGTGGTGGCCGGCCTTGCCGAAGTGCTGCTGGAGGAAGGGCAGGGTCTGATTGCGGATGTCGAGCCCGGTATGAATTCCGAGCGCGTTGAATTTCGCGGCGGTCGCCGGGCCGATGCCGTGAAACCTGCCGACCGGCAGCCCCTCCACGAAGGCCGGACCCATCTCCGGCGAGATGACGTATTGGCCATTGGGTTTGCGATGGTCCGAGGCAAGCTTGGCGAGGAACTTGTTGTAGGAGATTCCCGCGGAGGCATTGAGTCCGGTCTCGGCCTTGATCTTGGCCCGGATCTGCAAGGCGATGTCGCGTGCCAGCGGAATGCCTTGCAGATTTTCGGTGACGTCCAGATAGGCCTCGTCCAGCGACAAAGGCTCGATGACCGGCGTATACTGGGCGAAGATGGCGCGGATCTGCTGGCTGATGGCCTTGTAGACCTCGAAGCGAGGCTTGACGAATATCAGGTCCGGACACTGGCGTTTTGCCGTCACCGACGGCATCGCCGAGCGCACGCCGTACGCCCGAGCCTCGTAGCTTGCGGCTGCCACGACGCCGCGCTCGCGGGAGCCTCCGACGGCCACGGGCTTGCCGCGCAGCTCGGGATTGTCCCGCTGCTCGACCGACGCGTAGAATGCATCCATGTCGATGTGGATGATCTTGCGGGTTGCCGGCGGTGCGGCATCCTGTTCCGGACCGGAGCTTGGCATGGTCAAGCTCTATCAGAGCGAGGCGATGAAGTCTGCACAGCCGAGTGCTGGCTACCAGCAACGTCCCTTACAAGGACGTTGCGATGTCCCTCTCCCTCACATGTCCCTCTCCCTCACAGCCTTTCATCGGCGACGAGGGAAACACGCTCATGAGAAAAGGGATCGCCGACCGTGATTGAGACGAAGCAGCGCAGCCGGGACCTGTCGTCAAAGCCGCTCACGACGCTGCGACCATGGGCCTGAAGCGGCTGTGATGTTCGAGCTCACTTTCCTGGGGACCTCGGCGAGCGTTCCGTCGGCGGACCGCAACCATCCAGCCCTTCTCGTTCGAGCAGGCCGGCATCGTATTCTCGTCGATTGCGGCGAGGGGACCCAGCGTCAGCTGCTCCGCAGTGGGGCAGGCTTTCGCCGGCTCGATCGGATCCTGCTCACCCACGGCCATTTCGACCATGTCCTCGGCATTCCCGGACTGTTTTCCACCCTGCGGCTGCGCAGGAGCGCTGACACTATGCGCATACACGGCGGCCCCGACACGCTCGATGTCGTGGTCCGAATGCTCGCGGGGCTGTGGGGCGAGGGCCGCGCGCCGATCCCGCTCGAGCTCGTTCCGCTCGGGCGCGGGACGGTTCTCGATGCCGGCGAGTTTACGATCAACTGCTTTCCCGTCCGGCACCGCGACACCGACAGCTTCGGCTTCGAATTTGCAGGTCAAGTTCGCCGCCATCTGCTGCCAGACCGTCTGGCGGCGCTCGCGGTCCCTGATGGGCCCGTGCGGAAGGCATTGGCGGAGGGCCGGCCGGTCACGCTGGAGGACGGACGAACCATCGATCCGGAGGATGTTCTGGGGCCTCCGCAGGGACCGAAAAAGCTCGTCATCGTCGGCGATGCTGGAACGACCGAGGGTCTGCACGAGCATGTTCGCGACGCGGACATGCTCGTGATCGAGGCCACTTTTCTCCGGCGGGATTCGGCCATGGCTCGTGACTACGGCCACCTGACGGCCGCGGAGGCTGCCGGGCTCGCGGCGTCGAGCAACGTCGGGCTGCTTGTCCTGAACCACATCTCCGGCCGTTATCCCGACGAGGAGATCCTCGGCGAGGCGCGGGAGATTTTTACCAACAGCCGTGTTGCGATCGATTTCGATCGGCTGATGGTCTAGCTGTTCGCTCGGGCGCGTCTGCTATGTCGCGCCTGAGCCGCTCTGCAAACGGCTCCGGGCGAACGCGATGTACCAGTCGAGACAACCGGGATTGGCCATGGCGTCGCGGTTGATGACCTTGTCGAGCGGCTGCCCGAGCAGGAGCTTCTTGATCGGCAGCTCCTGCTTCTTGCCGGACAAGGTGCGCGGGATCTCGGCCACCGCAAAGATCTCGTCGGGCACAAAGCGCCGCGACAGGCCGGCTTCGACCGCCATGTTGATCTTCCGCTTCATCACCGCATCGAGCGCGACACCGTCGCGCAGCACCACGAACAGCGGCATGTAGCTGTCTCGGCCGAGATATTCGAGATCGACGACCAGCGAATCCAGGATCTCCGGCAGCGCCTCGATGGCCGAGTACAATTCGCTCGTTCCCATGCGCAGCCCGTGGCGATTGATGGTCGCGTCGCTGCGGCCATAGATGATGCAGGAGCCATCCGGATTGACCTTGAGCCAGTCGCCATGTCGCCAGACCGGCCCGCCCGCGCGCGCCTCGAAGGCGTCGAAGTAGCTCGCGAGATAGCGCGCATTCCCCGAATCGTTCCAGAACCGCAGCGGCATCGACGGCATCGGCGCGGTGCAGACGAGCTCTCCGACTTCGCCGATGACAGGCTCGCCCTGGTCATTGAAGGCCTCGACGGCCGCGCCGAGTGCGCGGCATTGCATCGTTCCGGGCACCTGCGGCAATTCGCGATTGCCGCAGATGAAGGCGCCGGCGAAGTCGGTGCCGCCGGAGATGTTGGACCACCACATTTGCGCCTGCGCCCGGCTGCCATTGACCCGCGACAGCTCCGCGAACCGCTGATCGAACCAGGCCTGCGTGTCGGCACTGAGCGGCGAGCCGGTGGACCCGAGACAACGCAGTCGGGACAGATCGCCCGCGTCGGCCAGGTTGATGTCCGCCTTGACGCAGCTCGCGAAGAACGCCGCGCCGGCGCCGAAGAAGGTCGACTTCGAGTTCGCCACGAACCGCCACAGTGTGGTCCAGTCCGGATGATCCTTGGGCCCGGCCGGGCTGCCGTTGAAGATGCAGCACGTGGTGCCGTTGAGAAGCGCGCCGACCTGGTTGTTCCACATGATCCAGCCGGTCGAGCTGTACCAGTGATAGCGCTCGCCGAACGAATTCGGCTGATAGGAGCAGCCGATGTCGTTGTGCAGCCCAAGCAGCGCGAGCGTGACGATGATGATGCCGCCGTGACCATGCACGATCGGTTTCGGCAATCCGGTGGTGCCGCTCGAATACACGATCCAGAGCGGATGATCGAACGGAAGCCACTCCGGTTCGAAGGCATCGACGCCAGGGCCTGTTCGTGACAGGACATCCGAGAGATGGACGCCCCCGGCGACCGGCGCGCCGGCATCGTCGCTGTGCAGGACGACGTGACCGACCGTTGGCAACGACCGGCGCAGCTCCTCGACGACATCGCGGCGATCGTGCCGGCGGCCGGCATAGGTGACCGCATCGCAGGCGATCAGCACCTTGGGCTCGATCTGCTTGAACCGGTCGATCACGGCGGGCGCGGCCATGTCGGGCGCGCAAACGCTCCAGATTGCGCCGATGCTCGCGGCAGCGAGAAACGCGATCATGGCTTCGGGGATATTGGGCAGATAGGCGGCGACCCTGTCGCCGGGCGCCACGCCTTGCTCGCGCAGATGCAGCGCCAGGGCGGCAGCCTTTCGCCGAAGCTCCGGCCAGGTCGTCTCAGTGAACCGGCCGTCCTCGTGACTGCTCACGATCGCGGGCAGGCCCGCCGCATCGGCGGCTTCGACGTGACGAAATACCTGCCGGGCGTAGTTGACCGAAGCGCCCGGAAACCAGACCGCTCCCGGCATCGTGCGCTTGCCCAGGACGGTCGAAAACGCGGTCGGCGACTGCAGGTCATAATAGTCCCAGATGCTGCGCCAGAATCCGTCGAGGTCGAGGATGGACCATTGCCGCATCTTCTCGAAGCTTTCGAAGTGGAGGCCGCGATGATCCTTCAGCCACTGGCGATAGAGGGCCATTTGCGGAATATAGGGAGCTGTCATCATTGGTTCCGGCTGGTTGTTTGCGTGCATCGACCGATGGGAGACGCCGAGGCGCTCATTTCGACTTCTGCTTCCGCCGCTTGTAGAGCGCGTTGAAGCCTCCGGCCATGAAGGTCACGAACCGCTCGCGGACGGCCACGAAATCGTCGGACTTGCATAGACCGCCGGACAGGCGGTCGATGCGGCCGGTCCGTGACAGGATCAGCGAGTACGCGCCGGAGGTGAACTGGAAGCTCCAGAACAGATCCTCGGGCCTGGCGTCGGGCAGCGCCTTCTGCAGCAGACCGATGAGACGCAGCACCAGCGGATCGAGATAGGTGTCCATCATCTCCACGCCATAGCCCGGCGCGTTCGCGACCTGCGCGAAGATGCGGCCGAAGTGCCGCCAGTTGTCCTCTTCGTTGACGTAGACGTCGAACGCGCCGTCATAATAGGCACGCAGCGCGCCTTCCACGGTCGGGCGATCTCCGACCTTGGCCTCGTAGGCATCCAGCCCGGCCGTGCGCACCGTGACAGCGTATTCCATGCGGCGTTCGAACACGGCGTCGAACAGCGCTTTCTTGCCCTCGAAGTAGTAATGGATCAGCGCAGGATGGATGCCCATCCTGTCGGCCACATCCTTGATCGTCACGCCGAAATAGCCGAGCTGCGCGAACAGCTCCTCGCTGGTGTCGAGGATGAGCTTCACCGTCGTCGCGCGCTGTTCCGCGCGCGTGCGGCGCCCCTCGGGCTTCGGCTCTGCTGGCATGCTCTCCGTGGTCCCTGATCGGCGCGCACAGGAACGGCGCCGTTGTCATTTTGACGATGAGGGGGTGGGCGCGCCCGGTCAAGCGGGACTTCGGGCTTCCAACATTTTCATTTAGTGCTAAATGAATGAACTTGACCGGCGGCCGGCCGGACGGTAGGTCTCGGAGACCTGATGGATAGCGGTCGACGGTCGGGCGGCGGGCAGCGCGCTGCCAGTCTGGTCGCGCGCTGACATCATCAAGGACAATCGGCTGGCCATGGATCAGCCGCTCACGGGAGGACACATGATACGGATCGAGTCGACGGCGGCTGCCGTGCTGATGCTCGGCGTGGCCCTTTCAGCCCCGGCGTTCGCGCAGAAGACATACGACGTCGGCGCCACCGACACCGAGATCAAGATCGGCCAGACCAACCCGCTCAGCGGGCCGGCTTCTGCTTTCGGGTCCATCGGCAAGGCGGAAGCGGCCTATATCCGCATGATCAACGAGCAGGGCGGCGTCAACGGGCGCAAGATCAACCTCATCCAGTATGACGACGCCTACAGTCCGCCGAAGACGGTGGAGCAGGTGCGCAAGCTGGTCGAAAGCGACGAGGTGCTGACCACGTTCCAGATCATCGGCACGCCGCCGAACGCCGCGGTCCAGAAATATCTGAACGGCAAGGGCGTCCCGCAGCTTCTGGCGGGAAGTGGAGCGTCCCGTTTCACCGATCCGAAGAACTATCCGTGGACGATCTCCGCCAATCCGAACTACCAGTCGGAAGCGCACATCTACGCAAGATATATTCTGGAGAACCATCCGAACGCGAAGATCGGCATCCTGTATCAGAACGACGACCTCGGCAAAGATTACGTCAAGGGGCTGAAGGACGGGCTCGGCGCCAAGGCCGGCATGATCGTGAAGGAGCTGTCCTACGAGCTGTCCGACCCGACGATCGATTCCCAGCTGGTGACGCTCAAGGCGTCGGGTGCCGATCTGTTCTACAACATGTCGACGCCGAAATTCGCGGCGCAATCGATCAGGAAGGCCGCCGAGCTTGGCTGGAAGCCCGTCCACATCCTGGAGGTCAACGCGACGGCGGTCGGTCAGGTGCTCGTGCCCGCGGGGCTCGAGAATGCCAAGGACATCATCTCGGTCGCCTACGGCAAGGATCCGCTCGATCCGCAATGGGCCGATGACGAGGGCATGAAGCGCTACAAGGCGTTCATGGCGAAATACGCGCCCGGCGAGGACGCCAACAGCGGCTTCGCCACCTATGGCTACTCGACGGCCGCTCTCCTCGTCCACATCCTCAGGCAATGCGGTGACGAGCTGACGCGCGCCAACATCATGAAGCAGGCGACCAACATTAAGGGCTTCGTTCCCGATCTCGGGCTGCCTGGAATGTCGGTGACGACAACGCCCGACGATTACCGCATCAGCAAGCAATTCCAGATGATGAAATTCGACGGTCAGCGCTGGATCATCTCGGGTCCGATCCTGACCGACGACTTCAAGGCGGACTGATCCTCTCGTCGGCCATGGCCTGTCCGGGCGTCGCTTGCGCGCCAGGATGCCCAGCTGTCTCTCCGTCATCCGCGCCGGCCGGCGCCGAAAGCTGAACCCTGTCCGTCGGAGCGCCGCTCATGATCAGTGAAGCCGTCCGCCGCCGCCGGGGCTTCGATCCTGCGGCGCTTGCAGCGATCGGCCCGGCGCTCGCCGAATTCGTCGATCGCGGCGAGCTCGCAGGCATCGTGTCTCTCACCTCGCGCGGCGGCGAGATCGTTCATGCCGAGACGATCGGCTGGCGGGACGTCGAAACGAACAGCCCGATGCGCCCGGATACGTTGTTCCGGATCGCGTCGATGACCAAGCCGATCACCTCGGTGGCGGCGATGATGCTGGTCGAGGAAGGCAGGATCGCCTTGGCGGACCCCGTCTCCCAGTGGATTCCAGAGCTGGCCGATTTACGGGTCATGCGCGACGCCGTCGGCCCGCTCGACGAGACCGTGCCCGCCCAGCGCGCGATCACCATCGAGGATCTGCTCACGCACCGCTCGGGCATCGCCTACGCGTTCTTCTCGGAAGGCCCGCTCAAGGTCGCCTATGAGCGCGCGCTCGGCGATCCCGCGATGAACCGTTCGACGCCGGACGAATGGCTCGCGGCGCTCGGCGCGCTACCGCTGGCCTATCAGCCCGGTGACCGATTCCACTACGGCCACTCGACCGACGTGCTCGGCTTCCTGATCGGCCGGGTCGAAGGCAAGCCGTTCCGGCAGGTACTGCAGGAGCGCATCTTCGCGCCGCTCGGCATGGACGACAGCGATTTCTGGTTGCCGCTCGCCAAGCGAAATCGCCTGGCGAGCCTGTACGGATATGACGAGACGACGGGGCGGCTCGCGAAGGTCGAGCCGGTCATGTATGACGAGCCGCCGGCCTATACGCCGGGTGGCGGCGGGCTGATCTCGTCCGCGCCGGACTACCATCGGTTCGCGCGCATGCTGCTCGGAGGAGGCGAGCTGGGCGGCGTCAGGTTGCTGCGGCCTGCAACTGTGGATCTGATGCGAACCAATCGGCTGACCGATGGGCAGCGCCAGATACCCTTCGCCGGCATGCCGCTGTGGCAGACCTCCGGATTTGGGCTCGGACTGGCGATCGCCGAGGAGGCCGTCGGCAATCCCTATGCCTGTGGCGCACCGGGCTCGATGACCTGGCCCGGCATCTTCGGCACCTGGTGGCAGGCCGATCCGGTCAATGACCTGATCATGATCTATCTGATTCAGCATCACGTGCCGGTCTCGGCGGGGACGGGGGCCACGATTGCCACTGGGCGGGGCGCTGCCGGCCGCCGTGCTCTTCCCGTCTATCAGCGGGGAACCTACGCCGCGCTGTCCCACATTGTGGAACAAGCGACATGACCGGCAAGTGCCGTCATCTCCGAGAGATGGGAGAATATGTCCACGATGTGGACGCCACATTCCGCTCGATGAAACGTCCGATCGGCGGTGAGCTGCTCGCCGGCCCATTGCCGGAGCGGCAAACACGGCTTCATCTCATGCCGAGCTTGTCATCCGGCCGTTATTCTGCTCAGTGCTTCTTCAAATTGCGCGATCATGCGCATCGATCGATCGACTGAAGTCGACAGCCAGCGAGGAAACAAAACTATGCGCAAGTTAACTTTAGCCATTGCCCTGATCGTCCCGATGCTCGGTCATGCCGCGCAGGCCGAAGACACCGTCAAGATCGGCTATATCGATCCGCTGTCCGGCGGCGGCGCCAGCGTTGGCGAGGGCGGCCTGAAGACGTTCCAGTACCTGGCCGACGAGCTCAACGCCAAGGGCGGCATTCTCGGCCATAAGGTCGAGATCGTGCCGTTCGACAATAAGACCAATCCGCAAGAGAGCCTGGTCCAGGCCCAGAAGGCGATCGACGCCGGCGTCCGCTACATCACGCAAGGCAACGGATCGTCCGTCGGGCTCGCGCTGGAGGATTTCGTCAACAAGCACAACACGCGCAACCCCGGCAAGGAAGTGCTGTACTTCAACTATGCCGCCGTCGATCCGAGCATGACCAATGAGAAATGCAGCTACTGGCATTTCCGCTGGGACGCCAGCTCGGACATCAAGATGGAGGCGCTCACCAACTACATGAAGGACATCCCGTCCATCAAGAAGGTGTATCTGATCAATCAGGACTATTCGTTCGGCCAGTCGGTCCGCAGCGACGCGCGCAAGATGCTGGCGGCGAAGCGACCCGATGTCCAGATCGTCGGCGACGAGCTGCATCCGCTGCTGAAGATCACGGACTTCTCGCCCTACATTGCCAAGATCAAGGCGTCCGGCGCCGACAGCGTCATCACCGGCAACTGGGGCCAGGACATCGCGCTGCTGCTCAAGGCCGCCGCGGATGCCGGCCTGAAGGTCAACTGGTACACTTATTACGCGGGCGGCGCCGGCGGCCCGACCGCCATCAAGCAGACGGGCCTGGATCATCAGGTCTTTCAGCTGACCGAAGGCTTCGCCAATTCGGGCCATCAGGCTGCGATGGATTACGAGAAGGCGTTCCGCGCCAAGGTCAACATGTCGCTGTGGTATCCGCGGGCGGTCAACGAGATGCGCATGTTCAAGGCGGCGGCCGAGAAGGCCAACTCCATCGACCCGGTGAAGGTCGCGGCCGCGCTCGAGGACCTCAAGCTCGAGGTGCTGGATGGCGGCACCGGCTTCATGCGCAAGGATGATCACCAGTTCTTCCAGCCGATCTACGTCTCGTCCTTCGGCAAGCTCGCGGCGAACGAGCCGTTCGACGAGGAGAACACCGGCTGGGGATGGCACCTGGTCTCCAGGGTCGATACGCCCCAGGCCATGGTGTCGACGACGTGCAAGATGGCGCGGCCGTAATCGATCGGCGCTGGCTTCCCGCACGGCCTCACCGTGCGGGAAGCGGCGTCGGCCCTGCGTCGATCTGTTAGGGAATGAACGGCGGGGCATCGAGGCCCCGGACATTCGCGGGTGCACCGTGCTTGAACTCATCGTCATCTCCACCCTCAACGGCGTGCTGTTCGGCATGCTGCTGTTCCTGCTGTCGAGCGGGCTGACCGTCATCTTCAGCATGATGGGGGTGCTCAATTTTGCTCACGCCAGCTTCTACATGCTCGGCGCCTTCTTCGGCTTCCAGCTCACGAAATGGGTCGGCTTCTGGCCGGCCCTCCTGCTCGCGCCGCTCCTCGTCGGGGCCATCGGCATGGCGGTCGAGCGTTACGGTCTGCGCAACACGCACAAGCATGGTCACGTCGCCGAGCTGCTGCTGACCTTCGGCCTCGCATTCGCGATCGAGGAAATCGTCTCGATGATCTGGGGCAAGACGCCGCTCGACTACCGCGTCCCGGCGCTGCTGGACTTTCCCGCGTTCACGATCTTCTCGACCAACTATCCGGCCTACAAGCTGTTCATGCTGGCGGTGTCGGTGACGATCTTCGTGGCGCTGCTGATCGTGCTCAAGCGCACCCGGGTCGGCCTGATCGTTCAGGCGGCATTGACCCATCCCCATATGGTCGGCCATCTCGGCCACAATGTCGGACGCGTGTTCATGGTGGTGTTCGGGGTCGGCAGCGCGCTGGCCGGTCTCGCCGGCGTCATCGCCGGTCCCGCCCTGGTGACGCAATCCGACATGGCCGCGGCGCTCGGGCCGATCCTGTTCGTGGTGATCGTGTTCGGCGGCCTGGGCTCGCTGCCGGGCGCCTTCATCGCTTCGCTGGTGATCGGCCTGGTGCAGACCTTCGCCGTGGCGCTGAACGGCTCGCTGGCGAGCGCCTTCGGCCCGCTCGATCCATCCGCCGGGCCATCGGTGCTCACCGACATCTGGAACGTGACGATCGCGCAGGTCGCGCCGATCGTTCCCTACCTGCTGCTGGTGCTCGTCCTGATCGTGCGCCCCGTGGGCCTGATGGGGACTCGCGAATCATGACCGCAGCAGTGACCTCCGCGTCTCGTCTCGCGGCAGAGCCCGCCGGATCCCGTCTCCGCTTCTATGCCGTCTGGGTGATCGGCGTGGCCGCGCTGATCGTGCTGCCGCTGCTCTTCAATTCGGGCGGGTCGCTGACCTCGTTCAGCCTCATCGGGATCGCGATCGTCTTCGCGCTCTCCTACAACATCCTCCTCGGTCAGACCGGATTGCTGTCGTTCGGTCACGCGGTTCACTACGGCCTGGGCGGCTTCGCGGCCTGTCACATGATGAATGTGGTGGTGGCGCATGGCTGGCCGATTCCGCTGCCCTTCATCCCGCTGTTCGGCGGGCTGGGCGGCCTCGCCTTCGCGATCATCCTCGGCTGGGTGATGACCAAGCGCGCCGGCACGGTGTTTGCGATGATCTCGCTCGGCATCGGCGAGCTGGTGGCGTCGTCATCGCTGATCCTGCGCTCGGTGTTCGGCGGCGAAGCCGGCATCACCACGGACCGCACCGCTCTGCCGCGCATGTTCGGCTGGACCTTCGGGCCGCAGCTGCAGGTCTATTACCTGATCGCGTTCTGGCTGGTGCTGTCGGCAATCGCGATGTATGCGCTGACCCGGACGCCCCTGGGACGGATCAGCAATGCGGTGCGCGACAATCCCGAACGGGTCCAGTTCATCGGCTACGACCCGCACGTCGTCCGCTATCTCGCCTATTGTTTTGCCGGATTCTTCGCCGGCGTCGCGGGCGGCCTCGCGGCGATCAGCTTCGAGATCGCGAACTCCGCCTACCTCGGTGCAATCCAGTCGGGCCTGGTGCTGTTCGCGACCTTCATCGGTGGGACGGCCTACTTCTTCGGTCCGATCCTCGGCGCGATCCTGGTGACCTATCTCCAGCTTGGGCTGACGAGCCTCACCAGCGTCTGGCAGCTCTATTTCGGCATCATCTTCATCGGCATCGTCATGTTCTCACCCGGTGGCATCGCCGGTCTGCTGATGATGCACCGGCCGCTGGTCCGTGCCGGAACGCTCGGAATGGTGATCCCGTCCTATCTCGTTGCCATCGTGCCGACCGCGGCGTTCGCTTGCGGCGTCATCCTGACCATCGAGACGGTCGCGCGTTATTCGGGTGGCGACGCCATCAACCTGTTCGGCGTGGCCTTCAATCCGCAATCCCCCGTGACATGGGGCGTCGCCGCGATTCTGGTGGTCGTCGGCTTCTTCGTCGCGCGGTCGACGTGGCAGCGGATTGCCGGAGCCTGGGACGGGGCCGCCACCGTGGCGCGTGATCGGGGGTATCTGGCATGACCGCGGCCATCGAAGTCCGTGCCGTCGAAAAGCGCTTCGGCAATGTCGGCGTCATCCGCGACCTCAACCTGAGCGTCGCCCAGGGCGAGCGTCACGCCATCATCGGCCCGAACGGCGCTGGCAAGTCCACCACGTTCAACCTCATCAGCGGGCATATCAGGCCGACCTCGGGCGAGGTGCGATTGAACGGCGCGGTCATCTCGGGCCTGCGGCCGTTCGAGATCAACCGGCGCGGCCTGTCGCGCTCGTTCCAGGTCACCAACGTGTTCGCCCGCATGACCGTGTGGGAGAACGTCCGCTGCGCCGTGCTGTGGGCGACAGGACATCGCTACGCGTTCTGGAAGAACGTCGACAGCCTGCCGGAGGTGCGCGAGCGGACCGCCCAGATCCTCGACGACATCCACCTCACGCATCGGCGTGACATCCCCGCGGGGTTGTTGACTTATGCCGAGCAGCGCGAGCTGGAGATCGGGGTCACCATTGCGAGCGGTGCGACGGTCGTCATGCTCGACGAGCCGACGGCCGGAATGAGCCATGCGGAAACCGAGCGCGCCGTCTCGTTGATCCGGCGGCTCACCGAGGGGCGGACGCTGGTGATCGTCGAGCACGACATGAGCGTGGTATTCGGTCTCGCCGATCGCATCTCGGTGCTGGTCTACGGCCACATCATCGCGTCGGGCACGCCGGAGGAGATCCGTCGGGACCCGAAGGTGAGGGAAGCCTATCTCGGCGAGGAGGCCCACTGATGCTCGAAGTCAGGAACCTCCACGCCTATTACGGCAAGAGTCACATCCTCCAGGGCGTCGACCTCGACGTCGCTGCCGGCGAAGTGGTGAGCCTGCTCGGCCGCAACGGCGTCGGCCGCTCGACCACCGTGAAGGCAATCATGGGCGAGGTCAGTCCGCAGGGGACGATCCGCTTCAAGGGCCGGGACATTGCCGGCCTGCCGAGCTACAAGATCGCGCGCCTTGGGCTTGGCTATGTGCCCGAGCATCGCGACATCTTTCCGAGCCTCACCGTGCGGCAAAATCTCGTGCTCGGCATCAAGGACACCCGGCGGCCGGGGAAGTGGCGCCTCCAGGATATGCTCGACATGTTTCCCAATCTCGCCGCGCGCGCCGATACGCCGGCTGGCGTGCTGTCGGGCGGCGAGAAGCAGATGCTGACCACCTGCCGGACCTTGATGGGCGACCCCGACCTGATCATGATCGACGAACCCACCGAAGGTCTGGCGCCGCTGATCGTACAGCAGGTCGGCGACCTGATCGCCCGGATTGCGGCGGCTGGCGTCGCGATCCTGCTCGTCGAGCAGAAGCTCTCGATCGCGATGCGGATCTCGAAGCGCGTCTATGTCATGGGCCACGGCCGCGTCGTGTTCGAAGGAACGCCGGATCAGCTCAAGGCCAACACCGCGGTTCGGCAGGAGTGGCTCGAAGTGTGAGGTGCAGCGGCATCCGTCGCAGATCACCGGCCGGCTTGCGGGACCAGTCGCTGTTCGATCACAGCTTCTGGCGGCCGTAGATCAGGAGCATCAGGATGATCACCGCGCCGTAGATCAGCTGGCGGCCGGCCTCGCTGATCTGCATCACCGACAGAATGGACTGCAGCAGGGTGATCAGCACGACGCCGGCGACGGTGCCGAGATAGCTGCCGCGGCCGCCGAGAATGTGCGTGCCGCCGAGCACGACGGCGGCGATCGAGGGCAGCAGATAGGCGTCGCCCATCGACTGCGCCGCCTTCGAGGCATAGCCCGCGAGCAGCACGCCGCCGAAGGCGGACAGCGCGCCGGACAGCGCGAACGCCAGCATGGTGATGCGGCGTGTATTGATCCCTGAGAGATAGGCCGCGCGCTCGCGATTGCCGATGGCATAGATGGCGCGGCCGAACGTGGTCCGTGACAACAGCCAGATCGCTGCGCCGCCGATGATCGCCCAGACCAGCACCGCATTGGGAAGGCCGGGCACGATCGTGCCGGTGGCGAGATAGCGCATCGCCTTGGAGGCGGAATCCTGCGGCGCGAAGCCGCCGGTGTAGGCCACCATCAGGCCTTGCGCGACCGCATTGGTCGCCAGCGTGATGATCATCGAGGGAATGCGCAGATAGGCGACGCCGATGCCGTTCAGGACACCGATGGCGGCGCCGCAGAGAATGCCGCAGGGAATCGCGATGATGGCGCCGGTCGTGCCATGCGCGGCCGCCGCGCAGGCCATCATCGCGCCCGTCGTCACCACCCAAGGCACCGACAGGTCGATCTGCCCAAGCAGGATCACCAGCATCATCCCGGTGGCGATCACGCCCAGGAAGCTCGCGACCTTCAACTGCTGCAGCAGATAATCCGGCGACAGGAAGCTGCGCGAATACAGGCTGCCGACCAGTAGCAGCAGCACGATGCAGCCGAACGAGGCCGCCACCGCCGGATCGATCCGACGCAGCATGGCGATCCCGCGATGGGCCGGTTGTGGTGCCGTTGCGTCGCTCATCCGAACCACTCCAGCCGATTGCGCACCCGCACCAGGCCGAACGCGCCGATCGAGACCGCGAGCATCAGCACCAGCCCCTGGAACAGCGGCTGCCACAGCGGATCGAAATCGAACACGAACAGCAGATCGCCGATGGTGCGGAACGCGAGTGCGCCGAAGATCGCCCCGATCGCGCTGCCGCGTCCGCCCATCAGCGATACGCCGCCGAGCACCACGGCCGCGATCGAGAACAGGGTGTAGGCATTGCCGCTCGCATAGGCGGCCTCGCCCGTGTAGGAGAAGAACGTCAGGAACAGGCCGCCGATCGCCGACAGCAGGCCAGCCAAGGTGTATGCGACGAACTTGGCCGCGCGGATCGGCGCGCCGGACATGTAGGCTGCGACCTCGGAGGAGCCGGTCGCGAACGCGGCGCGGCCGACGACCGAGCGGCTATAGGGCACCCAGATCAGCAGTGCCGCCGCAGCCAGTGCCACGAGGCTCGTGGGCAGCACGCCGAATAATCTTCCCGTCAAGGCATCCGCCAGCGTCTCGTTGACGGATCCGCCGGGATTGGGCCGCAGGAACAGCGCGATGCCGTAGTACATCGCCCCGGTGGCGATCGTGGTCACGATCGGCTGCAGGCGCCCGAAGATCACGATCGCGCCGTTGATCATGCCGCAGACGATGCCGGTGCCGAGCACGCCGGCGACGCCGAGCGCGGTCTCGGTGGCGGTGCCGACCACGATCCAGGACGCGAGGCAGTTGGTCAATGTCAGGATCATGCCGACGGACAGATCGATGCCGGCGGTGATCACCACGATCGCCTGCGCCATGGCGACGAAGGCCAGCAGCGTCGCCTTGTTGGCCGCGGTCTGCACCATGTTGGCGCTGAAGCCGGCCGGATGATTGGTCGCATAGAGCACGAACATCGCGACGAAGATGCCGATCGCGAGCAGTGTGCCGCGCTGTTCGGCGAGCCAGTACCGCCACTCGGTCATGCCAGACTCGCTTCCGCTCGCTCGCCCTCGTCGACATTGAGCGCACTGCTGACCAGCGCGCGCTCGGTGATCTCGGCGCCCGCAAGCTGGCGCCTGATCGCGCCATCATACATCACCAGCACGCGGTCGCAGCAGCCGATCAGCTCGTCATAGTCGGTCGAATAGAGCAGGATCGCGGCGCCCTCGTCGGCAAGCCGGCGCAGCAGCCGGTAGATCTCCTGCTTGGTGCCGACGTCGATGCCGCGCGTCGGATCGTTGAGCAGGATGATGCGCGGCTTGTTCATCAGCCATTTCGCGATCACGACCTTCTGCTGATTGCCGCCGGAGAGCGCGCTGACGGCGAGATCGGGGGAGGCGGTCTTGATCTCGATCAGGCGGATCATCTCCTCGATCAGCGCCGATTGCCGCTGCCGGTCGATGATGCCGAATGTCGCGAACCGGTCGAAGGCGGCGGCCGAGAGATTGTCGCGCACCGACATCGGCAGCATCAGTCCTTCGGTCTTGCGATCCTCCGGAATCAGCGCAAGGCCGATGCGCTCCGACTTGGCGGTGACGGGGCTGTCGATCGTCACCTTGTTGCCGTCGATCAGAATGTCGCCGCGGCAGTCGCGCAGCACGCCGAACAGCGCCAGCAGCAGCTCGCGCTGGCCCTGGCCGTCGAGCCCGCCGAGTCCGATGATCTCTCCGGCCTGCAGCGAGAACGAGATGTCCTTCAGCCGGTCGCCCCAACTGATGCTCGTGCATTGCAGCGCGGGCGGCCGCCCATCGGTCCTGCGCGGCGGCTTGTCCGGGAAAGCGTGCTTGTACTCGCGGCCGATCATCAGCTCGATCACTTCGGCATCCGTCCTGGTGCCGGCCGGGAAGGTCGAGATGCGGCGCCCGTTGCGGAATACGCTGCATTCATCGGCGAGCTCGGCGATCTCGTGCATGCGGTGGGAGATGTAGAGCAGCGCCAGCCCCTCGCTGCGCAGGCGCTTCAGTACCGTAAATACCTTGGTCACGTCGGAGGCGGTCAGCGCCGAGGTCGCCTCGTCGAGGATCAGGATCTTCGGCCGCCGCGACAGCGCTTTCGCGATCTCGACCATCTGCCGGCGCGACAGCGGCAGGTCCTTCACCAGCGCGCGCGGATGAATGTCGCCGGCGCCGGCGCGGTGCAGCGCCTCCTCGGCAAGCCGGCGCTGGGCGCGCCGGTCGATCATGCCGAACCGCGTCGGCGGATGCGAGATCATGATGTTGTCCGCGACCGACAGGTCGGGAATCAGCGACAGCTCCTGGAAGATGCAGACGACGCCGGCATCATTCGCGGCGGAGGGACCGCTGAAGGCGACCTCGCGCCCTTCGAGCGTCATCCGGCCTTCGTCCGGTGCGACCACGCCGACCATCAGCTTGATCAGCGTCGACTTGCCGGCGCCGTTCTCGCCGAGAATGGCGTGGATGCCGCCGGGGTGGACCTCCAGGTCCGCACCGTCGAGAGCGATCACGCCGCCGTAGCGTTTGGACAGTCCTACGGCGCGAAACAGCGGCTCAGCCGCGATCATGCTTGCTTCCCCAGTCGTTTGGGCAATAGGGACGGGCTGGCCGCGAGAGAACCCGCGGACCAGCGATCCATCGGCCTATTGGTTTTCCTTCGACTGGCCCATGATCTCCTGCGCCGTGAAGTTGATGCCGCAGGTCGGGAAGGAGTTGCCGACGAAGAAGTTGTCGGACTGGGCCGGGAAGTAGTCCTGATCCTTCTTGAAGTTCGGATCTTCCACGACCGCGAGCGGCAGCTTGACCGATTGCGGCACGACCTTGCCTTCGAGGGCGGCGAGCGCGACCTTGATCGCGACCGCGACCTGCGCAGGTCCGGTGCCAGCGGACGAGCATTTCAGGCCTTCCGAGGCCTTGGCGGCGCAGAACTTGCGGAAGCCGTTCTCGGTCTCGCCGCCGAACGGCACCATCTTGTGCTTGGCGTCGAGCATGGCCTGCACGATGCCGGTGTCGCCACCCTGGCCGGAGATCGCATCGAACGGGCCGTTGGTCGCGATCGCATCGGCCGTGGCCTTCTGGGCGACGCCGTCGTCCCATTTGCCGACGACCTCGGTGACCTGCCACTTCTTGCCGGAGCCGTCGAGAACGGAGTGGAAGCCGTTGTGACGGTCGGTGTCGACCGAGGTTCCGGCGACGCCGCGCACCTCGAGCACCTTGCCGCCGCCGGGCACGTTCTTGACCAGCCACTTCGCCCAGAGCTCGCCGAGGCCCTTCTGGTCGACATTGACGTTGATCGCGTCTTCCGTCGCGAGAATGTTGTCGAAGGCGACGAGGATCACGCCGGCCTGCTTGGCGCGCTTGATCACCGGCCCGAAGGCGGTCGGGTTCTGCGCGTTGACGACGATGGCGTCATAGCCGGAGTCGATGAAGTTGTTGATCGCCGAGATCTGCGCCGGTACGTCCTCGCCGGTCGAGACGACCTTGAACTCCTTGAGCTTGGCCTTCACCTCGGGCTGCGCCGCATAGGCCTTCGCGGTCTGGATCATCTGGATGCGCCAGGTGTTGGCGATGTAGCCGTTCGCCAGTGCGATGCGGTAGGGGCCCTTCTTGGCCGGAAACTTGAAGAACTTGGTGTCCTTGGTCCACGGCACCATGCATTCAGGCTCGCTCGCCGGTCCCTTGACCATCTCCGGCTCCGCCAGCGCCTTGCTGGCAAACGCGGTGACCAGCACCAGCGATGCACACATGGCAAGGCATCGCGCCCTCATCGACTTGGACGACATTCGTGACCTCCCCTGTTGTTGTGGCGCCAGATCAATGACGCATGTGCGAGACGCCTCTTTGTTTCCGGAGGTTGTGCGAGCAATGCTCGTCGTCTCGACCCGCCCAGCGTTACTGATCAATGACAGCGCTGTCAATTACCGTCGCGCCGCTTTTGCCAAGCGGCCGGTCGCATGTCATGAATGTGGTTCGGACAAATCCGCGTGAATCATTGCTGCAAGGATCATGTCTCAGAAGCGTCGCACCACGCTGGAGGACGTCGCGCGCATCGCCAATGTCAGCGCTGTCACCGTGTCGCGGGCGCTGCGTCGGCCCGATATGGTGTCGCCGGAATTGCGCAAGCGGATCGATGCGGCGGTCGACAGGCTGGCCTATGTGCCCAACTTCGCGGCGAGCCGGCTCGCCTCGACCCGCACGCATTCCATCGGCATCGTCGTGTCGTCGCTCTCCAACGGCATCTTCGCGGACTACCTGCAGGCGATCTACGACGCCCTGCTGCCGCTCGGCTTTCGCCCCGTCGTCGTCAGCAGCCGCTACTCGGCGGAGGAGGAAGAGGGGGCGATCAGGACCTTGCTGGGCCAGAACATCGAGGCGCTGATCCTGGTCGGGGTGAACCAGACGCGGGCGGCACGGCGCATTCTCGAACGCTCGCGGATTCCGGTGGTGCAGACGTTCGAGCTGACCGACGATCCGATCGATCTGAATGTCGGACTTTCGCAGCGCCAGGGCGGCCATGCCGCGACCCGCTTCCTGATCGAGCTGGGACATCGGCGGATCGCCTATCTCTCGGGACAGCGCGACGACCGGGCCCGCGCCCGGCTCGAGGGGTATCACGCAGCGCTGGCGGAAGCCGGGCTGGACGGCGCGTCGCTGGTGGCCTGGCTCCCGGCCCAGGCGACGATCTCGCTGGGGCGGAAGCTGACCGAGGAGATGCTCGCGAGCGAAGCCCCCGACGCGATCTTCTGCTGCGACGACAACATCGCGCTCGGGGCGTTGTTCGCCTGCCAGCAGGCGGGGCTGGAGGTCCCGCGCCGGATTTCGCTGATCGGCTTCAATGACCTGGAATTCGCGGCGGCCTCCAATCCGCCGCTGTCGACCGTGCTGACGCCGCGCGCCGACATGGGGCGCGTGGCGTCCGAACTGGTGCTTCAGGTGATCGCCACCGGCAGGCGGCCGAGAGCGCGGCAGATCGACCTCGGTTTCGAGATCGTCGCGCGCGGCAGCACCGGGCCGCATCTGGTTGCATCGTGAGAGCGGCGCGGTCTCAGGCCCAGCCGCCGTCGACGATGTAGTTCTGGTTGGTGCAGGCGCCGCTGTCGTCGGCGGCGAAGAACAGCACTACGCGGGCGATGTCGTCCGGCACGAGCTTGCGCTTGAGGCATTGGCGCCGCATCAGCTCGGCCTCGCCCTCGGGCGTCAGCCACATTCGCTGCTGGCGCTCGGTCATGATCCAGCCCGGAAGGATGGAATTGACCCGGATGTTGCTGGGGCCGAGATCGCGGGCGAGAGCGCGCGTCAGTCCCTGGATCGCCGACTTCGCCGTGGTGTAGCAGGGCATGTTGCCCTGGCCGAGCACCCAGCTCACCGAGCCGAGATTGACGATCGCGCCGCCTCCCGCCTGGATCATGTCCGGCGCAACCGCCTGGGCCGCGAAGAACTGATGCTTGAGGTTCACGGCGATGCGCTCGTCCCAATAGTCCGGCGTGACGTCCTCGATCGCGTGGCGGTCGTCGCGCGCCGCATTGTTCACGAGGATGGTGATCGGCCCGAGCGCCTCGCGGGCGCCGGCGACCGCAGCCCTCAGCGCGGCGATGTCGCGCAGATCGGCATGCGCAAAGTGCACCTTGGCCTCCGCAGGCAGGCTCGCCAGCACTTGCTGCGAGGCCTCCAGATCGATGTCGATGAACCCGACACGCGCGCCTTGGCCGACGAAATTGCGGACGATCGCTTCCCCGATGCCGGAGCCGCCGCCGGTCACGAGAACGGCCCGATCCTTGAGGCTTGGGTAGATGGTGCCCTGCATTGGTTCCTCTCAGTTGCGCCTGGAGAGCGGCTGCGCGCGATGGCACCGGCCGCATTGCGGACGTCGTCCGTGCTGTGCACGGCCGGTGCGTCCGGCTGGACCCCTCGATGTGCGCCTGCGAGCACCCTCACGCCCGATGTCGATGCTGACGGATCCGGGCGTTCCCCCTGCGACGTCGTTGTTTGCTATCCGGCATTCTGCGCCAGGACCGGCCGGGACGCCAGCACCTGTTGCGCCGCTCGGGTGCGACCATCGGGCGCCTTCTTCGGAGCTGGACCGGCCGCCGTCGGTCGAGCGCAAAACCCTTCAGAGGATTTCGGAGATCGACTGGCCCTGCAACTCGATGCTCAGTCCCTGCATGCCGAGATCGGTGATCTCGCCGCCCATCGCCTTCAGGCTCTCCTCGCGGATCAACGACATCAGCCCGCGCCGCAGCGCCAGGAATTCCGACGACATCATCATCGCTTGCTGGCGTGGGCGCTCGAGCGGGATCTGGATTTCGGCCTTGATCGAGCCGGGGCGCGCGGTCATGCAGTAGACGCGGTCGGACAGGAAGATCGCCTCGTCGATGTCGTGGGTGACGAACAGCACCGAGATCTTCAGCCGCTGCCACATGTTGGTGAGGATCTGCTGCATGATGATGCGGGTCTGCGCGTCCAGCGCGCCGAACGGCTCGTCGAGCAGCAGCACCTTGGGGCCGGTGGCGAGCGCGCGCACGATGCCGACGCGCTGCTTCATGCCGCCGGAGAGACGCTCGGGATAATGGTTCTCGAACGCCTCGAGACCGGCGAGGCCGAGCAGAGTCCGCGCCGCGCGTGCGCGCTCGAACTTCGCCATGCCGCGCATCTTCAGCCCGAACTCGACGTTCTCGCGCACCGTCTTCCAGGGAAACAGCGAATATTGCTGAAACACCATGCCGCGTTCGGCGCTGGGTCCGGTCACGGCCTGGCCGTCGACCGTGACGATGCCGCTGGTCGGTTTGAGGAAGCCCGCGACAGCGTTGAGCAGTGTCGACTTGCCGCAACCCGACGGTCCGACGATCGAGACGAACTCGCCGGGCTCGACATGGATCTGGGTGTCGGTGACGGCCTCGACGGCGCCGTCGATGGTCTCGTAGCTCAGGGCGAAGTTGCGGACCTCGATATGGCCCTGTCTCGTATCCGCTGCGGCTTGGCTCATCGCGACCTCCAGGGCATCACCAATTGTCCAGCTGCGCGGATCACGAGGCTCGAGCCGAGCCCGAGCACGCCGATCGCGATCATCCCGAGCGCGATGTCGGCATACTGGACCAGTGAATAGGCTTCCCAGGTGAAGTAGCCGATGCCGAACTGTCCCGAGATCATCTCGGCCGCGATCAGCGACACCCATGCGACGCCCATGCCGACGGTGAGGCCAGTGAAGATGTGCGGCAGCGACGCCGGGAAATAGACCTCGCGGAAGATCGACGCCTCCCGGGCGCCAAGGCATTTGGCGGCGCGCACCAGCACGGGATCGACCAGCGTCATGCCGTGCAGGGTGTTGACCAGGATCGGAAAGAACGAGCCGAGAAAGGTGATGAAGACAATGCTCTGCTCGTTGGTCGGCCACAGCATGATCGCCATCGGGACCCAGGCGATGGCCGGAATCGGACGCAGCACCTCGGCGACCGGAAACACGATCTCGTGCACCAGCTTGAAGCGGCCCATGATCAGGCCGAGCGGCACGCCGACCAGCGCGGCGAGCGAGAAACCGATGAAGATCCGGCGGCAACTGAGCAGGATGTGCATCAGGAATTTCGGATCGTGGATCGCCTTGGTGAAGCTCGCATAGACCGCCAGCGGCGCCGGCACGTTGGTGAACTTCACGAAGAAGACGACGCGGTAGGTCGTCAGCAGGTGCCAGGCGATCAGGAACAGGATCAGCGACGCGGTGCCGATCAGCAGCGACTGCAGCCGGTCCTGGTTCAACCGGAACCAGCGTGCCGCGCGGGCGGAGACGTCCGGTCGGCTCGGCGGGGGCGCGGTGCCAGGCGCGGCGGTCGCCGCAGCCTGGTCGGGCGATGTCATCAGGGCGGGGCTGCTCAAGTCTTGCCTCCCGCCACCGCCAGCTTCACGGCGTCATCGAGACCCACCACCTTGCCGCCGACCTTGGCGGCATAGGCCTCGGCATCCTTCTTCAGCAGGAACGGCGCGATCTCGCCATTGGCGGCGGCGAAGAACGCCTGGTCGGCGAACAGCTTGATGCCGCGCGCGGTGTCGAAGACGTAGGCGACGTTGATCTTCTTGCCCTTGGCCTTGTAGTCGGCATAGGCGCCGAGCGTGCAGGCCGCGCTGCTGAAGGCTGTGATGCCCTCGCCGTCGATCCAGACCTCGCCGGCCTTGCGCGGCTCGGTGATCGGCCTGTTGCAGAACTTGTCCTTGCCGGAGATTTCGTAGTTCGCGGTGCTGGCGAGATCCTTGTCATAGTCCAGCTTCAGCTCGGCATAGGCCTTGCGGATGTAGCTGTCGTCCACCCACTTCTTCGGATCGAACTCCTTCATGCGGCCGAGGCTCTGCAGCACCTTGACGTCAGTCGCGGCGGCATCCACCAGCGCCGGCTTGATCGTCGGATCCGTGGTCATGTTGCCGCCGGGACCGAGGAAGATGTAGACGACCTCCTTGTTGATCCCGGTCCATTCCTGGATCTTTTCGGCCGCCGCTTTCGGATCCTGGCGCAGCCACTGGTTGGCGGCGATGACTGCCTTGACATAGGCGATGACGACCTCGGGATACTTCTCCGCAAAGTCGGTGCGGACGACGACGCCGTGGAAGGTCGGCAGGTTGGTCTGGACGCCGTCGAAGATCTTGCGCGCATAGCCGCGGAACGGCAGCAACTCGGCGAACGGAACGAAATCGGCGTGCGCGTCGATCTTCTTTTCCTGCAGGTTCGTCGAGCCGACCTCCGGCGTCTGGCTCACGAGCTGGAAGAAGTCCGCCGGATAGCCGGCGTCCTGAAGCGCCTTCAGCACCATGCCATGTGCGGCCGAGCCGAACGGCACGCTGACCAGCTTGCCCTTGAGGTCGGAGAGTTCATAGTAGGGCGAGTCCTTGTGAACGACGATGCCGTTGCCGGAGCCGGCGAGGCTGTAGGCGGCGACCGCGATCAGCCGGCTCTTGCTCTCGGGATTGTTCTCGAAGGTGAAGCCGTTCACGATCAGCGGGTAGTCGCCCATCATGCCGAACTGCAGCTTGTTCGCCATCATCCCGTTGGTGACGGGCGGGCCGGACGTGAAGTTCTGCCACTCGATTTCGAACTTGATGTTGGCGTATTTGCCGTCCTTGGGCAGATACTTCTCCAGCAGGTGAAGCTGCCGCACGATGGTGCCGGCAGTCACCGTGTTGGTCGTGGTGTCCTGGGTGCCTATGCCGATCGTGACCGTCTCTGCTGCGACGGGCTGCGCCGCAATCAGGGACAGACAGGTGACGGATAGTAATAGCGCGTGACGGCAGCGGACCATTCTCATCCCCGTTCGGTTGGATGGCTGATGGCGCCATGATGAAGGCCGCGTCCACGAGCGCAAATCCGGAGTTCGGCAGCGGGTGGATTAGTTGCCGTCAAAATCCGGTTGCGTACTCCTTGGGCAATTTCGCTCATGACAGCCGCTTGCATGAGCAGGCCGGCTAATCCGCGGCCTGGCCGCGCATCTCGTCCAGGACGTCGGGCCGGCAGACCACGATCTGCGACCGCCTGGTACGGACGATATTCTTTTCCTGCATCCGCTTGAGGCTGATCGTCACCCACTGCCGCGTCGCGCCGACCATGTGGGCGATGTCGGCATGGGTGAAGGCCGCGGCAATGACCTTGCCGTCGGGATCGTCGACGCCATAGAGGTCGACGAGATGCAGCAGCAGATGGGCGAGCCGCTCGGTGATCGAACGGGTCCCCAGCATCTGGGCCAGGGCGGAGTAGCATTTTCCCTTGAAGCTCAACCCTTCGATCAGTCCGATCGCCAGATTGGGGATCTCCGCCACCAGCGTTCGCAGCTCCTTGCCCGGAAGCTGGATCACGCTGGCATTGCTGGCCGCGATGCCGGACCATTGATGCACGCCGGTGTCGAACACTTCGGGACCGCCGACGAAATTGCCGACATGCCAATAGGCCAGCGTGATCTCGCGCCCCTGCGGGGACGTGTAGAACACGCGGATGCGGCCGCTCTCGACCAGGAAAATGCCGTCGTGCCGGGCGCCCTGACTGAACAGCGTCTGGCCGCGGTTCAGGACCTTGCGGCGGCCCTGCTTCAGCACCAGCTCACGCTCGCGCAGGCTGAGCCTTTCGATCAGCGACGGCGGGCCGCCGATGGATTGCTGACTTTCGGTGAGCAGGAGCGACGAACTGGTCACCGCGCGTGCTGAGGTCATGGGAGAGGGCACGGCTTCCGCAGCTGATTTGGCCGCCTGCAGCAACATGTCTTGCCTCCGCATTGATCATACTGATCAGAAGCGGAGCAATGTTCGTGCCATCCGTCGCCGCGTGAGGGCCTCAAACGGCAGCGAGTTCCCAGAGGTATGATTTCGGATAGATGCCACGATTATGGCCGTCGGAAAACGCGATGTTCAGGCCGTAGCCGAGGTCACCGACCCCCACGATGCCGATCCCGGGAAATTGCGACGGGAAGCGGCCGTCGAAGCGGGCCCGCCTGCAATGCGCGCACATGCAGGACAGGCGCAGCCGTTCGGCGGACAGCACCGCGGGTGCGCCGCTCGCGTTCCGTAGCCGCAATGATGCCAGGTCGGGACTGACCTCGCCGTCAGCGATGTCGGCTGCAATCATGGCTCCTCCTGGTTGTGCCGAGGCCGGTGTCATCACGCTAGGGGAGACGGTTCGGAGCACCCAGCAACTAATTGCCTCGTTCGACGGATTGTCGAGCGCTGCTGCTTCGTTGGGCGCGCTCGGCTTTTCCTGGAACAATCTTCGCAACTAATCGACCGTCGCAGCACGTTCGAAATTGCCGGACGGCGCCGTTTCCGCGAGATCGTGCTCAGCAACCGCCACACGGCGCGTCCCGCGCCTTTAGGAGACGACGATGAGCGCTTTTCAGACCGAGACGGTGTTGTCGGTCCGGCACTGGACCGATTCGCTGTTCAGCTTCACCGCCACGCGTGATCCGGGCTTCCGCTTCCAGAACGGGCAGTTCGCGATGATCGGACTGGAGGTCGACGGCCGGCCGCTGCTGCGCGCCTACAGCATGGCGAGCGCCAATCACGAGGAGGAGCTGGAGTTCTTCAGCATCAAGGTCGCGGACGGGCCGCTGACCTCACGGCTGCAGAAGATCAAGGAGGGTGATCGCATTCTCGTCGGGCGCAAGGCGACGGGAACGCTGATCGCGGGCAACCTCATTCCCGGCAGGCGTCTGCTGCTGCTGTCGACCGGCACCGGGCTGGCGCCGTTCGCCAGCCTGGTCAAGGATCCCGACATCTACGAGACCTATGAGACCATCATTCTGGCCCATGGCTGCCGCCAGGTCTCGGAGCTCGCCTATGGCGAGCAGCTCGTCGACAGCCTGCGCGGCCATGAATTCTTCGGCCCCCTGGTCCGAGACCGGCTGCTTCATTACCCCACGGTGACCCGCGAGCCGTTCCGTAACCGTGGACGCATCACCGATCTGATCGCATCGGGGCAGATGTTCGCCGACATCGGCGGCCCCGACCTCGATGTCGAGACCGACCGCGTCATGCTCTGCGGCAGCCCGGCGATGCTGGCCGAGCTCCAGGCCATGCTGGAGGACCGCGGCTTCGTCGAGGGCAACCACAGCACGCCCGGCCATTTCGTGGTCGAGAAGGCGTTCGTCGAGCGCTGAGCGCCGGCGGAAGAATTGCGTCCCGGCGACAACTAATTGCTATCGCCGGGCGCGCCGCTGAACAACTCTGACACGGACCGGTGGTTTCCCGGCCAAGCAGGAGCTTAGAATGGCAATGGATGAGATCGTCGACGGCCTCTCGGAGGTGTCCTGCGACGTGCTGGTGATCGGCGGCGGTACCGCCGGCCCGATGGCCGCCCTGAAGGCAAAGATGAAGAATCCGAAGGCCAACGTCGTTCTGCTCGAGAAGGCGAACGTCAAGCGCTCCGGCGCGATCTCGATGGGCATGGACGGCCTGAACAACGCCGTCATCCCCGGCTACGCGACGCCGGAGCAGTACACCAAGGAAATCACGATCGCCAATGACGGCATCGTGGATCAGAAGGCGGTCTATAAATACGCCCAGAGCTGCTACGGGATCATCGAGGAGCTCGACGGCTTCGGCATCCGCTTTCTCAAGAACGAGAACGGCGACTACGCCGTCAAGAAGGTTCACCACATCGGTACCTATGTGCTGCCGATGCCGAACGGCGAGACCGTCAAGAAGGCGTTGTACCGTCAGTTGCGCCGCGCGCGCATCCTGATCTCCAACCGCTACATGGCGACGCGGCTCCTGAAGTCGAGCGATGGCCGCATTGCCGGCGCCGTCAGCGTCAACACCCGCACCGCCGAGATGCTGGTGATCAAGGCCAAGGCTGTCATCCTGTGCATGGGCGCGGCGGGACGGCTCGGCCTGCCGACCTCGGGCTACATGTTTGGTACCTATGAGAACGCCGCCAATTCCGGCGACGGCTACGCGATGGCCTATCACGCGGGTGCCGCGCTCGCCAATCTCGAATGCTTCCAGATCAACCCGCTGATCAAGGATTACAACGGCCCGGCCTGCGCTTACGTCGCCGGGCCCTTCGGCGCCTACACCGCCAACAACGAGGACCGCCGCTTCATCGAGTGCGACTATTGGTCGGGCCAGATGATGCTGGAGTTCTACAACGAGCTGCTGTCGGGCAAGGGGCCCGTGTTCCTGCAGCTCAAGCACCTGCACGACAAGACGATCGAGGAGATCGAGCACACCCTGCACAAGGTCGAGCGTCCCACACGCGGACTGTTCCAGGAGGGACGCGGCGTCGACTACCGCAAGGAATCGATCGAGATGCACATCTCCGAGATCGGCTTCTGCTCAGGCCACAGCGCGTCGGGCGTGTTCGTCGACGACAATGCCCGCACGACCGTGCCCGGGCTCTATGCGGCCGGTGACATGGCCAGCGTTCCGCACAACTACATGCTGGGCGCATTCACCAACGGGTCGTTCGCCGGGCTCGACGCGATGGAGTTCGCCGACAACCATGATTTCGGCGAGATCGATGCCGCCGAGGTCGCGCTGGAGCGCGAGCGCGTGCTGGCGCCGACCAAGCGCGAGGACGGCATTCCGCCGAACCAGATCGAGTATAAGACGCGGAGGCTCGTCAACGACTATCTGCAGCCGCCGAAGGTGACGCGGAAGTACGAGCTCGGCATGCGCCGGCTCGCCGAGGTCCGCGAGGACATGCAGGAGCGCATGATCGCGCGCAACGCGCACGAGCTGCTGCGTGCGCTGGAGGTGCAGTCGATCATGGATTGCGCTGATATGGCGGCCCATGCCTCGCTGTTCCGCGAGGAGAGCCGCTGGGGGCTCTATCACTGGCGCACCGATTTTCCGGACAAGGACAACGAGAACTGGTTCTGCCACACGCTGCTGAGCAAGCAGGACGGCCGCATGACCAGCGAGAAGCGGGCGGTGCAACCCTATGTCGTGCCGATCGCGGACGACGAGAAGGACCTCTACGACAAGCAGCGCATCCGCGCCAGCGCCTGACGATCAGACGGAGAACGAGACATGCCTCTTGCCACCTATCAGACGTCGGTTCCGGTCGTCGTCGACGACGCCAAATGCATCGCCGACAAGGGCTGCACGGTCTGCGTCGACGTCTGCCCGCTCGACGTGCTCAGGATCAGCGACATGACCGGCAAGGCCTTCATGGCCTATGACGAATGCTGGTACTGCATGCCCTGCGAGGCGGATTGCCCGACCGGCGCCGTCACCGTCAACATTCCCTATCTGTTGAGGTGATCATGTCGAGCCCGTTCGAATCCTACGACGATCTCGACGACGCCGACGAGCGGCTCGGTGCTGCCGATCCGGCGGAGCGGCGGGTCGCGATCATCGCGTTGGGACATTCCGGCGATCCCGCCGCGGTCACGCATCTGGCGAAGATGGTCGCCGATCCCGACGCCGGCGTGCGCCAGCAGGTCGCCATGGCGCTCGGCGAGTTCGACGGGCCGGAGGCGGCGGAGGCGCTGGTCCAATTGCTCGTTGATCCCGAGCGGATCGTCGCATCGGCAGCCGCCGACAGTCTCGCCGAGTTCAAGGATCCCGCTTCGGCCGACGCCATCCTGCCGCTGGTGAAGCATGCCCACGCCTTCGTCCGGATGGGCGCGCTGCGCGCGCTGAAGGAGCTGCGGCGCAAGGATACGCTCAAGCCGGCGCTGGAGGCGCTGCAGGACCCGGATGCCGCCGTCCGCGTGCAGGCGATCGGCGTCATCGGCTTCCTCAAGCTCGAGGAGTCGATTCCGGCGCTGACGGCGTTGATCGGTGATCCCGATGCGCATGTCCGGCGTGCGGCGGTCAGCGCGCTCGCCTTCTCGCACATGAAGATCGCCGCGGAGACCATCACCCGCGCGCTCAAGGATTCCGACTGGATGGTGCGGGAGATGGCGGCCGAGACCCTCGGGCTCAATGTCAATGGTGCAGTCGCCGCCGATCCGTTGATCGCCTGCCTGGCGGATGAGTTCTGGCAGGTGCGCCTGAAGGCGATCCGCAGCCTCGGACGCATGAAGGTGCTGCATGCGGTGCGGCCGATCGGCCAATGCATCACCCACGAGCAGGCCAATCTGCGCAAGGAGGCGGCGGCTGCGCTGGGCGAGATCGCCGCGCCCGACGGCGAGCCGTACCTCGCGCTGGTCGCCGACGATCTCGATCCCGACGTTCGCAAGAACGCGAGATGGGCGCTGCACCAGATCGCGGCGAGCAAGGCGAGAACCGGCGCGTAATCGCGCGCCGGCCGCGAGCGTTCCCGACCGCCTGCCGGACCAGGCGGCAAACCAGATGACGAGTCTTGCGACGATGATGTCGCGGCCGATCGCGCGCGAGCCCCGCAGGGCCGCGCGCCGCACGTTCGCGTGCACCCCACGTCCGGTTCTGGACGGCTCCCGGATTGTCTGACAGAAACGTCGGACGCATCCATCGGGCATCATCACCGCTGCAGCGCAAACGAGGAGCGGCCGGCCAATCCGGCCATGGTCACACGCCTTCTTTGCCTCGGTGTCGCGCAGCTCGAGGGGATGCGCCGTGCAAAGGTCTGAGATGACCCGCGGACGAGCTGCAAAGGAAGTCGGAGAGCTGCCATGAACGCCAATGTCAAACTGCCTGCCGCCAAGGGCGTCTTCATCGACAACAAGTGGCAGCCCGCGCAGTCGGGCCGCACCATCGCGATGCTGGCGCCGGCGACCGGCCAGGTGATCGCCTCGATTGCCGCCGGTGACGCAGCGGACATCGATCTTGCCGTAGCGGCGGCGCGCCGTGCGCTCGAAGGGCCGTGGGGCCGGCTCGCCGCAGTGGAGCGCGGGCGCCTGCTGTCGAAGCTTGGCCGCCTCGTCGAGGATCATGCCGAGGAGCTCGCGAAGCTCGAAGCGGCCGATACCGGCAAGCCGATGAAGCAGGCCAGGGCTGACGTCGTCGCCGTCGCGCGCTATTTCGAATATTACGGCGGCGCCGCCGACAAGGTGCATGGCGACACCATTCCTTTCCTGGACGGCTTCTTCGTCACGACCGTCTACGAGCCGCTCGGCGTCACCGGCCATATCATTCCATGGAATTATCCGGGGCAGATGTTCGGCCGCACCGTCGCGCCGGCATTGGCGATGGGCAACGCGACCGTGATCAAACCGGCCGAGGAGGCCTGCCTGGTGCCGCTGCGTCTTGCCGAGCTCGCGGCGGAAGCCGGCTTCCCCGCCGGTGCGATCAACGTCGTGCCGGGTCTCGGTGAGGAGGCGGGTGCGGCGCTGTCGGCGCATGACGGCATCGACTTCATCTCCTTTACCGGCAGCCCCGAGGTCGGCACGCTGGTGCAGACGGCGGCCGCGAGGAACCACATCGGCTGCACGCTCGAGCTCGGCGGCAAGTCGCCGCAGATCGTGTTCGCCGACGCCGATCTCGATGCGGCATTGACTTCGGTGGCCGCGGCGATCGTGCAGAACGCCGGCCAGACCTGCTCGGCCGGCTCGCGCGTGCTGGTGGAGCGCTCGATCTGGGACCGCTTCCTCGCCGACCTCACCTTGCGCTTCGAGAAGATCACGGCCGGTACGCCGGAGATGGACCTCGATCTCGGCCCGGTCATCAGCGCGGTCCAGAAGACGCGGATCGAGAACATGCTGGCGCGCGCCGAAAGCGGCGGGGCCAGGCGCGTGGCGACAGGCAGGATCGCCGAAGGCGTGCCCGGCGAGGGCTTCTACGTCGCACCGGCACTGTATCAGCACGTCGCGCGCGACTCCGAGCTGGCGCGCGAGGAGGTGTTCGGTCCGGTGCTGGCGGCGATGCCGTTCGACGACGAGGCCGACGCCGTCAGGCTCGCCAACGCCACCGATTTCGGCCTGGTCGCCGGAGTCTGGTCGGGCGACGGCTCGCGGGCGATGCGCGTCGCGCGCAAGGTCAAGGTCGGCCAGATGTTCGTCAACGGCTACGGCGCCGGCGGCGGCATCGAGCTGCCGTTCGGCGGCATGAAGAAGTCGGGCCACGGCCGCGAGAAGGGCTTCGAGGCGCTGTACGAGCTCGCCGCGATGAAGACCCTGATCGTCAAGCACGGCTAGATCAGTGGAGCCGGGGCTCCGGTCAATTCCGCCGCACGGACGCGACGACGCACGCCGTGCGGCGTTGTTGTCAGTCCGCGCGGCGAAGCGCTAATGACGTCAGGTGTTACAAGGGAGACGAGCGGATGAGCGACGAAAAGGAATTGTTCGAGAAGGGCCTGAAGGTGCGCCGCGAGGTGCTCGGCGCGGCCTATGTCGATGGCAGCCTCGCCAAGGCCGACGACTTCATGATGGCGTTCCAGCACATCACCACCGAAATGTGCTGGGGCTATGCCTGGACCCGGCCCGGGCTCGATCGCCGCACCCGCAGCATCATCAATCTCGCGATGCTGACCGCGCTCAGCAAGCCGAGCGAATTGAAGCTGCACGTCAAGGGCGCGCTCACCAACGGCGTCACGGTCGACGAGATCAAGGAGATCCTGCTGCACGCGACCGTCTATTGCGGCATTCCCGCGGGCCTCGAGGCGTTCAAGGCGGCCCATGAGGTGCTCCTCGCCGAAGGCGCCATCGCCAAGAAGGACGGCGCATGAGCGCGCCGCAAAAGGTCCTGTTCGTCGGCATCGGCAACATGGGCTGGCCGATGGCCGCGCGCCTGCTCGGCGCCGGCTTCGCGGTTGTCGTCAATGACGCCGTGCCCGGTCGCGCCGAAGATTTCGTGCGCCAGGTCGGCGGCACCTTGGCGGCGGATCTCGGCGCGGCGGCAGCGCAGGCCGGGGTCATCATCACGATGCTGCCGACCAGCAAACATGTCGCGGACGCGGTCGCGGCTTTGCGCGCGGGCCTGAAGCAGGATCACATCCTGATCGACATGAGCTCCGGCGCGCCGGCGGCCACGCAGGCGATTGCGGCCGATCTCGCTCCACTCGGCGTGACCATGCTGGATGCGCCCGTCAGCGGCGGCGTGCCGCGCGCGGTGACCGGCGAGCTCGCGATCATGGCTGGCGGCGATGCCGCCGCGCTCGATCGCGTCGAGCCGCTGCTGCGCGCCATGGGCACGACGATCCACCGTATCGGCGGCCTCGGCTCGGGCCAGGCGATGAAGGCGCTCAACAACCTCGTCTCCGCCGGCGGCTTCTTGATCGGCATCGAGGCGCTGCTGATCGGCCAGCAATTCGGCATCGATCCCGGCCTGATGACCGACGTGCTCAACGCCTCGACCGGCATGAACAACTCGACGCAGAAGAAGTTCAGGCAGTTCGTGCTGTCGCGCCAGTTCAACAGCGGCTTCGGGCTCGACCTGATGGTGAAGGACCTGTCGATCGCGCTGGAGGTCGCGCGCGCCGCCGGCGTCGCCGCGCCGTTCTCCAATCTCTGCCGCGAGCTGAGCGCCAGCGCGCAGGGGATGCTCGGACCGGGCCAGGACCACACGGCGCTGGCGAAGCTGAGCGAGGCGCTGGCCGGCGTCGAGCTGAAGGGCTGACTACCCCTGGCGCCGCAGGAAGCCGGTGATCGTCACCTTCTCCCAGATCCCGGCCGCGGCGAACGGGTCGGCGCGATTGAAGGCTTCGACCTCGGCGCGGCCGGCAGCCTCGACCAGGAACAGGCTTCCGATCATTTTCGATCCGTCGTCGGAAACCAGCGGACCGGACATCACGATGGTGACCGGAAGGCGGGCACTGTCGCCGAGATAGGCCTTGTGCGCGTCGTAGTTGGCAAGCCGGACCGGCAGCGCGTCGCGCTTGTCGAGGGCATGAATCGCAAACAGCATGAGTTCTCTCCGCAAGTCGAAGCAGGACGGCGGCGTGCCGTCCTGCTTCCGGACTGATGGCTGATCCTATTTCGCGCCGAGCTTGCCGGCATCCTCGAAGCTCGGGCAGGTCCGCTGTTCCAGCGCCACGTCGAACGGCTGGTAATTGTCCTTGGTGATGACCGTCGGCTTCAGCACGATCTCGTTGATCACCGGCTGGCCGCGCAATGCGCGGACGGCCATCATGGTGCCGAGGCAGCCCTGGGCGAAGCCGTTGTAGTCGCCGCTGGCGAGCAGCTTGCCGGACTTGATCGCGTCGATCGCCTCCTTGGTGCCGTTGATGCCGATCACCTGCGCCTTGCGGTTGGCGCCGTCCAGCGCCTCGATCGCGCCGACCGCCATCGCGTCGTTGGCGGCGAGCACGCCGTCGATCTGCGGGTTGGATTGCATCAGGTTCTCCATCACCTGCAGCGCCTGCAGGCGCTGATAGTTGCCGGGCTGCGACGCCAGCAGCTTGGCGCCGGGGTTCTCCTTGAGCGCGTCGTTGAAGCCGCGCACGCGGTCGACATTGGTCAGCGAGCCCTTGACGCCCTCGATGATGACGATGTTGCCCTTGCCGCCGAGCGTCTTGAGCAGGAACCGGCCGGTCTCGAGGCCGAGGCTGTAGTCGTCGGCGCCGACGAAGGCTATGAACTTGCCGCCGGCGGAGCGGTCGGTGATATTGACGACGGGGATCTTGGCGTCGTTGATCTTCTCGACGCCGGGCACCATCGCCTTGTAGTCGACCGGCGTGAACACGATCGCGCTCGGCTTCTTCACCACGACGTCCTCGATCTGGCTGAGCTGCTCGGGGATCGAGTCCGGCTTGGTCGGGATGTAGTGCAGGACCTTGGCGTTGAGCACCTTCGCCATGTTGTCGGCGCCGACCCGCACCGTCTGGAAGAACGGATTGGTCTGGTTCTTGGTGAAGACGGCGATGGTCTCGCCGTCGGCGCGGGCCTGCGTCGCGCCTGCGGCGATCAGCAGTGACAGAGCGAGACAGCGCGTGATCCGATGTTGCATGTCGTTTCCTTCCCTCGTTTTTTGGTTGTCTTAGAGATTCATTGCGTCGGGCGCCTTGTCTTCATGTCGAGCCAGACGGCTATGATCACGATGATTCCGGTGACGAGCGGCTGCCAGTTGGCGCTGATCGCGAGCAGGTTCATGCCGTTCAGCACCAGCGTCAGGATCAAGGCGCCGATGAAGGTGCCGAACACGGTGCCGACGCCGCCGAACAGCGACGTGCCGCCGATCAGCACCGCGGCGATCGCCGGCAAGGTCAGGCTCTCGCCGATGTCGGCCTCGGCCGAGTTGAGCCGCGACAGGAAGATGATGGAGGCGAGCCCGGCCATGGTGCCGGACACCGTGTAGACCAGCAGCAGCCGGCGCGCGACCGGAATGCCGGACAGCCGCGCCGCGACCGGATTGGCGCCGATGGCGTAGATCTCCTGGCCCCAGATTGTGCGTTGCGCGAAGAACGATCCGATCGCGAGGAACACCAGCAGCAGATAGACCGGGATCGGCAGCCCGAGCAGATAGCCGCTGCCGATCTGGCGGAAGCCCGCGGGAAAGCCGTGGATGGTCTCGCCCGCCATGTACCAGTAGGTGACGCCGTTCAGCACCCAGAGCATGCCGTAGGTGGCGATGAAGGAGGGGATGCGCAGCGCCGTGACCATGAAGCCATTGAGGAAGCCGACGCTGCCGCCCGCGAGCAGCCCGGTCAGGATTCCGAGCACGGGCGAGCCGGTCTGATGGATCACGGTGCCGGCGAGACACGCCGACAGCGCGACGTTGGCGCCGACCGACAGATCGAGGCCGGCGGTCAGCACCACCAGGGTGAGGCCGGAGGCGATGAAGAAGGTCAGGCTCGCCTGCCTCAGCACGTTGAGGATGTTGCCGAGGCTGAGGAAGGAGTCGCTCAGCACGGTCAGCGCCGCGCAGATCAACAGCGCGGCGAGCATGCGATAGAACACCTGCGCTGCGTTCTGCGACAGGAGCGAGCGCGGCGGCGGCAGCGTGTCCTTGGCGATGTCGGTCATGATCGGCTCCGCAGGCCGTCGAGGAACATCGCGACGATGACCAGCGCGCCGACGCTGGCGACCTGCACCGAGGAGGGCAGGGACACCAGGTTGAGCCCGTTGCGCAGCACGCCGACGGCAATGACGCCGAGCACGGTGCCGAGCAGCCAGCCATTGCCGCGCTCGAACGAGGTGCCGCCGACCGCGACCGCCGCGATGGCGTCGAACTCCATCCCGAGCCCCGCGGTCGGATGTCCCGAATTCATCCGCGCGGTCATCAGCAGTCCGGCGATGCCCGCCATCGTGCCGCCGATCGCATAGACCGCGATCAGGAGCCGTGTCGGCGACAGGCCGGCATAGCGCAGCGCCTCGCGGTTGCCGCCGAGCGCGAAGATGTAGGTGCCGAACCTGGTATGATACAGCAGGCCGTGAAACACGGCGTAGGTGGCAAGCCCCATCACGATCGGCACGGGGATGCCGAGCAGCGTCGCCGCATAGATGTCGCGGACGCCGTGGGGAATGCCGACCACGCTCTGGCCGTCGCTCACGATCAGCGACAGGCCCTGTGCCATGCCGAGCGTGGCGAGCGTCGCCACGAACGGCGGAATCCCGACGACCGCGACCAGCCAGCCATTGACGGTGCCGAACGCGGCGCCGGCCAGCACCGCGGCGCCGAGGCCGAGCAGCACCGACTTGGTCGCGAGCGAGACGATGGCGACGCAGAGCGAGGTCAGCGTCAGCACCGCGCCCATCGACAGGTCGAGCCCTTCGGTCATGATGATCAGGGTCATCGGCAGCGCGAGCATGGTCAGGATCGTCGACTGCACCAGCACGTTGGAGAGGTTTGCGGCCGACAGGAAGCCGGGCGCGATCGCGCCGAACAGCGCGATCAGCAGCACCAGCACGATCGCCACGCCCGGAATGCGCTGCAAGGTTCGGATCGGCGAGACGATGGCGGTGTCAGTCATCATGCATCCCCAGTCGCACGATATTCTCCTCGGTCAGCTCGCCCCGTGACAAATGCCCGGCGATGCGGCCTTCGCGCATCACATAGGCCCGGTCGCAGACGTGGCAGATCTCGATCTGCTCGGACGAGATCATCAGCGCGGCCGCGCCGTCGGCGACCAGACGGTCGATCAGCGCGAAGATCTCCGACTTGGCGCCGACGTCGATGCCGCGGGTCGGCTCGTCGAAGATGAACAGCCTGGCGCCGGCCGCCAGCCACTTGCCGATCACGACCTTCTGCTGGTTGCCGCCTGAGAGCAGGCCGACCGTCTGCCGCGCCGTGGGCGTTGCGATCCGCAACTGCCGGATCAGCCCGTCGGCCGTGCGCTGAGCGCCGCGGGGATCGTACAGCCCGCTCGGAAACAGCTTCTTCAGCGCCGACACCACGAGGTTGTCGCCGACGGAGCGCAGCAGCGCCAGGCCCTCGCTCTTGCGGCTCTCGGGGATCAGCGCGATGCCGCGGCGCGCGGCGATGTCGGGCTCGCCCGCGATCGGCTTGCCGTCGAAGATGATCTCGCCTTCGCTGACCGGATCGGCGCCGAAGATCGCGCGCGCCACCTCGGTGCGGCCGGAGCCAACGAGACCGCACAGGCCGACGATCTCGCCCCGCCGCACCTCGATGTTGATGTTGGCAATCCCGCTCGGCGCGCTCAGTCCCTTGACCTCCAGCACGAGCTCGCCGGGCGTTTCCGCGAAATGGCGCGGATAGCTCATGTCGATATTGCGCCCGACCATCATGCGCACGAGCTGGTCGGGGGTGACGTCGGCGGGCCTGAGATCGTCGATGCGGCGGCCGTCACGCAGCACGGTGATGCGGTCGCCGAGCGCGAACACCTCGGCCATGCGGTGCGAGATGTAGACGATGGCGACGCCGTCGGCCTTCAGCCGCCTGATCAGCGCGAACAGCAGCTCCGCCTCGCGGTCGGACAGCGCCGCGGTCGGCTCGTCCATCACCAGGATCCGCGCATTCTGGCTGATCGCCTTGGCAATCTCCACCATCTGCTGCTGCGCGACGCCGAGCGTGTCGACGATGACGGAGGGATCGATGTCGAAGCCGATGCCCTCGAGCACGCGCTTGGCATCGGCCAGGATTTTGCGGCGGTCGATGGTGCCGGGGATGCGGCCCTTCGGCTCGCGGCCGAGAAAGATGTTCTGCGCGATGTCGAGGAACGGCACCAGCGAGAATTCCTGGAAGATGACGGCGATGCCGAGCTTCTGCGCGTCGGCCGTCGATGATATCTCGACCTTCGCGCCCTTGGAGATGATCTCGCCGGCATCGGCGCTGTAGGCGCCGCACAGCACCTTCATCAGGCTGGATTTGCCGGCGCCGTTCTCGCCGAGCAGCATGTGGACTTCGCCCGGGTAGATCGCGAACGACACGTCGTCCAGCGCCTTGACGCCCGGAAACGACTTGCTGATGCCGCGCAGCTCCAGCAGCGGCGCGGGCGATGGAGCTGCGATGGCGGCCGCCGCGCTCATGACGGTGCTCCGCCGGCGAAGATCTTGCCCGGATTCATCAGGCCGGCGGGATCGAGCGCGGCCTTGATGGCGCGCATCACGGCGACGGCCCCGCCGAGCTCGTCCTCGAGATAGTCGATCTTGCCGAGGCCGATGCCGTGCTCGCCGGTGCAGGTGCCGTCCATCGCGATCGCGCGCGCCACCATGCGCGCCTGCAGCGCCTTGGCGCCGGCGAGCTCGCTGTCATCGCTGGGATCGACCAGGATCAGCATGTGGAAATTGCCGTCGCCGACATGGCCGACGATCGGCGCGAGGAAGCCGCTGGCATCGGCGTCCCGGCGCGTTTCGGTCAGGCATTCGGCGAGGTGCGAGATCGGCACGCAGACATCGGTGATGACGGCGCGCGCACCGGGCCGCAGGCCCAGGCCGGCGTACAGCGTGTTGTCGCGCGCGTGCCACAGCCGGCTGCGGTCCTCGGCCGCCTTGGCCCAGGCGAAGCCGCGGCCGCCATGCTCGGTCGCGATCGCCTCCGCCGTCTGCGCCTGCTCGGCGACGGCCGCCTCGGAGCCGTGGAACTCGAGGAACAAGGTTGGCGCTTCCCGATAGCCGAGCTTGGAATAGGCGTTGATGCCGCGCATCATGACGTCGTCGACGAGCTCGATGCGGGCGGCGGGGACCGCCGACTGGATCAGGGCGATCGCGGTATCGACCGCGTCGTGCAGGGTCGGGAAGCTGCAGGTCGCGGCCGAGATCGCCTGCGGCACGGGATGCAGCTTCAGCGTGATCTCGGTGATCACGCCGAGCGTCCCCTCCGATCCGACGAACAGCCGGGTCAGGTCGTAGCCGGCGGCGGATTTGCGCGCGCGCTTCGCGGTGCGGATCACCCGGCCGTCGGCCAGCACCACCTCCAATGCGAGGACGTTGTCCTTCATGGTGCCGTAGCGCACCGCCATGGTGCCGGAGGCGCGGGTCGAGCTCATGCCGCCGATCGAGGCGTCGGCGCCGGGATCGATCGGAAAGAACAGGCCGGTCGTGCGCAGCTCCGCATTGAGCTGCTTGCGGGTGATGCCGGGCTGCACCACGACGTCCATGTCGGCCTCATGCACGGCCAGCACCTTGTTCATGCGGGCGAAGTCGAAACAGACGCCACCCGCGGCCGCCGCGGCATTGCCTTCGAGCGAGGTGCCGGCGCCGAACGGCACGATCGGCATGCCGGCCTCGGCGCACAGCCCGACGATGGCG
Source organism: Bradyrhizobium sp. SZCCHNR1015 (assembly GCF_032489875.1). Taxonomy (NCBI): domain Bacteria; kingdom Pseudomonadati; phylum Pseudomonadota; class Alphaproteobacteria; order Hyphomicrobiales; family Nitrobacteraceae; genus Bradyrhizobium; species Bradyrhizobium sp. SZCCHNR1015. The sequence goes on from NZ_JAUEYW010000002.1 coordinate 467,190, forward strand.
CTGACCTCCTGCGTCGTCTCCGGGAATACGACGATGTCGGGCGGCATCGCGGGATAATACGACTCGCTGCGGCCGTGCTGATCCAGCACGCCGCGCGCGACGCTCGCGCGTGGTCCGATCAGGCACGAAAGCCGCTCGGCCAATGCGCCGGTGCCGACCCGCAACTCCATCGTTCCTCCCGTCCGCTTCCTCGACGACGACAGGACTCTTGACGGTCCTTGTCGTCCGCTCAGCTCAAGCCCGATTGGCGCGCTCCGCAAGCCGTTTCAGGCCGAAGTCGTAGTTGAGATGGAAATATCCCTCCGCCACCATGCGGCCATCTGGCGCACGGCCCGGCGGGCAGCGCGTGAAGTCGCGGATCAGGCTGTCCTTGACGCCGAACACGACGTCGGAATCGAGATACTGGTCGCCGGCGACGAACACATGGGTCACCAGCCGCTCGAAGCCCGGCGCCGAGATCATGAAATGCACATGCGCCGGCCGCCACGGATGCCGTCCCTGCGCCGCCAGCATGTCGCCGACCGGCCCGTCATCGGGGATCGGATAGGCGGCGGGCTTGATCGACCAGAAATGGAAGCGGCCGCCGGCATCGGTGCGAAAGCGCGCGCGCATGGCGAGATCGCCGATCTGCTCGAGCCGCTGCACGTCGTAATAGCCGTCATCGTCGGAGTGCCAGACGTCGACCACGGCGCCAGCGAGCGGCCGGCCGTCGGTGCGCGACACCGAGCCGGTGACGAGCAGCGGATCGCCCTTCATCGGCCCCGCGATGTCGTCGCCATTGGCGCGCTCCGGCGCGGCCTGGACGAAGAACGGGCCGAGCACGGTGGTCTCGGTGGCGCCTTCAGGCACGGGATGATTGATGGCGTCGACCAGCATGGAGACGCCGAGCGTGTCAGACAGCAGGATGAATTCCTGGCGCTTGTCGTCGCACATCTGCCCGGTGCGGGTGAGGAAGTCGATGCCGAACTCCCATTCCTGCTGGGTCGGACGGACCTCGCGCACGAAGGCATGGAGATGGCGCACCAGCGCCTCGCTGACCTGCTTGATGCGCGCATCGCTCGCGCCCGCCAGGCGGTCGAGCACGGCATCCGTGATCGTGGTCTCGTTGAAGTTGCGCACGAGGCGGCTCCTTTCAGACGGGCTCGCCGAGCCCGGACAGCCGTTCGACATGACGGACGGTGGCGAGGAAATCGGTCGTGGCCTCGCCCTGCGCGATCAGCGCGGCATAGGTCTCGCGGACCTGCGCCGCGAGCTGCAGCGGCACGCCGACGGCGTGACCGGCGCCGAGAATGAGATCGAGATCCTTGGCCATCTGCGCGCAGGAGAACGTCGCGGCAAAGTCGCGCGCCAGCAGCGGCGCGGTCTTGTACTTCACCATCGGCGAGGCGACCGCGCTGTCGTGCAGCACCTGCAGGATGTCCGGCCAGGCGATGCCGCCCTTGCGCGCCAGCGCCAGGCTCTCGGCCATCATCGCCGCCGTCGTCGCGATCATCAGGTTGACGGCGAGCTTGGCATAGCGCGCCTCTTCGGCGGCGCCGAGATAAGTCTGCGCACGCGTGAAAGCCTGCAGCAGCGGCGTGATCCGCGCGAAGGCCTCCTGCGGTCCCGACACGAAGCAGGTCAGCTCGCCGGTGTGGGCGATGCTGGCATTGCCGGAGATCGGCGTGCGCAGATAAGCGACATCGCGCGCGCCGGCGGCCGCGGCGACTGCGCTCGAGGCGTCGACGCCCACGGTACTGGTCTCGATCAGGATCGCGCCCGGTGCCAAGGCCGCGATCACTCCGCCGTCGCCGAGCATCGCCGCGCGCAGCGCGGTGTCGTCGGGCAGGGACGCGATGACCACCGCATGGTCACGCGCCGCCTCCGTCGCGGATGTTGCAGCGACGATGCCGAGCGCGCGCGCCTCGCAGAGCCGCTCGGCGTTGGGATCGAACGCCGTGACGTCATAGCCGGCCTTGGCGAGCCGCGCCGCGATCGGCAGGCCGATCTTGCCGATGCCGATGAAGGCGAGGCGTTGGTCAGGAAGGGGCATCGATGCCGTCCGTCATTGGCTTGATCTGCCATGTGGTCTGGAGCCGGGCAGGGGGCGGCCGGGCAGGCCGTCGAAGATGAACGCCCCGGTCACGCGCCGGTCGCCGCGGCGATGGGATAGTCGACCTGGAAGCGGCCGATCCTGATGTCGCCGAGCTCCTCGCGCACGCGCAGGTGCTCGGGGTGCGAGGCATAGGCGTGCAGCGCGGCACTGCTGGCGAATTCGGAGAACAGGACGACGTCGCAGGCGTAGTCGACGTCGCTGACATCGAGACCAACCTCGATGTGGGTGAGGCCGTCGATCCGGCCCTTGAGGCCCTCGAACAGGGTCTTGACCTTGAGCCGGGCTGCGGCGCGGTCGGCGGCCGTCTCGGCGCGTAGCCGCCACATCACGATGTGCCTGATCGGCCCCGTCATTCGTGCGTCCTCACCTGTGCCTTGTTCTTGTCGGGCGATTTTGCCTTGCAGGAAATGGAAATAAAGCCCAAAAATTGTAACTCTGTTTTCCGCTCAGCGTAACAATTCGGCGCAACAATGGACCGTCTGCTCCAGCTCGAAGTGTTTTCCAGGACGGCGGAGCTGGGCAGCCTGTCCAAGGCCGCCGAGTCCTTGCGGATGTCCAACGCAGCGGCGAGCCGGCATCTCAGCGCGCTGGAGGAGCGGCTCGCGGTGCGCCTGATCGAGCGCAACACCCGCCGTCTCTGGCTGACCGAAGCCGGGCAGGAGCTGCTGCAGCGCTGTGGCACGCTGCTCAACGAGCTGGCCGAGGCCGAGGACGCCGTCAGCGACCGCGCGCTGTCGCCGCAGGGCATGCTGCGCGTCACCAGCTCGCTGTCGTTCGCGACGATCTATCTCGCGCCGATGCTGCCGGCGTTCCGCGCGATGTATCCGAAGCTGAACCTGCAGATCATCGCCGCCAACCGCTATCCGGATTTCATCGAGGCGGGCATCGACGTCGCGATCCGCACCCGCGAGCATGAGCCGGACTCGGGCATCGTCGTCCGCCGCATCGGGCAGATGCGGCGTGTGCTGGCGGCGGCGCCGTCCTATCTCGCCAGCCGCGGCCGCCCCGTCGTTCCCGCCGATCTCGTGCGCCACGACATGCTGATCTACAACCTTGCCAACGATCCCTATTCCCTGTCCCTGCGCAACGGAACGACGGCCCAGAGCATCCGGATCGCGCCGACGCTCGACAGCAATGACGGCCAGGTGATCAGGGGCGCGGCGCTGGCCGGGCTCGGCATCCTGATTCAGCCGCTCTACATCGTGCAGGGCGACATTCTGGCCGGCCGGCTGGTGCCGGTCCTGCTCGACTGGGAGCTGCCGCTCCTGACGATGAACATTGCCTACCAGAACCGCGTCAGGCTGCCGGCCAAGATCAGGGTGTTCGCCGATTTCCTCGTCGACCACATCCGGACCCATTCCGACCCTGGGATCTGGATCGAGCCGCCGAAGCCGGATTGAGCCGATGCCCCGCGTGCCGGGGGGGGGGGGAGGGTGTGTTCCGAAAAAAATAAATAGCTTGCTATTTTTCTGAAATCATGTTCTCTTGCGTGCAACCCGCCTCGAGCAGAGGGACGTACGCGTCGTCACGATACGTTGAGGTGGGCTGCGATGGACGTGACGGCTGCGCCAGACGAGCGCGGTTGGCACGGACGGCGAAGTCGTGTGGTCCTGGCCTCTCGACGCTGAGGTCAAGTCTGCGGTGGTTGCCTGACGGCACGCGCGGGCGATGGGGGCAAGAAAGCCGATCCCCAGGGAGAGCACGAAGGACACCGTAAAGCCATCGCGCGGGGAAGGCCGGGTCTGTCCGGCTGTACCTGTGGTACCTGCCGCCTGCATTCTTTTGAGCAGGCGGGCCACGGGCCTCAGCCGAGGTCCGGCCTTCCTCGCGCCCTCTCGTTTCAGGGCGATATGATCGATGCATCACCTCGGGCACGGTGTGCCGTGGGGCGCGATGACGCGTGTCATGAGGCGGCGGAGCGGCCAACCAACCTTTCCGCTGTCGTCCCGGACAAGCGCGCAAAGCGCGCGCAGATCCGGGATCCATAACCCCAGGGAGGAGTTCGAGGCACGATGATGGACCGGCCGCCAGGCCACAACCGCTGCGGAGTGGGTCCCGGGTCGGCGGCCGTCACCGCTTCCCGTCGCCGACCTTGCCTGGAACGACACCGATGATTTGGCGGCCCCTTGTGGCAACTTCCACGTCGGGCGCAGCGGCCGCATGGGGTCGATGAGGTTGCGCGCGGCATCGCCGGGTCCTCCAATCTCGTTGAGCAGTGCTCGCAAACGGCGAGGGGCGGAGGCCCGCATGAAACCCCGCCCGCGCTCCGTAAAAACTCGGGTCAAATTCTAAATATCAAGAATTATCAACGGCTTGTGACTGTCATCCGACTGTCATCGAACCTTTATAAAAGCCACACTGAGGCCCCGTAAAGCGGCCGGGGAAGCGCAATCGGGCGCAGATGGCGCTTCGCTTCCCGAGCATGGAGACCAGCTATGAATTTCGTCAAAGCTATCGTCGCTGCCGGCTTGGTCGCCGCATCGACGTCGGCGTTCGCCGCCGACATCACCGGTGCGGGCGCGACGTTCCCGTTCCCGATCTATTCCAAGTGGGCCGACGCCTACAAGAAGGAGACCGGCAACGGTCTGAACTACCAGTCGATCGGCTCCGGCGGCGGCATCAAGCAGATCCAGGCCAAGACCGTGACCTTTGGCGCCACCGACGCTCCGCTCAAGGCCGAGCAGCTCGAGAAGGACGGCCTGGTGCAGTGGCCGATGGTGATGGGCGGCATCGTGCCGGTCGTCAACCTCGAGGGCGTGAAGCCGGGCGAGATGGTGCTGGACGGCGAGACGCTCGCCAACATCTATCTCGGCAAGATCACCAAGTGGGATGACGCCGCGATCAAGAAGCTCAACCCCAGCGTCAAGCTGCCGTCCGACGCGATCGCTGTCGTCCGCCGCTCCGACGGTTCGGGCACGACCTTCAACTTCACCTATTATCTCTCCGAGGCGAGCGCCGACTGGAAGAGCAAGATCGGCTTCAACACCGCGGTCGAGTGGCCGGTCGGCGTCGGCGCCAAGGGCAACGAAGGCGTGTCCGGCAACATCGGCCAGACCAAGAACTCGATCGGCTATGTCGAGTACGCCTATGCCAAGCAGAACAAGCTGACCTACACGGCCATGGTGAACAAGGCCGGCAAGACCGTGCAGCCGACCGTCGAGGCCTTCCAGGCCGCCGCCGCGAATGCCGATTGGACCAAGGCCCCCGGCTACTACGTGATCCTCGCCAACCAGCCCGGCGACAAGTCCTGGCCGATGACGGCCGCGACCTTCATCCTGATGCACAAGGAGCCGACCGACAAGGCCGCGTCCGCCGAGGCGATCAAGTTCTTCAAGTGGTCGTTCGAGAAGGGTGGCAAGATGGCCGAGGAGCTCGACTACATCCCGATGCCCGACAGCGTCGTGAAGCTGATCGAGAAGACCTGGTCTGCCGACATCAAGAGCTGAGCTGGACGTATCGAAAATTCCCCTCTCCCGGCCGCCGGGGGAGGGGTGCTACCGGGGTTGAGGCGTGTCCAAGGAACAGGGGGCGGAATTGGCAGAGATGGCGGTTCAGACCGAAGTCGGCGACATCGCGGCTGCTGCCGGGCCCTACGACCGGGCGCGCGCGCTCAGTGCCTTCAAGCTTGGCGACGTCACCTTTTACTGGATCACCCGGCTCGCCGCGATCTCGGTCCTGTTGATCCTCGGCGGCATCATCATCTCTCTCATCATCGGCGCCTGGCCGGCGATGAAGGCCTACGGCTTCGAATTCCTGTGGACGCGGCGCTGGGCGCCGTCGGCCGATCCGCCGGTGCTCGGGGCGCTCGGCCCGATCTACGGCACCCTGGTCACGTCCTTCATCGCGATGCTGATCGCGATTCCGGTGGGTCTCGGCATTGCGATCTTCCTCACCGAGCTGTGCCCGCAATGGCTGCGCCGTCCGATCGGCATTGCGATCGAGCTGCTCGCCGGCATTCCCTCGATCATCTACGGCATGTGGGGCTTCTTCGTTCTGGGCCCGTTCCTGGCCTACACGTTCCAGCCGTTCATGATCAATCTCTGCTCCGGCATCCCGGTGCTGCAGGACATCTTCGCCGGTCCGCCGTCCTATCTCAGTCTGTTCAACGCCTCGCTGATCCTGGCGATCATGGTGCTGCCCTTCATCACCTCGATCTCGGTCGACGTGTTCAAGACCGTCCCGCCGGTGCTGAAGGAAGCGGCCTACGGGGTCGGCTGCACCACCTGGGAGGTCGTGCGCAGCGTCGTCATTCCCTACACCCGTGTCGGCGTCATCGGCGGCGTCATGCTGGCGCTGGGTCGTGCGCTCGGCGAAACGATGGCGGTGACCTTCATCATCGGCAACTCGTTCCGGATCTCATCGTCGATCTTCGCGCCGGGCACCACGATCTCGGCCGCCATTGCCTCTGAGTTCCAGGAGAGCGACGGCCTGCACCAGTCGAGCCTGATCCTACTCGGCCTGCTGCTCTTCGTGCTCACCTTCTTCGTGCTGGCGAGCGCGCGCCTGATGCTCATGCGGCTCCAAGCAAAGGCGGGAAAATAAGCCATGTCCAGCGCAGATTCGCTCACCGCCGATACGCCGGTCAATCCGATCTATGCGCGCCGACGCCGCAGGGACATCGTGATCCGCGGCCTCTGCGTCGCCGCCGCGCTGTTCGGCGTCACCTGGCTGGCGCTGATCCTGTTCACGCTGTTCTATAACGGCCTCGCCGGCCTCAGCCTGCAAGTGTTTTCCGCCGACACCCCGCCGCCGGGCTCGAGCGAAGGCGGACTGCGCAATGCCATCGTCGGCTCTCTGATCATGACGGTCATCGGCGTCGGCATCGGCGCGCCGCTCGGCCTGTTCGCCGGCACCTATCTGGCCGAGTACGGCCGCAACGACCGCCTGACCTCGGTGATCCGCTTCATCAACGACATCCTGCTGTCGGCGCCCTCGATCATCATCGGCCTGTTCATCTATGGCGCTGTCGTGGTGCCGATGGGCGGCTTCTCGGCGCTCGCAGGCTCGCTGGCGCTGGCGGTCATTGTCATCCCCGTGGTGCTGCGCACCACCGAGGACATGCTGCTGCTGGTGCCCAACCCGCTGCGTGAGGCGGCCTCGGCGCTCGGCCTGCCGCGATCGCTGGTGATCCGGCGCATCGCCTATCGCGCGGCGCGCTCGGGCCTGATCACCGGCGTGCTGCTGGCCACCGCCCGCGTCGCCGGCGAGACCGCGCCCTTGCTGTTCACTGCGCTGTCGAACCAGTTCTGGAGCCTCAACCTCTCCAAGACGATGGCCAACCTGCCCGTCACCATCAACAACTTCGTCCAGAGCCCCTATGCCTATTGGAAGCAGCTGGCCTGGAGCGGAGCCCTTCTGATCACTCTGGCCGTGCTCGCCCTGAATGTCAGTGCACGCATTCTCGGCGCCGAGAGGAACGCAAAATGACCGACCTGTCCGTATCCGTCAGCCAGCCCAATCCCGCCGCGCTGAACGGCAAGGTTTTGCCGGAAGCCCCCGCCAAGGTGACCGCGCGCAACCTGAACTTCTATTACGGCGATCACCACGCGCTGAAGAACATCAACCTGTCGCTGGGGACCAACCGCGTCACCGCGTTCATCGGTCCATCCGGCTGCGGCAAGTCGACGCTGCTGCGCATCTTCAACCGGATGTACGATCTCTACCCGGGCCAGCGCGCCGTGGGCCAGCTCATGCTGGACAACACCAACATCCTCGATCCCAAGCTCGACCTCAACCTGCTGCGTGCCCGTGTCGGCATGGTGTTCCAGAAGCCGACGCCGTTCCCGATGACGATCTACGAGAACATCGCCTTCGGCATCCGGCTTTATGAGAAGATCTCCAAGTCGGAGATGGACGACCGGGTCGAGAAGGCACTGCGCGGCGGCGCGTTGTGGAACGAGGTCAAGGACAAGCTCAACGCTTCGGGCCTGTCGCTGTCAGGCGGCCAGCAGCAGCGGCTGTGCATTGCGCGCACCGTGGCGGTCCGGCCGGAGGTGATCCTGTTCGACGAGCCGTGCTCGGCGCTCGATCCGATCTCGACCGCCAAGGTCGAGGAGCTGATCCAGGAGCTCGCCGAAAACTATACGATCGCCATCGTGACGCATAACATGCAGCAGGCGGCGCGCGTCTCCGACAAGACCGCCTTCATGTATCTCGGCGAGCTGATCGAGTTCGACGACACCAGCAAGATCTTCACCTCGCCGAGCGATCGGCGGACCCAGGATTACATCACCGGCCGGTTCGGCTGACGCCGACGACATTGACTTCAGGAGATCATCATGGCCAGTGAACATACCGCCAAGGCGTTCGACAGCGATCTGCAGGATCTCACCCGGCTGGTGTCGGAAATGGGCGGCCTCGCCGAGCGTCTGATCGTCGATTCCGTCGATGCGCTGGTGCGGCGCGACATCGCACTCGGCCAGAAGGTGGTCGCCACCGACGCCGAGGTCGACAAGCTGCAGCGCATCATCGAGGAGCGCGCCGTTCTTACCATCGCCCGGCGACAGCCGATGGCGGTCGACCTGCGCGAGATCGTCGGTGCGATGCGGGTCGCCACCGATCTGGAGCGCATCGGCGATCTCGCCAAGAACATCGGCAAGCGCGTCGCGGCGCTGGAGAGCGACTTCCATCCGCTCAAGCTGATCCGCGGGCTCGAGCACATGACCGACCTGGTGCAGTCGCAGGTCAAGACGGTGCTGGACGCCTATGCCGCGCACGACCTGCCGGCGGCGATGACGGTGTGGAAGGGCGACGAGGAGGTCGACGCCATCTGCACCTCGCTGTTCCGCGAACTCCTGACCTACATGATGGAGGATCCGCGCAACATCTCGTTCTGCATCCATCTGATGTTCTGCGCCAAGAACATCGAGCGCATCGGCGATCACGCGACCAACATCGCGGAGACCGTCTTCTATATGATCGAAGGCCAGCAGATCATGGACAAGCGCCCGAAGGGCGACATGACGAGCTTCGCATCGACGATCCCCGGCAACTGAGAGAGACGGTTCTGACATGGGCGCCCGAATTCTGGTGGTGGAGGACGAGGAGGCGCTGACGACGCTCCTGCGCTACAACCTCGAGGCCGAAGGCTACGAGGTCGAGACGGTGGCGCGCGGAGACGAGGCCGACACACGGCTGAAGGAGCGCGTTCCCGATCTCGTCGTGCTCGACTGGATGCTGCCGGGCCTGTCCGGCATCGAGCTGTGCCGCCGCCTGCGGGCGCGGTCCGAGACCCGGCAATTGCCGATCATCATGCTCACCGCGCGCGGCGAGGAGAGCGAGCGCGTGCGCGGCCTCGCGACCGGCGCCGACGACTACATCGTCAAGCCGTTCTCGGTGCCGGAGCTGCTGGCGCGCGTGAAGGGCCTGCTGCGGCGGGCGAGCCCGGAGCGGCTGGCGACCGTGCTGTCCTATGGCGACATCGAGCTCGACCGCGAGAAGCGCCGCGTGGCGCGCTCGGGACGGCCGATCGATCTCGGCCCGACCGAATACCGCCTGCTCGAGTTTTTCCTGGAGCATCCCGGCCGCGTGTTCAGCCGCGAGCAGCTGCTCGACAGCGTCTGGGGCCGCGACATCTATATCGACGAGCGCACGGTCGACGTCCATATCGGCCGCCTGCGCAAGCTGCTCAATCCGGGCCGCGAGCAGGACCCGATCCGCACCGTGCGCGGCGCCGGCTATGCGCTCGATGATCGCTTCGCCAAGAGCGAGCAGGTGTAAGGGGCGATCGGGCGTGAGGATGAAGCAGGTGTGAGGCGCGAGGGGGCCCGATTGAGGAGATCGCGGTCCGCTTTCCGCCACGCCGCCGCCGTCTTGATCGTGTCTGCTTCGTGGCCCGTCACGATGTTTCGGTCCCAGCGGACGCCCTTGATCAAGACCATCATCATATCTCTAGCCGTGCTGCTCGGCAGCGCGGCGGGCGCCGCGGCCGCCGAGCTCGAAGACGCGGTCGCCGCGGCGGGAAACGGACAGCACGCCGCGGCGATGCGCCGCCTGCTGCCGCTGGCCGCCAAGGGCGATGCGCGGGCGCAGTTCGACGTCGGCTTCATGGAGGCCTTCGGCTGGGGCCAACCGCGCAACCCCGCCGAGGCGCTGGCGTGGTATCGCAAGGCCGCCGATCAGGGCCTCGCCGTCGCCCAGCATTATCTCGGCATCGCCTATGTCAACGGCGAAGGTGTCGCGAGCAATTATGGCGAAGCCGGCCGCTGGTTCAGCCGCGCGGCAGCGCAGGGCTTCGCCCAGTCGCAATACATGCTGGGCCTGATGCTGCTCGACGGTCGCGGCGTGAAGCAGGACGTCGTGCAGGGCTACGCCTGGCTGGTGATGGCGGGTCGCAGCGGCGTGCGATCGGCCGGCCGCGACGTGCAGAGGGTCAAGCTGACCGAGCCGCAGCGCGTCCAGGCCCAGAGCGCCATTGCGGCCTGGCGGCCGAAGCCGGAATCGGCGGAGGCGGGCGTCGCCGCTCCGCGTCCGGAGCAACTGCTCGGGCTCGACCGCCACATCGGCGAGGTCGTCGATCCCACCTCGTGGCCGGCGTCGTCGATCGGCGTCGTCACCGTCGCGCAATACTCGACCGGCGGCTGGTGCACCGGCACGCTGGTCGCGCCGCGCGTCGTGCTCACCGCCGCGCATTGCGTGTTCAACGGCGTCGCGCAGGTCAGCCCCGGCAATGTCCGCTTCCTGGCCGGCATGAACAGGGGCACGCCGGCGGCATCGTCGGTCGCCGACAAGCTGATCGTGGCGCCGGACTTCGTCCCGACCCGGCACGACAGATGGTCGCTCGACCGCTCGCCCGCCGATTGGGCGCTGATCGTGCTGAAGGATGCGCTGCCCTCGAAGCCGGTCGCGGTCAAGGCGCTGACGCGGGAGGAACTGCAGGCTGCGACCAAGGCTGGCGCCATTTCCGAGATCGGCTACGGCCAGGAGCGGCGCTATTCGCCGACCGGCCAGCGCAATTGCAGCGCCGGCATGACCAGCGATGCCCGGCTGCTGACGGTGCATTGCCTCGCCAATTTCGGCTATTCGGGCTCGCCGATCCTGGCCGAGGTCGGCGGGCAGCCGACCGTTGTCGGCATCTTCTCGGCGTTCCACGAGGAGACCCGGCTGATGTTCGCCGCGCCCGCCAGCCAGTTCGAGGCGGTCGTGCGGCGCGAGATTGCGGCGCAGAGTGCCTCTGCGCGGTGAAGGGGGAGGGGACGAGAGAGGTCCCGCCGCTGGTCACGATCTGTGCGCGACTGGATAGCGGGTTGCCAAGCGAGCGGGCGATCCGGCAAGTGCAGCCGATTTTTCCTGCAGCTTTCGCCTGCCGCGGCCCTTACCGAACTGGCCTGCCTCTTGCTATGGTCCGAGTATGACGATTGTTCCAATTGATCATCCTCGTGCCCCGCGGCTGTTGTGGTGGCGGTCGCAGCCCGGCAGGACCGTTGCGCTCGTCGCCGGGCTGGTCGCCGCCAACGCGCTCGCCTGGGCCTGGGCCTTCGCGCTCTACGCCGACCGGCCCGCCATCGTCGGCACCGCGCTGCTGGCCTGGCTGCTCGGTCTGCGCCATGCCGTCGATGCGGACCACATCGCGGCGATCGACAACGTCGTGCGGAAGCTGGTGCAGGACGGTCGCGCCCCGCGCGCCGCCGGCCTCTATTTTGCGCTCGGCCATTCCAGCGTCGTCGTCATCGCCACCATCGTGGTGAGCCTGGCGGCCGGCGCAGATCTGTTGAGTGAGGACAGCGCCATCCGTGCGATCGGCGGCACCATCGGCACCTCGGTCTCCGCAGGCTTCCTGCTGCTGATCGCCTTCGCGAATCTGGTGCTGTTCGTGAACCTCTGGCGCCGCCCATCCCACCCCCATTCCGACATGGATGCCGCCGGTAGCGCCGGGCGGGGCCTGCTCATTCGTCTGCTGCGGCCGGTGCTCCGCGTCGTGTCCCGCGCCTGGCACATGTACCCGCTCGGCTTCCTGTTCGGCCTCGGCTTCGACACCGCCAGCGAAATCGGGCTGCTCAGCCTGTCGGCGACCGAGGCGGCGCGTGGGGCGAGCCTGGCGCATGTGCTGGTATTCCCGGCGCTGTTCGCCGCGGCGATGGCCACCGTCGACACCGCCGACAGCATGCTGATGGCCGGCGCCTATCGCTGGGCGCTCACGGATCCCGCGCGCAAGCGGCGCTACAATCTGGTCATCACCGGCGCCTCGGTCGCGATCGCGCTGGTGATCGGCGGCGTCGAGGCGGTCGCGCTGCTGACGCCCCGGCTTGGCTTCACCGGCGGATGGGCCGAGGTCGTCACTGCGCTGGGCGATGATCTCGCCAACCTCGGGATCGTCGCCATCGGACTGTTCGGCCTGATCTGGGCGGGTGCCATGCTGCTTGGCCGCCGTCCGGGCGGTTCCGAGGATGCGCCGGGTGAGGAGCTTGCCAGCGTTCGCGCCGGGGCGCTAAACCCGAGGGCGAAATAGGATCGAGCGCGCGGGTGCGGATGATGGCCGGCTCGGACGAAATGACCAGAATGCTGTGGCTGCAGGGCGCGAGCTGCGGCGGCTGCACGATGTCGATCCTGGAGAGCGGCGCGTCCGGCTGGTTCGACGAGCTGCGCCAGTCCGGCATCGACCTGATCTGGCACCCCTCTGTCAGCGAAGAGACCGGGGACGAAGTCGTCGGACTGTTGGAAGCGATCCGCGACGGCCGCGAGCGGCTCGATCTGCTGGTGCTCGAGGGCTCGGTGGCGCGCGGACCTGGTCAGACCGGCCGCTTCAACATGCTCGCCGGCACCAACCGCTCGATCTATCACTGGCTGCTCGATCTGGCGCCGCTGGCCGACTACGTCGTCGCCGTCGGCAGCTGCGCGGCCTATGGCGGCATTCCTGCTGCCGGCATCAACCCGACCGACGCGGTCGGATTGCAGTTTGAGGGCAGTGACATCGGCGGCGCGCTCGGCGCGGGATTCCGCTCGAAACGCGGGCTGCCGGTGATCAACGTCGCAGGCTGCGCGCCGCATCCGGGCTGGATGATGGAAAGCCTGCTGGCGCTCACCTCGGGCGATCTGACGGCAGACGGCCTCGACGCAGTGGGACGTCCGACCTTCATCGCCAATCACCTGGCTCATCACGGCTGCTCGCGCAACGAGTTCTACGAGTTCAAGGCGAGCGCTGAGACGATGTCGGAGCGCGGCTGCCTGATGGAGCATCTCGGCTGCCGGGCGACGCAGGCGGTCGGCGATTGCAATCAGCGCTCCTGGAATGGCGGCGGCTCCTGCACCAAGGGCGGGTACGCCTGCATCGCCTGCACCTCGCCGGGCTTCGAGAGCACGCAGAACTATCTGGAGACGGCGAAGCTCGCGGGCATTCCCGTAGGCCTTCCGACCGACATGCCGAAAGCCTGGTTCGTGGCGCTCGCCGCGCTGTCGAAATCGGCCACGCCGCGCCGCGTACGGGTCAATGCGACGGCGGATCACGTCGTGGTGCCGCCGGGCCGGGCCAGTGACAAGCGCCGTCCATGACGCGGATCACGGTCGGGCCGTTCAATCGTGTCGAAGGCGACCTCGAGGTCAGGCTCGATATCGAGAGCGGCCGCGTCACCAGGGCGGAAGTGACGGCGCCGCTCTATCGCGGCTTCGAGCAGATCCTGGAGGGGCGGCCGCCGCTGGACGCGCTGGTGATCGCACCGCGAATCTGCGGCATCTGCTCGGTGTCGCAATCGATCGCCGCCGCCGCCGCGTTGCGCCAGGCCATGGGCATTGCGGCAGCGCCAAACGGCATCCTCGCGGCCAACATTGCCCATGCGGCCGAGAACGCGGCGGACCATCTGACGCATTTCTACATCTTCTTCATGCCGGACTTCGCCCGCGACGCCTACGTCGCGCACGCTTGGCATTCGGCTGCGGCCGAGCGTTTCGCGGCGACGAAGGGCAGCGCGGCTCGCGAAGCGTTGCCGGCGCGCGCGCGGCTGCTCGAGATCATGGGCCTGATCGCCGGCAAATGGCCGCACAGTCTCGCCTTCCAGCCGGGCGGGACCACGCGCGCGATCGAGCTTGGCGAGCGCGTGCGCCTCAACGCGATCGCGGCGTCGTTTCGCGGTTTTCTTGAACGCGCCGTGTTTGCCGACAGGCTGGAGAATGTGCTCGCCTTGTCGACGTCGGACGAGCTCGACCGTTGGCGCGAGGGCCGCGCCGGCGACTTCGCGCATTTCCTGCGCATCGCCGACGCGCTCGATCTGGCGCATCTTGGCCCGGGCTCCGGCCTGCTGATGAGTTTCGGCGCTTATCACGAGTCTGACAGTGCGCACTTCCGCGCCGGGCTTCGCACCCGCGATGGAACGACCGAAGCGCTGCCGTCGAATCGGATCACGGAGGACGTGTCGCACGCCTGGATGCGTGCGACCTCGCTCGATCCGGCCGAGAGCCGGACCGAGCCCGACGCCGACAAGCCCGACGCCTATAGTTGGTGCAAGGCGCCGCGGCTTGCGGGAGAACCGGTCGAGGTCGGCGCTCTCGCAAGGCAGGCCATCGACGGTCAGCCGTTGATCTCCGCGCTGCTCGCGGGCGGTCGCAGCAATGTCCGCAATCGTGTCATCGCCCGGCTGATCGAGACCGCGCGCCTCGCGCTGGCGATCGAGCATTGGATCAAGGCACTGCGTCTCAACGAGCCGTTCTGCGACAACAGCGCCAGTACGGCCGACGGCAATTTCGTCGGGCTCGTGGAAGCTGCGCGCGGCAGCCTGGGCCACTGGCTCGCGGTGCGCTCCGGCCGCATCGAGCGCTATCAGATCATCGCGCCGACCAGCTGGAATTTCTCTCCGCGCGACGCGGATGGGATAGCCGGTCCGCTCGAACAGGCGCTGGTCGGCACCGAGGTCGGCGATGCCGGCGCTCGTGCGGTCGGCATCCAGCACGTCGTGCGGTCGTTCGATCCGTGCATGGTCTGCACGGCGCATTGAGCGCGCTGCACACAGGTAGGCAGCAAGCGGAAACAAGCTTGTCGGTGCAAAGCGCGTGATTTCCGATTATCGCGCGCGATCCGCTGTCGAAGCCTTAGCCGCTGCGGCCTCACTGCTTCAAGCATCTGGAATCATTATGATTCAAATCCAGGGATGATGCTGGCCCGCATCTTGCTGTCCTTCTCGCCAGAACGCGATCACACGATCGCCAACGCGATATCAGGGGGAGGACTCATGGGCGCGGCAACGGAAACTTTTTACAGCGTCATCCGGCGTCAGGGCATCACGCGGCGCAGCTTTCACAAATTCTGCAGCCTGACGGCGACGAGCCTCGGGCTCGGGCCGGTCGCGGCGAGCCGCATCGCCAATGCGCTGGAGACCAAGCCGCGCACGCCGGTCATCTGGATGCACGGGCTCGAATGCACCTGCTGCTCGGAGAGCTTCATCCGCTCGGCGCATCCGCTGGTGAAGGATGCCGTGCTGTCGATGATCTCGCTCGACTATGACGACACCATCATGGCGGCGGCCGGCCACCAGGCCGAGGCCATCCTCGAAGAGACGCGCGCGAAGTACAAGGGACAGTACATTCTCGCGGTCGAGGGCAATCCGCCGCTGAACGAAGGTGGCATGTTCTGCATCGACGGCGGCAAGCCGTTCGTCGAGAAGCTGAAGATGATGGCCGAGGACGCGATGGCGATCATCGCCTGGGGCGCTTGCGCCTCCTGGGGCTGCGTGCAGGCGGCGAAGCCGAATCCGACGCAGGCGACGCCGATCGACAAGGTCATCACCAACAAGCCGATCATCAAGGTGCCGGGCTGCCCGCCGATCGCCGAGGTCATGACCGGCGTCGTCACCTTCATCACCACCTTCGGCAAGCTGCCAGAGCTCGACCGCCAGGGCCGGCCGAAGATGTTCTACTCACAGCGCATCCACGACAAGTGCTATCGCCGGCCGCATTTCGACGCCGGCCAGTTCGTCGAGGAGTGGGACGACGAGGCGGCGCGCAAGGGCTACTGCCTCTACAAGATGGGCTGCAAGGGCCCCACCACCTACAACGCCTGCTCGACGGTGCGATGGAATGGCGGCGTATCGTTCCCGATCCAGTCGGGTCATGGCTGCATCGGCTGCTCGGAGGACGGCTTCTGGGACAAGGGCTCGTTCTACGACCGCCTCACCAACATCAAGCAGTTCGGCATCGAGCACAACGCCGACCAGGTCGGCATGGTGGCCGCGGGCACGGTAGGTGCGGCGGTCGCAGCGCATGCGGCGGTCACGGCGGTCAAGCGTCTCGCGACCAAACGCGACGACGCCAAGGAAAACGCCAAGCAAGATCATTGATCGAATTCAGGACAGGCAACGATGGGCATCCAGACTCCCAACGGCTTCAATCTCGACAATTCCGGCAAGCGCATCGTCGTCGATCCGGTCACCCGCATCGAGGGACACATGCGGGTCGAGGTCAACGTCGATTCCGACAACGTGATCCGCAATGCGGTCTCCACCGGCACGATGTGGCGCGGTATCGAGGTGATCCTCAAGAACCGCGATCCGCGCGACGCCTGGGCCTTCACCGAGCGGATCTGCGGCGTCTGCACCGGAACGCACGCGCTCACATCGGTGCGCGCGGTCGAGAACGCGCTCGGCATCACCATTCCGGAGAATGCCAACTCCATTCGTAACCTCATGCAGCTTGCGCTGCAGGTGCACGACCACGTCGTGCACTTCTATCATCTGCACGCATTGGACTGGGTCGACGTGGTCTCGGCGCTCTCGGCCGATCCAAAGGCGACGTCAACCTTGGCGCAGTCGATCTCGAGCTGGCCGCTGTCGTCGCCCGGCTATTTCAGGGACCTGCAGACCCGTCTCAAGAAGTTCGTCGAGTCCGGCCAGCTCGGTCCGTTCAAGAACGGCTATTGGGGCAGCAAGGCCTACAAGCTGCCGCCTGAGGCCAATCTGATGGCCGTGGCACACTATCTGGAGGCACTCGATTTCCAGAAGGAGATCGTCAAGATCCACACCATCTTCGGCGGCAAGAATCCACATCCGAACTGGCTGGTGGGCGGCGTGCCGTGTCCGATCAACATCGACGGCACCGGCGCGGTCGGCGCCATCAACATCGAGCGGCTGAATCTCGTCTCGTCGATCATCGATCGCCTGATCGAGTTCAACGAGCTGGTCTATCTTCCCGACGTGGCCGCGATCGGCTCGTTCTACAAGGACTGGCTCTACGGCGGCGGCCTGTCCGGCAAGAGCGTGCTCGCCTATGGCGACGTGCCCGAGCATGCCAACGACTACTCGGCCAAGAGCCTGAAGCTGCCGCGCGGTGCGATCATCAACGGCAATCTGTCGGAGGTGTTTCCGGTCGATCATGCCAATCCGGACGAGATCCAGGAGTTCGTGGTTCACTCCTGGTACAAATATCCCGACGAGACCAAGGGGCTGCATCCCTGGGACGGCATCACCGAGCCGAACTACGTGCTTGGCCCCAACGCGAAGGGCACCAAGACCGACATCAAGGAGCTCGACGAGGGCGGCAAATATTCCTGGATCAAGGCGCCGCGTTGGCGCGGCCACGCCATGGAGGTCGGGCCGCTCGCACGCTGGGTCGTCGGCTATGCGCAGAACAAGGCGGAGTTCAAGGACCCGGTCGACAAGTTCCTGAAGGATCTCGACCTGCCTCTGACCGCGCTGTTCTCGACGCTCGGCCGCACTGCGGCGCGTGCGCTGGAATCGGTCTGGGCCGGACGGCAGATGCGCTACTTCCAGGACAAGCTGATCGCCAACATCAAGGCCGGCGACAGTTCGACGGCGAATGTCGACAAATGGAAGCCGGAGAGCTGGCCGAAGGAGGCCAAGGGCGTCGGCTTCACCGAGGCGCCGCGCGGCGCGCTCGCGCACTGGATCAAGATCAAGGACACCAAGATCGACAACTACCAGTGCGTCGTGCCGACGACCTGGAACGGCTCGCCGAGGGATCCCAAGGGCAACATCGGCGCCTTCGAGGCGTCGCTGATGAACACCCCGATGGCCAATCCCGAGCAGCCGCTGGAGATCCTGCGCACGATCCATTCCTTCGATCCGTGCCTGGCCTGCTCGACGCACGTCATGAGTCCGGATGGCCAGGAGCTGGCCAAGGTCAAGGTCAGGTAGCACGGGGAGCAGGGTCATGATGGATGCAGTTGCACGCCCGCCCGAGTCGGGGACGGACATCGCCGCGATCGCAGCCGACGCCGCCGGCGAGCATGCGGTCGGCCGGCCCACGGTCTATGTCTACGAAGCGCCGGTGCGCATCTGCCACTGGGTCAACGCGTTCGCGATCATCGTTCTGATGATCACCGGCTATCTGATCGGATCACCGCTGCCGACGGTGTCGGGGGAGGCGTCGGCGAATTTCGTGATGGGCTACATCCGCTTTGCCCATTTCGCGGCCGGACAGGTGCTGGCGGTGTTCTTCCTCGCCCGCATCTTCTGGGCTTTCGTCGGCAACCACCACTCCCGGCAGATCTTCTACATTCCGGTGCATCGCAAGCAATTCTGGAAGGAGGTGCTGCACGAGATCCGCTGGTACGCCTTCTTGGAACGTGAGCCGAAGATGTATGTCGGCCACAATCCGCTGGCGCAGACGGCGATGTTCACCGGCTTCACGCTGTTCGTGACCTTCATGATCGTCACCGGCTTTGCGCTCTATTCGGAAGGCACCGGGATCGACAGCTGGCAGCACAAGCTGTTCGGCTGGGTATTCGCCATCTGGCCGAACAGCCAGGACGTCCATACCTGGCATCATCTCGGGATGTGGGCGCTGGTCACCTTCGTGATGGTGCACGTCTATGCCGCCATTCGCGAAGACATCATGTCGCGCCAGAGCATCATCTCCTCGATGATCTCGGGCGAGCGGCAGTTCCGCGACTGACAGAGGGGGGCCGGCATGGTCGATGAGCGCGGGCGCGACCGCATTCTGGTGCTCGGGATCGGCAACATTCTCTGGGCTGACGAAGGCTTCGGTGTGCGGGTGGTGGAGGAATTCCACCGCCGCTTCACCGTGCCCGACAACGTCACGATCCTCGATGGCGGCACGCAAGGACTCTACCTCGTCAACTATGTCGAGGAAGCCGACAGTCTGATCGTGTTCGACGCCATCGACTACGGCCTCGTGCCGGGCGAGCTCAAGCTGGTCCGGGACGACGAGGTGCCGCGCTTCACCGGCGCCAAGAAGATGAGCCTGCACCAGACGGGCTTCCAGGAAGTGCTGAGCGCGGCCGACCTGCTCGGCCGTTATCCGCAACGGCTTGCGCTGATCGGCTGCCAGCCGCTCGACCTCGAGGATTGGGGTGGGCCGCTGACCGCGCCTGTCCTCGCGCAGATCGGGCCGTCGATCGAGCTGGCCTGCGCCCTGCTGGCGGAATGGGGCGCACCCGCCGTGCCGCGGCGTGAACCGCTCGCCGGCGACGAACGCCTGCTCGCGAACGACATCGACCATCACAGCTACGAGCTGCGGGCGCGCCCGGCCGAGTGACCGCGCCGCGAGGGGATCCGCCATGTGTCTTGGCCTGCCGATGACAATCCTCGAGACCGATGGCGTCTCGGCACTGTGCAGCTTCGACGGCGAGGAGCGCCGCGTCTCGGTGCTGTTGCTGTCGAACCCGCCGGTGGGGGCCAAGGTGCTCGTCTATATCGACAACGCCGTTCGCCTGCTCGATGACGAAGAGGCGCGGCTGATCGGTGAGGCGCTGCGCGGCCTGCAGGCGGCCGTGAACGGCGAGAATTGCGATGACTTCTTCGCGGATCTGATCGGGCGCGAGCCGGAGCTTCCGGAGCATTTGCGGTAGAGGCGTGATGCCCTCGGGCAGCGCCGGATTGCTGATAACAGAATTTCCATAGATGAAGTAAGTTTGCAGGCTTTGTCTGGAAAGCACCTTTCCGATTTCTTGCGCAATCCTTAGTTGCAATAAAAACCGAATATTTTTCAATGTCTTGGATGCTATCGGCCCCGCGTGGGTGTCTGGCACGCCGATTGCTGATCATGGGGAATATGGCAACGATAACTGGTCAGGGAGAAACACCGATGGAAATGCAGCAGCGTGACCCCGCGCGCGCGCGAGGCGGGTTGCCGGAGGTCGATACCGGCACCGTCGATGCCTTTCTCGCCGAGGCTGATTGCGCCGGGCTTGTCGCCGTGCTGCTGTCGGCCGGGGATCCCGCGCGATTTCCGGAGGCGCTGGACGTGGCCATCGTGCTGCCGGAGCTGATCACGGCGTTTCAGGGCCGGCTGCGTGGCGCCATCATCGCGCGCGACGCGGAGGCCGAGCTCGGGGCGCGATTTGGCGTGCGCGTGCAGCCGAGCCTGATCCTGTGCCGCGGCGCGGAGACGCTTGGCCTGATCGCCAAGATCCAGGACTGGTCTGTCTATGTCGACCGCATCTCGCGGCTGATCGACCGGCCGCAGGGCGCGACGGCGGCGGTCGTCGCCAGCATCGTCCCAGTCCATCAGCCTGCGGGAGTCGAGCGATGAAGCCGGGATTCTGGATCGCGCCTGAAGGAGCCGAGGAGCCGGTCAACATCTTTCCGATCGGCGAAGAGGCGCTCGATACCTCCCACAAGGGGCTGACCGCCTCCGGAGCGCTGGCCAAGCTGGCCTCGCTCGACTCGGAGGCGCTGGCGCGGAGCTGCCCGCGCGCGGTCGAATTGCTGTCGACGATTGCATCCGCCATCGCGGCGCAGACTGCCGGCGCACCGACGCAATTATTCCGTCTCGAAGGCCTCAACGATCTCGAGCGGCGGCTGATCGACGACGTGCTGGGCGAGGGCGAGGTCGCGGGCGTCGTGGCTCTTCCCGACGGGACGCTGGCTCAAATCCAGGAATCGGTGCTCGCCGGCATCTGGCGGGTGCGGCTGGAAGCGGATGAGCGCCACGACTACATCGAGGTCGGCGCCGTGCCGGAGATCGTGTCGCGCGCGGCCGCCGATCTGACCGCGGGTGACATCGTGATCGGCCCTGTGCCCGAGGGCACGATGAACGCGCTGCCGGTGCTCGCCGAGATCCGCGAGCGCGCGCTGTCCTGGCGACCGGGCCAGCGCTCGCAGACCATCAACTTCACGCTGCTGCCGATGAGCCCGGCCGACATGAGTTTCCTGCAGCAGACGCTCGGCAACGGCCCGATCCAGTTGATGTCGCGCGGCTACGGCACCTGCCGCGTGCTCGCGACCGGCATCCGCCATGTCTGGTCGGTGCAGTTCTTCAACGCCATGGATACGATCATTCTCGACACCCTCGAAGTCGGCGGCGTGCCGGTGGTCGCGCTCGCCGCGGCTGAGGATTTCGAGGATTCGGCCGAGCGCCTGACCCAGATCATCGAGGCCTATTTCACATGAGCGGCGGCTTCGAGAATTTCGGTGTCCGCAGCGATCTCGCTGATGACGTGTTGCTGGAGTGCGGCATCTGCTGGACGCGCTACGATCCGGCCGAAGGTGACGGCGTCGCGCAGATTCCGCCGGGGACGCCGTTCGCGGCGCTGCCGGACGACTGGCATTGCCCGAACTGCGATGCGCCGAAAGCCAAGTTCATGGTGGTCGAGCCATGAGCGCTGAGGCGGCCGGGCAGGGCACGTCTGACGTCACGCCGGTCGCGTGGGGCGAGCGTCTCGCCGGCTTCTATCGCGAGATCGGCGCGCGTGCGATGCGCGATCTGCCGATCTATCACGACGCGCTCGACGTCGAGGCGATTGGATTTTCGGTTGTCGAGGGCCGCATCCTCGGCATCGTCGTCACGCCGTGGTTCATGAACGTGGTCACTCCGGCCGCCCAGGGCTCCGCGGGATCCGTCGTCAAGATCGTGCTTCCGGCCGGCTCGTTCGAGTTCACGATCGGTGATATCGCCGGGATCGGGCGGATCGCGAGCTGCTCGCTGTTCTCGCCGATGTTCCAGTTCGACGACATGGTCGCGGCGCGTGCGGCGGCTGAGGCCGCTCTGGCCGCGCTGATGACGGCGCCGGAGGATGACCTGTCGTCCGAACGCGCTGCGAAGGCGTCGAGCACGATCGATCGCCGGGCGTTCCTGCGTGGGACCCTTTCCGAGGGCCGCGCATGACCCTCACGTTCCGCAACCGCATCGACGTCACGCTGTCGGTCGCTGATCAGCTGATCGTCGGCGTCGACATTCAGCCGCGCACGCGGCCGCCGCTGGAACGGCTGTTCGCCGGCAAGCCGGCCGAGATGCTGCTTGCGGCCCTGCCGCGGCTGTTCTCGCTGTGCGCCGGTGCACACCAGGTCGCGCTGCTCTCGGCGCTGGAGGCGGCCCGCGGCGAGCAGGCTGCGCCGTCGACGCGCCATCGTCGGATCCAGGCCGTGCTGGCGGAACGCTTCGCCGAACTCATGCGCGGTCTGCTGATTGCTTCAATGGCGGACAATCGCAGTGTCGCGCAGCCGGTGCAACGGCTGTTGCAGGCGATCGCCTCGCTGCAGACGCCTTCCGACGCTGATGCCCCGCAGCAATCTCGCGCTGCAACCTTGTCTCAAATCAAGATGGGCATGGTGGCTCTGGGCATAGGCTGGCCAGCGGAGCCGGTTCTGCCGGGAACTCCGCTTGCATCGATGATGGACGCGGCCCGGAAGGCCGCCGATGATGGAGGATGGAGCCACATGCCGGCCGAGCACGACATCCTGTCGGCCGCCGATGATGGCGCCATCGTCACGCGATTGATCGACGTGGGATCTGCCTTTGCTGAGGCTCCCGAACTTGACGGCCGCGTTCCGGAGACCGGAGTCTGGGCCCGCTATGCGGAGCGCCATCAGTTGGCATCAGCCGGCCCCGTCGAACGCCTCTCAGCCAAGATCGCTGAGATTGCCGAGCTGCTCCGCTTGATCGAGGCGGGTGAGGCGGAGGCCGCCGCGGCCGACCCGCATGCCGTCGCAAGCTACGGGCTTGGCCCGCGGCGCGGCGCCGCCGCGGTCGAATGCGCGCGCGGCCGGCTGCATCACGCGATCGAGCTGGATGCGCACGGCACGGTCTCGCGTTTCGAGTATCTGGCGCCGACGGAATGGAACTTTCACCCGCGTGGTCCTGTCGTGAGGAGCCTCACGGGAGTTGCGCTGCGCGGCACCGTCGATCGCCACGCCGTCCATACGATGGTCGGATCGTTCGATCCCTGCGTCGGCTATCACCTGGCGTTCCGGGGGATGGCCGATGCATGAAATGGCGCTGTGCGAAGGCATCGTCGAGATCGTCGAGCAGGAGGCACGCAAGGGCGCCTTCTCCACGGTGAAGACCGTATGGTTGGAGATCGGTGCGCTCAGCCATGTCGCGCCGGAGGCGCTGCGATTCTGTTTCGAGGCGGTGACCGCGAAGACCCTGTTGCAGGGGGCAGCGCTCGAGATCATCGAACAGCCGGGCACGGCATGGTGCCTGGGCTGCTCGCGCAGCGTCGAGATCAGCCAACGCTATCAGCCTTGTCCGGTCTGCGGCAGTCATCAGCTGCAGGTCACGGGCGGTGAGGACATGCGGGTCAAGGAGCTGGAGGTCGAGTAATGTGCACGGTGTGTGGCTGCAGTGACGGCAAGTCCTCCATCGAGACCGGTGATCATGATCACGATCACGGCGAGCATCATCATGCTCATGGACATGATCACAGCCATGATCAGTTCGGACATCATCACCATCACGGCCATCATGATCACGAGCATGGTCACCATCACGATGATCACTATCATGATCACGGTCGCGCGCATGATCATCATCATGATCATGCTGCCGACCACGTCGACTGTTCGGCCAATCCGGCCGGACAGGAGGTTGCCGGTCTCTCCAGCGGGCGCATCATCCAGATCGAACGCGACATTCTCGGCAAGAACAACCGGCTCGCGGCAGAAAACCGCGCGCGATTCGCCGCGCATGACGTGCTGGCATTCAATTTCGTCTCCAGCCCAGGCGCCGGCAAGACCTCGCTGCTGGTGCGCGCCGTCTCCGATCTCAAGCAGAGCCGGCCCGTCGCGGTGATCGAGGGCGACCAGCAGACCTCCAACGATGCCGAGCGCATCCGCGCCACCGGCGTGCCGGCGATCCAGATCAACACCGGCAAGGGCTGTCATCTCGACGCGGCCATGGTCGGCGAAGCCTTTGGCCGGCTGCCGTCATTGCGCGGCGGGCTGCTGTTCATCGAGAATGTCGGCAACCTCGTCTGTCCGGCCGCCTTCGATCTCGGCGAAGCTTGCAAGATCGTCGTGTTCTCGACCACCGAGGGCGAAGACAAGCCGCTCAAATATCCCGACATGTTCGCGGCATCATCGCTGATGCTGATCAACAAGATCGATCTGGCGCCGGTGCTCGATTTCGATCTTGCGCAGACGATCGAATATGCCCGCCGCGTCAATCCGAAGATCGAGGTGCTGACGATCTCCGCGAAGACAGGCGAGGGCCTTTCTGCGTTCTACGCCTGGATCAGGAAGCAGTCTGAGCGGATGCGGGCGAGCGCAGCGAACGCGGTGCGGGGATGAGCACGCCCGGCCGGACATCGGCGGCGAACCATGCGCGCCTCAGGCTCCGCGTCCGCGGCGCCGTGCAGGGCGTCGGCTTTCGTCCCTATGTCCACGGCCTGGCCACGCGCCATCGGCTCGGCGGCTTCGTCGCCAATGACGCTGATGGCGTGCTGATCGAGGTCGAGGGCGACGAGGTCGCTGACTTCGTCGCGGCGCTGCCGCAGCAGGCGCCGCCGCTGGCCCGCATCGACGACATCGCCGTCGAGCCGATCGTGGCCGATTGCAGCACGGGCTTCCGGATCGCCCAGAGCACGGGCGGGCGCGTCACGACGCGGATCGTGCCCGACGCCGCCACCTGTGACGCGTGCCTGGCCGAGCTGTTCGATCGCAATAGCCGCTTCCATCTCTATCCCTTCGTCAACTGCACCCATTGCGGCCCGCGCTTCACCATCGCCGAGCGCCTGCCCTACGATCGCGCGTCCACTTCGATGAAGCGCTTTCCGATGTGCGAGGCGTGCCGGTCCGATTACGAAGATCCCGCCGGGCGCCGCTTTCATGCCGAGGCGATATCGTGCCCGCGTTGCGGGCCGCGGCTCAGCCATGGCATCGATGATATCGCAGCCGTGCTCGCGAATGGCAGGATCGTGGCCATCAAGGGTCTCGGTGGCTATCAGCTGCTGTGCGACGCCCGGGATGAGCAGGCCGTCCAGCGGCTGCGCGCGCGCAAGCAGCGCGATGGCAAGCCGTTCGCCGTGATGCTCGCTACGGTCGACGCTGCAACCGAGATTGCCGAGATTGATGCGCCTGCGCGCGCGCTGCTGGAGCAGGTGGCGCGACCGATCGTGCTGCTGCGCTCGCGCCAACGTGTCGCGTCCTCGGTCGCACCGGGCCTTTCGAAGATCGGCGTGATGCTGCCGCTCGCACCGCTGCATCATCTGATCTTCCATGCGCTGGAGGCGCGCCGGCCGGCCGCTGATGGACCATGGGCGGTGGTCTGCACCAGCGCCAATCCAAGTGGCGAGCCGCTGCTGACCGACAATGACGAGGCGCGCGCGGACCTCGCCGACATTGCGGATCTGATCGTCACCCACGATCGCGACATCGTCATCCGCGCCGACGATTCCGTGCTTGCTGTCGTGGCCGGCGTTCCCCGCTTCGTCAGGCGCGCGCGCGGCTATGTTCCGGAGCCGATCCGGCTCGCGCGCGCCGTGCCGCCGGTGCTCGCGGTCGGCGCTCAGCTGAAGGCGACGGTGACGGTGACGCGCGGCGACGAGGCATTCGTGTCGCAGCATCTCGGCGATCTCGACACCGGGGCTGCGATCCGCTTCTTCGAGGAGACGATCGCGCATCTCACCTCCATCCTGGACGTCGAGCCGGTCGCGATCGCGCATGACCTGCACCCGGACATGGCGTCGACGCGGTTCGCGCTGGCACACGGTCTGCCGACGCTGCCGGTGCAGCATCACCATGCGCATGCGGCCTCGGTCATGGCCGAGCATGGCGTGACCAGCCCCGCCCTCGCGCTGGTGCTGGATGGCTACGGCTATGGCAGCGATGGCGGCGCCTGGGGCGGTGAGCTGCTGTCGTGCGACGGAGCAGTCTTCCAGCGCCTCGGCCATCTCGCTCCATTGAAGATGCCGGGCGGCGACCGGGCCGCACGGGAGCCGTGGCGGATGGCGGCTTCCGTGCTGCACGATATTGGTCGCGGTGACGAAATCGGGTGGCGTTTTGCGACCCAGCCGCAGGCGCGAAACATGCCGATGCTGCTGGATCGTGCCGATGCCGCGGTCACCAGCAGTGCCGGCCGGTTGTTCGATGCCGTGGCCGGCCTGCTCGGTGTCAACACGGTGCAGAGCTACGAAGGCGAGGCGGCGATGAAGCTGGAGGCGCTGGTGCGGGAACCGGCGACGCTGGAGCGCGGCTGGACCATTGCCGATGGCGTGCTGTCGCTGCGGCCGCTGCTCGCGCATCTGATCGCGGGTGATCCCGGCGCCGTCGAAGCGGCGGGGCTGTTTCACGGCACGTTGGCCGAAGCCTGCGTCGACTGGATCACGAGCGCGTCGCGCGCGACCGGCATCGGCACGATCGTGCTGAGCGGCGGCTGCTTCCTCAATGCGCATCTGGCCGAACAGATCGTGCGCGGCTGCCGTTCCGCAGGCCTCGACCCGCTGCTGCCGCGCCGGCTGCCGCCCAATGATGGCGGCCTCAGCCTCGGGCAGGCCTGGGTGGCGGGTCTGCATCTCACGCAAAACAATATGGTGTCTGGAGGGACCGTCTGATGTGCCTGGCCATTCCTGCCGAGGTGATCAAGCTCTTGCCTGACGACATGGCGATCGTCTCGATCGACGGCGTCAGCAAGGAGGTCTCGATCGCGCTGATCGAGGAGATCGCCGTCGGCGACTACGTCATTCTTCATGTCGGCCATGCGCTGGCCAGGATCGATCCGGAGGAGGCGCGCGAGACGCTCGACCTGCTCCGGCAGATGGGCGAGGTTGTGGCGGAGGTCAGACCATGAAATATGCCGACGAGTTTCGCGACAAGGAACTGGCGACCGGGCTTGCGCGCGCCATCCGCGCCAAGGCCGATCCGGCGCGCGCCTATCGCTTCATGGAGTTCTGCGGCGGCCACACCCATGCGATCGCGCGCTATGGCCTCGAGGACATGCTGCCGGACAATGTGCGCATGATCCACGGTCCCGGCTGTCCGGTCTGCGTGCTGCCGGCCGGGCGCATCGACATGGCGATCGCGCTCGCCGAACGCCCCGAGGTCATCCTCTGCGTCTATGGCGACCTGATGCGCGTGCCGGGCTCGCGCGGGTCCTCGCTGCTCAAGGCGAAAGCGCGCGGCGCCGACATCCGCATGGTATACTCGACGCTGGATGCGATCGCGCTGGCCGAGCAGAATCCTGGTCGCGAGGTGGTGTTCTTCGCCATCGGCTTCGAGACGACGACGCCGCCGACCGCCGTGATGATCCGGGCCGCCGAGAAGAAGCAATTGTCGAACTTCACGGTGTTCTGCAACCACGTGCTGACCCCGCCGGCGATGCGCGCGATCCTCGACAGCGACACGCCGATCGAGATCGACGGCTTCGTCGGACCGGCGCATGTCTCTACCGTGATCGGTACCGAGCCCTATGCGCCGTTCGCGCGCGATGACGGCAAGCCGGTCGTGATCGCGGGCTTCGAGCCGCTCGACATGATGCAGGCGATCCTGATGCTGATCGAGCAGGTCAATGACGGCCGTCACGAGGTGGAGAACCAGTATCGTCGCGCCGTCACCGGCAGCGGCAACCAGCGCGCCATCCGCGAGGTCGCCGAGATCTTCGAGTTGCGCGATCAGTTCGAATGGCGCGGGCTCGGCAGCATTCCGGCGAGCGCATTGAAATTGCGGCCCGCCTTTGCGCATCTCGACGCCGAGCTGCGCTTCGCGATGTCCGAGCTGATCGTCGCCGACAATCCGGCCTGCGAGTGTCCGGCCATTCTGCGCGGCCTGAAGAAGCCGGTGGACTGCAAGTTGTTCGGTACCGCCTGCACGCCGGAGACGCCGATCGGCTCCTGCATGGTGTCGTCGGAAGGCGCCTGCGCGGCGCATTGGACCTATGGCCGCTTCCGCGACCATCAGCGGAGGCTCGCATCATGAGCATTCACCAGCGCCGGCTCGACATCAAGAGCGGTTGCGTCGACCTCTCGCACGGCGCCGGCGGCCGCGCGATGGCGCAACTGATTGCCGGCCTGTTCCACGAGGCGTTCGGCAACGAATGGCTGGCGCGCGGCAACGACCAGTCGGCGTTCGACGTCGCGGCCGGCCGCATGGTGATGACGACCGACGGCTATGTCGTCTCGCCGCTGTTCTTCCCCGGCGGCAATATCGGCTCGCTCGCGGTGCACGGCACGGTCAACGACATCGCCATGGCCGGCGCCAGGCCGCTGTATCTGTCGGCCAGCTTCATCATCGAGGAGGGGTTTCCGTTTTCCGACCTGAAGCGGATCGCCGATGCGATGGGCGAGGCGGCGCGCGAGGCCAGCATCGCGATCATCACCGGCGATACCAAGGTGGTCGAGCGCGGCAAGGCGGATGGCGTGTTCATTTCGACGGCCGGTGTCGGCGTGCTGCCGCAAGGCCTCGATCTCTCTGCCGACAAGGCCAGGCCCGGCGATCGTGTACTGCTGTCCGGCAGCCTCGGCGACCACGGCGTGGCGATCATGTCGCGGCGGCAGAACCTCACCTTCGACACCGAGATCGTCTCCGACTCGGCCTCGCTGCACGGTCTCGTCGCCGACATGGTCGCAGCCGGCGGCGCCGGCATCCGGCTGATGCGCGATCCCACGCGCGGCGGGGTTGCGGCCACGATGAACGAGATCGCCCAGCAGTCGAATCTGGGTTTCCGTCTGCAGGAGGAAGCGATTCCGGTGAAGCCGGCGGTCGCGGCCGCCTGCGAGCTGCTCGGGCTCGACCCCCTGCATGTCGCCAACGAGGGCAAGCTGGTCGCGGTCGTCGCGCCGGAGCTGGCCGGCGCCGTTCTCGCCGCCATGAGGGCGCATCCGCTCGGCCGCGATGCGGCTGAGATCGGCGAAGCTGTGGCCGATGATCATCGCTTCGTCCAGATGGCGACGAGCTTCGGCGGCGGCCGCATCGTCGACTGGCTGTCGGGCGAGCAGCTGCCGCGGATCTGCTGAGACGCGCGATGGGCATCCAGGGAACGATACTGGTCGTGGACGACGAGGTCCGGTCACAGGAGGCGCTGCGGCGCGTCCTCAACCAGGATTTCGAGGTCTTGTGTGCGGGCAACACCAACGATGCCGAGAAGCTGCTCGAAGGCGAGATCGTGCATGCGGTGATCTGCGACCAGCGCATGCCGCAGGAATCCGGCGTCAGCTTCCTGAAGCGCGTGCGCGAGATGTGGCCCGACCCTGTCAGGATGATCATCTCGGGCTATTCGGATTCCGAGGACATCATCGCCGGCCTCAACGAGGCCGGCATCTATCAGTACATCACGAAGCCCTGGCAGCCGGACCGCCTGATCGAGATCGTCCGCGAGGCCGTGCAGCTCTACCGGCTGCAGAAGGAGACGGAGACCGCCGGCGTCGACGTGAAGGCCACGCCGGCCCATATCAAGAAGGTCGTGTCGGTCAAGCGCGGCGCCGCCAAACAGCTCTATGATTTCGACCGCATCGTGCATTCGGCCGCGAGCCCGATGCGCAACGTGATCGAGCTCGGCCGGCGCGCTGCCGACTACGACATCTCGGTCTTGATCACCGGCGAATCCGGCACCGGCAAGGAGCTGCTCGCACGTGCGATTCATTATGGCTCTGCGCGCGCCACCAAGGCCTTCGTGGTCGAGAATTGCGGCGCGCTGCCGGATGAGCTGCTCGAAAGCGAGCTGTTCGGCTGCAAGAAGGGCGCGTTCACCGGCGCCTATCAGGACCGCATCGGCCTGTTCGAGGTCGCCGACGGCGGCACCATCTTTCTCGACGAGATCGGCGAGACATCCCCCGCCTTTCAGGTCAAGCTGCTGCGCGTGCTGCAGGAGAGCGAGATCCGGCCGCTCGGCGCGCAGCGCGTGCGCCAGGTCGATGTGCGCGTGGTCGCCGCGACCAACCGGGATCTCGAGGCCGAAGTCGAGGCGGGCCGCTTCCGGCGCGATCTGTACTACCGGCTCGCCGCGTTTCCGGTGCACATGCCGTCCTTGCGCGAACGGCCGATGGACATTCCGCTGATCGCCGAGGGCGTGCTATCGGCGGTGAAGACATCGTTCAACCGGCCGCATCTGCGGTTCGCACCGGCGGCGCTTGAGGAATTCTCCCGCTATCACTGGCCCGGCAACGTTCGCGAGTTGCAGAACGAGATCCAGCGCATGGCCGTGCTGGCCGATGCCGACGAACTGCGCTGTCCGCCGTTTGCCGGCCGGCGCGGCGGCCGCCGCGCCGCGCCCGCGATCGCCAATGGCAAGCTCAATGGTTCCGGGAGCCTGAAGGACAAGGTCGAGGATCTCGAAAAGACCATCATCGTTCACTGTCTGGAGAAATATGATGGTAACATCAGTCGCGTCGCGAGCGAGCTCGGCCTGTCCCGGGTGGGGCTCCGGAACAAATTGTCGAGATACGATCTGAAGAAGCATGGCAAAGGCCACTCACTCTCCTGAGTCCGGGGCTGACACGCTGCTCAAGCTGATCGCGAGCAGCAGCACGCTCGAACTCGACAGCGAGCGCGAAGGCGTGTGGATCGAAGTGATCCGCAAGATGGACGAGGTCTATTCCGACCTGCTGCGCTACGAGGTCGATCTCGAGCACAAGAACGCCGAGCTCGAGGAAGCCCAGGCGTTCGTCACCAACGTCATCGAGTCCGTCTCCGACATCCTGGTCGTCTGTGACGCCAGGGGCACGGTACAGCAGGCCAACTCCGCCTTTCTGCAGACATCGGGACGGGCTTTGGCCGACATCGCAGGTCGCAACATCGCCGAGATGATCGATCCCGATCATCGGCCCAAGCTCGCTGCGCTGCTGACGCCGCGCAGCAGCGCCGATGTGGTCGACGGTGAATTGCGCTTTGCCGCGGCCGCCGGCGTCAGCTCCGACCTGTTCGCGATCAACAGCTCGCCGCGGCATGACCATCGCGGCCGCTTCATCGGCGTGGTGCTGACGGGGCGCCCGATCGGCGAGCTGCGCCGCGCCTATGAGGCCCTGCACAAGGCGCATCAGGAGCTGCAGCGGGCGCAGCGGCAATTGGTCGAGCAGGAGAAGATGGCGAGCCTCGGCCGCCTCGTCGCCGGCGTGGCCCACGAGCTGAACAATCCGATCAGCTTCGTCTACGGCAACATCCACACCCTGATGCGCTACCGCACCTCGCTGGTCGGCTATCTCGATGCCATCCACGAGCAGCCGGTCGCGGATGATGTCGCTGCGCTTCGCAAAGATCTCAGGATCGATGCCATCCTGGAGGATTTTGGCCCGCTGATCGATGGCACGCTGGAAGGCGCGGTGCGCATCAGCGAGATCGTCAAGAACCTGCGC
Organism: Bradyrhizobium sp. SZCCHNR1015; assembly: GCF_032489875.1. Lineage (NCBI taxonomy): Bacteria > Pseudomonadati > Pseudomonadota > Alphaproteobacteria > Hyphomicrobiales > Nitrobacteraceae > Bradyrhizobium > Bradyrhizobium sp. SZCCHNR1015. The sequence goes on from NZ_JAUEYW010000002.1 coordinate 498,686, forward strand.
CGCCTGTCGTTCTCGAAGCTCGGCGAGGTCGAGCGCGTCAACATCGAGCGACTGATCAATACCGCCGTGCTGTGGGCGGGGCGCACCAAGCAGCATCGTGTCGACATCCAGATCGAGGTCGAGCCGGATCTGTGGATCTCCGGCAACGAAGGCCAGCTGCATCAGGTGATCGTCAACCTCGTGGAGAACGCGATCGACGCGATGCGATCGACCGACCTGCCGCGCCTTCTGGTCGCGGTGATGCGCCAGGGCAGCGAGATCGCCTTTCGCATCACCGACAACGGCCCCGGCATCGACAAGGATCATCTGACCCACATCTTCGAGCCGTTCTTCACGACCAAGCGCGTCGGGGAGGGGACGGGGCTCGGGCTGTGGATCAGCTACGGCATCGTTCGCGAGCACGGCGGCGAACTGCTGGCCAGCAACGAGCCGCAGGGCGGCGCCACGTTCTCTTTCACCTTGCCGGCGGCTTGACGATGCGCGCAGGGGCTGCCGCCGACGCCGACATGGGATGCTGAGCGTCCTCATCTTCCTTGAACGTCCGAGGCGATGCCGGGATTCCTGACGCGGGGTTGCCGGACGTCGCCGGCAAAGGCCAAGTCCGACGTGATCAGGACGCCGTCGCGACCGGCACGGGCTCGCGCTGCTTCGACAGCCGCGCCAGCAGCACCGTGGCGGTCCGCGTGATGTGCTGCCGGGCAAGATCCTCGGCTGTCTGCGCATCGCCTGCGATCACCGCCCGCAGGATGTCCTCGTGCTGGTCCCAGATCCGCCGCGGGGTCTCGTCGCGCATCAGCACCTCGCCCATCAGGCGCCTCAGATGCAGCCAATGCGGCAGCGTGGTGTCCTGGATGACGGAGTTGCCGGAGATCTCGTAGAGGAATTCATGAAACCTGACGTCGGCCTCGATCAGCTTCTCGACCGAATGCTCGCGCTCGGCGCGCCGGCCCTGCTCGATCAGCTTGGGGCCCTCCTCGGCCGCGCGCTCGGCGCCGCGCGTCGCCGCGAGCCGGCAGGCGAGGCCCTCGGCGACGGCGCGTATTTCATAGAGGTTGCGGATGAAGTCCGTGTCGATCGGCGCGACTTCCAGGCCGCGGCCCGGCGCGTCGCGGACGAACCCCTGATTGCGCAGCAGCAGCAGGGCCTGCTGCACCGGCTGGCGCGAGACGCCGAGGTCGCGGGCGAGATCGTCCTGGATGAGGCGGGCGGATTCCGGCAGCTCGCCGCCGACGATGTCGGAGAGAATGCGCTCGTAGACGCGTTCGGTCAGGCTCGGCTGTGTCTTCAGCGGTGGCACGTGGCCTCCACGGGATCAGGTGTGATGTCCGGTCGCGCGTGTGAGACTGCCGTCCCGGAGCCCGGCGCTCGCATGGCGGACGAGGTCGGTCTGAATGGGGTCATACCGAGAGTTTCCGCGCGGCGAGCGTCCGCCGCTGCTTGGAGTTGCTGTCCTGCTGGATTTTGAGGTGATGGATGAACACACTGGCCGCGCGCGAAATGTGCTCGCGGCTCAGCCGTTCGGCCTCGGCGCTGCGGCCCTCGATCACGGCTGCAAGAATGTCCTCGTGCTCGTCCCAGACCATCCGGGACATGCTCTGCTCCTTCTGCAGCACGTCGGACATCACCCGCTTCAGGCATGGCCAATGCGGCGCCATCGTCTCGCCGATCAGCGCGTTGCCGGAGAGGTCGCCGAGGAATTGATGGAAGGCGATGTCGGTCTCGATCTTGCGGTTGACGAGCCCGCTCTTCACCGCCTCGTGGCCGGCCGCGATGTAGGCCGGGCCTTCGCGCGCGGCACGCTCGCTCGCGCGCTCGGCGGCCAGCCGCGCCGCGAGGCCTTCGAGAACGGCGCGCATCTCATAGAGATCCCGGACGAAGGCGGGGTCCAGCGGCGCCACGATCAGGCCGCGGCCCGGCGCGCTCTGCACCAGCCCGCAGCCGCGCAACAGGATCAGCGCCTGCTGAACCGGCTGGCGCGACACCCCGTAAGCCTGAGCCAGATCATCTTGGATCAGCCGCGAGCCCGGCGTGAGAACGCCACTGACGATCTCGTCAGTGATCGCCTCGACGACCTGGTCGACCAGAGAGGGAGCGGCGGGCACGATTCGCATGGGCCATCACATTTTGCCGGACATTAGCATGTCAAGCCCGAAAATCGATTTGCGATGCATTCGAATTCAGAGTACGAATTCAGAAAAGGCGCCGCACTAAGGCAAGTTAAAAAGCGGCCAAACAGGGGAGGGACTCCGTTGTCGGAAGATCCGACCAGTCGGGAGTGCGGTCAGGTCTGGTCCGTGCGCCCGGAGGGCAGCGTGCGCGCCGGTGTGATGTCGGCGGTGTCGCGCGCATTGCTGGTGGCGTCGGTCACGTGGTTCGGCGCGATGACGCCTGCGCTCGCCGCGGCCGGAGAAGGGTTGACCTTGTCCGATGCCTGGGTGCCGGCGGCGCCCGAGGTGGGGCGCGACATCCCGCTGCTGATCACGATCAAGAACGACACGACCGCGCCGGAAGCCTTGATGCGCGTGCGCTGTCCGGTCGCCAATTTCTCTGAGCGGCACACCGTCGATCGCGGCGAAGGCGCTCCGGCGATGCGCTCCATTCCCAACATTCCCATCGCTGCAGGCAGCACGCTGGTGCTGCTGCCGACCGCCTATCACGTCATGCTGCTGCAGACGCGGGAGCCGCTCGAGCCAGGCAGGCGCTTCACCTGCACGATCGTGTTCCAGAAAGCAGGATCCATCGAAACGGAGGTCGAGGTTCGCAAGTCCCCTTGAAGCGTGTTTGTCGCCTGCTGCTCTCCGCCTTCGGGCTCGGCGGAGCGGTATTCGCTCCAACTCATAATCAATAATGGGAGAAGGAAACGATGAGGATAAACGTCAGGTCAACCTTGCGGGCGGTGCTGCTGGCCAGCGCAGCCTTCGCCTGTTTCCAGCTTGCATCGCCGGCGCAGGCCGCCGACGAGATGACCCCCGAGCGGCTGCTCAACGCCGACAAGGAGGCCGGCAACTGGCTCCACCATCATAAGAACTACTCGGGCACGCGGTTCTCGGCGCTGAAGGATATCAACAAGGACAACGTCAAGAACCTGAAGGTCGCCTGGACCATGCATCTCGGCGGCGTCGAGGGCGGCGGCATCTGGAGCCACGGCGGTCTCGAAGGCACGCCGATCGTCGAGAACGGCATGATCTATGTCACCGACGGCTGGGGCTCGGTGTACAAGATCGATGCGCGCGGTGGCAAAGGCCAGATGGTCTGGAAGATGGATCCGAAGACGGATCACGACTGGGCCGGCGCGATCGCCTGCTGCGGCGTCGACAATCGCGGTGTCGCGCTGTGGGGCAACCTCGTCGTGTCGCACACGCTCGACGGCCGCCTGATCGCGACCAACAAGGAAACCGGGCAGGTTGCCTGGCAGCGTCAGGTCGCCGATCCCGACAAGGGCGAGGTGATCACCGGCGCGCCGCTGATCGTGAAGAACATGGCGATCTCGGGCGTCGCCGGCGCCGAATACGGCATCCGCGGATGGATCGCGGCGACCGACCTCACCACGCAGAAGGAGGTCTGGCGCACCCACACCATTCCGGCCAAGGGCGAGCCCGGCAGCGAGACCTGGAAGGACAGCAACGACGCAGCGGCGGCCGGCGGCGGTTCGACCTGGGTCACGGGCACCTATGATCCGGCGACCGACACCATCATCTGGGGCGTCGGCAATCCCGGCCCGGACTGGGACAACGCCTATCGTCCCGGCGACAACCTCTACACCGACAGCTCGCTGGCGCTCGACGCCAACACCGGCAAGATCAAGTGGCACTACCAGCACACGCCGAACGATCCCTTCGACTATGACAGCGTCGCCGAGAACGTCCTGGTCGATGTGCCCGCGCCGAACGGCTCCACCCTGAAGCTCGCGCTCGAGGCCGACCGCAACGGCTTTGCCTATGCGATCGACCGCACCAGCGGCAAGTTCATCTGGGGTCTGCCCTTCGTCAAGAAGGTCACCTGGACCAAGGGGCTCGATGCCGAGACCGGCAAGCCGATCGAGTATGATCCGAAGAACCCGGTGCAGCGCTACAATGCGTCGGTGTCGCCGCATCGTGAGAACAAGGTCGCGGACATCTGCCCGGGCAACATGGGCGGCAAGAACTGGCCGCCGACCTCGTACAATCCGGACCTGAAGCTCTGGTACATCCCTGTCATCGAGAGCTGCAACCGGATCACCGTGGAAGAAGCAACCAAGGACAAGCTGAAGCCGCGTGAGTTCTGGACCGGCGGCGGACCGAGCCAGCCGTTCAAGATCACGGGCAGCGTGACCGCGATCGACGTCACGACCGGCAAGATCGCCGGCAAGATGGAGACGCCGTTCCCGAATCTCGGCGGCATGCTGTCGACGCCTGATCTCGTCTTCACCGGCCAGCCCTCGGGCGAGGTGATGGCGCTCGATGCCAAGACCCTGCAGAAGCTGTGGGAGTTCAACACCGGCGGCGGCGTCAATGCGCCTCCCGTGACGTTCTCGGTCGACGGCAAGCAATACGTCGCGATCCTGGTTGGTCTCGGCGGCGCCTGGGACAAGTGGTTCATCGAATCCACGCCCGAGCTGAAGAAGATCCAGCCCGGCTCGATGCTCTACGTCTTCTCGCTGTGAAGTCGACAGCGGAGCGGAGGCATGTCCTCCGCTCCGCCCCTATCCCCTGTTCGACAAGAAGATCAGATGAAATTCAGTGCGATCACGTTCGCTGTGGCGTCGGCTCTCGTCCTCGGCTCCGCTTCGCTCGCGTCGGCGCAGTCCGCGGCGCCGACGGATCCGACCGAGGCCGGCAAGGCCGTGTTCAAGCGCGCGAACTGCGTCGGCTGCCACAAATGGCATGGCAATGGCGGTGGCGGCTATGGCGGCGACGCGCTGTCGCTGCGCAAGACGCAGCTCACCCGTGACCAGATCATCGAGACCGTGACCTGCGGCCGGCCCGGGACGGGCATGCCGTACTTTGCGCGCGACTCCTATGACACGGCGAAGTGCTACGATATGAGCCGCCAGGATGTCGGCGAGCGCATGCCGCCCGAGGGCGGCGTGTTCCTGCGGCCCAACGATATCCAGGCGGTCGCGGAATACGTGCTCGCGCACATCAAGGGCCGCGGCGAGCCGAACTACGACGAGTGTACCGCGTTCTTCGGGAACACGTCGCGGGTCTGCGACATCTACAAGACGAATGCCGCCAAGCCTGCAAGCGAGCCATCGAAATGAAGCGGTCAACCTGCGCTGCGATCTTCGCCACGTTCGTGCTGTCGTTCGTGATGCATGCGGCCTCGGCGCAGGCCGTACCGAACTACGATTTGCGCGACATCACCGTCGGCATGCCCGTCGGCGACCTGCCCAATGAGGGCTATGTCAATCTGACTTGCGCCAAGGATCCGAATCGCAAGCTCAATGCGTGGTCGGCGTGGCGCGACTGTCCAGCGGACGCGCAGGCGCGGCACGCGGTGCGCTTCGATTTCGATCCGGAGACCAGCCAGGACGGCACCAAGGTGGCCGGTCATCCCGTGCTGCTGACGGTCCTGGTCGACGACAAGGGCACCGTCACCGGCCTGACGATCGAGACCGATCCGAAGGCACGGCTCTATATTCGCAAGAAGGCCTTCCTGCTCGGCAACCAGGTGAAGTCGCGCTATGGCGCCGAGGGCTGGGAGTGCAAGGAGCAGCAGCCGACAGCAGGCGAGCAGCCGGTCGGGGGCGTGTTCCTGCGCGAGGTCTGCAAGAAGACGGTGCCCGGCCGGACGCTGACGGTCGAGCGCGAGCTGTTCCGCAAGCCGGACCAGGACATCAAGAGCTTCGTCGATCAGACGCTGGTGCGGATCACGAAGGATATCAACTAGTCCGTCGCCGATCTTCATCGCGCTCCGCTGGAGGCGCGCGCCAGTCGGCGTCGTGAACCCGGCCGCCGGGAGGAAACGACGATGAGGGATCTCTTGAATTTCGGGCAGATGCTGTCGGCCCATGCGCGCATGTCGCCGGAGCGCACCGGTGCCCGCGATCTCGAACGTGCGATGAGCTTTGCGCTGTGGAACGAGCGCGCGTGCCGGCTCGCCAACGCGCTGCTCGGGCTCGGCCTTGCCAAGGGCGATCGCGTTGCGATCCTTGCCTACAATTGTGTCGAATGGTGCGAGATCTATGCGGCCACGGCCAAAGCCGGGCTGGTGGCGCTGCCGATCAATTTCCGCCTCACCGCGCCCGAGATGCAGTTCATCGTGCAGAATGCCGAAGCGGCCGCCGTCATCGTGCAGGACGAACTCGTGGGCCTGGTCGAGGAGGCGCGCAAGGATCTCGGCATCGCCGACGACCGCTTCATCCACTTTGGCACCAAGCCGCGTCCGGCAGGCTATCGCGGCTACGAGGACATCATCGCCGCGGCTGCGGACCGCGAGCCGGATCAGCAGGTCGCGCTGTCCGATCCCTGGACCCTGATGTACACCTCGGGCACCACCGGCAAGCCGAAGGGCGTGCTGCGCAGCCATCGCAGCGCCGTCCTCCTGTCGATGGTCACCGAGATCGAGCTGAAGCTGAGCCGCAACGACGGCGCGCTGCTGGTGATGCCGATGTGCCATGCCAATTCGCTGAACTTCTTCGGCGCGTTCGGCTATATCGGCGGCGTCAATTCGATCTATTCGCGCAAGAGCTTCGATCCTGAGCACGCGGTGACGACGCTCGCCGATGGCGGCTCCACCTTCACCTCGCTGGTCCCCACGCACTACATCATGATGCTCGATCTGCCGCGAGGGTTGCGCGCGGAGCACGATTTCAGCGCGGTCACCAAGCTGATGATCTCCTCGGCGCCGGCGCGCCCGGAGACCAAGCGCGAAGTGATGGAGATGTTTCCGAAGTCCGGCCTCTACGAGCTCTACGGCGCGACCGAGACCGGCTGGGTCACCATGCTGCATCCGCACGAGCAGTTCACCAAGCTGGGCTCGGTCGGGCGCGAATGCGTCGGCGCCGCGCCGATCCGCATCCTCGACGAGGCAGGCCACGAGGTGCCGGACGGCGAGGCGGGTGAGCTCTATTCGAGCAACGCGCACACGTTCGACTGCTACTGGCGCCTGCCGGAGAAGACCGCGGAGGCGTTCCGCGGCGACTATTGCTCAGTCGGCGACATGGCCCGCCGCGATGCCGACGGCTATATCCATCTCGCCGACCGCAAGAGCAACATGATCATCTCCGGCGGCGAGAACATCTATCCCTCCGAGGTCGAAGCGCAGGTCGGGGCCCATCCGGCCGTCAAGGACATCGCCGTGATCGGCCTGCCCGACGACAAATGGGGCGAGCGCGTCCACGCCGTGATCGTGCCGCGCGACGGCGTGACGGTGAAGGAGCACGAGCTGGTCGATTGGGCCAAGGAGCGTCTGGCCGGTTTCAAGCGGCCGCGGTCCTATGCCTTCATCACCGACGCCGAGATGCCGCGCAACGCCACCGGCAAGATCCTGCATCGCGAGCTGAAGAAGAGATTTTCGTGAGTTGGTCGCTGCAATGCGCGGCGCGTCTGATATGTAGCTGCGATGCAGGCTGTCCTCAATTCCGCTCTTCCCATCTTCGCGTTGATCCTCACGGGGTTCCTGTGCGGCTGGTTCAATGTGTTCGACCGCACCGCGACCGACAATCTGAATCGTTTCGCCGTGTACCTGGCGCTGCCTGCGCTGATCTTCACCGCGATGTCCAAGATCGGCGTCGAGCAGGTCAGCCAGTTCGGCTTCATCGGCGCGTTCTGCGGTGGCATCGCCGCGACCTTCGCGACCGGCTTCGTGATCAGCCGTCTGCGCGGCCGCCGCGCCGCCAATGCCAGCATCGAGGGGCTCGATGCCGGCTACAGCAATGTCGGCTTCATGGGCATTCCGATGTGCCTGCTGGTGTTCGGCCCGGACAGCGCGCCGGCCTCGATCATCGCCACCCTGTTCACGGCCTGTGTGCTGTTCCTGTTCGCAATGGTCGTCGTCGAGATGGATCTGCAGAAGGGCGCCACCTTGGGCGCGACCGTCGCCAAGGTGGCGCGTTCGCTGCTGACAAGTCCGTTGTTCATCGCGCCCGTCGCCGGACTCGCGGTCGGCCTCAGCGGCTTCGCATTGCCGGCGCCGTTCATGAGCTTCACCAGCCTGCTCGGCGGCGCGGCCTCGCCGGCCGCTCTGGTCTGCATCGGCCTGTTCCTGGCGCAGGAGCGCGTCGTCACGCACGATGCGACATCAATCGCGATCCTGGTGTCGCTGAAGCTGCTGATGCAGCCCGCGGTGACCGCGCTGCTCGCCTTCCACGTCTTTTCGATGCCGCCTCTCTGGTCGCATTCGGCCGTCATCCTCAGCGCGTTGCCGATCGGCTCGGGGCCGTTCACGATCGCCAAACTGTATGGGCTCGAGGCGGGTGTCACGTCGGGCTCGATCCTCGTCTCGCACATCTTCGCCGTCCTCACCGTCTCGCTGCTCGTGGCCTGGCTCGCGCCGGGCTGATCGCAACTTCGTTCGCTGGAGTGGTCCGATGAAGATCTCCCCCGACAGTGCCGCCGACCTGATCGCCCGCCTGCTCAAGCGCCGCGGCGTTGCCCGCGTGTTCGCGCTGTGCGGCGGCCATATCATGCCGATCTGGATGCGGCTCGATGCGGAAGGCATCCGCATCATCGACGTGCGCGACGAGCGCGCGGCCGTGCATATGGCACAGGCGCATGCGGAGCTGACTGGTGAGCTCGGCGTCGCCCTGGTCACGGCCGGGCCCGGCATGACCAACGCGATCACGGGCATCGCCAACGCCCACGTCTCGCGCGCGCCGGTGCTGGTGATCTCGGGCGGCAACCCGCGTCCGCAGGAGAACCGCGGCGGCCTGCAGGACATGGACCACACCCAGCTCGTGCGTTCGATCACGCGCTACGCGCGCACCGTGCGCGAGCCGTCGCTGGTGCTGCAGGAGCTCGACGAGGCGATCGCGCGCGCGTTCGGCGACGGCGGCGAGCCAGGACCTGCGTTCATCGATTTCCCGGTCGACACCTTGCGCGGCATCGTGCCCAAGGCGCTGCAACTGGAGGAGCATCTCGCGCCGAAGCCGCGGGCGGCGCCGCGGCCGGATGCGGCCGAGGTCGAGAAGGCGGTCGAGCTGTTGTGGTCGGCGCGGCGCGTGCTCGTCATCTCCGGCCGCGGCGCGCGCGGCGCGGGCCCTGAGCTGATCGCGCTGCTCGACCGGCTCGGCGCGGTCTATCTCGACACCGGCGAGAGCAGGGGGCTCGTGCCCGACGATCACCCCTCGGTGGTCGGCGCGATGCGCGGCGCCGTCATGGGCGATGCCGACGTGGTGCTGACGGTCGGCCGCCGGCTCGACTTCCAGCTCGCCTACGGCTCGCCGGCCGTGTTCAAGGACGCCAAATTCGTCCGCATCAGCGACACCGCGAGCGAGCTGCGCGACAATCGCCGCGGCGCAGCCGAAATCCTCGCATCACCTGCGGAAACTCTCCGGGCAATGGTTGCGCTCGCGGGCAATCGCGAGTCGGCTGTCGACAAGCAATGGGCCGGCAAGCTCCGCTCCGCGCATCAGGAGCGCGCGGCCAAGCTGCGCCAGAGCATGGCGACAGCGCCGGCCGGCAGCGACGGGCGGCTGCATCCGAACCGCGTGCTGTCGGCCCTGCAGGAGGCGATCGGCAATGATGCCGTGGTCATCACCGACGGCGGCGACTTTCTCTCGTTCGCCCGCGTCGGCCTGAGCGCGCCGCTGATGCTCGATCCCGGCCCGTTCGGCTGCATCGGCATCGGCGTGCCCTATGGCATCGCCGCGAGCCTCGCCTTTCCCGACAAGCCCGTGGTGGTCGCGACCGGCGACGGCGCCTTCGGCTTCAACGCGATCGAGGTCGACACGGCCGTGCGCCACAACGCGCCGGTGCTGATCGTCGTCGCCAACAACGGCGCCTGGCAGATCGAGGTGCACGACCAGACCGTGACCCATGGCAAGATGGTCGGCACCAGGCTGCAATTCGCCGATCACGCCGCGATGGCGCGCGCCTTCGGCATGCATGCCGAGCGCGTCGAGACCGCGGAGCAGCTCGGCCCCGCCATCCAGCGCGCGCTCGCGAATCGACCGGCGCTGCTCGATGTGGTGGTGACGCCGGAAGCGGTGTCGTCGGATGCCAAGACCGGGCTCGCATGGGTGCCGGATCTGCAGCCGCTGGCAGCGTGGGACGAGGCGGAGCGCAAGTGGCGCGGCGTGTGAGGCCTCACACCTGCTGCAGCTGCCGCGGCGCGCTGAGCCACAGCGCGAGCAGGGTGCAGACGGCGCCGGACAGCAGATAGCCGCCGGCCGACAGCAGGCCGAGATTGGCGGCCAGCACCAATGCCGCCAGCGGCGCGAAGCCGGCGCCGAACAGCCAGGCGAGGTCCGCCGTGAGCGCCGATGCCGTATAGCGATAGGTGCGCGCGAAATTGGCGGCGATCGCGCCGGAGGACTGGCCGAACGACAGGCCGAGCAGGATGAAGCCGAGCACCATGTAGATGGTCTCGCCGATCGGGCCGGCATCGAGCAGTTGCGGCGCGAAGCCCGAGAACACCGCGATCGCGATCGCCGAGCCGATCAGGAGCGACTTGCGGCCGATGCGGTCGGCCAGCATGCCGGACCCGACAATGGCGACGACGCCGAACACCGCGCCGACCGCCTCGATGACCAGGAAGCGCGCCGGCGTCTCCTTGGTGAACAGGAACACCCAGGACAGCGGAAACACCGTCACCATGTGGAACAGCGCGAAGCTCGCCAGCGGCGCGAACGCGCCGATCACGATGTTGCGGCCCTCGTGCCGGATCGTGGTCATGACGCGCGCCGGCTGCAATTCGCGCGACTGGAACAGCTCGTCATATTCAGGCGTCACCACCATGCGCAGCCGCGCGAACAGCGCCACGACGTTGATGGCGAACGCCACGAAGAACGGGTAGCGCCAGCCCCAGTCGAAGAAGTCGGCCGCGGAGAGATAGCCGACGAAGAAAGCGAACAGCACGCTGGCGACGATCAGCCCGAGCGGCGCGCCGAGCTGCGGGATCATCGCATACCAGCCGCGCTGGTGCTCCGGCGCATTCATGGCAAGCAGCGACGCCAGCCCGTCCCAGGCACCGCCCCAGGCGAGGCCCTGGCCGATCCGCGCCAGCGCCAGCAGCCAGATCGCGGCCGCACCGACGGTGTGATAGCTCGGCAGGAAGGCGATCGCGACCGTCGAGGTGCCCAGCAGGAACAATGCGGTGATCAGCTTGGCGCTCTTGCCGTAGCGGCGGTCGATCGCCATGAAGATCACGCTGCCGAACGGGCGGGCGATGAAGGCGAGCGCGAACAGCGCGAACGAATACAGCGTCTGCGTCAGCTCGTCGGCGAACGGAAACACGAGGCGCGGAAACACGATCACCGAGGCGATGGCGTAGACGAAGAAGTCGAAGAACTCCGACGTGCGCCCGACGATCACGCCGATCGCGATCTCGCCCGGATGCGCCTCATGCGTGCGGGAGAGATGGGTTTCGCCGTCGGCGGTCGCCGCTGCCTGTGTCATCGCGCTGCCTGCAGTCCTCTCGTACTCTATTTTCGCCACGTAATTGTCGTCCTCGGCGCCGCTCCGGTATTGGACAAATTGTCCAATACCGGCCGTGTCGTCCGATCGCTAGGTGAGGCCTCGTTCAGAGATCCGCCGTGCGACGAGGTTGAGCGTGCGTTACTGGAAATTCTTAGGCATGCTGCCGCTGGGGCTCGCGCTCGGAGGCTGCAATCTGGTCGTGCTCGCGCCCTCCGGCGACGTCGCCGCCCAGCAGCGCGATCTCGTGATCATCGCCACCGTACTGATGCTGCTGATCGTGATCCCGGTGATGGCGGCCACGGCCATGATCGCATGGCGCTACCGCCAGTCCAATAAGGCGGCGACCTACACGCCGGACTGGGACCACTCCACCCAGCTCGAGCTTCTGATCTGGGCGGCGCCGCTGCTGATCATCATCTGCCTGGGCGCGGTGACGTGGATGGGCACGCATCTGCTCGATCCCTATCGAACGCTCGGACGCATCTCCGCCGAGCGCGCGGTGACGCCGCAGGACAAGCCGCTCGAGGTCGACGTCGTCGCGCTCGATTGGAAGTGGCTGTTCATCTATCCCGAATACGGCATCGCCAGCCTCAACGAGCTCGCAGCTCCCGTGAACCGGCCGCTCGATTTCAGGATCACCTCGTCCTCGGTAATGAACTCGTTCTATATTCCGGCACTCGCCGGCCAGATCTATGCGATGCCGGGCATGCAGAGCCGGCTGCACGCCGTCATCAACAAGCCCGGCGTCTATCGCGGTTTCTCGGCCAACTACAGCGGCTCCGGCTTCTCCGGCATGCGCTTCGCTTTCCGTGGCCTGTCGGATGCGGACTTCGCCGGATGGGTCGACAAGGCCAAGGCGAGTGGGCAGGAGCTCAACAAGCAGGATTATCTTGCGCTCGAGCGTCCGAGCGCCAATGAACCGGTTCGCCACTATGCCTCGGTTGACAGCGACCTGTTCCGCGCCATCCTCAACATGTGCGTCGAGCCCGGCAAGATGTGCATGAGCGAGATGATGGCGATCGACGCGCAGGGCGGCATGGGCATGGCCGGCGTGCGCAACACGCTGCCGCTCGCCTATGACAAGTTCGCCGGCCGCGGCGCCGTGTTCGGCACCGAGCCGAGCTTCGTTGCCGGCGGCGTCTGCCTGCCGGGCGATCAGGTCACGCGGATGGCCGAGGACTCTTCGCCGACCGTGCTGGCGCCGCTGGACTGGACGCCATTGCAGGGGCGCGGGCTGGCGCGGCCCGGCCTGCTGCGGCCGTCCAAGGCATCCTTCATCACGGGGCCAACCTCAAAGTCGGATTCGTGAGGGTCCATCATGTTCGATACAGCAGAGCTCACAAAGATCATCTTCGGCCGGCTGACGCTGGAGTCGCTGCCGCTGCACGAGCCGATCATCGTCGGCACCTTCGCCATGGTCGCGCTCGGCGGTCTCGCGCTGTTTGGCGCGATCACCTATTTCCGGCTGTGGGGCTATCTCTGGAAAGAGTGGTTCACCACCGTCGACCACAAGCGCATCGGCATCATGTACATGGTGCTCGGCATCGTCATGCTGCTGCGCGGCTTCGCCGATGCGCTGATGATGCGCCTGCAGCAGGCGATCGCCTTCAATGGCTCCGAAGGCTACCTGAACTCGCACCACTATGATCAGGTGTTCACGGCCCATGGCGTGATCATGATCTTCTTCGTGGCGATGCCGCTGGTCACCGGCCTGATGAACTATGTCGTGCCGCTGCAGATCGGCGCCCGCGACGTCTCGTTCCCGTTCCTCAACAATTTCAGCTTCTGGATGACCACGTCCGGCGCCGTGCTGGTGATGTGCTCGCTGTTCGTCGGCGAGTTCGCGCGCACCGGCTGGCTGGCCTATCCGCCGCTGTCGAACCTGTCCTACAGTCCGGATGTCGGCGTCGACTATTACATCTGGGCGCTGCAGGTTGCCGGCGTGGGAACGTTGTTATCCGGCGTCAACCTGATCTGCACCATCGTCAAGATGCGCGCCCCCGGCATGACCATGATGAAGATGCCGGTCTTCACCTGGACGTCACTGTGCACCAACGTCCTGATCGTCGCCTCCTTCCCGGTGCTGACAGCGGTGCTGGCGCTGCTGTCGCTCGACCGCTACGTCGGCACCAACTTCTTCACCAATGATTTCGGCGGCGATCCGATGATGTATGTCAACCTCATCTGGATCTGGGGCCATCCCGAGGTCTACATCCTCATCCTGCCGGCGTTCGGCATCTTCTCCGAGGTGACCTCGACCTTCTCGGGCAAGCGGCTGTTCGGCTACACCTCGATGGTCTACGCCACCGTAGTCATCACCATCCTGTCCTATCTGGTCTGGCTGCACCACTTCTTCACCATGGGGTCGGGGGCCAGCGTCAACTCCTTCTTTGGCATCACCACGATGATCATCTCGATCCCGACGGGCGCGAAGATGTTCAACTGGCTGTTCACGATGTATCGCGGCCGCATCCGCTTCGAGCTGCCGATGATGTGGACGGTCGCCTTCATGCTGACCTTCGTGATCGGCGGCATGACCGGCGTGCTGCTCGCGGTGCCGCCGGCCGACTTCGTGCTGCACAACAGCCTGTTCCTGGTCGCGCATTTCCACAACGTGATCATCGGCGGCGTGCTGTTCGGCCTGTTCGCCGGCATCGCCTACTGGTTCCCGAAGGCGTTCGGCTTCAGGCTCGATCCGTTCTGGGGCAAGCTGTCGTTCTGGTTCTGGACGGTGGGCTTCTACTTTGCCTTCATGCCGCTCTATGTGCTCGGCCTGATGGGCGTGACGCGTCGCCTGCGCACCTTCGACGATCCGAGCCTGCAGATCTGGTTCGTGATCGCCGGCATCGGCGCGTTCCTGATCCTGCTGGGCATCGCGAGCTTCCTGATCCAGATCGCGGTCAGCATCCTGCGCCGCGAGCAGCTCGCCGACGTCACCGGCGATCCCTGGAATGCGCGCACCCTGGAGTGGGCGACGTCGTCGCCGCCGCCGGCCTACAACTTCGCCTTCACGCCCGTCGTCCACGACAACGACGCATGGTGGGACATGAAGCGCCGTGGCTACACCCGTCCGCTCGCCGGCTTCAAGGCGATCCACATGCCGAGCAACACCGGCACCGGCGTGATCCTGGCAGCGCTCAGCACCACCATGGCGTTTGGCCTGATCTGGTACATGTGGTGGATGGCGGCGGGCAGCTTCGTCGCGCTGCTCGCGGTCGCGATCGGCCACACCTTCAACTATCACCGCAGCTTCCACATCCCGGCCGATGAGGTCGTCAGCGCCGAGCGTGCGCGCACCGAGCTGCTCGCGGCAGGAGCCAAGTCATGACGGTCGCGATGGGCACGATGAAGGCGGGGGAACCGGTCTTCTACGTCGTCGACGAGCACGAGCACGCCGAAGGCAGCAGCACCATGCTCGGCTTCTGGATCTATCTGATGAGCGACTGTCTCATCTTCGCGATCCTGTTCGCCGTCTATGGCGTGCTCGGCGCCAAATATGCCGCTGGTCCGGCGCCGAAGGACCTGTTCGACCTGTCGCTGGTCGCGGTCAACACCTCGTTCCTGCTGCTGTCCTCGCTCACCTATGGCTTCGCGATGCTGTCGATGCAGCAGAATCGCGTCGGCGCGATGCAGGCCTGGCTCGTGGTGACCGGGCTGTTCGGCCTCGCCTTTCTCGGCATCGAGCTGACCGAGTTCGCGCTCATGATCCATGAGGGCGCGACGCCGCAACGCAGCGCCTTTCTGTCGTCGTTCTTCACGCTCGTTGGAACCCACGGCCTGCATGTGACGTTCGGTCTGGTCTGGCTGGCCACGCTGATGGTGCAGGTCAGGACCCACGGCCTGATCGAGGCCAACCGCCGCCGGCTGGTCTGCCTCAGCATGTTCTGGCACTTCCTCGACGTGATCTGGATCGGTGTCTTCACCTTCGTCTATCTGATGGGAATGCTGCGATGAGCTCTGATGCACACGCGCACGGCTCGGCCGACGACCATGCCGGCACGCGCTCCGGCCAGCTGATTGGCTTCGGCGCCTCCGTCGTCCTCACTGCGATTCCGTTTCTGCTGGTGATGAATGGCTCGCTCGACAAGCAGGCAACCGCGCTGATCATCATGGCGTTCGCGGCCGTGCAGGTGGTCGTTCACATGATCTTCTTCCTGCACATGAACACCAAGGCCGAGGGCGGCTGGACCATGATGGCGCTGATCTTCACCATCATCATGGTGGTGATCGCGCTCTCGGGCTCGCTCTGGGTCATGCATCACCTGACCACCAACATGATGCCGGTGCACGAGATGGGCCAGACGCCGTGATGTCGGCTCCTGCCGACGGGGCAGGGGAACGCGATGAGGCCGGCCGCGGGCGATCCGGCGCGCTGCGGCTCGCGATCGGCGCGGCGTGGGTTGCGTGCGTCGCGATTCTGCTGGCGCTGGGCGTCTGGCAGATCGAGCGGCGGGCCTGGAAACTCGACCTGATCGATCGCGTCGAGCGCCGCGTTCATGCCGAACCTGTGCCGGCGCCGGGCCCGGCGGATTGGCCGGCGATCAATCGCAGCGATGACGAGTACAGGCGGGTGACACTGAGCGGCCGCTTTCTCAACGATCGCGAGACGCTGGTGCAGGCGCTGACGGTCGAGGGCTCCGGCTATTGGGTGGTGACGCCGCTGCGGACCGCCGGCGGCACCGTGCTCGTCAATCGTGGCTTCGTGCCCGCGGATCGCCGCGCCCGCGCAAGCCGCAGCGCCGGGAACCCGGATGGCACGGTCAGCGTGACGGGATTGCTGCGGCTCTCCGAGCCGGGCGGCGGCTTCCTGCGCCACAACGATCCCGCGGGGAATCGCTGGTATTCACGTGACGTCGGGGCGATCGCGGCGGCGCGCGGTCTGTCCGACGTCGCGCCATTCTTCGTCGATGCCGATGCGACCCCGAATCCCGGCGGGCTTCCGATCGGCGGACTCACCGTGATCTCGTTTCCGAACAACCATCTGGTTTACGCGCTCACCTGGTTTACATTGGCTCTCATGCTGGCCGGCGCCGGGCTGCAGCGGCTCCGCCGCGCGCAGCGTGACCCGAAGCGCCGGCGGCGCAGGATGTGGAATGGGATCAGCGGCGGCAGGACATGGGTGGATGCGGGGTGACGTGTTGAGGGATCGAAGCTTCCCGTTCTGGCGGCGGAGACCGGACGTGGCCTCATGAGAAGCGAGGCGCCCAACCTGCCGTTCGGAGCCGTGGCCGCGATCGCCACACCCGAGATCAACGCGCCGCTGCCGACCAGGGACGCGACCAACCGCAAGAACATGGTGCTGCTGATCCAGCTGCGCTGGATCGCCGTGGTCGGCCAGATCGTCACCATCGGCTTCGTGACCACCTGGTTCGGCATCGCGCTGCCGGTGCTGCCGATGGTGGCGATCATCTGCGCGCTGGTGGCGCTCAACGTCGCCAGCCACATCTGGCTGCGCAGGCGCGACGACGTCGGCAATCGCCATTTGCTGATCGCCCTGATGCTGGACGTGGTGGCGTTGACATCGGAGCTCTATCTCACCGGCGGTGCGTCGAATCCGTTCACGTGCCTCTATCTGCTGCAGGTCACGCTGGGGGCCGTGCTGCTCGATGCGCGCTCGTCCTGGTCGCTGGTCGCACTGACGGTGCTCAGCTTCATCTGGCTCACCATCGAGTACCGCCCGCTGCAACTGCCGCAGCATCACGTCAGCGATGCCTTCACCCTGCACATCACCGGCATGTTCGTCGGCTTCGTGCTCGACGCCGTGCTGCTCGTCGTGTTCGTCACCCGGATCAACCGGAACCTGCGCGAGCGTGACGCCAAGCTCGCCGATCTGCGCCAGCACGCCGTCGAGCAGGATCACATCATCCGCATGGGCCTGCTCGCCTCAGGTGCCGCGCATGAGCTCGGGACCCCGCTGGCGTCGATCTCGGTGATCCTGAACGATTGGCGGCGCATGACCGCGATCTCTGACGATCCGACGCTCGCGGAGGATTTCACCGAAATGGAAGCGGCGGTGCAGCGCTGCAAGTCGATCGTGACTGACATCCTGGTCTCGGCCGGCCAGGCGCGGGGCGAAGGCTCGGCGCCCACGACGTTGAAGGCGTTCCTGACGACGCTGGTCGCCGAATGGAGCGCGGCGCGCTCGGCGCGCAATCTGACGTTCCGCAACGAGTTCGGCTCGGATCCGACGATCGTCTCCGACGTCGCGCTGAAGCAGGCGATCGTCAACGTGCTCGACAACGCGTTCGAAGTCTCGCGCGAGTGGGTGGAGTTCGTCGCCGAACGGGACGGCGATCAGCTGCTGCTCAGCGTCAGCGATCGCGGGCCGGGTTTTGATCCGGCGATGCTGGGCCAGCTCGGACGTCCCTATCAGTCGAGCAAGGGCCGCCCGGGGCGCGGTCTGGGCCTGTTCCTGGTGGTCAACGTGATCCGCAAGCTGGGCGGCAGCGTTTCGGCCTGGAACCACCGGGGACGTGGGGCGACCGTACGGCTGTCGCTGCCGTTGTCGACGCTTGTGATTGGAGAGCGCGATGGCGAATGACATGTCTCTCCTGATCGTCGAGGACGATGACGGTTTTGCACGAACCCTGAAGCGCTCGTTCGAGCGGCGCGGCTACGAGGCCGTGATCGCGGCGTCGCTCGAGGACGTCGACCAGGCCGTCAAGGAGAAGACGTTCGGCTATGCCGTCGTCGATCTCAAGCTCGGCGGCGCCTCAGGCCTCGTCTGCGTCGAGAAGCTGCACGCGCATGATCCGGAGATGCTGATCGTGGTGCTCACGGGCTTTGCCAGCATCGCCACTGCGGTGGAGGCGATCAAGCTCGGCGCCTGCCATTATCTCGCCAAGCCGTCGAACACCGACGATATCGAGGAAGCGTTCCGCAAGGCGCAGGGCAATGCGCAAGTGGCGCTGGCCGAGCGTTCCACCTCGATCAAGACGCTGGAGTGGGAGCGTATCCACCAGACCCTGATCGAGACAGACTTCAACATCTCCGAAGCCGCAAGAAGGCTCGGCATGCATCGCCGGACTCTGGCGCGCAAGCTGGAGAAGCGCCCGGTGAAGTAGGATGGTCTGCTGTCGTTCGCAGCGATGGAAAGCAGCTAGTTCGGCAGAGCGTGGCAGGCTCCCTCTCCCCGTGAAGAACGGGGAGAGGGAGCGCACTACCGTCGTGGCGAGCACCTACTCTGCCGTTCGCTCTTGCACGCCTCAACCTACTCCCTCGCCAGCGCCGCTGCCGGATCGAGCCGCGAGGCGCCGCGGGCGGGCATGTAGCCGAAGCCGATGCCGATCGCCATCGACGTGACCGCGGCGCCGACCATGGCCAGCGGCGAATAGATCAGCTGGAAGCCGACGTCGAGCGCGTTGAAGACCGTGCCGAAGCCGACCGCGAGCGCCAGGCCCAGCGCACCGCCAAGCAGGCAGACCAGCACGGCCTCGATCAGGAACTGCATCAGGATGTCGCTGCGCCGCGCGCCGACCGCCATGCGCACGCCGATCTCGCCGACGCGCTCGGACACCGACACCAGCATGATGTTCATGACGCCGATGCCGCCGACCAAGAGCGAGATCACGGCGATGGCCGCCACCAGCAGGGTCAGCACCTGCGTCGTGCTCTCGACGGTCTTGCGGATGTCGTCGGTGTTGAGCACGAAGAAGTCCTTGGCGTTGTGCCGTGCCGTCAGCAGCGCCGTCGCGGCGCGCTCGGCCGCCGCCATCGGCGTCGCCTCGTCGACGCGGACGCTGATGCTGCGCAGCACCTGGTTGCCGAGGAAGCGCGCCTGCACCGTGGTGTAAGGCAGATAGACGATCGGCGTGGAGCTGGAGCCGAACCCGGCCTGCTGCTGCTTGGTGACGCCGACGACGCGGCAGGGCACCTTGCCGATCAGGATGACGCTGCCGAGCGGACTGACGTCGGAATCCGGAAACAGCGCCTTGCGCGCATTGTCGTCGATCACGGCGTCCTGGGCGTAGGATCGCACGGTGTCGGCATCGAGATAGCTGCCTTCCGCGAGCTCGGTGTTCTTGACGCGGAAATACTGCTCGCCGACGCCCGAGATCTGGGCGCTGACCTCGACGGCGCCGAACCGCAAGGTGCTGGTGGTCGAGACCGTCGGCGAGATCGCATCCACGTAAGGCTGCTCAGCCATGACCTTGGCATCCGCGAGCACCAGCGTCCTGATCTTGCTGGAACGGGTGTCGCCGAAATCCTTGCCGGGAAAGAATTCCAGCGTGTTGGTGCCGAGCCGGTTGATGTTCTCCAGCACCCGCGCCTGCGAGCCGCGGCCGAGCGCCAGCACCATGACGACGGAGGCGACGCCGATGATGATGCCGAGCATGGTGAGGAAGGCGCGCAGCCGGTGCGCATTCATGGCGAGCAGCGCCATCCGTGCCGCCTCGCGGAAGCGGTCGAGATGACTGCGCCACCATGACGGCGCCGGCGATCCGGCGTCCTCGGCCGCGGCTGCAGCCGCCGGCCCGGGCGAAAGTGGATTGGGCTTGTCCGAGATGACGCGGCCGTCCTGCAGCTCGATGATGCGGCGCGCGCGCTGCGCGACGCCGGCATCATGCGTGACGATGATGACCGTGCGGCCGGAGGCGCTGATCTCGTCGAGGATGCGCAGCACCTCCTCGCCGCTGGCGCGGTCGAGCGCACCGGTCGGCTCGTCGGCGAGGATCACGTCGGGATCGTTGACCAGCGCGCGGGCAATCGAGACGCGCTGCTGCTGCCCGCCGGAGAGCTGTCCCGGCCTGTGATCGGTGCGGCTGCCCATGCCGAGCCGCTGCAGCAGCGCCTCGGCCTTGCGGCGCCGGGCCGACGGGCCAAGCCCCGCATAGACGGCGGGCACCTCGGCATTCTCGGTGGCAGTGAGCTCGCCGAGCAGATGATAGCGCTGGAAGATGAAGCCGAAATGCTCGCGCCGCAGCGCCGCCAGCTCATCCGGATCGAGCGAGCTCATTTCACGTCCGGCGATCCGGTAGCTGCCGGACGTCGGACGGTCCAGACAGCCGAGGATGTTCATTAGCGTCGACTTGCCGGAGCCCGACTGGCCGATGATCGCCACCATCTCGCCGCGCGCGATCCGGAGGTCGACGCCGCGCAAAGCGTGGACCGTGCCTTCGCCGGACGCGTAGCACCGTCCGACATTCTGCAGGTCGATCAGGACCTCGGTCATCATGCGCCTCCAGGCGGCGGCGGCATCACGGTTTGCTTCGTGCCCTGCTCGGGCGCCGAGATCACGACCCGCTCGCCCTCGCGCAGGCCGGACTGCACCTCGGCCCTGATCTTGTTGTTGAGGCCGATCCGCACCGCGCGTTTCTCCAGCGCGCCTGCGCCATTGAGCACGCGGACGTTGTAGCTGCCGTCCGGATTGGCATTGCCCAGGGCCGACGAGGCGATCGTCAGCACGTTGCGCGCTTCGCCGAGCAGGATGTGGACCTCGGCCGTCATGTAGGTCATCAGCCGTCCCTCAGGATTGGCGACGTCGAACACGCCGTTGTAGTAGATCGCCGACGATGTGGATGATGACGACGTGCTGCTGCTGCTCGATGTCGTGGTCGAGCTCGAGGAGAAGCTCGAATCGCTCTTGATCGATTCCGGCGCCGGCTCGATCGTGCCGAGCGTGGCCTCGTAGCGGCGGTCGGGATCGCCGAGGATGGTGAAGTAGATGTTCTGTCCCGGCCGGACCCGGACGACGTCGGCCTCCGAGATTTCGACGCGCACCGTCATGGTCTCGACCTGGCCGAGCACGACGATGGTCGGCGCCGACTGCACCGCATTGACAGTCTGGCCCTGCTGGGTGACGATCGACAGCACGGTGCCGTCGATCGGGGCCGTGATCTTGGTGTAGCCGAGATTGACGCGCGCGGTTTCGATCGCGACCTCGGCCTCGACGATCTGTGCGTCCAACTGCGCGATCTGGGCCTGGGTCTGCTTCGCGGTCGCCTCGGCGCTGTCGTAGTCGGCGCGCGACGAGGCCTTCTGCGCCAGCGTGACCTGCTGCCGCGCCAGGTTCGCCTCGGCGAGCGCCAGGGTGGCGACTTTCTCGTCGCGTTGCGCCCGGACGTTGCGCAGACTCGCCTCGTTGGTGCGCAGCGTATTCTGTTGCGTCAGCGAGTCGATTTCGGCGATCAGATCGCCGGCCTTGACCTTCTGTCCCAGCTTGACGTTGAGCGCGACCAGCCGTCCCGACGCCTGGGCGCCGACCGCCACCAGCTTGACCGGTTTCAGCGTGCCGGTGGCGAGCACGGTCTGCTCGATATCGCCGAGGGTGACCGGCGCCGTCACCAGGTTGGCGTTCGGATTGCGTGTGAACCGGGTAACGAACAGGAGGGCCAGCGCGAGCGCGACGAGCAGGCTGATGATCAGCACAGCCCGGCGGCGCGGACGCTTCGGCTTCAGCACCGGCGGGACGCCGTCTTCCGTAGCGGACGGTCGGGGCATGTGGGGCAGGGGTGCGTTCATCGCCTTGACTTCGAAAGGGCTGCGGAAATTACCTGGGCGCGCCGACCTGTGCGAGATGCGGGCCGGTGCCGCCGTCGACGATTTCGGGAACCGAGCTGTCGACTGCGCCGGTCCAGCCGCCGCCGAGCGCCTTGGCCAGCGCCACGTAGTTCTTCGCCAGAGTGGCGCGACTCGCGAGCAGGCTGTCCTCGGCAGTGAATTGCGAGCGCTCGGCATCGAGCACGTCGAGGAACGTGCTGGAGCCGGTCTGGTAGAGCGAGCGCGACAGCCGTGCGGCCTCGCCATAGCGCCGCGCCGACTCTCTCAGGCTGCGGATGCGGATGCGCTCCTGGCCGAGGCTCACGATGGCGTTCTCGACGTCCTCGAGCGCGCTCAGCACCGCGCTGCGCCAGGCGACGTGGTATTCGTCGCGCTGCGCTTCCGCGACCTCGACGGCGGCCTGCAGCTTGCCGCCGTTGAAGATCGGCACCGACAGGCTCGGACCGATCGACCAGCCGATCGTCGAGCTCTTGCCGAGATCGCCGAGCTTCAACGCCGTGGTCGAGACCGTGCCGGTCAGGCTGACATCCGGGTACAGCGCAGCCGTCGCCTGTCCGATCTTGGCGGTGAACTGCGCGAGCTGCCGCTCCGCCTTGCGCACATCGGGGCGCATGACCAGCACGTCGGCCGGGATGCCCTTGGGCAGCGGCAGGCGCGGCGACGGGATCGGAGTCACCAGCGACAGGCGGAGGTTCAGCGCCGTCGGGTCGCGGCCGAGCAGCACGCCGAGCCGATGCACAGCCTGCTGATAGCTGCTCTCATAGGTCGGGATGGTTGCTTCCGTGCTGGCGGCCAGCGCGCTCGCCTTGGCGGTGTCGACGGCCGAGGCCGAACCGGCATTCTGCTTGCGCTCGGTCAGCGCCGCGGTCTCGCGCTGCGAGGCCGCGGTGCGCCGCGCCAGCGCCGCGCGCGCCTGATAGGCGCGCGCATCGATGTAGTTGGAGGCGACGTCGCCGACCAGCGTCAGCAGGGTCGCGCGCAGATCGTCCTCGGCGGCGTCGACGCCGTAGCCGGCGGCTTCGACGGCGCGGCGGTTGGCGCCGAACAGATCCAGCTCCCAGCTCGAATCGAAGCCGGCCTGGTACTGGCTATAGGCGGTCGGAGCGATCGCGATGCCATTCGTGGTGCTGCCGGCGCTGCGGGTCTCCGTCGCCGTGCCGGTGCCGCTCACGGTGGGGAACAGCGCGCCGACGGCCTGGCGCTGCGTCGCCCGCGCCGCGCGGATGCGCGCCTTGGCGGCGGCGACGTCGAGATTGCCGTCGACCGCTTCGCTGATCAGCTGATCGAGCAGCCCATCGTGGAGGTTGCGCCACCACTGCGCGAGCTTCAGCGTCTGCGCCGGCTGGTTGCGGTCGCTGCTCCAACGTTGTGGCACGCCGAACTCCGGCGTCACGTAGTCGGGGCCGACGGCGCAGCCGGCGAGCAGCGGCGTGGCGAGGCAGAGTGCGAGCAGGACGGGCTTCACGGCGGCTGATACGATCGCGGTTCGACAGGAGGCCGCGCAGGCTGGTCGGCCACGCCGCAGGACTTCCCCGTTGATGTTTGTTTGATGCACAGAGCCTAGGCAGGTTAACGATTGCGCAGGGTTAAGTCGCGTGAAGAAATGTTTCCGCCTTAACAATACAGCTTACTTTCGCCACGATCGCGCGTCGCTTCGGGCTGTTCTTTTCGGCCAAAATCGACCATGTTCCGCGCATGATGTCGTCACACAATACCGTCGTGGCCGCAGACGCAAACATGCCGGCCGCCGCGCGGATCCTCTGCGTCGAGGATGATCGCGAGATCGCGGCGCTGCTCACCGAGCTCCTGCAGGAGCACGGCTTCGCGCCGCGCTTCGTGTCGTCGGCGGCCGCGATGAACGACCTCCTGCAGCGCGAGCAGGTCGACCTCATCATGCTCGACGTGATGCTGCCGGACGACGACGGCATGAGCATCTGCCGCCGCCTGCGCCAGATCTCGACGGTGCCGATCATCATGGTGACGGCGAAGGGCGAGGACATCGATCGCATCCTCGGCCTCGAGCTCGGCGCCGACGACTACGTCGTCAAGCCGTTCAATCCGCGCGAGCTGGTGGCGCGCATCCGCGCGCTGCTGCGCCGGTCGCAATTGCACCCCGCCGTGATCGCGGCGCGGCAGGCGCCGATGACGTTCGACGGCTGGCGCATCGAGCCGGCGACGCGCACGCTGTTCGATCCCGACCGCGTCAAGATCACCTTGACCAGCGCCGAGTTCGACATCCTGCTGGCGTTCTGCCGCAATGCCGGCCGCGTGCTGTCGCGCGAGCAGCTGATCGAGCTGGCGCATGGCGGGCAGGCCGGGCCGGTCGAGCGCAGCATCGACGTTCACATCAGCCGCATCCGCCAGAAGATCGAGCCCGGCGCCAGGAGCTGGACCCTGATCAAGACCGTGCGCCTCGGCGGCTACGTCTTCACGCCAAGAGTCGAGACCATTGATGACGCCTGATAGCAAGCCGTGCCCGCGCCTCGGCCTCACCACGCAGATCGTGACCCTGGCGTCGCTGTCGGTGCTGTTCGGCATGGTGCTGATGATCGCGGCGGCGCTTTTGTTTCTCGATCCGCCCGATGAGCAGGAATCGCCGGCCTACGGCATCGCGCGCGTCGCCGAGGCGGTGCACTTCGTCCGCGCCGCGAACGACCCCGTGGCTGTCGAGAGCAGCCTGTCGAGCCTGCGCAGCTCCGGCATCCAGGTCGAGCTGGTGCCGCTGAGCTCGCTGACGCTGCTCGCCAAGCCGGTCAGGGACGTGCCATGGACCTCGCGGCTGGCGCGCCGCCAGCTCAGCGTGCTGCGCGATGTC
Source organism: Bradyrhizobium sp. SZCCHNR1015 (assembly GCF_032489875.1). Lineage (NCBI taxonomy): Bacteria > Pseudomonadati > Pseudomonadota > Alphaproteobacteria > Hyphomicrobiales > Nitrobacteraceae > Bradyrhizobium > Bradyrhizobium sp. SZCCHNR1015. Next base: position 523,559 of record NZ_JAUEYW010000002.1, read on the forward strand.
ACCTTGCTCCACGGCGTCGGCTATGGCGCGGCGCCGCCGACCCAGATCATCGTCCAGGTCGACGGCGAGCGTGCGCTGGTGTTCGACGACGTGCCGCGGCTCGAATTCTGGTCGATGGTGCTGAAGCCGGCGGCGGTGTTCCTGTTCCTCATCCTGATCCTGGGCGTGCTGCTGTCGATCTACGCGGCGCGGGCGATCATCCGGCCGCTGTCGGAGATGGCGCGCGCGGCCGCCGCATTCGGCCGCTCGCCGGGTGCGCAGGAGCCGCTGAGCCGGCGTGGCCCGCGGGAGATCGCCCAGGTCGCCGAGGCGCTGAACGAGATGCAGGCGCGCATCCGCGCGCTGCTCGACGACCGCACGCGGATGCTGGCGGCGATCAGCCACGACCTGCGGACGCCGCTGACGCGGCTGCGGCTGCGCTCGGAGCGGATCGCCCAGGGCGAGATGCGCAGCGCGATGCTGCGCGACATCGACCAGGTCAGCCGCATGCTCGACGAGACGCTCGACTACCTGCGCGACGACACCAAGGCCGAGCAGCCGGCGCGGATCGAGCTGTCGAGCCTGCTCGAGACGATCTGCTGCGACTTCGCCGATGTCGGCCACGCCGTCAGCTTCGATGGACCGTCGCGGCTGGTCTGCGAGGGCCGGGCCCGGGCGCTGTCGCGCGCCGTCACCAACGTGGTCGAGAACGCCGTCAAGCACGGCAGCGAGGTCGTGGTCAGCCTGTCGACCCTGGCCGACGGCATGATCGCGATCGAGGTCGCCGATGACGGTCCCGGCATTCCGCAGGCGCTGCAGGCGCGCGCGCTGGAGCCATTCGTCAAGCTCGACCAGGCGCGCTCCGCCGGCGGCTTCGGCCTCGGCCTGTCGATCGCGCAGGAGATCATGAAGAAGCATGATGGCGGCATCGCGCTGATGCCGAACGCGCCGCGCGGCCTGCGGGTGCGGCTGTCGCTGCCGCTGCGCGTCGCGATGCCCGCGGCGATCCCCGCCAAGGTGGCGTAGCGGGCGCCACGCGCAGGAAACCCCGCCGGTGCTGATCCCGGCGGGGCCTTTGCGTTCGCCGATGTGGAGGGATGGCGGTCAGCTCACGCGCTTCCAGGTCTGGCCGCCGCAGAACAGGCCGCCGAAGGCGCAGCCCTGGACCCGCAGCGTGCTCGGATTCTTCAGCACCACGGTGGAGTCGTAGTTGCCGCCGCCGTCCGGATCGTGGATGCGGCCGACCCACTTGCTGTCCTTGCGCTTCATGTTGATCAGGATCTTCTCCCGCGTCTTCTCGGCAAAGCCGCAGATGTTGGCGCCGCACGGCTCGATCACGACGTTGCCCTTGCCGCCCTCGGTGGCCCACAGGCCGAGCGGCGAGTTCGGATCGGCTGCCGGCGCCGGCGCTGGAGCCGGCTGAACTGCGGCAGGCGCCGCGGCAACCGTGACCGGCGCGGGTGCTGGCGCCGGCTGTGGAGCAGGCGCGGTCGTAGCGACCGGAGCCGGCGGCACCGGCATCTGCACCGTCGTGGATGGCGCGGCGGAAGCGGGCGCTGCGGGGGCCGGTGCAGCCGCGGCCGGCGCGGTGGCGGCAGGCGCCGGCGTGTTGACGACCGGCGGGGCCGCCACCGGCGCCGCCGCGGCCGGAGCGCCGGCCGCAGGCGCGCTGCTCGCCGGCGCATCGTCATCGTCGAGCTTGGAGGATTTCAGCCCGCTGAGGTCGATGCCGGACACTTGCAGGCAGGACAGCGACTGGCAGTTGCGCGGCACGGTGACACGGATCTTGTGCCCGTCGAAATTGAACGCGATCGAGCTGCCGGCCTGCGCGGCGCTGCTCGCGATCAGAACGGCTGCTGCGGCCAGATACACGGTCTTCATGAATGAGCTCCCTCGGACGGCGTCGTGAACCTGGGGAACTCTTAGACGCGGGCGATGGCGCGATCTGTGACGAGGGTCACAGCCGAAGAGCCGAAGAGACGATGCGGTCGTGACCGCACGCGGCCCGTCAATCGATCGAGGTCAGATCGCGGCGATCAGATCATCCCGACGATGATCGCGCCGACAAATGCAAACACGACATACGTGACCACCATGCTCAGCCGATCGGCAAGGCTCATGGGACGGCTCCCGTTTTCGCATCGCTCGCGCACCTGGCGTGCGCTGGCTCTTGACGCCTGCGCTCCGCAGAGCGCGCGCCACACATACAAGATCGGCATCGGCAAAAAAGACAGCGCGGCTGTCGCTTCCCCGTAAAACGACTGCCTTTCACGTCGCGATGGTTTGCGTGCCGTAAAGGGACGGCATTGACAGGTCCTTAAGCAAATTGCCGCAAACCTCTGCATATGACGCGCGGAGTTCGTTTGTATCTCGTCGGCTCCATCGTCCTTGTCTCGCTTGCGGGTTGCGGCCGTGGATTTTTCCAGGAGCGCGAGCCGTGGCGGGCCGAGGCCGAGATCGCCTGCCTGAAATCGGGCGCGGTGAAGGAGAGCGCGGACATCGTCCGCATCGACCCGATCACCGGCCCCGGCATGTGCGGCGCCGACTATCCGCTGAAGGTGGCGGCGCTCGGCGAATCGACCGCGAGCTACGGCTTCGCCGACGAAAGCCTGCGTCCGCCGGCCGCGATCGGCCGCCAGCCGCGCTGGCCGATCAACCCGCCGCCGCAACGCTATGCCCCGCCTGCGACCTATCAGCCACAGGCCGCGCCGCAGCCGGCCTATCCGTCGTCGAACGCGGCCTATCCTGGTCCGGCATCGCCGTCCTACGGCGCCCTGCCCGGCGCGCCGCTGCAACTCGAGCCACCGGCAGGCGAGGACGACGTCGACCAGCCGGCCGACGCGTCCTATCCCGCCGCGCCCTATCGCGGGCAGCCTGCCGGGCGCACCGCCTATCCGCAGCAGGAACCACCGCCGCGGCTCGGACCGTCGCGCGATCCGGTCGGCACCGTCGGCCCCGTCGCGGTGAAGCCGACCGCGACGCTCGCCTGTCCGATCGTCTCGGCGCTGGACCGCTGGATCGCTGAATCGGTGCAGCCGGCGGCGCAGCGCTGGTTCGGCACCAAGGTCGTCGAGATCAAGCAGATCTCGGCCTATTCCTGCCGCGGCATGAACGGCAATCCGAGTGCGCACATCTCGGAGCACGCCTTCGGCAACGCGCTCGACATCTCCGCCTTCATGCTCGCCGACGGTCGCCGCATCACCGTCAAGGACGGCTGGATCGGCCTGCCGGAGGAGCAGGGCTTTCTGCGCGATGTCCAGGGCGGCGCGTGCCAGCAGTTCACCACGGTGCTGGCGCCGGGCTCCAACGTCTATCACTACGACCACATCCATGTGGACCTGATGCGCCGCGCCAGCCGCCGCCTGATCTGTCAGCCGGCCGCGCAATCCGGCGAGGCGGTGGCGGCGCGCGCGCAGCAGCGGCGCTACGGCTACGGCCAGCGCGGGCCGGACGTCACCAGCTCGATCCCGCCGCGCAAGCAAGCCAAGTCGATTGGTCAGTTGATCAACGAGGAAGACGAATTCCGGGACTATTGAGTGGCAATGGCGAATAGCGCGTCGCATCTCCCGGCCCGACCATCTCCTCACTCTTTGCCATTCGCTTCGCGCTGTGCGCGGCTGTGGATTTCTTTCGCCGTCAGCCGCGCCTGAAGGCGCTCTGTCCCGCCCCGAAACGGAAACGCCGATGTCGCGCGCTGCGCATTAGGAGTCCGTTGACCAGTTTTGCCGTCCGCCATTGGCCGACACTAGACCTGCCACAGTCGCCAGGAACAAGGCGCGCGGGGTTCTGGTTGCTGCCGGATTGGGAGAGGCGGAGATGGCATCGTATCGCATCAAGGCGATTGGGGCGGGCTTCGAGGTCGGCACCGCCGAGCAGGCTGTGCTGGTCTGCCGCTCGCTGAAGACCGCCCGCCGCGCCGTCGCCGATGCGCAGCGCCTGGAGCGGATGCCGCCGAAGCCGATCCCCTGGCGTGTGCCGCCGGAGCCAGCGACCGCGGCTGGCGGCGCGGACGATGCCGCGCGCAGCGAGGACAAGGACATCGAGATTCCCGTCGTGTCGGATGGCCCGCCTCTGTGCTGCTGACTGGATCATGATGCGATTCCACGGAATCGCATCATGATCTCATCTCCTTGTTTGAGCATGTTCTCCGCGCAAACGCCTTCGGCGTTTGTCGCGAGGGAAAACCGGTTTCCACTTTTCCGGATCATGCTCTAACCGGCGCGGAAGCGGCAGAACTGGAACTGCTGCGTCGCGCCCCACGGCGTGCGATGCGCCTCGGTGCAACTGTTCTCGAGCGTGAAGGCAGGACCCAGCGTTGCGGCCAGGCTGTGGGCGTCGTAGCGCACGATCGGCAGCCCGCTGCACTTCTCCGGACCATCGGGCGCGAACGTGCCGATGATGACGGCCCCGCCGGGCACCACCGCCGCGCGCAGGCGATCGACATAGGCGGCGCGGTCTTCAGGTGCGGTGAGAAAATGGAAGGCGGCCCGATCGTGCCAGACGTCGTAGCGCGCGTCCGGCGTCCAGGTGGTGACGTCGGACGCGATCCACGTCACCCCGGCCGCCGCGGCGCCGAGCCGGCCGCGCGCCGTCGCCAGGGCGGCGTCGGAGATGTCGAGCACGCTGAGCGCGCCGTAGCCGGCCGCGAGCAGCGCATCGACCAGCCGCGAGGCGCCGCCGCCGATATCGATGATCCGCGACGCCGCCGTCGCACCGGCCTCGCGGATCATCCGCAGCGACGTCGCCGGATCGTCCTGGTACCAACTCACCTCGGTCTCGGCCTTGGTGGTGTAGACGTTCTGCCAATGGCTGGCGCGGTCGGGCATGGTATGGCCGTTTGGTGCAGAGGAGGCTCATCCTATCATGAGTTCGCAATATCGTCGCAGGCTGCGAATGCTGCACGAAGAAATCCGAGCGGTCTGAGATGTAACGCAGGCTCTTGCGGCGAGGACGGTGGGCTCCCTCTCCCCGTTCTTTACGGGGAGAGGGTTGGGGTGAGGGGCAGACGCACGGGAAGCGCAGGTGGATAGACCTGTACCCCCTTCACCCGGATTGCGTCTGACGATGCAATCCGACCTCTCCTCGCTTGCGGCAGGGCGATCGCATATGGTTTTCCCGGGCGGACCTTTCATGGCCTCATGGTTCGAGACGCGTCGCAAGAGCGACGCTCCTCACCATGAGGATCAACAGCTTTGCGGCGGAGAAAGGCCCTCATCCTGAGGAGCCCGCCGAAGGCGGGCGTCTCGAAGGATGGTCGCGGAAAGACTGGGCGCCCGGCCTCTTTCACCATGTGCGATCGCCCTGCCCGCAAGGGGAGGGGAGTCGACCGCTGTTGCGGCGATAGCGGTCGGCCTCAAAACGTCCCCGCCACCGTCACCCGGAACGTCAGCGGCTCGATCGGGTGCAGGACGCGGTCCATGACGCCGGTCTGGCAGACCTGCGCCGGCACCCCTGTCGGCGCGTTGCCGTAGCACGCCTGGTACAGCTGGTCGGTCGGCAGCAGCGAGCCGTAGCCGTAGGAGATCTGGTTGGCCTTGGTGTTGAGCAGGTTCAGCACGTCGAGCTGGATGCGCCAGCCATTGGCGTCGCGGAAGCCGATGCGGCCGTTGAACACGCTGGTCACGGTGGAGCGGAAATAGTTGTCCTCGGTCAGCGGCGTCGCGCCGAGATAGCGCCAGCGCAAGGACCCGAACCAGCCGGTCTTGTCGCCGAGCGTGATACCGGCGGAGGCGATCATCGACGGCGCGTTGGGGATGTAGTTGCCCGGCGCATTGCCGAGCTGGGCCTGCGGGTAGCCGGCGAGCGAGGCGTAGACCGCCGCCTGATCGGCGTTGTCGCCGACGAAGCGCGCATGCGTCATCGCCAGATCGGCATCGATGTCGATCCACGACGCCGGGCGATAGTGGTTGGTGAGCTCGAAGCCGTAGCGCCGGCTCGGCCGGCTCGCCTCGGTGTCGCCGGCGTCGCCGGAGAACAGGATCTCGGAATCCTGGTTGAGCATGAACACGCTCAGCGACGAATCGAGTCCCGGAATGATGCGCGTACGCACGCCGACCTCGGCGCCCTTGGTGCGTACCAGCAGCGGCGAGGAGGCGAGCTTGTTGGTCGGATCGGCGGGATCCTCGGTCGTGGTCGCGCCACGGGCGTCGTTGCTGTGCATGCCGTAGCCGGCGCCAAGGAAGAACTCGGTCTTGTCGAACGGCCCGATCACCATGCGGAACTTCGGGCTGCCGAGGCTGGCTGCGGCATCGCCGGTGTTGTTGCCATTGGTCAGCGAATACACGTGGGTCTGATAATAGTCGCCGCGATAGCCGACCGTGGTGCGCAGCCAGTCGGTCCAGCGCACCGTGTTTTCGACATACAGCCCGACGCTGCCTTCGCCGACCTTGTCGGCGCGAACGACGCCGGTGCTCAAGGGATCGATGTCGGAGAGCAGCACCCGCTGGCGGGTGTTGGTCAACGCCAGCGCGATGTCATCGTAGCGCGTCTGGACGCCGAACGTCGTTTCCATTGGCCGGCCGGCAAAGCTGCCGTTCAAGGTGCGCGATGCGTTGGCGCCGAGCATCAGCCGGTCGTCATGCTGGTGAAACTGGTCGCCGTAGGTCGGGTTGCTGAGCGCGTAGGTGAAGTTGTTGTAGAGATCGAGCTGGCTCTTCACCGCATAGGCGTTGGCCTTCCAGGAGCCGGCCTCGTCGGTGCCGGCGATGCGGCCCGACAGCGCGAAGCGGTTGGTCTTGCCGCCGTCGGTCGGGTCTTCGGAATCGTAGCGCCCGAGTGTTCCCGAGGTGATGGCGCGCTCCGGCACCTGGTCGGTCGAGGTCCAGCGATTCGCATAGGCCATGCCGGTGATCGAGAAGCCGGCGGTCGCCGTGCCCTGCGAGTAGCGCATCAGGCCGTTCAGCTTCTTGGCATCGTCGGGCGTGGTCCACGGCCCGTCATAGCGGCCGGCTTCGCCCGCGATCAGCAGATGGCCGTCGCCGACATGCACCGAGTCCATGCCGAAGAAGCGGCGATAGCCGAAGCTGCCCGCCGTCATCTGCGCGATTGCTTTCGGCACGCTGTCGACGAGGCCGATATGCACGCTGCCGACCGAGGCGAAGTCGCCTTCGTCGGCGAAATACGGACCCTTGCGCACGTCGACGCGGCCGATCGTCTCCGGCATCAACCAGTTGAGATCGGCATAGCCCTGGCCATGCGCATGGGTGCGCATGTTGACCGGGACGTCGTCGACGAACAATGCGAGGTCCGTGCCATGGTCGAGATTGTAGCCGCGCAGAAAATACTGGTTGGCTTTGCCTTCGCCGGAATGCTGCGTGACGATCAGGCCGGGCACCGCCTCCAGCACCTCGCCGGGACGCGTCGCCGGGCGCGCGTTGATCTCCTCGCCGGTTATCGCGATCTCGCTCGCCATGCCCTGCGGGGGCGCGAGTCCAGAGCCGACATTGGGTGCGCCGGACGGTGCAGCCGCCGTCGTGGCGGCCGGCATCACATGCGCAGCCGCACCGGCCGCGCTCGGCTTCGGCGGCTGCGCCGCGCGACGGACCTGTGGCTTGGGCTTGGCCGTGCGTCGAGGGGCATCGACGTCGACCGTTGGCAACTCGGCAGGGGCTCGTTCCGGATGGGCGTTTGCCTGCTGCGCCAATGCCGCCATCAGCACGCCAACGCTCGCCCCACGCCACCGCATCGTCACGCCCCTCGAACTCGCCACAGGGCATGCATCGTCAATTGCCGCGCGCCTTCGTTGGCCCGCGGAACGCTCGCTTGGATCGCCCCACTGTCGAGTGTTAAAGAACGCTAAGGTGACACCGGTATGATGTCAACGTGAATACATCATACTCATGCGGTGGATAGGCGCTTGCCGCGCAGCTCAGGGAGACGGGACATGCAGCGCCTGACGATCACGATCGACGACGACCTGCTCGCCGAGGTGGACACCTTCATGGCCCGGCGCGGCTACGACAACCGCTCGGAGGCGTTTCGCGATCTGTTGCGCAGCGGCCTGGAGACGGCGGACGCCGGGGCCAGCGACAGCCGCCCCTGCATCGCGACGCTGAGCTATGTCTACGACCATGCCGCGCGCGAGCTGCCGAAGCGACTGACGCAGGAGGCGCACGACCATTCCGGCCTCGCCCAGGCGACCCTGCACGTCCACATCGACCAGGAGAGCTGCCTCGAGGTCACCGTGCTCAAGGGCGAGCGCCGCGAGGTCAAGGCCTTCGCCGACCACGTCATCGCCGAACGCGGCGTCCGCCACGGCCACGTCGCGATGATGCCGATCGAGGCGGCGCATGATCATGGACACGCGCACAGCCATTCGCACAGCCACAGCAGCAGCCACAGTCATTCGCATTCCCAAGCGACGAAGAGCGGGAAGAAGTAGGAGCGGGTTCAGCGAGTTTTCTGGCGATCAGAACACCTGGGCGTCGGTGCCAACACCGCCAGTCCCAACCTGCGTCGTCATCCCGGACAAGCGCGCGGTACGCGCGCGCCGATCCGGGATCCATAACCACAAGGAGGAGTTCGAGGAACGATGGCCGCTCCATCCCGCCTAGCCACATCCGCCACGGCGTATGGATCCCGGGTCGGCGTCCGCGAACGCTGTCGCGTTGGCGGCCTTGCCCGGGATGACACTGTTTATTTGGTGGCAGCGCGGGCAACCCGGGACGACGCGGAGTTTGGAGCGGACGGCCCTCCGCACCCTCCGCCGTCATGGCCGCGCAGGCGGGGATGCAATAAGCCGCGGCCTATCGGCCCCATCACGTGCGCCTCGGCGTACTGGATCGCTCGGAAGGCGGGGCGATGACGGCGCGTGTGTGGCGTGGCGCCCGCTCCATCGTCATTGCGAGGAGCGAAGCGACGAAGCAATCCAGAGTCGCGCGTGACGCCCTGGATTGCGTCGCTTCGCTCGCAATGACGCTGGAGCTACGTTCGCGAACGCCGGAAACGGCGTGCGCGTGGATACTGATTTCTTCAACCACATCAAGCTGATTTGCCCTGTCCAGTCCCCCACTCAAAAATATTCTGCTTCCATTTTTCCGAATTTCATGGTTGTCTCCCTCCATCCCGCCTCGATCGAAGAGGGACGTTTCGCGGTCGTCACGAGCGTTGGAGGCGGGGAGCGGTGGCCTGTCGGCGCGCAGCGCGCTGGAATCGCGAGCGGACGAACGCGACCGGCAGGACGATGAAGTCGTATGGTCCTGGCGCCCCGATGCTGGCGTCAAGTTGGCGACGATGCGTGCGCATCGCGCTGACGACGGTGGCTACAAGCCCGGACACCGGGGAGAGTACGTATAAATCGTAAGCCCATCGCGCAGGGAGGGCCGGGTGATCTCGGCTGAACCTGTGGTACCTGCCGCCTGCATTTTTTTGAGCAGGCGGGCCACGGGCGCGGCCAGCGCCCGGCCTTCCCTGCACCCTCCGATCGATCAGAGGGTGATCCGATTGCAAAGCTCGGGCGTCACCAGCCGCGAGAAGGAGAGCGCATGTCTCATGCTGACATATCTCGGGCTGACATGTCTGGCGCCGATATCTGTCGTGCCGACATCGGCGCGCGCATCGCTGCGGTCAGCGGCGTCTCAACTTTTGATGCTGTAGGTCGCGAGGAACATGCGGACAGCGCTCGCCACCACCTTGTGCGTCTCGTCGGGCGAGGGGGCGGGGGCTCCCTGAAAGATGAAGGGCAGGAACAGCGTCGCCTGGCACATCAGCTGGAATTGCGATGCGGCGAGGTGGCAATCGTCGATGGCGAGCTCCCCGGCATCGACGCGGGCCTGCAGATAGGCGGCGAGCCGGCCGATCGTGCCCTCGATGACGCAATCATAGTAGCGTCGCCCCACCTCCGGCATGCGTTCGGCGATCGCCATCACGGTGCGGATCGCCGATCCGCCGCCGGGGCGGCAGACGACCGCGATCCAGGCGGTACCGAATTCATACAGCACGGTCGCGGCATCGCGCGCGGGATCGAAGCTGAAGTTCGAGGCGCCCCGATGCACGGTCTCCTCCGCGACGATCGCCTCGAACAGGCGGAATTTGTCGGCGAAGTAGACGTAGAGGGTGCCCTTGGAGACGCCGGCGACGCGCGCGATCTCGCCCATGCTGGCGCCGTCGAAGCCCATGTCCATGAACACCTTGCGGGCGCCCTCGAGGATCTGTCGGCGCTTCGAGGAATCGTCGTCCGACGTCGTCTGGGTGGTGGTGTGGTCCGCCTCAATCATTGGTTTAGGCTGTTCCCGAAGATTTGGCCGGCGCCAACGTCACAAAAGCATCTGCGCGGATATGTTGCGGTAGCGAAGATATAGATTGACCGAACGGTTCGGTCAATGATAGATATGGATTGACCGAACGGTTCGGTCGGAATTTTCGGGGCCTCGACGGCCCCGCTGTCATGGGTGGGAGTCTCTGATGGCCGCTGCGAGAGACCAGGCTGTACGGGCGCGCCGTCCGGACGCTGATGAAGCGCCGGAACAGACGAGGTCTGAGCCGGTCCGGCCGCAGGCCAGCGACACGGCGCAGCGCAAGCCTGCTGATGCCAAGCCTGGCGACCTGAAGGCCGACGTCAGCACCGAGGCTCCATCCGAACGGCCCGCGCCGGCCGGCGCTCCCGCGGGCGCGAAGCCGCAGGCCGTGGCCGCCGCGGCTCCGAAATCCGGCAAGCGCAAGCGGGTGCTGGCCAGCATCGGCGTGCTGCTCGCGCTCGCCGCCGCCGGCTATGCCACGCACTATTATCTGGTCGGCCGCTTCATGGTCTCTACCGACGATTCCTACGTCCGCGCCAACAACACCATGCTGGGCGCGCGCGTCTCCGGACACATCCAGGAGATCGTGCCGCGGGACAATTCGGTGGTTCGCAAGGGCGACGTGATCTTCCGCATCGACGACGGCGACTACAGGATCGCCGTCGACGCCGCGCGCACCAAGATTGCCACGCAGGAGGCGACCATCGCGCGCATCGGCCGCCAGGTCGCCGCGCAGCAGAGCGCCGCCGAGCAGGCGCAGGCCAATCTCACCTCATCCGAAGCCGCGATGAAGCGCGCCGGGCTCGACTATGAGCGCCAGCAGGCGCTGAGCAGCAAGGGTTTTGCCTCGCATGCGACCTTCGAGCAGTCGGAGGCCGCGCGCGACCAGGGCATGGCGGCGGTCCGCGCCGCGCGTGCCGCGTACGACGCTGCGCGCGACAATGTCGAGGTGACGAAGGCGCAGCAGGTCGAGGCCCAGGCGCAGCTCGCCGAGCTCAAGACCTCGCTCGCCAAGGCCGAGCGCGATCTCGATTTCGCGACCGTGCGCGCGCCGGTCGACGGCACCTTCTCCAACCGCCTCGTCAACACCGGCGACTTCATCGCGGTCGGCCAGCGGCTCGGCAACGTCGTGCCGCTCGACGACGTCTTCATCGATGCGAACTTCAAGGAAACCCAGCTCAGGCGCATCCGTCAGGGCCAGCCGGTCACGATCAAGGTCGACGCCTATGGCGCGCGCGGCTTCAAGGGCGTGGTCGACAGCATCTCGCCGGCCTCGGGCTCGGTGTTCACCCTGCTGCCGCCGGACAACGCCACCGGCAACTTCACCAAGATCGTGCAGCGCCTGCCCGTGCGCATCCGCGTGCCGAAGGAGGTGGCGCGGCAGAACCTGCTGCGCGCCGGCATGTCGGTCTACGTCACCGTCGACACCACCGACGCCAAGGATGCCGACACCGACGCCGACCTCGACGCATCGGCGACGGTGCAGGGGAAGTAGTTGGACAGGGAAAGTATTTTGAACTGATGCGATGGCACGAGCTGTCGCGTCATCGGAAGTCAGCTCCCTCCCTCCTTGTGGGGGAGGGCTGGGGAGGGGGGTACTCCGGGCGAGACCGCCGTTGTGGGCCCCCTCCCCCAGCCCCTCCCCACAAGGGGGAGGGGAGCGCACCGGGAATGCGGCGCGGTCCTCGATCCAAGCGGACTAACTGACCATGGCCACCGCCACCACAGCCAACCCCACCATGAGCGCGCCGGCGGCGCCGTCCGACCGCATCGCGCCGCGGCGTCTGATCGCGTTCCTGATCATGGTGTTCGGCATGTTCATGTCGATCCTGGACATCCAGATCGTGTCGGCGTCGCTGACCGAGATCCAGGCGGGACTGTCGGCGAGCTCCAGCGAAGTGTCGTGGGTGCAGACCGCCTATCTGATCGCCGAGGTGATCGCGATTCCGTTGTCCGGCTTCCTGTCGCGCGCGCTCGGCACGCGGCTGTTGTTCGCGATCTCGGCGGCGGGCTTCACCATCTCCAGCTTCCTGTGCGGCTTCGCCTCCTCGATCGAGCAGATGATCCTGTGGCGCGCGCTGCAGGGCTTCCTCGGCGCCGGCATGATCCCGACCGTGTTCGCCTCGGCCTACACGGTGTTTCCGCGCACCAAATTCCACATCGTCGGTCCGATCATCGGGCTCGTCGCCACGTTGGCGCCGACGGTGGGCCCGACCGTCGGCGGCTACATCACCGACGCGATGTCCTGGCACTGGCTGTTCTTCGTCAACATCCCGCCGGGCATCCTGATCACGATCGGCGTGCTGGCGCTGGTCGATTTCGACGAGCCGCATTTCGAGCTGCTCGACCGGTTCGACTGGTGGGGCCTGTTGTTCATGGCCGGCTTCCTCGGCTCGCTGGAATACGTGCTGGAGGAGGGGCCGCAATATGAATGGCTGCAGGACACCTCGGTCGCGATCTTCGCCGCGGTCTGCGCGGTCTCGGCGGTGTGCTTCTTCTGGCGGGTGCTGACGGCGGACGAGCCGATCGTCGACCTCTTCGCGTTCGGCAACCGCAACTTCGCGGTCGGCTGCCTGCTGCAGTTCTGCATCGGCATCGGCCTCTATGGCCTGACCTACATCTATCCGCGCTATCTCGCCGAGGTCCGCGGCTACAGTGCGCTGATGATCGGCGAGACGATGTTCGTTTCCGGCGTCACCATGTTCCTGATGGCGCCGGTGGTCGGTCGGCTGATGCTGAAGGTCGACATGCGCCTGATGATCGCGTTCGGCCTCGTGATCTTCGCGATCGGCTCCTACCAGATGACCGGCATCACCCGCGACTACGATTTCTGGGAGCTGTTCCTGCCGCAGGTTCTGCGCGGCGTCGGCATGATGTTCGCGATGGTGCCGACCAACAACATCGCGCTCGGCACGCTCGCGCCCGACCGGGTCAAGAACGCCTCCGGCCTGTTCAACCTGATGCGCAATCTCGGCGGCGCCGTCGGCCTTGCCGTGATCAACCAGGTGCTGAACGATCGCACCGACCTGCACATCTCCCGCCTGCACGAGCGCGTCAACTGGGGCAACGCCACTGCGGTGGAGACCCTCAACATGCTGCAGCAGAAGCTGCAGGGGATGGGCGACTCGGCCTTGATGGCGATGAAGCAGCTCTCGCAGATCGTGCATCGGCAGGCCGTCGTGATGGGCTATGGCGATGCGTTCTTCATGCTGACCTGCTTCTACATCGCGCTCAGCTTCATGGTGATGCTGCTCAACAAGCCGAGCTCGCCGATGGCGGGCGGCGGCGACGCACATTGACGTGAGCGGCCCGCGGGGGCCTGCGGGTTGCCAAATCATACCCTCGATGGTATGGAACAAGAATTGTCGCTCGAACCGGGGAGATTTGCATGACTGAATCGCATCTGCAGATCGCGTGCACCCGCTCGATGCCTGTTCTGGTGTTCGGCCGCTCGCTTTGAGCACCATCGCCTAACTTCCCAACGCCTGATTACTCATCCGCAGATCGCGCGCCGCGTCGCGTCTGCACTATTTGGAGCCGGCTGGCGCTGCGAGCGCGGCCGGATGATGCCATGACCGTCGACGTCTCCGGCCTGAAGGCCGACAAGCGTCCCGCCGCGATCCGCGTCGTGATGCCGTTCGTGTTCCGCCACTGGCGGAAGCAGCCGCGCATGACCCTCGGCATTGCATGCGCGCTGCTGGGCGCCACCGCCGCCGACCTGTTCATGCCGGTGTTCTCCGGCAAGCTCGTCGATGCGCTGACGCTCGGCCCGGCAAACGGCGATGCGCGACATGCCGCGCTGGTGGCATTCGCCGGCATCGTCGCGCTGGGCTTCGCCTCGATCGTGCTGCGATTGTCGGGCCTGCAACTGATCGTGCCGTTCACCCTGCGCATCATGTCCGACGTGGCGCGCGACGCCTTCGTGCGCGTGCAGCGGTTCTCGACCGACTGGCACGCCAACAGTTTCGCCGGCTCCACGGTGCGCAAGATCACCCGGGGAATGTGGGCGCTCGACCTCTACAACGACACTATCCTGCTGGCCCTGCTGCCGTCGCTGTCGGTGCTGCTGGGCTCGATGGTGCTGCTCGGCCTGCATTGGGGCGCGCTGGGTGGGGTCATCGCCGTCGGCGCGGTGCTGTACGTCGCGATGACGGTGGCGTTCTCGACCCGGTACATCGCGCCCGCGGCGCGCATCTCCAATGCCTGGGACACCAAGGTCGGCGGCACCCTGGCGGACGCGCTGAGCTGCAATGCGGTGGTGAAGTCGTTCGGCGCCGAGGCGCGCGAGGACTCCAGGCTGATGCGCGTCGTCAGCCGCTGGTCCCGGCGCGTCAACCGCACCTGGCTGCGCTACAACACCACGGCTGCGGTGCAGCTCGGCGTGCTCTTGTGCCTGCGCTCCTCGGTGATCGGCGGCGCCGTCCTGCTGTGGATGGCGGGCAGGGCCTCGCCGGGCGACGTCACCTATGTGCTGACCAGCTACTATGTGATCCATGCCTATCTGCGCGACGTCGGCATGCACATCAACAACTTGCAGCGTGCGGTCAACGACATGGACGAGCTGGTGGCGATCCATGGCGAGCCGATCGGCATCGTCGATGCCGCCGATGCCAGGCCGATCGCCGTGACGGGCGGCCACATCGTGTTTGATGCGGTGACGTTCCATTATGGCGGCCATCGTGCGCCGCTGTACGATCGGCTGTCGGTGGACATCCGGCCGGGCGAACGGATCGGCCTCGTCGGGCGCTCCGGCTCCGGCAAGACGACCTTCGTCAAGCTGGTACAGCGGCTGTACGACGTGAGCGGCGGCCGGATCCTGATCGACGGGCAGGACATCGCCCATGCCAAGCAGGACTCGCTGCGCAGCCAGATCGCGATCGTGCAGCAGGAGCCGATCCTGTTCCACCGCTCGCTGGCCGAGAACATCGCCTATGGCCGGCCGGGCGCCAGCCAGGCGGAGATCGAGCAGGCGGCGCGGCTTGCGAACGCGCATGAGTTCATCACGCGGCTGCCGAAGGGCTACGGTACGCTCGTCGGCGAGCGCGGCGTCAAGCTGTCGGGCGGCGAGCGGCAGCGGGTGGCGCTGGCGCGCGCGTTCCTGGCGGATGCGCGCGTGCTGATCCTGGACGAGGCGACCTCGAGCCTGGATTCGGAATCGGAGGCGCTGATCCAGGAGGCGATGGAGCGGCTGATGAAGGGCAGGACCGCGATCGTGATCGCGCATCGGCTGGCAACTGTGCGCAGCCTCGACCGCATCCTGGTGTTCGATCGTGGCCGCATCGTCGAGCAGGGCAGCCACGCCGCGCTGGTCGGCAAGCCTGGCGGACTCTATCGCAGCCTGTTCGAGCGGCAGGCCATCGAGTTCGGCCAGCTCTCGGCGGCGGGATAACACAAATGGTGAGGGGCCCGGCGCTGTCGGCGCCGAGCCCCTCATGAACATATCAGCCGGCCTGTAAGCCGGGTTCTGTAGGGCACCGCCACACTTGCGCATGACGATACGCGACGGCCATTCCTCTGGGATCGCGCTTGCGCGTGACCTCGGGCAACCTACCCGGACGGCGAGCCTGACATCGCTCCCGCGGACGTCATCGCCTGACACAAAGTGCCTGGGCGATTGTCTCCGCGTGGCCGTCCCTATTCGGTTTTGCTCCCGGTGGGGTTTACCATGCCGGTTCCGTTGCCGGCCCCGCGGTGCGCTCTTACCGCACCTTTTCACCCTTACTTGCCTCCCTCGCGGGAGGAAGCGGTTCGTTCTCTGTGGCACTGTCCCTGGGGTCGCCCCCGCCGGACGTTATCCGGCACCGCATGTCGATGGAGCCCGGACTTTCCTCCCCGGCGGCCTTTCGGCGCTTGCCGGAGCGGCCGTCCGGCCGACTGATGCGGCCTGAATGGGGCTTTCCGAGCAGCACGTCAAGCCATCGCCATGCCGGCGAAAAATATTATCCTTCGCGTGTCGTTCCATGTCGGCGCCGTTCGACTGGATGTCGGCGATCCAGCCGAACATGAGGAGCAAGTCCGATGCAGTATCTGTTGATGATCTATCTGAACGAGGTCGAATACGCGAAGATGGAGAAGGCGGCCGAAGGCAAGATGCTGGCGGAATATCAGGCCTTCACCCAGTCCATCATCTCGAGCGGCAACTACAAGGGCGGCGATCGGCTGCAGCCGACCACGACGTCGACCACCGTGCGGGTGCGGGACGGCAAGATCCTCACCACCGATGGTCCGTTCGCCGAGACCCGCGAGCAGCTCGGCGGCTACTACATGATCGAGGCCAAGAATCTCGACGAGGCGATCGGGATTGCCGCGCGGATTCCCGGCGCCCGGCTCGGCTCGATCGAGGTGCGGCCGGTCTGGCAATACAATCATTGAGACCGGTGCGGCTCGCTGCCGAGAAGGTCACCGATGACGCCCGATGCGATCGACAAGGTGTTCCGCGATGAGGCCGGCCGCGCACTCGCGACCTTGATCCGGCTCGTCGGTGACTTCGATCTGGCCGAGGACGTGCTGCAGGATGCGTTCGCTGCGGCGCTGCTCAAATGGCGGGGGTCCGACGCTCCCGCCAACCCGCGGGCGTGGCTGGTCAATGTCGCCCGCAACAAGGCCATCGACCGCATCCGGCGGCGGAGCAATTTTCGCGACAAGGAGGCGGAGATCGTTCATGCGATCGAGCGTGATGCCGCCAACGACGACGCCGACGCGCCGGCCGATCTCGACGACGACATGCTGCGGCTGATCTTCATCTGCTGCCATCCGTCGTTCGCGCCGGAGGTCCAGGTCGCGCTGACGCTGCGCACGGTCTGCGGCCTCACCACCGCCGAGGTCGCCCGCGCTTTTGTCACCGGCGAGGAGGCGATGGCGCAGCGCCTGGTCCGCGCCAAGCAGAAGATCCGCCTTGCCGGCATTCCCTACGAGGTTCCGGGACGCGAGGCGCTCGAGGAGCGGCTGCGCGGCGTCCTGACCGTGATCTATCTGGTGTTCACCGAGGGCTATCTCGCGACCTCCGGCACGGAGCTGATTCGCGAGGATCTCGCGCGCGAGGCGATCCGGCTGGGTCGGCTGCTGCTTGGCTTGATGCCGGAGGCGCGCGACATCAAGGGCCTGCTCGCGTTGATGCTGCTGCACGATGCGCGGCGCGCCGGCCGAACCGATGCGGCGGGCGACATCGTCCTGCTGGAGGAGCAGGACCGCTCGCTGTGGAATCGCGAGCAGATCGCCGAAGGGCTGGGGCTGGTCGAACAGGCGCTGGGCATGAAGGGGCTGCCGCAGTCCTACACGGTCCAGGCGGCGATCGCCGCGCTTCATGCCCAGGCGTCCAGTTACGCTGAAACGGACTGGCGGCAGATCGTGGGCCTCTACGAGGTTCTGCTGCGGATCGCACCATCGCCGGTGATCGAGCTCAATCATGCAGCCGCTGTCTCGATGGTCGACGGCCCGGCGCGGGCGCTGGCGCTGGTCGATGCGCTGGCCGCCCGTGGCGGATTGAAGCAGTACGATCTGCTGCCGGCAGTGCGGGCGGACCTCCTGCGGCGGCTCGGCCGGCGCGACGAGGCAAGCGCGGCCTATCGCGAGGCGAGCGCAGCGACGCAGCTCGCGCCGCTCAGGCGTCTCTATGCACGCCGGCTCGGGGAACTCGACGCGGAGGCCTGACGCGTCAGGCGCGCGGCGCCTGATCCTCGGCCGGAAGGCTCGTCAGCAGCGCATGCAGCGTCCACAAGGTCGAGCGGTCGGCGATGCCGTCGATCTTTTCGGGGCGGAAGTGTCGCTGGAACGCCGTGACCACATCCATGGTGATGCCGTCGAATTTGCCGGTGATCGGCACGCCATAGCCGTATTTGGCGAGCGCCTTCTGCAGGCCCTTGACGTCGTCGCCGATGCTGCCGAGCTTCAGCGTCTCGCCCTTGGTGATCGCCGCCGGCTGCACCCAATGGCCGACGCCGGAATTCGCCAGCGAATGCCACGGAAATTTCTCGCCCGGATCCTTCTTGCGCGCGGGCGCGACGTCGGAATGCCCGAGCACGCGATGCGCCGGGACGTTGCGGCGGAGCATGATGCCCCGGCACAGCGCGATCACCGCCGCGATCTGCCGCGGTGGGAAATCCGGATAGCCCCAATCGTGGCCGCGATTGACGATCTCGACGCCGATCGAGCAGGAATTGATGTCCTCCTCGCCGCCCCATGACGAGAGACCCGCGTGCCATGCGCGCAAGGCCTCCGGCACGCACTGGACGATGCGTCCGTCCTCGAGCACGACGTAATGCGCGGAGACCTCGCTGCCGGCGGTACACAGCTTGGTGATCGCCCCTTCGACATCCGGCATGCCGGTGTAGTGCAGAATGATCATGTCCGGCTGGCGCCCGCCCTTGCGCTCGCCGAAATTGGCCGACGGGATGACGTCGGAGGCGACCGACGAGTCCGGCGTAAAGACCGGCAGGTCGGCAACGCCTTTGGGGATCGGCAGCGCACGAGAACGCTTCGATTCCGGCTTGTCGGAGGGATTGGGCATGAACGACTCGAAGCGGACGGCGGCGGCGATGGCTCAAACCGGATATGGGCAGGCACTACTCTTTTACATGTCCCAGCCGCAATCGAAATCGCATGCGAGCCCTCGATATTGAGCCGACCGTTGTATCGCGACGGCACGTCCGCCGACCGGAGCGCCGGCTCTGCTTCGCACTCCAAGTGCCTAACATCCGCCACAGACCGTCAACGGTTTGTTAACGCTAAACGCCGTTACTGAGTGGTGAAGAGCCAAGCCGGCTTTCGGGACGGCAAGCCGCCACGATGCAAGGTCCTGCACGGCAGATTACGATCGAAACCGGTTCCGGGGCGCTCCGGCGCCGTGCGATCGCTGTCGGATCGAGGGTCTCGACATGGCCGGATCGTGCTGCTGATGTCGTGACGGCTCCACGGATGACGGAGCGTCCCGAGAGATGGCTTGGCGAGTTGACGGGGCGCGAGGATCGAAGGCGCGATGGGCTCGCTGCCGACCAAAATCAGTCTGAAGCAACGGCGCGCTCGCGGAGCGGCCGCGTGAGTACGGCTGACCAGCGACACGTCCCGGTGCTCGGCCCCGAAGCGGTCGAGATGCTGGCGCCGCGCGACGGCGGAACCTACGTCGATGCGACCTTTGGCGCCGGCGGCTATACGCGCCTGATCCTGGCGACGGCGGGAACACGGGTCATAGGGATCGATCGCGACAGCACTGCAATCGCCGGCGGCGCTGGTCTCCTCGCCGAAGCGGGCGATCGCCTGAAACTGGTCGAGAACCGCTTCTCGGCATTGGCCGACATCTGTGCATCGCAAGGCCTCACGCATGTCGACGGCGTCGTGATGGATGTCGGCGTCTCCTCGATGCAGCTCGACTCCGCCGCGCGCGGCTTCTCGTTCAGGTTCGACGGCCCGCTCGACATGCGGATGGGCGGCACGGGACCGACGGCCGCCGATGTCGTCGCCCACGCTGCCGAGCGCGCTCTGGCCGACGTCATCTATATCTTTGGCGAAGAGCGGCACTCGCGCGCCGTGGCGCGGGCCAT
Source organism: Bradyrhizobium sp. SZCCHNR1015 (assembly GCF_032489875.1). Classification (NCBI taxonomy): domain Bacteria; kingdom Pseudomonadati; phylum Pseudomonadota; class Alphaproteobacteria; order Hyphomicrobiales; family Nitrobacteraceae; genus Bradyrhizobium; species Bradyrhizobium sp. SZCCHNR1015. The sequence continues at coordinate 543,309 of NZ_JAUEYW010000002.1, forward strand.
CGTGGCCGCGCGCAAGGAACAGCCGGTCACGACGACGCGGCAGCTTGCCGACATCGTCGCGCGCGTGGTGAGATCCAAGCCTGGCGACATCCATCCGGCGACGCGCACGTTCCAGGCGTTGCGCATTCTCGTCAACGAGGAGCTGGACGAGCTCGAACAGGCGCTGTCGGCCGCGGAGCGCGTGTTGGCACCGGGCGGCCGGCTGGCGGTCGTCTCGTTCCATTCGCTCGAGGACCGCATCGTCAAGACGTTCCTCGCCGAGCGCAGCAGAACCGGCGGCGGCTCGCGCCATTTGCCCGAGATCGCGCAGGAGGCACCGAGCTTCCAACTGCTCAACCGCAAGCCGGTCGTGGCCGCGGAGGCCGAGACCGACGCCAATCCGCGGGCGCGGTCCGCCAAGCTGCGCGGTGCCGAGCGTACGGCCGCGCCGGCGCACGCTTCGGCATCTTCTTCGCCCTGGCCGCGCCTGGCCGATGTCCTGCGAGGAGGCTGACCGATGCGCCTCCTGCACCTCGTCGTGATCTGCTCGCTGATCTTCGCGGCGGCCTATGTCTATCGCATCAAGATGGACTCCACGGCACGGGTCGAGCGCGTGCTGCAATTGCGCGCCGAGATCCGCGAGCAGCGCGAGGCCATCGCAGTGTTGCGCGCGGAATGGGCCAAGCTCGACGCGCCGCTGCGGCTGCAAGGGCTGGTCGAGCGGCATCTGCCGCTGAAGCCGCTCAACGCCACGCAATACGACAGCCTGAAGAATCTGCCGGAGCGGCCCCCGCGATTTGCGCGACCGGACAATCCGGATCCGATCGGATCGATGATCGATGCGATCGACGCGATCAACGAAGAGCCCCCCGTGACCGGGTCAGTGCGTCGCCCGGAGGATCAGCAATGACCGATCAGCTTCGGCCCGACGTCAAGCCGCAGGAACCCTGGCGGCAACGTCTGGTGCGCACGCTGCTGTATGGGCGCGATGTCGATCGGACTGCCAAGGCGCGCGCGCGCGTCGGCCTCGCGATCATTGCCTTTGCCGCCGTCTACGCGGTGATCGGCGGCCGCCTCGTGATGTTCGCGATCGGCTCGGATGGTCCGAGCGCGCGGCGCGCCGCGCAGCAGGACGCCATCGCCACCGCGCGCCCCGATATCGTCGACCGCAACGGCGCCGTTCTCGCCACCGACGTGAAGACGCCGAGCCTGTTCGCCGAGCCGCGTCGCCTCATCGACAAGGACGAGGCGATCGAGCTACTGACGGCGACCTTGCCGGATCTCGATACGGGCGAGGTCCGCGACCGACTGATGTCGCGCAAGGGCTTCGTCTGGTTGAAGCGCGAGATGACGCCGAAGCAGCAGCAGGACATTCATCGCCTCGGCCTGCCGGGCATCGGCTTCCTGCGCGAGAACAAGCGTGTCTATCCGACCGGCAACGAGGTGGCGCATCTGATCGGCCTGGTGAACATCGACAACCAGGGCATCGCCGGCATGGAGAAGTGGCTCGACAATCAGGGCCTCGCCGACCTGCATCGCGCCGGCTTCGCCACCGACCGACTGCAGCGGCCGGTTGAACTGTCGGTCGACCTACGCGTCGAGCATGCGCTGCGCGACGAACTGCTCAAGGCCAAGGAGAAGTTCAAGACCAAGGCGGCCTCCGGTCTCGTCGTCAATGTCAGGACCGGCGAGATCATCGCCATGGTGTCGCTGCCGGATTTCGATCCCAACAACCCGAAGGAAGCGCACGATCCAGACCGGATCAACCGCCTGACCACGGGCGTGTACGAGATGGGCTCGACCTTCAAGGCGTTCACCCTCGCGATGGCGCTCGACACCGGCAAGTATGATCTCAACTCGCTGTGGGATGCACGCGGGCCGCTGCACTACGGCAAGTTCGCCATTCACGACGACGAGCCGAAGGGCCGCTTCCTTACCATGAAGGAGGTGTTCACCTTCTCCTCCAACGTCGGCGCCGCCAGGATCGCTTTGACTCAGGGCGTCGAGGGCCACAAGGCATTCCTGCGCAAGATGGGCCAGTTCGACCGGTTGCGCACCGAGTTGCCGGAGAGTGCCTCGCCGATCCTGCCCAAGCGCTGGAGCGAATTGAACACGATCACGATCGCGTTTGGTCACGGCATGGCGGTGGCGCCGCTGCAGGGCGTGATGGGCGTCAGCGCGCTGGTCAATGGCGGCTATCTGATCCCGCCGACCTTCATGAAGCGCACCGAGGCGGAGGCGATGCAGGTCGCCAAGCGCGTGATCAAGCCGGAGACCTCCGAAAAGATGCGCTATCTGATGCGTCTGAACGCCGAGATCGGCACCGCGCGCAAGGCTGACGTGAAGGGCTACTACATCGGCGGCAAGACCGGCACCGCCGAGAAGGTGATCAACGGCCGCTACGCCAAGAAGAAGGTGCTGACCCTCTTCACCGCAGTGATCCCGGCGGACAAGCCAAAATACCAGCTGCTGATCATGCTGGACGAGCCGCAGCCGTTGAAGGAAACCTATGGCTTCATCACCTCGGGCTGGAACGCGGTGCCGACCGCCGGCAACGTGATCTCCCGGATCGGGCCGCTGCTGGGAATCGAGCCCCGGTTCGACCTGCCGCCGTCCGACCGCCAAATTCTTGCGGCATCGCGGCTGACACAGTAAGCCGTCGTCGAATCGCAGGCTTTGGAGCTGCCGCCATCCCCGGGCGGGGCCAGGACTGGCACGGAACCAGGATGAAACTTCACGACCTCCTGGGCGATCAGGCGACGCTCGAGGCTCCCATCGCCGCAGTCGAGATATCCGGCCTCGCCGTCGACAGCCGCGCCGTGCGGCCCGGCGACCTGTTTTTTGCACTTTCCGGCACCAAGACCGATGGTTCCCGCTTCATTGCGGCGGCGATCGCGGCCGGCGCGGTCGCCGTGGCCGGCGCGGCGGGATCTGGAGCAGGGCTGGCCGTTCCATTCATCGCGCTGCCGAACCCGCGGCGGGCGCTCGCGCTGGCTGCGTCGCGGTTCTATCCGCGCCAGCCGGCAACGATTGCCGCCGTCACCGGCACCAGCGGCAAGACGTCGGTCGCCGCCTTCACGCGGCAGATCTGGCAGAAGCTCGGCCACAGCTCGGCCAGCATCGGGACCGTCGGGCTGGTGTCGGACAAGCGCACCGTCTACGGCTCGCTGACGACGCCCGATCCGATCGCGCTGCATCGGCAGATCGACGAGATCACGCAGGACGGCGTCACCCATCTGGCGTTCGAGGCCTCGTCGCACGGGCTCGATCAGTTCAGGCTCGACGGTGTCAGGGTCTCGGCCGGCGGGTTCACGAACCTGTCGCGCGACCACATGGACTATCATCCGGATATCACGCACTACCTCAACGCCAAGCTCAGGCTGTTCCGCGATCTCGTTCCGCCGGGCGGGCCTGCGGTGATCTCGGCCGATCATGAGTGCTCGCCGGAGGTCATCGCTGCGGCGCAGACGCGCGGTCTTCGCCTGATGACGGTGGGGACCCATGGCGATGGCGCGGGCGAGGGCATCCGTCTCGTGGCCGCTGCAATCGACGGCTTTGCGCAGCAGCTCCAGATCCAGCATTGCGGCCGCATGCATGCGGTCCGGCTGCCGCTGGTCGGCGCGTTTCAGATCGAGAATGCGCTGGTCGCAGCGGGCCTTGCGATCGGCACCGGCAGCGATCCGCAGGCCGTGTTCGAAGCGCTCGAGCAGCTCGAGGGCGCCAAGGGCCGGCTTGAGCTGGTCGGCGAGCACAATGGTGCGCCCATCTTCATCGACTACGCGCACAAGCCGGACGCGCTCGCCAAGGCGCTGCATGCACTGCGGCCCTATGCCGCCCGAAAACTCGTCGTCGTGTTCGGCGCCGGCGGCGACCGTGACACCGGCAAGCGTCCCTTGATGGGCGCGATCGCCGCCGAAGAGGCCGACAGCGTCATCATCACCGATGACAATCCGCGCAGCGAGGATCCGGCTGCGATCCGCGCCGCGATCCTGGCGGCCGTACCCGGGGCGCGCGAGATCGGCGACCGGGCGGAGGCGATCCGGGTCGCCATCGGCGAGCTGCAGCTCGGCGATGCGCTCGTGATCGCCGGCAAGGGCCATGAGACCGGACAGATCATCGGCAGCAATATTCTGCATTTCAGCGATCATGAAGCGGTCGCGGACGCGTTGGCATCGAGGACATCATGACGAAGGCGCTGTGGACCGTGGCAGAGGCGGCGCGCGCGCTCGGCCTCACCGGCGACTATCCGGAGACTCGAATCGACTTCGTCACGCAGGACAGCCGCGCGGTGAAGCCCGGCAGCCTGTTCGTGGCGCTGAGCGGCACGCCGAGTGGCGGCTTCGTGTCGAGCTTTGCCTCCAGCCGCGATGGCTGGGAGTTTGCGGCGAACGCCGAAGCGGCTGGCGCGGTGGCGATGATCGTGCCGCACAGGATCGATGGCGTCACCGTGCCGCAGCTCGTGGTGCCGGACACGCTGATCGATGGGCTGTGGGCGCTGGCGCGCGCCGCGCGGGCGCGCTTCCACGGCCCGGTGATCGGGTTGACCGGCAGCGCCGGCAAGACCTCGACCAAGGAATTCATCGCCGCCTATCCCGGCGCGTCCGCGAGTCCGTCCAGCTTCAACAATTTCTGGGGCGTGCCGCTGACGCTGTGCAACGCCGATCCCTCCGCTTCGGTCTGGGTCGTCGAGATGGGCATGAACCAGACAGGCGAGATCGCGCGGTTGACGGAGCTGTCGCAGCCGACGGTGGCGCTGGTCGTCAACGTCCAGCCGGTGCATCTGGAGAAGCTCGGCAGCCTGGAAGCGATCAGGAAAGAGAAGGTCTCGATCGCGCGCGGTCTGCCAGCCGATGGCGTCCTCGTGCTTCCCTCAGATCTCGCGGCGCCGGAATGGACGGGCAAGGTGATCCGCTTCGGCGGCGATGCGGAGGTGCGCGAGCTCTTGCACAACTCGCGCGGCGAAGCCTGGGATGTGATCGCCGATGTCGCCGGTCGTCGCGTCGCATTCGCGCTGACGCCCGGTGCGCCGCATCGCCTGCACAATGCGCTGGCGGCGCTGGCCTCGATCGCAGCGGCCGGGCTCGATCCGGCGCTGCTCGCGCCGACGCTCGGCCATGTCGGCATCATGACGGGCCGTGGCGTCGAGCAGACCGTCGGCGACATCGTTCTCATCGACGACAGCTTCAACGGCAATCCGGCCAGCATGGCGGCAGCGCTCGACAGTCTGCAGGCGCGACCGGTGCGGGGGCGGCGCATCGCCGTGATTGGCGACATGCTCGAGCTCGGCGCCGAGGCGCCGGCCTATCATCAGGGGATGGTGGCTCATCTCGCCGGGGTCGATGGCGTCTATTGCGTCGGTCCGCTGATGCGTCACCTGTTCGACAGCCTGCCGCACGCAAAGCGGCTCGGCTGGCACGAGGATCCGGTGACGCTGGATCCCGGCCGGGTCGCGGCGCTGCTGGCGCCGGGCGACGTCGTCGTCATCAAGGGCAGCAAGAAGATCTTCTGGGTCAACAAGTTCGTGTCGAAGCTCGCCGCGGCGCTGCAGCGGCCCGCTTGAAAATCGGGCGATATCGCGGCGCGGCAGAACGATATTTTCCACTGGCGGTCGAAGCGATCGTGCCGGACGGGTCTTTCCGCCGGCCTATGATTCGCACCCGGCCCCGATCATGGTTAAAAGAGGCTGGACCGGATTCGCGAGCGAATCCGTGTTCGCGGTCTCGGTGAGGCGGCATAGGCGGGTTGGATGTTCTACTGGTTGATCGAGCTGACGAATACGTTTCCGAGCCTGTCCGTGTTTCGCGGATTGCTGAACGTGTTCCGCTACATCACGTTCCGTACGGGCGGCGCGGTCGTCACCGGGGCGCTGTTCGTGTTCCTGTTCGGGCCGTGGATCATCGATCATCTGCGCCTGCGCCAGGGCAAGGGCCAGCCGATCCGCACCGACGGCCCGCAATCGCACATCATCAGCAAGAAGGGCACGCCCACGATGGGCGGCCTGATGATCCTGTCGGGCCTCGTCGTCTCCACCGTGCTGTGGGCCAATCCGCTCAACCCCTACGTCTGGATCGTGCTCGCGGTGACGCTCGGCTTCGGCTTCGTCGGCTTCTATGACGACTATCTGAAGGTGACCAAACAGTCGCATTCCGGCTTTGCCGGCAGACTGCGTCTGCTGATCGAGGCTGCGATCGCGCTGGTCGCCTGTTATGCGCTGGTGCGGCTCGGGCGCGATCCGTCCGCGACCGGGCTTGCCATTCCGTTCTTCAAGGAACTCGTCATCAAGTTCGGCTGGCTCTACGTCATCTTCGGCGCGTTCGTCATCGTCGGCGCCGGCAATGCCGTCAACCTGACCGATGGACTCGACGGCCTGGCCATCGTCCCGGTGATGATCGCCTCCGCCAGCTTCGGTCTGATCGCCTATCTCGCCGGCAACGCGGTGTTTTCCGATTACCTGCAGATCCATTATGTCGCGGGCACTGGCGAGCTTGCCGTGCTGTGCGGCGCGGTGCTCGGCGCGGGCCTCGGCTTCCTCTGGTTCAACGCCCCGCCGGCGTCGATCTTCATGGGTGACACCGGCTCGCTGGCCCTCGGCGGCATGCTCGGATCGATCGCGGTCGCGGTGAAGCACGAGATCGTGCTGGCGGTCATCGGCGGCCTGTTCGTGCTGGAGGCCGTGTCGGTGATCGTGCAGGTGGCCTCGTTCAAGCTGACCGGCAAGCGCATCTTCAAGATGGCGCCGATCCACCATCATTTCGAGCAGCTCGGCTGGACCGAGCCGCAGATCGTGATCCGGTTCTGGATCATCTCGGTGATGCTGGCCCTGGTCGGTCTCTCGACCTTGAAGCTGCGCTGACATGATCCCCGTTACCTCATTTGCCGGCAAGACCGTCGCCGTGTTCGGGCTCGGCGGCTCGGGGCTGGCCTCGTGTCATGCTCTGCGGGCCGGCGGGGCCGAGGTGATCGCGGCCGACGACGGCGCCGATCGGATGACGGAAGCGGCGAAGGCAGGCTTCATCACCGCCGATCTGCGCACCGTCTCCTGGGCGAACTTCGCCGCGCTGGTGCTGGCGCCCGGCGTGCCGCTGACCCATCCGGTCCCGCATTGGAGCGTGTTGAAGGCGCGCGAGGCCGGGGTCGAGGTGATCGGCGACATCGAGCTGTTCTGCCGCGAGCGCAGGCGGCACGCGCCGGATGCGCCATTCGTCGCGATCACCGGTACCAATGGCAAGTCGACCACGACGGCGCTGATCGCGCATCTGATGCGCGTCGCCGGCTACGATACCCAGATGGGCGGCAATATCGGCACCGCGATCCTGTCGCTGGAGCCGCCGCGCATGGGCCGCGTCCACGTGATCGAGATGTCGTCCTACCAGATCGACCTGACGCCGTCGCTCGATCCGGGCGTCGGCATCCTGCTCAATGTCAGCGAGGACCATATCGACCGCCACGGCACGATCGAGAACTATGCGGCGGTGAAGGAGCGGCTGGTGGCGGGTGTCCAGTCCAAAGGCACTGCGATCGTCGGTGTCGACGACGGTTTTTCGCGGGCGATCGCCGATCGGCTCGACCGGGGCGGCAAGCGCGTCGTGCGCATCTCGGTGAAGAACCCGCTGGCGGATGGGCTGTACGTCGAGCACGAGACGATCGAGCGCAGCGCGGGGGGCGCGCGCAGCGAGGTCGCACGTCTCGGTGGCATCGGCTCGCTGCGCGGTCAACACAACGCCCAGAACGCCGCCTGCGCCGCCGCTGCCGCGCTCGCGATCGGGGTCAGGGAGGATGTGCTGCAGCAGGGGCTGCGCAGCTTCCCAGGTCTGGCGCACCGCATGGAGCAGGTCGGCCGCCGCGGCAACGTGCTGTTCGTGAACGACTCCAAGGGCACCAACGCAGATGCGACCGCGCATGCGCTGTCGTCCTTTGCCGACATCTTCTGGATCGCCGGGGGCAAGCCCAAGGCGGGCGGCATCACCAGCCTCGCCGGCTTCTTCCCGCGCATTCGCAAGGCCTATCTGATCGGCGAGGCGGCTTCCGAGTTCGCCGGAACGCTTGGCGACAAGGTGCCGCACGAGATGTCCGGCACGCTGGAGGTCGCGGTCGCGCAGGCTGCCGCCGATGCGGAGGCCTCGGGATTAAAGGATGCCGTCGTGCTGCTGTCGCCGGCCTGCGCTTCCTTCGATCAGTTCCGCAACTTCGAAATCCGCGGCACGCATTTCCGCGACCTGGTGCAGGCGCTGCCGGGTGTGGAGCGGGTTGTCTAGGCCGCAAACACCGCTGTCGTCCCGGCGAACGCCGGGACCCATACCCGCAGGGAGCAGCTTGAGGCACGCCGGCCATTGGCTCTTTGCCCATCACGACGGCTACGGCGTATGGGTCCCGGATCGGCGCCGCGACGCGCTGGCGCGCGCCACGGCTTGTCCGGGACGACAGTTGAGAGGCCCTTAACCCTTCGATAACCATCCTGAGCGCCAATGGGCCGATGTCTCGGCTCAGGTGGACGCCCGATGCTCTCCCGTGAAGAACGCAATCCGCTGTCCGACTGGTGGTGGACGGTCGACAAGCCGCTGCTCGGCTCCATCCTCGCGCTGATGCTGTGCGGGGTGATCCTGTCGCTCGCGGCCAGCCCGCCGGTGGCGACCCGGATCGGGCTCGATCCGTTCCACTTCTTCAATCGCCACGTCCTGTTCCTGCTGCCGTCCTTCATCGTTCTGATCGGCGTCTCCTTCCTGTCGCCGCGCCAGATTCGGCGCAGCGCGCTGGTGGTGTTCACGATCGCCATCGTGCTGATCGTGCTGACGCTCGCGATCGGCCCGGAGGTGAAGGGCTCGCGGCGCTGGATCACGCTGATCGGCGTCAACATCCAGGCGTCCGAGGCGGCGAAGCCGGCCTTCGTCGTCGTTTCCGCCTGGTTGTTCTCGGAATCCGCGCGGCGACCCGACATGCCGGCGACCACCATGGCGCTGGTGCTGCTGCTGATGCTGGTGTCGCTGTTGGTGATGGAGCCGGATTTCGGACAGACCATGCTGATCCTGATGGTCTGGGGCTCGCTGTTCTTCATCGCCGGCATGCGCATGATCTGGGTCGCGGGTCTCGCGGGCGCCGCCGCCGCCGGCCTGTTCGGGGCCTATCTCCTGGTCCCGCACGTCGCCGGCCGCATCAAGCGCTTCATGAACCCGGCCTCGGGCGACACCTTCCAGGTCGACACCGCGATGGAGGCGTTCTCGAATGGCGGCTGGTTCGGCCTTGGGCCGGGCGAGGGCATCGCCAAGCGCAGCCTGCCGGACAGTCACACCGATTTCGTGTTCGCGGTCGCCGCCGAGGAGTTCGGCATCATCCTGTGCCTGGCGCTGGTCGCGCTGTTTGCGTTCATCGTGATCCGCACGCTGTCGCGCGCCTATGCGACCGAGGACAGCTTCGCGCGCTTCGCAGCGTCGGGCCTCGCGATCCTGTTCGGCATCCAGGCGGCCATCAACATCTCCGTCAACCTGCAGCTGATCCCGGCCAAGGGCATGACCTTGCCCTTCATCTCCTACGGCGGTTCCTCGATCGTGTCGCTCGCCTATGGCGTCGGCATGATGCTGGCGCTGACCCGGCAGCGGCCGCGGATGGAGGTCGAGGCAGGCGACGCAGCCGGCGCGGTGCGCAATTACGCTTGAGGTCGCCTTGCTCGCAATGACGACACATTGCCTGTAAACAAGCCCGCATGACCTCAACCGCGCCTCTCATTCTGCTCGCGGCCGGCGGCACCGGCGGCCATCTGTTTCCTGCTGAAGCGCTCGGCGTCGAGCTGATCAGGCGCGGCTATCGCGTCCGTCTCGTCACCGATGCGCGCGCGCTGCGCTACAGTGGCCTGTTCACCAAGGACATGATCGACGTGGTGCCGAGCGAGACGGTGCGCAGCCGCTCGCCGGTCGCACTCGCGCGGACCGCGCTGCTGCTCGGCACCGGCACCATCGCGGCCTTCAACCTGATGCGGCGGCTCAAGCCCGCGGCCGTGATCGGCTTCGGCGGCTATCCGACCGTGCCGCCGCTGCTGGCGGCACGCCTCGCCGGCGTGCCCAGCCTGATCCACGACGCCAATGCCGTGCTCGGCCGCGCCAACCGCTTCCTGTCCGCGCATGTGAAGGCGATCGCGACCTCGTTGCCGGGTGTGCTCGACCGCGATCCCGCGCTGTCGGCCAAGACGACCACGGTCGGCACCCCGATGCGACCTGCCATCCTCGAAGCCGCGGGCGTGCCCTATGTCCCGCCGGAGACCGCCGGGCCGCTGCGGCTGCTCGTGATCGGCGGCAGCCAGGGCGCGCGCATCATGAGCGACATCGTGCCCGGCGCGATCGAGCGGCTGGAGCCGGCGCTCTGGGGCCGGCTGATGCTGACCCAGCAGGTGCGCCAGGAGGACATGGCGCGGGTGCGCGCGGTCTACGACCGGCTGAAGATCAACGCCGAGCTGCAGCCGTTCTTCACCGACCTGCCGGCGCGGCTCGCCGCCAATCATCTCGTGATCTCGCGCTCAGGCGCCGGTACCGTGGCCGAGCTCGCCGCGATCGGCCGGCCCTCGATCCTGGTGCCGCTGCCCGGCGCCATCGACCAGGACCAGTTCGCCAATGCCGGCGTGCTGTCGGACGCGAGCGCCGCGATCCGGATCGTGCAGACCGAATTCACCTCCGACAGGCTGGCCTCCGAGATCTCGGCGCTCGCCGCCGAGCCCGCGCGCCTCGCCGCCATGGCGCAGGCCGCGCGCGCGGCCGGCCGGCTCGATGCCGCGGAACGTCTGGCCGATCTCGTGATCAGGACGGCGGCGCTCTAGTCGCGCGAGCGCACGGTGATCCCAAGATGAACCGGAGCTCCGACGATGGCGGCATCCTGCCCGACGATCGTCCGATGCGCTTGCGGCGGCATCCGTCCTTCGTGCCTGTGCTCGTGGAATTCTGCGACCGGCTGATTGCGCCGCTGCGCGGCCAGCGCCTGATGATCAAGCTGTTCGGTCAGCGCGCTCCGACGGAAATCGCTGCGCATATCGTGATGATGCATATGTCGGCGCGCAAGCCGGTCGAGCGGCCGACACTGACGCGTCTGCAGATGCGGCTGCCGGGTCCGCGGCAGACGGCGGCGTTCGTCGCGGTGTTGCGCGGTCTGTCGCTGGTGACCGTCGAGCGAGATCCCGAGGACGCTCGTATCCGCTATCTGGTGCCTGGCCCCGTCATCCTCGAGGGACTGCGAGGCTGGCTTGCCATGCACCTGGATTGCCACGCGCGGTTGACGCAGTCCGATGGACTGAGCCTTCGTCTGCAGGACGACGCCGCGTTATTTGCGGAGACGATCCGGCAATGTGCGGGCTGGCTCTGCCGCGACAACCGGCCGCTGACGGGCTTTCCCGATCTCGCCTGGACCGACGAGCACGACAGCGGCATCCATCTGGCCCTGACGCTCGTCGCCCGGTCCGCGGTTGGGCGCGAGGCCATCGCGATTTCGACGGCGGAGCTTGCGACCTCGCTCGGCGTCTCGCGCTCCCATATCCGCAATCTGCTGGCGACCATGGAGGGCCGTGGTCTGCTGCGCTTCGGCGACGGGCGCCGGCATCTGACGCTGACGCCGGGTTTCGTGGCTTCCGTGGAAGCCTGGTTCTGCCACCAGGTGTGCTGGCTCGCGGCCGCAGCCGCACGTGCGGATCGCGTGCTGCGGCCGGCTTGAGGGCGTCAGATCATCGTGACCCGGCCGGTGCCGATGTCATAGATGCCGCCCACGATCTTCACCTTGCCCTCGGCGACCATGCGGCCGACGATCGGCTTGGCAGTCGAGAGGCGCCGGACATTGTTGCGGACGTTCTCCGCGGTGGCTTCGGCCAGCAGATCCTGCGGCTTCTTCGCGATCGCTGCCTCGACGCCGGGTTTGAGCGCATTGATCAATGCGGGCAGGTGGCCTGGCAGTTTGGTGCCGTCCTTGAGCACCTTGATCGTCGCATCGATGGCGCCGCAGCCGCTGTGACCGAGCACCAGCACGAGAGGCGTGCCGAGGAACTTGACGCCGTATTCGAGGCTGGCGAGGCCGTCGTCATTGACGAAATTGCCGGCGACGCGGACCACGAACAGCTCACCGGGCGCCTGATCGAACACCAGCTCGGGCGCGACCCGGGAATCTGCGCAGCTCACGATCGCGGCGATCGGGTATTGGGCCGCGGCGCGCGCCGCCCGGCCGGCCGAAAAATCCTTGTTGTCGAGATTACCGGCGACGTAGCGCGCATTGCCATCGACGATGCGTTTCATCGCGTTATCCGGAGAGATGGCGTTGGGCGGCATTGCGCTGTCGTTCGCCTGCTTGGCTTCCTTGGCAAACGCCGGAAGTGCGCCGACCGCCGCGGCAGCCAGCACTGCGCCGCCGCCGAGCAGCCGGCGGCGGGACAATACGGGAGGGTGCGTTTCACACTGCGAGCACATCGGCGAGGGTTCTCCATCAAAGATTGAAATATGCGTGCCCGGCACGCCGGCCGCACGGCTACTCATGCCACGCGAACTGACGCAGTGAGCGCGCAAAAATTGCAGGTATCCCGTTGGGAGGGGGCGGCATGTGATCGCGCTTAATAATTCGTGAAGGGAGGGACCGAGCGGGAACTCCTGGCCGATCGCCGCCGGCCGGGCTGCCAAAATCGGCTAAAACCGGGCGAACGCCTGCGAATTTGGCACTTCTTACTGCCCGGGCGGACTTGTCCAGGTCGGCCATGTCTTGCAAGAAGGGCTGATGATTCGCGGCCGCTCCCTCCGGTGGGGACGCCCGGAACCCTTGAGACGAGACGCCCCATGAGACTGCCGCGCGAGATCGGACCCATCCACTTCGTCGGGATCGGCGGCATCGGCATGAGCGGCATCGCCGAGGTGCTGTGCAATCTCGGCTACACGGTGCAGGGCTCCGACGCCTCCGACAACGCCAATGTCGCGCGGCTGCGCGAGAAGGGCATCACCGTCAGCGTCGGGCACAAGGCCGAGAATGTCGCGGGCGCCGACGTCGTGGTGGTCTCGACCGCGATCAAGCGCGACAATCCGGAGCTGATGGCCGCGCGCGCCCAGCGCATCCCGGTCGTGCGCCGTGCCGAGATGCTGGCCGAGCTGATGCGGCTGAAGAGCTGCGTCGCGATCGCCGGCACCCATGGCAAGACCACGACGACATCGATGGTCGCGGCGCTGCTCGATGCCGGCGGCCTCGATCCGACCGTCATCAATGGCGGCATCATCAATGCCTACGGCACCAATGCGCGGCTCGGCGCCGGCGAATGGATGGTGGTCGAGGCCGACGAGAGCGATGGCACCTTCCTGAAGCTGCCGGCGGATGTCGCCATCGTCACCAATGTCGATCCCGAGCATCTCGATCACTTCAAGACCTTCGAGGCCGTGCAGGACGCGTTCCGCGCCTTCGTCGAGAACGTGCCGTTCTACGGCTTCGCGGTGATGTGCATCGATCATCCGGTGGTGCAGGCGCTGGTCGGCAAGATCGAGGACCGCCGCATCATCACCTATGGCGTGAACCCGCAGGCCGATGTCCGGCTCGTCGACCTCGCGCCGATGGGCGGCGGCTCGTCGTTCAAGGTCGTGTTCCGCGACCGCAAGAGCGGTGAGACGCACGAGATTGCCGACATCGCGCTGCCGATGCCAGGCCGGCACAATGCCTCGAACGCAACGGCGGCCATTGCGGTCGCGCGCGAGCTCGGTTTGTCCGACGAGGCCATCCGCAAGGCGATTGCCGGCTTCGGCGGCGTCAAGCGCCGCTTCACCCGCACCGGCGAGTGGAACGGCGTCACCGTGATCGACGACTACGGGCATCACCCCGTCGAGATCGCCGCCGTGCTGAAGGCGGCGCGCGAATCGACCAACGGCAAGGTCGTCGCCGTGGTGCAGCCGCATCGCTACACCCGGCTGCAATCGCTGTTCGAAGAGTTCTGCACCTGCTTCAACGACGCCGATGCGGTCGTCGTGGCCGACGTCTATCCGGCCGGCGAGGCGCCGATCGAGGGCATCGATCGCGACCACTTCGTTCTGGGCCTGCGCGCCCACGGCCATCGCGACGTGGTGCCGCTGCCGAAGGCCGCCGATCTCGCTCCTATCGTCAAGGACCTCGCCAAGCCCGGTGACCTCGTCGTGTGCCTCGGCGCCGGCAACATCACGCAATGGGCCTACGCGCTGCCCGGCGAGTTGAAGGCACTGGGGTGAGGGCGGTGTTGAACCAGCCGTTCACCGAGAAAGTCAGGCCACTCGACGTAGCCTCTCCGTTCCCTCCCCCCTTGTGGGGGAGGGGCAGGGAGGGGGGTGAGCCGCAGACTCCGGAGTGCGTGGTACCCCCCTCCCTAGCCCTCCCCCACAAGGGGGGAGGGAACGGAGCGTGCTACGTCGCAACGACGTCGGCCCAAACGAGGCAGGCCGCCGCATGACCTTTCCCGACATCACCCCCGATCTCAAAACGGCCATGCCGGAGCTGCGTGGGCGGCTGCTCGCCAATGAGAGTCTCGCGCCGCTGACCTGGTTTCGTGTCGGCGGACCGGCGCAGGTGCTGTTCACGCCGGCGGATGCCGACGACCTCGCCTATTTCCTGAAGCACCTCCCAACGGATATCCCGCTCTATGTCATCGGCGTCGGCTCCAACCTGATCGTGCGTGATGGTGGCGTCCCCGGTGTCGTGATCCGGCTGGCGCCGCGCGCGTTCGGCGAGGTCAAGGCGGAAGGCGACATCGTCACGGCCGGCACCGCCGCGCTCGACAAGCGCGTCGCGGAGGTCGCCGCGTCGGCCAACCTCGCGGGCCTGGAATTCCTGTTCGGCATTCCCGGCACCATCGGCGGGGCGCTGCGGATGAATGCCGGCGCCAATGGCGGCGAGACCAAAGACATTCTCATTGAAGCGATCGCTGTCGACCGAAACGGCGAGACGCACCGCTTCAACAATGCCGAGATGAAGTTCACCTATCGCGCGAGCGGCGTCGATCCGGCGCTGATCTTCACGGCCGCGCGCTTCCGCGGCACGCCCTCGGCGCCGGAGGCGATCCGGGCGCGCATGGCGGAGGTGCAGGCGCATCGCGAGACGGCGCAGCCGATCCGCGAGAAGACGGGCGGCTCGACCTTCAAGAATCCGCCGGGACATTCCGCCTGGAAGCTGGTCGATGCCGCCGGCTGTCGTGGACTCAGGGTCGGCGGCGCCCAGGTCTCGGAAATGCACTGCAACTTCCTGATCAACCTCGGCAACGCCACCGCCGACGACATCGAGACGCTCGGCGAGACCGTCCGCGAGCGGGTCAAGGCGGGCTCGGGGATCGAGCTGCAGTGGGAGATCAAGCGGATTGGAATCAAGGCGAGCTGATCGAGCCGCCTGCTCACGTGACGTCAGCGCAATCGCGACCGCGATTGTGAGATCAATCGAGAAGACATTGATGCGCACCACGATTTTGTTCGGCGGCTCCAACAAGGAGCGCCTCGTCTCGGTCGCGAGCGCGAAAGCCCTGCACGCCGCGTTGCCCGAGGCTGAGCTGTGGTTCTGGGACGTCGATGACACCGTGCATCAGGCCAGCGGCCAAGCGCTGGCCGCGCATGCCAAGCCGTTCGAGGAGCCGTTCACCGCCGATGGCGCCAGGATCGGCACGCTCAGCGAGGCGATCGATCGCGCCGGGGCCGAAGATCGGGTCCTGGTGCTCGGCCTGCATGGCGGCCGGGCGGAGAATGGCGAGCTTCAACTGATGTGCGAGCTTCGTGGCGTGCCGTTCACTGGCTCGAGCTCGGCGGCCTCGCACCTCGCCTTCGACAAGGTTGCCGCCAAACGCTTCGCCGTGCTCGGCGGTGTCACGGCGGCCGAGGGTGTCGCGCTGGATGATGCCGAGGCCGCGCTCGCGCGCTACGGCCGGCTGATCGCGAAGCCCGTGAAGGACGGCTCGAGCTTCGGCCTGATCTTCGTCAACGCCAGCCAGGACCTCGTCGCCGTCAAGGCAGCGGCCGCGACCGAGGAATATCTGATCGAGCCGTTCGTCACCGGGACCGAGGCGACCTGCGGCGTGCTCGAGCAGGCCGACGGCTCGCTGATCGCGCTGCCGCCGATCGAGATCCTCCCCGCCGATGGCGCCTTCGACTATTTCGCGAAGTACCTCGCGGCGGCGACGAAGGAAATCTGTCCGGGCCGCTTCAGTCCGGAGATCACTGCGGCGCTCCAGGCTGAGGCGATCAAGGCGCATCGCGCGCTGTCCTGCGGCGGCTACTCGCGCACCGACTTCATCGTCGCGGCCAACGGTCCGGTTTATCTGGAGACCAATACCCTGCCGGGCCTGACGGCCGCCTCGCTCTACCCGAAGGCTCTGGCGGCCCAGGGCATCGCCTTTGTCGATTTCCTCAATCAGCAGATCGCCCTGGCCGAGAGGCGTACACACGGATCCGGCGTGCGATAGACGCACCGGAGGAACCCGGCCCGGCGTCCCCCGGTGGTTCCTGTAACCCGTAAAATGCTTAAGAATTCCGGGCAAGGTCCTCATAAATCGGAGAAAAAATTCGTCTCCTCGGACCGATTTTACTTTTTGTTTACCAGGACGTCCGAAGGTTAACGCTGGCGCCTCAGTGGTGCTCGGCTGCCAGGTCGGGCCGTCGTGACGAACCGCGTCGCGATGGTCGGAAGGGATCCGGTCGGCCGGGACCGTGGGCGTGGGTCCGCGAGTATCTGCGGGCGCAACAGTTGATGAGCTCGTGCAATGGATGGTGCAGGACGCCTCGCTCGATCGCAGAGGCCTCAAGCTGACCTGAAAGCCGCTGCCCTTGGCGCGGCAATCCTGCTGCGCGAGTATGTCTCGGCCCGCCTTCCGCGTGTCCGCTTTGCGCGAGGCACGAAGCAAGGCAGGCGATCCATCCGACGAGACCTTGCGCCGGCGCAGGCCGCGCTCGCGCCGATGGTCGAGCGCGAGGCGCCGCCGCGCGTGGTCGAACTCGTCGAGCGCTATCTGCCGCGCCGGCTCGGCACCGTGGCGACGGTGGTCCTCTTGTTCGGCAGTGTCTGGCTCGGCATCGTCAAGGGCGGCCATGCGCAGGACGTCAGCGTGGCGTTGTCCGACACCCGCAACGCGCTCGCCAATGCGGCCGGGTTCCGCATCACGGCTGTTGCGATCAACGGCCGGAAGCAGCTTACCCAGGACGAGATCCTCGCGGTCGGCGGCGTTACCGGCCGCTCCTCGTTGCTGTTCCTGGATGCCGCCGCAGTGCGTGACAGGCTCAAAGCCAACCCCTGGATCGCCGACGCCACGGTGCAGAAGTTCTTTCCGAACCAGCTGCAGATCGACGTCGTCGAGCGCAAGGCGTTCGCGCTCTGGCAGCAGGACGGTCGCCTCTCGGTCATCGCCGAGGACGGCGCCGTGCTCGAGCAATATGTCTCGCGCCGCTTCCTGACGCTGCCGCTCGTGGTCGGCAAGGGAGCCGAGAGCCGCGCGCGCGATTTCCTGGCGCTGCTCGCCCGCTACCCGCAGGTGCGCGCGGTCACCAAGGCCGCCGTGTTCGTTGGTGAGCGGCGCTGGAACCTGCGGACCAAGGACGGCCTCGACATTCGCCTGCCCGAACATGATGTCGGCAACGCGCTCGCGACCCTGACCCAGCTCGATCAGGACGACAAGCTGTTCTCGCGCGACATCGTCGCCATCGACCTGCGGCTGCCGGACCGGCTGACGGTGCAGCTCTCCGAGGATGCGGGCAAGGCGCGCGACGAGCTGTTCAAGGACAAGAAGTCCAAGAAGAAGGCCGGTGACGCATGACCGGCTTCGATCGCCAGACTCCGAAGACGCGCCCGATGGGCCAGAAGCGCACCGCGCTCGTGGCCTCGCTCGACGTCGGCACCAGCAAGATCGCCTGCATGATCGCGCGGCTGAAGCCGGCGCCGCCGAGCGACGCGCTGCGCGGCCGCACCCACGCCGTCGAGCTGATCGGCTACAGCCAGATCCAGTCGCGCGGCGTCAAGGCCGGCGCCGTCGTCGATCCCGTCGAATGCGAGCAGGCGGTGCGGCAGGCGGTCGCGCTGGCCGAGCGCATGGCGAAGGTGCGGGTCGAATCCGTGCTGCTGCCGGTCGCGGGCGGCCGCGTCATGGGCCACCTGATCGAGGCCACCTCGGACATTCGCGGCGGCGCCGTCACCCAGGCCGATGTCAGTCGCGTCACCTCGACCGGCATGCACCACGCCACCGGCGACGGGCGCGCGGTGCTGCATGCCTTGCCCGTCGGCTACACGCTCGACGGCGTAAAGGGCATCCGCGATCCCCGCGGCATGCTGGCGCGGCAGTTCGGCGTCGACATGAATGTCGTCACGACCGACGCCACCGTGGCCAAGAACCTGATGCTCGTGGTCGAGCGTTGCCACCTCAACGTCGAGGCGATGGCGGCAAGCCCGTATGTTGCCGGGTTGTCGGTGCTGACCGACGACGAGGCCGATCTCGGCGCCGCCGTGGTCGAGATGGGGGCGGGCACCACGACGATCGCGATCTATTCCGGCGGCCGTTTCGTCCATGCCTCCGGTTTTGCGCTCGGCGGGCATCACGTGACCATGGATCTTGCGCGCGGACTATCAGCGTGCATTGCAGATGCCGAGCGAATCAAGACGTTATATGGCACGGTGCTGACTGGCGGGTCCGACGCGCGTGAGTTGATGTCTGTTCCGACGGCCGGTGACAACGAGCGGGATGTTCCGCAGATCGTGTCCCGCGCCACCATCGCGAACATCGTCAGGCACCGCGCAGAGGAGATTTTTGAAATGGTCCGCGACCGGCTGAAGGATTCGCCCTTTGCGGCAGAACCCAAGGCGCGCGTCGTCCTCAGCGGAGGCGCCTCTCAGCTGACGGGGCTGGTCGAGCTTGCGACCCGGATCCTCGACCGCCCGGTGCGTGTCGGCCGCCCGCTCGGCTTCGGCCGTCTTCCCAACGAGGCCAAGAACGCCGCCTTCGCGGTGCCGACGGGGCTGCTGGTCTATCCGCAATACGCGCACCTCGAACACGTCGAACCGCGGCATACGCGGCAGGTCGGGACAGGAACCGACGGCTACTTCGGAAAGGTCGGACGATGGCTACGCGAGGGCTTCTGATGACCGGTTTCCACCCCATGCGATTTTCAACAACACCAACCGCGGCCGGCGGCCGGGGCGAACCCACCCGCGCGTGATCGAGAGGCAATCATGGCACTCACTATTACACCTCCTGATATCCACGAGCTGAAGCCCCGGATCACCGTGTTCGGTGTCGGCGGCGCGGGCGGCAATGCCGTCAACAACATGATCACGGCCGGCCTGCAGGGGGTCGACTTCGTCGTCGCCAATACCGACGCGCAGGCGCTGACCATGTCCAAGGCGCAGCGCATCATTCAGATGGGCACGCAGGTGACCCAGGGCCTCGGCGCCGGCTCGCAGCCGGACGTTGGAGCTGCCGCCGCGCAGGAGGTGATCGACGAGATCCGCGATCATCTCTCGGGCGCCAACATGGTGTTCGTGACCGCCGGCATGGGTGGCGGAACCGGCACCGGTGCAGCCCCGGTCATTGCCAAGACCGCGCGCGAGATGAACATCCTCACGGTGGGCGTCGTCACCAAGCCGTTCCACTTCGAAGGCGCGCGCCGCATGCGCACCGCGGAGTCCGGCATCTCCGAGCTGCACAAGGTCGTCGACACGCTGCTGATCATCCCGAACCAGAACCTGTTCCGGGTCGCCAACGAGAAGACCACCTTCGCCGACGCCTTCGCGATGGCCGACCAGGTGCTGTATTCCGGCGTCGCCTGCATCACCGACCTGATGGTGAAGGAAGGCCTGATCAACCTCGACTTCGCCGACGTCCGCGCCGTCATGCGCGAGATGGGCAAGGCGATGATGGGCACCGGTGAAGCCTCCGGCGACAAGCGCGCGCTGACCGCCGCCGAAGCGGCCATCGCCAACCCGCTGATCGACGATTCCTCGATGAAGGGCGCGCGTGGCCTGCTGATCTCGATCACCGGCGGCAAGGATCTCACGCTGTTCGAGGTCGACGAAGCTGCGACCCGCATCCGCGAGGAGGTCGACCAGGACGCCAACATCATCGTCGGCGCCACCTTCGACGAATCGCTCGACGGGCTGATCCGGGTCTCGGTGGTCGCCACCGGCATCGAGCAGGCGCAGTTCAACCGCGGCGTCACGACGACTGCACAGCCGGCGGCGGCTGTCGCTCCGATTGCCGCCGCCCCGACCGCTGCCGCGGGTCTCCCTGAAAGCCGCCTCGCCGATCTGACTGCGCGCCTGCGCGCCGACAATCAGCGCCTGGCTGAACGCGCCGCCAAGCTCGAGCAGCAGGCGTCGCAGGCTCCGGCCGTCGCCGCGCCCGCGCCGATGGCGCCTGCGCCGCGTCCGGCTCCCAACCTCGAGCGCGACACGCTGGCCGCCGTTGCCGCCGCAATGGCCAGCGAGCCCGCGCCCGCGTCGGCGCCGGTCCAGCCCGCCTCCTATGGCGATGTGACGGTGCGCCCGATCGCGCAGAAGCCGTCGCTGTTCCCGGAACCGGAGGCGCAGCGCGCGGCCCCGATCGAGCCGGCGGCCCCGCCGGAGACGTTCATCCCGCAGGCCGCGGAGCGGGTTCCGTCGCGCGCGCCGCGCATGCCGAAGTTCGAGGACCTGCCGATGCCGGCCCAGGCCGAGATCCGGCAGGCGCGCGGCGACGAGGGCGATGAGCATCCGCAGAAGACCCGGATGTCGCTGCTGCAGCGTCTCGCCAATGTCGGTCTCGGCCGCCGCGACGAGGATGCCGAGCCGCCGCTGCCGGTGCGGACCGCGGGTCCTGCCATGCCGCAGATGCCGCCGCTGCCGGAACGGAAGCCGCCGCGGAACGTTGCTCAGCAGGTTGCGAGCCACGAATCGCCTGTCTCGGAATATGCCCGCCGTCCCGCACCCCAGGGTCTGGACGTCCATGGCCGTCCCGCGCCTGTGTCCCCGGCGCCACAGGGAGACGACCATTTGGATATCCCGGCCTTCCTGCGCCGGCAGGCCACCTGAAAATTGTTACAGCCCTGATGGTGCTGAACAGGCCCGGCTCGCGAGAGCCGGGCCTTTTCCATGGCTGTCCGGGGCTCGTTGATCGCCGTTCAACTAACTGATTTTAAATGATTAATTATTCTTTCGGTGTTTAGATCGGGAACCAGGAGGGTTAAGGCCACGTTCCAGTTTGGTTAAGGGTTGGCGCGAATACGGCAGAGATGGGGTAACAATCCGTAAAGAAGCGTGAGTTGGCGCTCTTTGGGGCTCTCGTTAAGTTCTGCCGTGACTTGGGGATGCCTGAAACTGAGTCGGTTCGCGAGGGGCGGCCGATAAGGGATCAGGCGGGGTCTTGGGCGATCGTCGATGAAATTCAG
The DNA here is from genome assembly GCF_032489875.1 of Bradyrhizobium sp. SZCCHNR1015. Lineage (NCBI taxonomy): Bacteria > Pseudomonadati > Pseudomonadota > Alphaproteobacteria > Hyphomicrobiales > Nitrobacteraceae > Bradyrhizobium > Bradyrhizobium sp. SZCCHNR1015. The sequence continues at coordinate 564,632 of NZ_JAUEYW010000002.1, forward strand.
CCGGCAAACAACGCTTCGTTCGCAAGCCACCGTCACCGGTGTAGGCGTCCACTCTGGTGCGCCTGTCAGCCTGACGATCGGGCCTGCGCCGATCGACGCGGGAATCGTGTTCCTCCGCACCGGCCTCGATGGCGCTGACCGCGAGGTCCAGGCGTCCTTCGGCTCGGTGATCGCCACCGAGTTGGCGACGGTGCTCGGTGACCGCCACGGTGCGCTGGTGTCCACTGCCGAGCATGTGCTCGCTGCGCTGCGCGGCATGGGTGTCGACAACGCCCTGATCGAGGTCGACGGCCCCGAGGTTCCGATCATGGACGGCAGCGCTGCGCCGTTCGTCGCTGCCATCGACCAGGCCGGAATCGTCAATCAGTCGGCCCCGCGGCGCTACCTTCAGGTGCTCAAGCCGGTCCAGGTGACCATGGGCGCCTCCACGGGCGAACTGCGTCCGAACAGCTCCGGCTTCCGGGTCGAAGCTGAAATCGATTTCACCAACCCCGTGATCGGCCGCCAAGCCTATCATTTCGAGCTCAGCCCCGAGCGCTTCCGCCGCGAGATCGCCCGCGCCCGCACCTTCGGCTGCATGAGCGACGTGTCGCGGCTGTGGAGCGCCGGCTTCGCGCTCGGTTCCTCCTTCGACAACACGCTGGTGTTCGACGAGGACCGCCTGCTCAATCCCGAAGGTCTGCGCTACGCCGACGAATGCGCCCGCCACAAGGTGCTGGACGCGATCGGCGATCTGGCGCTGGCCGGCCTGCCGATGCTCGGAACCTATCGTTCGGTCCGTGGCGGTCACAAGCTCAACCATGCGGTGCTGACTGCTCTGATGGCCGATCGCACCGCTTGGCGGATCGTCGAAGGCGAGACCGTGCGTCGTCCCCGCGTGGCCGCGGAGGTCGTCGGCGGCATGGTCGGTGGCATGGTCGCCCCGGCCTACGGCCCGGACGTGTCCTGAGCGGCGGCGTCCCGATCGGCTGATTCCGTCGGCTGACCTACGCAACGCGCGACATCGCCGGGAGCTTTGCTTTCGGCGTGGTTCAGATTTTTCCGTCTGCTTTTTTGTCAATGTTTGTTGCCGGCCGCGTCCTTCTCAGCGGCTGGACCCTTGGCATTTCGATGTTTTCCAACGGCTTCTTCAGCGGTAACCATGATGCGTGGCGGCAGCCTCGGTGTTGCCTTAATCCGGGCGGATTGGCTTCCTATGCGGTTGGTTGATGAAGTGTTTTCGGCTAGAGAGGCCGGGGCCGCGTGATGCGTGCCACCGGCGGGGCTCTTCCCTCGCGGTCATGAAGCGACCTTCATGGTGCGCGGCGTAGATCAGATCACAGGCATCGGGTTCCAAAGAAGCATGTCGATACAGCGTCTCACGCGCGACCTCCGTCATCCCGCAGCAAGCATCGGCCGGCTTAGGCTCGCCGCATCGCTGATCCTGCTGGCGCTGCCTCTGAGCGGCTGCGGAACGGGCGGACTCTGGGACAAATTCCTGGCCAAGGACGACACCTTCGTCGATGAGCCCGCGGACAAGCTCTACAATGAGGGCTTGTACCTGATGAATGAGAAGAAGGACGTCAAAGGCGCGACCAAGAAGTTCGAGGAGGTCGATCGCCAGCATCCTTATTCCGACTGGGCCCGCAAATCGCTGCTGATGTCGGCTTACGCCTCCTATCAGGCCGGCGACTACGACGGCTGCATCGGCGCCGCCACCCGCTACGTGACCCTGCACCCGGGCAGCCCGGACGCGGCCTATGCGCAGTACCTGATTGCCGCCTCGCATTACGACCAGATCCCGGACATCAGCCGCGACCAGGGCCGCACCGAGAAGGCCATCGCCTCCCTCGAAGAGGTGGTGCGTAAATATCCGACATCCGAATACGCCACCAATGCCAAGGCCAAGCTGGAGGGCGCCCGCGACCAGCTCGCCGGCAAGGAGATGGATGTCGGCCGCTATTACATGCAGAAGCGCGACTACACCGCCGCCATCAACCGCTTCAAGGCTGTCGTGACGCAGTACCAGACCACGCGGCACGTCGAGGAAGCGCTGTATCGCTTGACCGAGGCCTACATGACGATCGGTATCGTCGGCGAAGCGCAGACCGCGGCGGCCGTGCTCGGGCACAATTTCCCCGACAGCAAGTGGTACAAGGACGCCTATAATCTCGTGAAGTCGGGCGGCGTCGAGCCCGAGGAGAACAAGGGCTCCTACATCTCGCGCGCCTTCAAGAAGCTCGGCCTGGGCTGAGCGATCGGCCGGATCACTCGTCTGATCTGGCTTTGTTCTATATTCTTGTTTTGTTCTCTTTTTGCTGCTAGCATCGAGTCGTTCGCTCAGGGGCGTTCCGCCCCGTTACGAAGGACTTCGGTTCCATGCTGGCGCGACTGTCGATCCGTGACATCGTCCTGATCGAACGACTCGATCTCGAATTCTCGAATGGACTTGCGGTGCTGACCGGCGAGACCGGTGCCGGCAAGTCGATCCTGCTCGATGCGTTTGCTCTGGCTCTCGGCGGCCGTGGCGACGCGAGCCTGGTGCGCCATGGCGCCGACCAGGGGCAGGTCACGGCCGTGTTCGAGATCGGCAAGGATCATCCGGCCGCCCGGATCCTCGCTGCCAACGGCCTGGATGCCGATGGCGAGATGATCCTGCGCCGCGTCCAGTTCGGCGATGGCCGCACCCGCGCCTTCATTAACGACCAGTCGGTCAGCGTGCAGACGCTGAAGGCGATCGGCGCCACCCTGGTCGAGATCCACGGCCAGCATGACGAACGTGCGCTGGTCGACGCCGCCACCCACCGCCGGCTGTTGGATGCCTTTGCCGGCCTGGAGAAGGACGTCGCCGCGGTGGAAGCGCTGTGGGCAGCGCGCCGGACTGCGGTCACGGCGCTCGACGAGCATCGGGCGAGCATGGAGCGCGCGGCCCGCGAGGCCGATTATCTGCGGCATGCTTCGGACGAGCTGAAGAAGCTGGCGCCGAAGGAGGGCGAGGAGACGCAGCTCGCCGCCCGCCGCACGGCGATGATGCAGGGCGAGAAGATCGCGGGCGATCTGCGCGACGCGCAGGATGCCGTCAGCGGCAACCAGTCGCCGATCGCCGCGCTGGCCGCGGCGGTCCGCCGGTTGGAGCGCCGCGCGGTCAGCTCGCCCGCGCTGGTCGAGCCGGCGGTCAAGGCGATCGATTCGGCGATCAACGCCCTGGAGGAGGCCGATCAGCATCTGACGGTGGCACTCGCGACCACCGATTTCGATCCGCTGGAGCTGGAGCGCATCGAGGAGCGGTTGTTCGCGCTGCGCGCGGCCGCGCGCAAATATTCGACGCCGGTGGACGGTCTGGCTGCCTTGGCTGCCAAATATGCCGCCGACGTCGTCCTGATCGATGCCGGCGCCGAGCAGCTGAAGAAGCTGGAAGCAGCGGCGGCGGCAGCCGATGGGCGCTATGCCGCCGCGGCGGCCAAGCTGTCGGCAGCGCGGACCAAGTCGGCCGAGAAGCTGAACCGGGCCGTCCATGCGGAGCTCGCCCCGCTCAAGCTCGAGCGGGCCAAGTTCATGACCCAGGTCGACAGCGACGCCGAGGCGCCGGGGCCGGAAGGCATCGACCGTGTCGAGTTCTGGGTTCAGACCAACCCGGGCACGCGGCCGGGCCCGATGATGAAGGTCGCCTCCGGCGGCGAGCTGTCGCGGTTCCTGCTGGCGCTCAAGGTCGTGCTGTCCGACCGCGGCTCGGCGCCGACCTTGGTGTTCGACGAGATCGACACCGGCGTCGGCGGCGCGGTCGCCGACGCCATCGGCGCCCGGCTGGCGCGGCTCGCGCACGGGGTTCAGGTGATGGCCGTGACCCACGCGCCGCAGGTCGCGGCCAGGGCGGACCAGCATCTGCTGATCTCCAAGGATGCGCTCGATCGCGGCAAGCGTGTCGTCACCCGGGTCAATACGCTGGCCACCCTGCACCGCCGCGAGGAAATCGCCCGCATGCTGGCCGGCGCCGAGGTCACCGCCGAAGCCCGCGCCGCCGCCGACCGGCTGCTGGAGGCTGCGGCGGCATAGCTGGAAACGGAGCGGCCGAACGCTTTGGCTCCGGCGCGCGCATTGTGTACACCGTCGTCTCGGGACGGCCTCCGGGCCGTCCCGCAATGACGAGCAGATCATACGCATGCCCAAGACAGCAAAACCGAAGCAGCCCGTCGACGTTGCCGATCTCACCAAGGCGCAGGCCAAGGTGGAGTGGAAGCGGCTGGCGCTGGAGCTCGAGACCCACGACAGGCTCTATTATCAGGATGACGCGCCGAAGATCTCGGACGCCGCCTACGACGAGCTGCGTCGCCGCTTCAATGCGATCGAAAAGCGTTTCCCTGAGCTCGTCAGCAGCGAGTCGCCGTCGCAGAAGGTCGGCGCTGCGCCCTCCGGCCGGTTCAAGAAAGTGCGGCACGCGGTGCCGATGCTGTCGCTCGACAACGCCTTCGCTGAGGAGGACGTGCGCGACTTCGTCGGCCGCATTGCGCGCTTTCTCAAGCTTGCCGACGATCGCATCGATTTCTCCGCCGAGCCGAAGATCGACGGGCTGTCGATGTCGCTGCGCTACGAGGGCGGCGAGCTGGTCACCGCCGCGACCCGCGGTGACGGCGCCGAGGGTGAGGACGTCACCGCCAACATCCGTACCTTGAAGGACGTACCGCACAGGCTGCACGGCCGCAACCTGCCCGACATCTGCGAGGTCCGCGGCGAGGTCTACATGACCAAGCAGGCCTTCCTCGCGCTCAACGAGCGCCAGAAGGAAGCGGGCGACACCATCTTCGCCAACCCGCGCAACTCCGCCGCCGGCTCGCTGCGGCAAAAGGATCCGACCATCACCGCCTCGCGTCCCCTGGGCTTCTTTGCCTACGCCTGGGGCGAGATGAGCGCGATGCCGGCGGAGACGCAAAGCGGCATGATCAAATGGTTCGAACGCTGCGGCTTCACGACCAACCCGCTCACGAGGCTCTGCCACTCGGTGGAGGAACTGATCGCGTTCCATCGTCACATCGAGGAGCAGCGCGCCGAGCTCGACTACGACATCGACGGCGTCGTCTACAAGGTCGACCGCATCGACTGGCAGGAGCGGCTCGGCTTCGTCTCGCGCACGCCGCGCTGGGGCATTGCCCACAAGTTTCCGGCCGAGCGCGCCATGACCGTGCTCAAGGACATCGAGATCCAGGTCGGCCGCACCGGCTCGTTCACGCCGGTCGGCAAGCTGGAGCCGGTCGGCGTCGGCGGCGTCATCGTGCAGAATGTGACGCTGCACAATGAGGACTACATCAAGGGCATCGGCAACAAGGGCGAAGTGTTGCGCGAAGGCCGCGACATCCGGATCGGCGACACCGTGGTGATCCAGCGCGCCGGCGACGTCATCCCCCAGGTGGTCGACGTCCTCATCGACAAGCGGCCGAAGCACGCCAAGGAATTCCATTTCCCGAAGAAATGCCCGTGCCCGCTGCATACCGACGTCGTGCGGGAGGAGATCGCGACCGGCGAGGAGGGCTCGCGCGCCCGCTGCACCGGCGAGTTCGCCTGTCCGTTCCAGAAGATCGAGCACCTCAAGCTGTTCGCCTCGCGCCGCGCTTTCGATATCGACGGTCTCGGCGAGAAGCAGATCCAGTTCTTCTTCGACCAGGGCTGGGTCAAGGAGCCCGCCGACATCTTCACGCTGGCCGCGCGCAACGCCAGGCTGAAGCTCGAGGAGGTCGAGGGCTATGGCGAGACCTCGGTGCGCAATCTCTTCAATGCCATCGACGCCCGGCGTGAGATCGCGCTGGAGCGCTTCATCTACGCACTTGGCATGCGCCATGTCGGCGAGACCACGGCGCTGGCGCTCGCGCGCGGCTACGGCTCATGGGATGCGTTCCACGAAGCCTGTCTCAAGGTCGCCAGCGGCGACGAGGAGGCGATCGCGGAGATGGATGCGCTCGACCAGATCGGCGACACCGTGATCAAGAGCGTCGCCGCCTATTTCGGCGAGGACCACAATCGCGGCATCGTCGAGCGGCTGACGAAAGAGGTGAAGATCCTCGACGCGGAGAAGCCGAAGCGCAATTCGCCGATCGCGACCAAGACGGTGGTGTTCACCGGCACGCTGGAAAAGATGACGCGCGACGAGGCCAAGGCGACGGCCGAGCGGCTCGGTGCGAAAGTGTCGGGTTCTGTATCATCGAAAACTGATTATGTCGTTTCAGGGGGAGGTTCCAGCGCTCGGAGCAAGTTAGTAGAGGCACAGAAGCACGGCGTGCAGGTGCTGACCGAGGACGAGTGGCTGCAACTGATCGGGGAGTAGCAGCGTCGCTGTGCGGGTGCCGTGGACGCAGGGTGTGACACCCGCCACTGTCATCATCCGCGAAGGCGGATGATCCAGTATTCCAGAGGCGGTCCTGATAGAGACGATAGGTCCCGGCGTACTGGATACCCGCCTTCGCGGGTATGACACCGAGAGGCACGCGAGCGCGTACAATCCCTCACATCACCCCGGCCTCATCCTCTTCCGCCGTCTCGATCAGCTCCTTCGTCACCTTCATCTGCGTGCGCGGAACCAGAAAGATCATGCTGCAGGCGCAGGCCAGCGACAGCACGAGCATCGCCGACGTCAGCGGCAGTGTGGTCGCGTAGTGGCCACCCAGATAGGCGCCGAGCTGCGACGTCAGCGCGCCCACGCCCATCTGCAGGAACCCCATCGCGCCGGAAGCTGTGCCCGCCGCGCCCGGCCGGACGCTGATCGCGCCGGCTGCGGAGTTCGCCATCACGGCGGCATTGGCGAACATCAAGAGCATCTGCGTGCCGAACAGCACCGAGGGCACCTGATTGAAGCCGAACAGGCTCCATGTGAAGTTCAGCGCGGCGCTGGTGAGCTGCAGCCCCAGGCCGAACCAGATCAGCCGATCGAGCGAATGGCGCGGCGCGTAGCGCACGCAGAACAGGTTGCCGACGAAATAGGCGAAGCCGGTGGTCGCAAACCACGCGCCATACTCCGCCGAGGAGCGGCCCATCTGCACCTCGACGATATACGGCCCGCCGCCGGCGAAGGCGAAGATGATCTGCGACGCCAGCACCTGGCACAGTGTGTAGCCGAGGAAGGCGCGGCTCTTCACCAGCATCGCGACGTCGCGGCGGAAGCTCGCGCCCTCGATGCGGGCAGGGCGGGTCTCCGGCAGCGCCATGGTCACGGCGATCGCAATCACGATCGACAGCGCGGCGACGACATAGAAGATGGCATGCCAGCCGAGCGCGATCTCGATCAGGCCGCCGGTCAGCGGCGACAGCATCTGCGCGATCATCATGACGGCGACGACGAGGCTGATCATCGCCCCGATGCGCTCGCGCGGATAGAGATCGCGGATGATGGCGCGGCTGATCACCATGCCGCTGGCGCCGCCGAGCGCCTGGAAGAAGCGCGCCGCGATCAGCTGGGCCAGGGTGTCGGCGAAGATGCAGCCGACGCTCGCGACGATCGACAGCGCGAGCCCGGCGAGCATCACGGGGCGGCGGCCGAAGCGGTCCGACAGCGGCCCGAGCAGCAGTTGCGAGATCGCAATGCCGGCCATGTAGAACGACACCGTCATCTGCACGACGGAGGCGTCGCGGCCAAAGGTGGTCGCGAGCATCGGCAGCGCCGGTACCAGCAGGTACAGCGAGATCGGCGCCAGCCCGGTCATCACGACCAACAGGACCAGCATCGTGCGCGACGGAACGGCGCGCGGTGGCGCCGCTCCAGGCGGTCTGCTGATCATTCCATGCATGGTGCCGCTCAAATCAGGTGAACGCCCCGACTGTAGCGGCCTTCCATTTCGCGGAAATGCCTGTTTCGGCATGCGCCCATGCAGGCAGCGGGACGGCGCGCAGCCGGACCGTACGGCTGACTACAGTGGCGCTGTCGCCTGATCGAGCCAGCGCTGGTCGCCGTCGTCGAGCGCCGCTCGGACGGCGTCCCTGACCCGGGCATGATAGGCGTCGAGCCACGCGCGTTCCTCGGCGCTCAGCATCGCGACCTCGATCAGGCGCCGGTCGATCGGCGCCAGGGTCAGCGCCTCGAAGCCGTTCATCGGCTTCTCCGCGCCCGCGACGTCCTTCGCCACCACCAGCTCGAGGTTCTCGATGCGGATGCCGAACGCGTCGGTCTTGTAGTAGCCGGGCTCGTTGGACAGGATCATGCCGCGCTTCAGCGGCGTGGTGCCGAGCTTCGAAATCCGCGCGGGTCCCTCGTGCACCGACAGATAGCTGCCGACGCCGTGGCCGGTGCCGTGCTCGAAATCGATGCCGGCCTGCCACAGGAACTGCCGCGCCAGGGTGTCGAGCTGGGCGCCGGTGGTGCCGTCGGGGAAGATCGCGCGCGCGATCGCAAGGTGGCCGCGCAGCACGCGGGTGAAGCGATCGCGCATCTCCTCGGTCGGCGCGCCCACGGCGATCGTGCGGGTGACGTCGGTGGTGCCGTCCTGATATTGCGCGCCGGAATCGATCAGCAGCAGATCGCCCGGCATGATGCGGCGGTTGCTCTTGCGGGTGACGCGATAGTGCACGATGGCGCCGTTGGGACCGGTGCCCGAGATGGTCGGGAACGACACATCCTTGAGCGCGCCGGTGTCGCGGCGAAAGCTCTCCAGCGCCTCGACCGCATCGATCTCGGTCAACGAGCCCTTCGGCGCCTCGCGATCGATGAAGGCGAGAAAGCGGGCCAGCGCGACCGCATCGCGCTGATGGGCGCGCCGCGTGCCGTCGATCTCGACCGCATTCTTGGCGGCCTTGAGCAGGCTGACCGGATCGGCGCCGCGCACCGCCTTGCCGCCGGCGCCCTGAATCAGGCGCGTCAGGGCATCGGCGGCCGTGGCGCTGTCGAGCGCGACGGCCGCGCCGGATTGCGCGAGCTCGGACAGGCGTGGTGTCAGCGTGTCCGGCTCCGCCACCTCGGCGCTCTGCTCGAGATGATCGCGCGTCAGGTTCGAGAGCTTGCGGGAATCGATGAAGATCGTCGGGCGTCCGGTCTTCGGCACCAACGCATAGGACAGCGGCAGCGGCGTGTGCGAGACGTCGGCGCCGCGGATGTTGAAGGTCCAGGCGACGTTGTGGGAATCGGACAGGACGAGCGCCTCGACGCCGAGGCGCTCGATCTCCTGGCGGATCCGGCCGAGCTTGTCGGCCTCGCTCTCGCCGGACAATTCCGCGCCGTGGATGGCGACGGCGCCGAGCGGCGGCAGCGGCCGTTCGGTCCAGATGCTGTCGACCGGGTTGCGCTCGACCGGAACCAGCTCCGCGCCCGCCTTGGCGCAGGCGGTGGCCAGTCGTTCGGCCGCGGCCGTCGTATGCAGCCACGGATCGAAGCCGACGCGGTCGCCGCTCTGCAAATGGCGCGTCAGCCAGCTCTCCGGCGGCGGCTCGATCAGTGATTCCACCATCCAGGCCTTGCCGTCGACCTGCTTGCTGGCCTGCAGCGTGTAGCGGCCGTCGACGAAGATCGCGGCCGCCTGCGACAGCACGATCGCAAGGCCGGCCGAGCCGGTGAAGCCGGTCAGCCACGCCAGCCTCTCCTCCGAGGGTGGCACATATTCGTTCTGCTGCTGGTCGGCGCGCGGCACGATGAAGCCGGCGAGCTTGCGTCTGGCCAGCTCTTCGCGGAGCGCGGCGAGCCGCGCGGTCAGTGCCACGCCGGTTTCGGGTTCTTCGAACGTCTGGAACAGAGCTTCGAACATCGGTCTCATACTTTAGAAGTGAATCCTGCCGCGTCGGCGAATACTCCTTCAGCAGACAGTGCAGTGCACGAAGAATCTCCTTGCATTCGCCTGTGCAAAAAGATTTGCTGTCGCATGCCAGTCATCCGAAAGAGGTGCGGCGAGGAAACGTATGGACGTGACGACCACGATCGTAAAGATCATCCACGGTCGCATGATCCGGGGAGTGCCTCAACTCAACGGCGAGGGGATGCACGATGCCTGCTTTTACCTTCGAAAAATTATCGGCGCCCGCGCCGAGCGGACCGGCGTCCGCACCGGCCGAGAAGCCGCGCAGCGCGCTGGCGGATCTCGTCAATCGTCTCGTCGCGCCGCGCGGTCGACGTGCCCCGCGTAATCAGTCCGACTCCACCTCGCAGCAGAGCCAGCCGAAGACGTAATCGCGAACTTGCCGCACCCAGCGCGCAGGTTCGATCCATGCCGTGAGCTGATCCGCCTCACTGCTGCTTCTGCAGCAACAGGCTGCTCCATCCCTCGATTCTCAAATGCCGGATCGGAACCAGGCCACGGGCACGATAGGCGGCGCGGACGGCGCGTGCCTGCGGGGTCAACAGGCCCGACAGGATCACGAAGGCCCCCGGCGCGAGGTGGCGCTGCATCGGCGCAGCCAGCTGGCGCAGTGGGTTGGCCAGGATATTCGCCAGCACCAAGTCGAACGGGCCGGCTTCGGCAAATTCCGCGGCGGCGAAGCCGGTGGCCCGGATCACCTGGACCAGGGGGCCGGCGCCGTTGAGCCGGGCGTTTTCCCGCGCCACCATGACCGAGGGCGCATCAATGTCGCTCGCCAGCACGGACCGGCGCGTTGCCTTGGCGGCGGCAATCGCGAGCACGCCGGTTCCAGTGCCGAGATCCAGCACGCGCCGCGGCGCGCGCGTCTTGAGCACGTGATCGAGCAGCAGCAGGCAGCCCCGGGTGGTGCCGTGATGGCCGGTGCCGAAGGCGAGCGCCGCCTCGATCTCGATTCCGAGCTTGTTGCCGGGCACGCGGGCACGGTCGTGGCTGCCGTGGACCATGAAACGACCGGCCGGGACCGGAACGAGGTCGTCCAGGCTGGCCTTGACCCAGTCCTTGGCCTCGACGACCTCGAACGTCAGGGTCCGGGCCACGTCGGCGCCCGCCGCCCCGCCGACGAGCTCGCGCACCAGCGCTTGGTCGGGCGGATCGGCAAAATGCACCGTGACGTCCCAGCGTCCGTCCGGACGCTCGAACGCCGCAACCGCCGCGTCCCCCTCGAAGAACACCTCGGTCAGGACGTCGACCGCCGGGCGGGCGGTCGCTTCATCGGCAACCGTGAAGCTGGCCTTGTGGGTGGCGGGCGTGGTCGTTGAGGTCATCAAGGTGGATCCTGGCGAGATTTGACGGCGTGGTTAAGGGAATTGCCTGCCAACGCAAGCGATAGGACCGCAATTCTGCCGGATCTGCGCATCCAGCGGTTGTATAATGCCTTTCCTGATCCGAATAAAAGTTGAGGTTCAATTGCAGCGAAGAATCTCTGCAACTTGACCTGGGGGGATTATCCCGACTTTAGGGTCTCGGCCCCTAATGTTCCCGCCATGGGAACCGGATGATCCTCGGTTCCTGGGTTGGGAAACGAGGTTCAGATGAAGTCCATTCTGTCGAAGTTCTTGCGTGATGAATCCGGCGCCACCGCCATCGAATACGGCCTGATCGCAGCCGGCATCTCGCTGGCGATCATCGCCGCCGTCAACGGCCTGGGCAGCTCGCTCAGCAGCAAGTTCGACTCGATCAACACGTCCCTGAAGTAATCCGCCCGACGCGGCGTTCTCGAAGAACCGGGCCCTGCGCCCGGTTTTTCTGCTTGAGGCCATATCAACCGCCGGGTCCACAGCATATCCACACGGCCGTGCACTGATTGTTTGGCAGTCGATCCACAGTGCGTCCTCAGCTTGTCCACACGGACGTCCGCCGCCTTTCCACCCCTTATTCTCAGCCGAACAGAGCGCGATGGTCCGCCAGGATCGCCTGGGCCGCATTGTGGCCGGGGGCACCGGTGACGCCGCCGCCGGGGTGGCTGCCCGAGCCGCAATGGTAGAGCCCCTTCAGCGGCGAGCGATAGTCGGCGTGGCCGAGCATGGGGCGGGCCGAGAACAACTGGTTCAAGGTCAGCGCGCCGTGGAAGATGTCGCCCCCGATCAGTCCGAACTGGCGTTCGAGATCGAGCGGTGACAGCACCTGCCGGCCGAGCACGCTGGCGGCAAAGCCCGGCGCATAGCGGTCCACGGTCGCGATCATGAGGTCGGCAACCTCGTCGCGGTGATTGTCCCAGGAGCGGCCGTCCGGCAGCTCGGGCGCGACATGCTGGCAAAACAGGCTGGCGACGTGCCGGCCTGCCGGCGCCAGCGTCGGGTCGAGTGTGGACGGGATCAGCAGCTCGACCACGGGATCGCGGCTCCAGCCATGCGCGCGCGCATCGAGATAGGCCTGGTCCATGTAGCCGAGGCTCGGGCCGAGGATGATTCCGGCGGAGAGATGGTCGCCGTCGCCCGGCAGCGCGCTGAACGAGGGCAGCCGGTCGAGCGCCACGTTCATGCGGAACGTGCCCGAACCGCAGCGCCAGTTCCGGATGCGGTTCAGGAACGGCTCGGGCACGGCGCCGGCCGGCACCAGGCGCGTGTAGAGCAGCTTCGGGTTCACGTTGGCGACGACGTGGCGGGCGCGGATGGTGCGGCCATCCTCGAGCACGACGCCGACGGCGCGGTCACGCTCGACGATCACCTCGCGCACGCCGGCCTCGAGCTCGACCAGCGTGCCCAGTTCCTTCAGGCACCCGGCCATCGCCTGCGTGATCGCCCCCATCCCGCCGATCGCATGGCCCCAGACGCCCTTCTTGCCGTTCACCTCGCCGAAGGCGTGATGCAGCATCACATAGGCCGAGCCGGCGGCGTAGGGACTGGCATAGTTGCCGACGATGGCATCGAAGCCGAACAGCGCCTTCACCAAGTCGGTCTCGAAGATCTCGTCGAGCATCTCGCCGGCCGAGCGCGTGAACAGGTCGAGCAGGTCGCGCTGCTGCTCCAGCGACAGCGCGCGCAACGTGTTGGCGGTGCCGAGCGCGTTGAACGCCTCGCGGATCGCCGATAGCCCGAACTGGGCGACCAGGTTTGGCGGCGCCCGCAGCACGAGGCTGCGCAGCACGTCCGCGATCGCCTCGAGCCGGGCCGAGAACGGGCCGATCGCGTCGGCGTCCCGCGGGCTCAGCCGCGCAACCGACGCCAGCGTGCGACCCTCGCCCGTCAGCAGATAGCGACCGTCCGGCGAGGGCAGGAAGTTCTGCGCCCGGCGCTCGACGATCTCAAGCCCGTGCTCATGCAGCTTCAGGTCGGAGACGACGCGCGGATTGAGCAGGCTCACCGTGTAGGATGCGACGGAGTTGCGGAAGCCCGGATGAAACTCCTCCGTCACCGCGGCGCCGCCGACAACCTTGCGGCGCTCGACCACATGCACGCGCAGGCCCGCCATGGCGAGATAGGCCGCACAGGTCAGGCCGTTATGGCCAGCGCCGATGATGATGACGTCGGTTTCATTCATGTCAGCTTCAAAAAGCCCTGTTTAATCACCCGCACCGGGAACCTCGGCTGGTGCTGTCGCGCCGGAAGGCTGCGACGTCAAGGAAAACTCCATTTTGCCTCAGCTGCTCGCCATACCGCCCTGCGATCCGCTATGTCTCGTCTGCTCATCGCGGTCCGGCCTCGGCATCTGATGCCGGCCGCGCTGCTGCCGGAGTTGTCATGACCTCAATCGCCTCGCCCGCCGCCGTCGCTCAGCCCTCCGCCGCACGCAACCGGCTGGTGCTCGTCGTCTATACCGCCGCCATTTTCGTCAGCGCGCTGCTGCTGTTCTCGGTGCAGCCGCTGTTCACCAAGATGGTGCTGCCGCGGCTCGGCGGCTCGCCGGCGGTGTGGTCGGTGGCGATGGTGTTCTTCCAGTCCCTGCTGCTGGCGGGCTACGCCTATGCGCATTTTCTCACCCAGTTGCCCAGCCGGGTGCTGCCGATCGCGATCCATCTGCTGCTGCTCGGTTTCGCTCTGCTGACGCTGCCGTTGTCGATCGCGAGCAGTTGGGGCGACCCGCCGACCTCGGGCTACGGGCTGTGGCTGCTCGGCCTGTTCACCGTGTCGATCGGCCTGCCGTTCTTCGCGCTCGCCGCCAACAATCCGCTGCTGCAGGCGTGGTTCGTACGCACGGGCCATCCAGCCGCGCCCGACCCGTACTTCCTCTATGCGTCGTCGAACATCGGCAGCTTTCTGGCGCTGCTGTCCTATCCGCTGCTGATCGAGCCGATCTTCAGCCTGCGCATGCAGAACCTGATCTGGACCGGCGGCTATGGCCTCCTGATCGCGCTGATCGCCGGCTGCGGCGTCCTGCTGCTGCGGTCGCCGGTGATCGTCGCGAGCCTGCTGCACACCGAGGACAGCCATGCCCCGGCGCCACGCTGGCTGCTGCGCCTGCGCTGGATATTCCTGGCCGCGGTGCCCTCGGGCCTGCTGATCGCGGTGACCGCGCACATCTCCACCGACGTCGCGGCCGCGCCCTTGCTGTGGGTGCTGCCGCTGTCGCTCTATCTGCTCACCTGGGTGCTGGTGTTCCAGTCGCGGCCGCTGCTGCCGCACAAATGGATGCTGGCGCTGCAGCCGCTGGCGATCGCCGGCGTGATCGTGCTGCTCGCCTTCGGCGGCGAACAGAATCTCGCGCTCACGCTCGGCGGTCATCAGCTCTGCTTCTTCATCATCGCCATGGCCTGCCATGGCGAGCTCGCGCGCACGCGCCCGCCGGCCAAGTATCTCACCGGGTTCTATGTCGCGCTGTCGTTCGGCGGCATGGTCGGTGGCCTGTTCGCCGGGCTGATCGCGCCGTTCACTTTCTCCTGGGTCGCCGAGTATCCGATCCTGCTGGCGCTGGCGGCGTTGTGCCGCCCGGCTGCCAATGAGCGCCTGCCCGGGCTCACGCACTGGTACTGGCTCCTGCTCGCGGTCATTGCGGTCGCGCTGCTGGTGCCTTCAGGCATGACCGGCAAGGTCACGACCTATCTCGAGGACCACCGCGTCTATGTCGCGGGCGCCGTGGGCGTGCTCGCCGCGCTGCTCGCTCTGCTGCTGAACGGCGGCCGCTGGAAGGTGTTCGCGACGGCCGCACTCGCGCTCGTCCTGATCCGCGCCTATCCGGCCGATGACGGCCGCGTCGAAACGGTGCGCAGCTTCTTCGGCGTGCACAAGATCGTGGTGACATCGGACGGGCACTACCACGTGCTGATGCACGGCACGACCATCCACGGCGCGCAGAAATATCTCAACGCCGACGGCTCCAAGGTGACGGGGCGTCCCGAGCCGATCACCTACTATCACAAGGACGGCGGCATCGGCCGCGCCATCACCGCGATCCGGGAGCGCAAGGGCGCGCCGCTCAAGGTCGCCGTGATCGGCGTCGGCGCGGGCACGCTGACCTGCGCGGCCCAGCCCGGCGAGAGCTGGAATTACTTCGAGATCGACCAGACCATGGTCGACACCGCCAGCGATCCGAAATATTTCAGCTACATCAGGAGCTGCGCGCCGGACTTCAAGCCGGTCATCGGCGATGCCCGGCTGACCTTCGCCAAGGAGCCGGACGGCGTCTACGATCTGATCATTGTCGACGCCTATTCGTCTGATGCGATTCCGATCCACCTCGCGACGGAGGAGGCGATGGCGATCTACAAGGCGAAGCTGGCGCCGCAGGGCGCTGTCGTGATGCACGTCTCCAATCGCCATCTGGAGCTGGAGAGCGTCGTGGTCGGCATCGCCGACGCCAACGACCTGAAGAGCTGGGTCTACAATGAGGACTCCGGCCGCGACGACGAGTACATCTTCCCGACCGACGTCGTCGTCAGCGCGCGCGACGATGCCGATGTCGGCAAGCTCGCCTCCTCGGACAAGTGGACCGAGACCGAGCCGACCGACGGCGAGCGGGTCTGGACCGACGACTATTCGAATATTCTCGGCGCGGTGTATCGGCGGCTTCGCGACGGCGAGTAGGCGAGGGCGCACGCCGCGTTCCCGCCGGTTGGCCGGCCGTCAGGATTCGGGTGGCGCGCGCCATGCGGCATGCGCGTTCGGAAAGAGGTGCGCTCCTCGATTCCGAATCGGCGCCGGTTGCGTCGCGTCAAATGTTCGCCGCTTGGTTCATCGCGATGGAGCGATATTGCATCGCAGAACATAGCACGATCTGCTTTCTTCAGCGGCTTTGTTGCGGAGCTGTCACGATCATGCTACCTTGAGGTGCGTGCCTCATAAAGGTTCCACGACGATGAGGCTCTCGGGAGGAAAGCGGCGGCTCGGTACGCGGCGCGGTAAGTCTCACACGACATCTTCACGACTCGAGGGGTGACGTCGATTTTGGCGACGCCCGTGCGCCTCGGGTTTTGTCGAGTTCACGTCGAGACCTGCAGTGCCGTGCGGGTGCAGGCCTCGTCCCGGGCGCGGAACGTGTCTTCAATGAGTACAAAACGCCGGCCGCATCAAGCAGGCCGGCTGACATGGGAGGGGTTTGATGAAGCGTCTTTGGATGGTCGGCGCGTCTGCTCTGTTGGCGATGGCGCTCGGTGTGGGCTCGGCGGGAGCGGCCGACAAGAAGGTCCTCGCCTTCGTCGTCAACGGCGCGTCCGACTTCTGGAAGATCGCCGAGGCCGGCGTGAAGAAGGCGCAGGGCGAGCTGCCCAACTACAACCTGCAGCTCAAATATCCCGAGCAGGCGGCCGCCGCCGTGCAGCAGCGGATGCTGGATGACCTCGTCGCGGCCGGCGCCGCCGGAATCATGGTGAGCGCCGTCGATCCGAAGAACCAGACCGAGCACCTCGACAAGATCGCGGCACAGACGGTGCTCTTCACCACCGACAGCGACGCGCCGCAATCGAAGCGCATCGCCTATATCGGCTCCTCCAATACCGAGCTCGGCAAGGACGCCGGCAAGCTGATGCTGAAGGCGCTGCCGAACGGGGGCAAGTGCGTCGGCTTCGTCGGCCTGCTCGGCGCCGACAACGCCCGCGAGCGCATCGAGGGCGTGAAGGAGACCATCAAGGGCTCGAAGGTCGAGCTGGTCGACGTGCGCGGCGACGAGATCGACCAGACCCGGGCCAAGCGCAATGTCGAGGACATCCTGGCGGCGATGCCCGATGTGAGCTGCCTGGTCGGCTTCTACTCCTACAACACACCGCGCATCTACGAGGTGCTGAAGGAAGCCGGCAAGCTCGGCAAGATCAAGATCATCGGCTTCGACGAGGATCCGATCACGCTCGGCGGCGTGAAGGACGGCGCGATCGAGGGCACGGTGGTGCAGCAGCCGTTCGAATGGGGCTATCAGGGCATGAAGCTGATGGCGAAGGTCGTTGAGGGCGACAAGTCGGGTGTGCCGGCCAACGGCATCATCATCGTGCCCGGCAAGGTGATCGAGAAGTCGAACGTCGACGACTTCATGGCGCAGATGAAGCAGATGCTGAAGAAGTGACGCGACGGCCGACGTGCGCGAGCCCTTCCTCGAGCTGATCGACATCGGCAAGACCTATCCTGGCGTGGTCGCGCTCGACCACGCCAGCCTGTCGGTTGCGCCCGGCGAGGTGATCGCCCTGGTCGGCGAGAATGGCGCCGGCAAGTCGACCTTGATGCGCGTGCTCGGCGGCGTGGTGGAGCCGAGCAGCGGCACGATCCGGATCGATGGCGTGGCGCGGGCCAGCTACACGGTGGCGGACGCGATCGCGGCCGGCATCGCCTTCGTCCACCAGGAGCTGAACCTGTTCGACAATCTCGACGTCGCCGGGAACGTCTTCATCGGCCGCGAGCCGGTCTATGGCGGGCCGCTGCGGCTGATCGACCGGGCGACGCTGCGGGCGAGGGTGCGCCCGCTGATCGCGCGCCTCGGGGCCGATTTCGAGCCGGAGACGCCGCTCGCCGAGCTGTCGCTGGCGCAGCGTCAGCTGGTCGAGATCATGAAGGCGTTGTCGCTCGATGCGCGCTGCGTCATCATGGACGAGCCGACCTCCAGCCTGACGCTGTCGGAAACCGAGCGGCTGATGCAGGTTATCGCCGGCCTGAAGGCCGACGGGGTCAGCGTCATCTTCATCACGCATCGCCTGAACGAAGTCATGCAATGCGCCGATCGCGCGATCGTGCTGCGCGACGGCCGCATGGTCGGCGCACTGACCCGAGACCAGCTCAATCCTGCCGCGATGATCCGGCTGATGATCGGCCGGGACCTGCGGTCGCTCTACGTGCCGCCCGCCGCGCCGCCGGGCGACGCGGTGCTCGACGTCTTGGAGGCCGTGACCGCGACCTATCCCAACCAGACCGTCAGCCTGCAGCTCCGGCGCGGCGAGATTCTCGGACTTGCAGGTCTCGTCGGCTCCGGCCGGACCGAGCTCGCGCGCGCCATCTTCGGTGTCGAGCCGCTGCTGGCCGGGAGCCTCAGCCTCGAGGGCGAGCCGATCCGCATCTCGACGCCGCGCGCGGCGATCGATCGCGGCATCTATCTCATTCCGGAAGATCGCAAGGCCTGCGGCCTCCTGCTCGACCTGTCGATCGCCGAGAACGTCTCGCTGCCGGATCTCGCCTCCTATCTGAGCTTCGGGCTTGTCGACCGGGGGCGCGAGGCCGAGAATGCCGATCGGCAGCGCGAACGGCTCAAGATCCGGGCCTCCGACGTCAAGGTGTCGGTCAGCACCTTGTCCGGCGGCAACCAGCAGAAGGTCGTGCTCGCCAAATGGCTGTCGATGCGGCCGAAGGTCCTGATCTTCGATGAGCCGACCCGGGGCATCGACGTCGGCGCCAAGCAGGAGATCTACGACATGCTGCGGCGGCTGGCGGATTCCGGCGTCGCGATCCTGATGATCTCGAGCGACATGGAGGAGGTGATCGGGGTGAGCGACCGGATCGCGGTGATGCATGAAGGCATGATTTCAGGTTTCCTGGCGAGAGACGAGTTCAGCGAGCACAACGTGCTTCAGCTCGCCGTCGGCCATACCGTCTGAGCGAGGGCGATCGTGCAGAAGAAAGATCTCAGCCTGCTGATCCTGATCCTGGTGGTCGGCGCCGTCGTGGCCTTCATCAACCCACGCTTCCTGCTGGTCGGCAACCTCTCCAACACCGCCAACCAGGTCGGCATGTTCGGCATCTTCTCGATCGCCGAGGCCTTCGTCATCATCGTCGGCGGCATCGAGCTTGCGGTGGGCTCGGTGATCGCGCTGCTCGGCGTGCTGTTCATCGACCTCATCGTCAACCGGGACGTCGACTGGGTCGCCGCCTTGTTTCTCATCCTCGCTGGCGGCATCGCCATCGGCTTGGTCCATGGCACGCTGGTCACCAAGATGCGTATCCAGCCCTTCGTAGTGACCCTGTGTGGCCTTCTGATCTATCGCGGCGCCGCGCGCTACTACACCGAGGATGCCACCGCCGGCTTCGGCTATGGCGCGAGCTTCCCGAAGCTGGAATGGCTGGCCGCCGGCCGCACCGATGTCCTCGGCTTTCCGCTGCCGCACAGCGTGGTGGCGCTCGCGATCGTCGCCGGCATCGCCTGGCTGGTGCTGCATCGCTCAGTTTACGGCCGCTATTTCTACGCCGTCGGCAAGAACGAGGAGGCGGCGCGCTACTCCGGCATCCGGTCCGATCGGGTGACGATCGCGGCCTATGTGATCTGCGGCGCCCTGACGGCGCTCGCCGCGGTCCTGCTGGCGATGTACACCCGTTCGATCTCGCCGGCGGTGCACGGCTCGTTCTACGAGCTCTATGCGATCGCCGCAGCCGTGCTCGGCGGCTGCTCGCTGCGCGGCGGCGAGGGCTCGATCATCGGCGTCGTGCTCGGCACGATCCTGCTGCAAGTGTTGCAGAACCTGGTCAACCTGCTGGGCATCCCGAGCTCGCTCAATTTCGCGGTGATGGGCACGGTGATCCTGATCGGCGTGCTGGCCGATCAGTATTTCGTGCAGCGGCGCAAGCGCATGCCCGCGGCCCGCGGGCAGGCCAGCGCCGGCCCCGCGTCCGCCTCGCTCGGGCGGGTCAATGCGGAGTGAGAAGATCCGGACAGACCGGGCGCCGCGCGGCGGGGCCCGGCCGTTGGGATCAATTCGCGATCAGTCCTGATAGGTGTAGTAGCCGCGCGACTGGTAGTAGGGCCGCGGCTGGTAATAGCGCGGCTGCGCGTAGCTCGGATTGCCGCTGTCGTAGTAATATTGCTGCTGCTGCGGATAGGCCTGGGCGTCGTAGACGCGGCGCTCCGTGCCGCGCGGCGCCGGATAGCGCACGCCGTTGTCGCTGCCGTCGGCCGGATAGATGTAGCCGTCATCGGCCCGCTGCTGCGGCGCGACCGGGCGTGCCGGAAGCAGTTGCGGCTGCGGCGTCAGCATCACCGGTTCGCCACTGTCATCAGACTGCTGCGGCGCCTCGCGCCGGGCAACAGCGGTGCCGCGGCGTGGATGGCGCGCCAGCGCCACCTCGGCCGATCCGGTCAGCGTCACCGTGGTGTTCAGCACGCCGTCCTTCTGGACCAGGTCGTACAGCGTCGTCGCGTTGGCCTTGGACAGCCGGACGCAGCCATGGGACGCCGGGGTCCCGAGCCGGCTTTCCGAATCCGTGCCATGAATCGCGTGACCGACCTTCGTGAAGAAGATCGAATGCGGCATCGGTGCGTCGTCGAATTCCTTGGAAAAATGATCGGCCTCCATGCGGAAGGCGCGGAACGAGCCATTCGGCGTTTCCCGTGAGGGAATGCCGGTCGAGACCGGCCATCGATAACGCTCGACGCCATCGACGGCGACCGTCATGATCTGGTTGTTCTTGTCGACGGTGATGTCGATCTTGGCCAGAGCCGGCGTGGCCGACAGAAAGGCGAAGCCGGCAACTGCAAAAAGGATGGTACGCATCTAACCTCTGGCCTCCAGGGCCCTCGACTGCGGAGAGACCTCAAAACGGGACTTTAACGCCCAGGTCATCGCCTCGGCCTGCACTATGTCGGAAGCGCGGGCTTTGTTCCAGCCGAGGGCAGCCTCAACCTTAATGGTGGGCAGCGGCAGGACAAAGGCTCCCCGCGTTCATCGGCGCTGACATTTTCGCGACCGCGGACGGTCTTTCATTCCGGCGTTTGGGACCTCTCTCATTTGGGACCTCTCTCATCGGTCCAATTCATCACGGCCCCGCAACTTTTTGGCCGCATCCGCGTTTGACGGACTCCTCCATAGGATTCCCAGGATTCAAAATGCTGACGATGAAGGCCAAGACGGCGGTGCTCGACGACCGCGCGCCGCACAACCTGACCTATCTGCTCGCCGCGCTCGCGCTGGTCATCCTGGCGCTGGCCTGGCTGGCGCTGCCGCAAATCGCCCAGGCCCAGGGCATCATCCGCGGCGCCCATGAGGGGGCGCACGAAGGCAACCGCATCGCCGGTCCGGTCGGCGGCGTCGTCGGCGGTGCGGTCGGTGCCGGTGTCGGCGGAGCCGTGGGCGCCGTCGAAGGCGTGCTCGGCGTTCCGCACCGCTCCTATTACCACCGGCACTATCACTGCCGGGGATACCGCGACGGCTACGGCCGCTTCCACTGCTACCGCTGATCCGCCGCCACCGAGCTGAAGCGCCGGCTCAATGCTTGAGCCGGTAGCCCGTCTTGAAGATCCACCAGATGATCGCCATGCAGATCGCCAGGAACAGCAGCGTCACGCCGACGCTGACTTCCACCCTGACGTCGGCGATCTCGTAGAAGCTCCAGCGAAAGCCGGAGATCAGGTAGACAACCGGGTTGAGCAGCGCGATCGAATGCCAGGTGGGCGGCAGCATGTTGACCGAGTAAAAGCTGCCGCCGAGGAATGTCAGCGGCGTCACCACCAGCATCGGGACCATCTGCAGCTTCTCGAAGCCGTCGGCCCAGATGCCGATGATGAAGCCGAACAGGCTGAAGGTCACGGCCGTCAGCACCAGGAACGACAGCATCCACACCGGGTGCTGGACGTGCAAAGGCACGAACAGCCCCGCGGTGGCGAGGATGATCAGCCCGAGAATGATGGATTTCGTCGCGGCTGCGCCGACATAGCCGAGCACGATCTCGAAATGCGAGATCGGCGCGGAGAGGATCTCGTAGATCGTGCCGATGAACTTCGGGAAGTAGATCCCGAATGAGGCGTTGGAGATGCTCTGGGTCAGCACCGACAGCATCACGAGGCCGGGCACGATGAAGGTGCCGTAGCTGACGCCCTCGACCTGGCTGATGCGCGAGCCGATCGCGGCGCCGAACACGACGAAGTAGAGCGACGTGGACACGACGGGCGACACGATGCTCTGCAGCAGCGTGCGCCAGGTGCGCGCCATTTCGAACTTGTAGATTGCGGCGACCGCGCGAAAATTCATTGCCGCACCAGGCTCACGAAGATGTCTTCAAGGGATGATTGCTTGGTCTCGAGATCGACGAAGCGGATGCCGGCGGCCCTGAGATCGCCGAGCAGGCTGGTGATTCCGGTGCGCTCGCCCTTGGTATCGTAGTCATAGGCGAGCCGCCAGCCGTCCTCCGACAGCGCCAGATGATAGGGCGCGAGCGTCTCGGGGATGGTCTCGATCCGGTGCTGGAGATGCAGGCTCAGCCGCTTCCGGCCGAGCTTCGCCATCAGCTTGGCCTTGTCCTCGACCAGCACGATCTCGCCCTTGTTGATGACGCCGACGCGATCGGCCATCTCCTCGGCCTCCTCGATGTAGTGCGTGGTGAGAATGATGGTGACGCCGGCGGCCTTCAGCTCGCGCACGACGTCCCACATGCCCTTGCGCAGCTCGACGTCGACGCCCGCGGTCGGCTCATCCAGGAACAGCACCTGCGGCTCATGCGACAGCGCTTTCGCAATCATCACGCGGCGCTTCATGCCGCCGGACAGCGTGATGATCTTGGCGTCCTTCTTGTCCCAGAGCGACAGGTCCTTGAGGATCTTCTCGATCAGGGCCGGGTTCTTCGGCTTGCCGAACAGCCCCCGGCTGAAGCTGACCGTGGCCCATACGGTCTCGAACGAATCGGTGTGCAGCTCCTGCGGCACCAGCCCGATCAGCGCCCGCGCGGCGCGGTAGTCGCGGTTGATGTCGTGGCCGCCGACAGCGACCTTGCCTTTGGACGCATTGACGATGCCGCAGATGATGCTGATCAGCGTCGTCTTGCCGGCGCCGTTGGGCCCGAGCAGCGCGAAGATCTCGCCTCGCTCGATCGCGAGATCGACATTGTTGAGCGAGGTGAAGCCCGAGGAATAGGTCTTCGACAGGCCGGTAACGGAAATGACGGGAGCCATCACGGGGGATTCGATGCGAGGGATTCGAAAAGAGCGGGGAGCTGCGCGGGGGAGGGGGCGCAGGCGCGGGCGAAGCGCTCAGATAGGAACGGGGATGCGTTCGCGCAATCATGTGCGCGGCCCTCGATCGTGTCGCTTGTTGGGCTTTTCCGTGGCCGACATGGCTGAGTGTTGCCGCTCAGCCACGGCTGGGGAGGAACGCCGGCTCACGATGTCCGACGATGTTGCGTCCGCGAGCATCTCGGGTACGGTCGCGCCGTCTCGACATTTCCGCCTTGGAGAAGGACCGATGACGCCACGCGCCAGTACCGTTCGACCCACCTTCAAGCGCAGCCTGTCTGCGCGCTGCTTTGGCATGGTGGCCCTGGCCGTTGCGCTGGCTCTGCCGCTCGGCACCGGATCGGCCAGGGCGGCACCGAGCCCAGCGGCCGCAACCACCGCCAGCACCACGCATGTCTATCTGCTGCGCGGCGTGCTCAACATCTTCTCGCTCGGGCTCGACGACATCGCCGCCAAGCTGGATTCGCAGGGCATTCCGAACACGGTCGCCAATTTCGTGTCGTGGTCGTCGCTCGCCGACGAGGCGGCGGCCGCCTATCGTGCGGGCCGGATCAAGACCATCATCCTGGTGGGCCATTCCTCGGGCGCGACCGCGCTGCCGGACATGATCAACAAGCTCGGCCAACTTGGCGTGCCCGTGAAGCTCGCGATCGGTCTGGACTCCGTGTTCAAGACCAAGCTCGTCGGCGGCAACGCCGAGCGCTACATCAATTTCTACATCGCCAGCGGCGCCGGCGAGCCGGTGCGCCGCGACGACGGCTTCCACGGCAAGCTCGAGAATGTCGACGTCCAATCGGTTCCCGGTGTCGGTCACGTCACCATCGAAAAGAACCAGATCATGCAGCAGAAGGTGATCGGTGCCATCGATGGCGTGGTGTTCGGCGGTCGGGGCCGCCCGGCGGCGGCGCCGCCGACCCGCATGGCCGCCCCGCAGCGCGCTGCGAACGTCGCCGGCTACCGGTAATCGGCGACCGCGCCACGGGGCGCGCGCCCCAAAATGCTCCCATTCAGTGGCGACAAGCGGTATGGCAGGGGGGAGATGAGACCCTGCTCGATCTGAGCTTGTGAGCTTTCCCGGGAGCGCGAATGACCAGCGTGGCGCGAATCGCGAGACGGTGGCTCGGTCCAGCCAAGGCGGCTGCCGGCAGGAGACGGCTTGCGATCCTCCTCGCCGCACCTTTCCTCGCCGGACTTGCGGCGCCGAGCATCTCGCAGGCCGCCCAGCCCGGCGCTGCTTCCGCCCCCGCGCCGACCAGATCCGCGAAGGCATCCCCGGCAGTAACCCCCGCGGCGATCCGCGCCGTACCCGCTGCGCCGCCCGAGATCAGCCAGCCGCTGCCGCCGCCGCGGGTGTACCTGTTCCGCGGCGCGCTCGGGCCGCTGTTCTCGACCGGGATGGATCGTCTGGCCGAAAAGATCGAGGCGGCCGGCTACCGGGCCAGTGTCTATGAATTCACGCTGTGCGACCTGATCGCGCTCCAGGTGGCCAAGAATTACCGCCAGGAGCCGGGCCCGATCGTGCTGATCGGCCATTCGATGGGCGGGCTGTGCAGCGTGCGCATCGCGATCACGCTGCAGGAGCAGAACATCCCGGTCGCCCTCGTCGTGACCGTCGATCCGGCGCATGCGACCAAGAGCGTGCCGTCCAACGTGCAGCGCTTCATCAACCTGTTCCTGTCCGACAACATTCTCGGCGGCGGCGACGTCAAGCCGGAGCCCGGCTTTCGCGGTCACTACGCCAGCTTCGACATGAAGGATCATGACGAGGTCACGCACATCAACATCGACAAGATGGAGGATGTGCACGCCCAGCTGGTCACCATGATCAGCCAGTTGTCGCAGACCTCGGCCACCGCCGACGCGGATCCGGTGCCGCTGCGCTACCTGGTGCCGCCGACAGCCTCCGTGGAGCTGTGGGACAGCGGCACTGCTCTGGCGGTGCGGCCAGGCGAGACCCTGGACCAGATCGCCGCCAATTATCACGTGCCGCTCTGGGCGCTCCAGCAATCCAACCGTGGCCTCGCCACCCAGCCGTTGGTCCCGGGCCAGCGCATCATCCTGCCGCGCCACCTGTTGCCGCAGGCGGCAAACCAGGCGCCGCAGCCGCCTTCGGCAGCCCAGGCCAGGCGCTGAGCGGCCTTAGCCCGGCGGCAGGAACGGAATGATCATCGGCACGCGCTGCCGGTAGGTGACGTAATCCGGCCCGAGCTCCTGAGCGAGGAAGACCTCTTCCATCTTCGCCTTCCAGGCCATCCCGAGCGAGATCAGGACGGCGCCGAGCACGGCGGTCACCGTGCCCACCGCGATGCCGGTGGCGATCATGCCGAGGATCAGCCCGGTATAGATCGGGTGACGGACCATGCCGTAGGGGCCGGTGTCGATGACCTTGTGGCCTTCCTTGTGGGTGATCGCGTTGGACCAGAAGCGGCCGAGATGGATGCGCGCCCACCAGGTGAAGGCGATGCCGGCCAGGGTCACCACGGTCAGCAGGTAGACGCCGGTCTCGCCGGGAGTCCAGAACGGCTTCTCGCCGAGCAGGCGCGAGGTCCACGGCGTGAACAGGATGCCGCCGAGCACGATCAGCGCGTGATAGCGGCTGGTCTTGATCACCGTCACATGCTTGCGGGTCTGCCCCGACCAGAATGAGGCGCCGACCCAGCTCGCGAGCCAGATCAGCCAGATGATGGCCAGCAGCGAGGTGGGCCAAGTGGTGGTCCAGCCGCTGAACGCAACTGACGAGATGGGGCTGGCATCGCCGGACATGTCTGCAAAACCGTTATGGGACGTGGGACCGGCTGCTCTTAGCTATTCGGCCGCAGTGCGAAAAGGGTGTTGTTTACCGTCGAGCCGCTTTCCCGGCTCGGAATCGAGCAGGAAGGCGATGGTCTCGCGCAAGGTCGGCTCGATCGGGCGCGGGACGTAGCCGAGCTCGCGCTTGGCCCTGTCGATCGACAGATCCGAGGCCGCGCGGGCGATCCGCACCCCCTCGGCGGTGCCGGACGGGCAGCGCTTGGTGAGGTGATCGGAGACGAACTCCAGCATTCCCGCCGACAGCTCGGCCAGCCGGCCGGGCACGGCGACTGCGACATGCTTGCGGCCGCTGATCGCCGCCATGAGATCGAGGATACGGCTGAGGCGCAGGCTCTCGCCGCCGAACACGTAGCGACCGCCGACCTTGCCGCGCTCCATCGCCAGGATCAGGCCCGCCGCGACGTCGCGAACGTCGACCAGGTTGACGATGAAGTCGAGATAGAGCTGGACCCGGCTGTCCAGGAAATGCCGCAGCATCTGCGACGGCGGTGTCAGATTGCTGTCATGCGGCCCGATCGGCATCGTCGGCGTGCCCACCACGACGGGGAAGCCCTCCGCGGCGGCTGTCATGGCGCGCGCCTCGGCCAGCGCCTTGGAGCGCGTATAGGCCCCGGGCATCGCCTCGGCCGGCGGTGCTGTTGGCGCCGATGCGGCACCGGTCGAGCGGGGATAGTCGAACAGGATGGATTCGGTCGAGCAGTGCAGGAACCGGCGCACCCGGTCGGCGCGTGCGGCCGCCAGCACCGTTTCCGTGCCGATGCAGTTGACGCGATAGAAGTCCTCGCGGTCAGGCATCCACATGCCGGGCAGTCCGGCGAGATGATAGACCTGATCGACGCCGGCGACCGCCTGCTTCACCAGGCCCGCATCGAGCACCGAGCCTTCGATGTACTCGACGTCAGCGATCATGTGGCTGGGGCAGCGAATATCGAGCACACGCACCTCGGCGCCCCGCGTCACGAGCGCAGAGACGAGGTGATGGCCGATGAAACCGCTGCCGCCGGTGACGAGGATTTTCATTAGGGACGCGAGTGCTGATCGCCTTGAAGCCGGTCCGATGCAAGCCGATCCGGCGACCAATTCGGCGCGATGAGGTCGGCCACCGAAGGCCGCAGACCCAACGCCATGTACAATTTCGCCATCACGAACATCGGACCGAGAAAGAGATGCGCCGGATGATCCAGCAGAGATGGATTGTTGCGCTCGAACACCTTGTGGCCCACGGCCTGCGAGACGAAGCCGAAGATGATGAGCGCGGCAAACAGCGCCCAGAAGGCGACACCATGGACGTGATCGGCGATCATCATGGCCGCAGCAAGGAACAGCACCGCGAAGGCCAGGATGCCGGCCCCGAGTGCGGCATCGAGCAGCAGCCAGTAGAGCAGGACGGGCAGCGCCAGCACGGCGCCGAGGCCGATCCGGATGCCGAACGCGTCGAAATGCCACAAGCTCAGCGGCAGCACGGCGCCCAGGAACAACAGGATGATCCCGAACACATGCATCAGGCCGTTGCGCGGATCGCGATGATATTCGACGTAGTCGACCATCTGGCGTCGGAACATGGCGTTCATGGCTGGCTCGCTCGTCAATGAGATCCACCGCCGCTCAATCGACGGCCGCAAAGAGGGGGCTATACCATCAAGCGGCTGCATCGACAAACCCGGCAATCGCGGCCCATCCGCACGAGCGCGCAACCCGACTTGAAAACCGGTTCCATTCGCGCCTGTCGGGAAGAGCGCATCGGCACCTGCTGAAACAACAGTCGCGCCCGCAGCGCTCCGGGTTCATGGCCTGCGCGCGGGTCCCAATTGCATCAATTGCGATGCTTGCGGGGGCCCTGCTTGCCGGGCGTCGTCGGAGCAGGGGGCGAAGGCGGCGCTGCGGCCTCTTCGACGGTTTTTGCGATCGGGATGATCTGGATCTGCTGATTGACGGCGGCGGCCGGCTTGGACGGGTCGAGCAACTGCTCCTCGCCAAGTCCGATCGATTGCAGCCGCTTGACCGAGATCTTGAAGGTGTTTGCCAGGATGTCGCGGATCGCGTCGGCGCGGCGCTGGCTCAGGATGACGTTGGACTCGCGCTTGCCGTTGGCTTCGACATGGCCGACGATCAGGAAGGTGTAGGGCAGCAGGTCGGAATACACCATCGCATCGGCGATCCGCCCGACGGTCTGGTAGGATTCCGGACGCACGATCGGCGTGTCCACGTCGAACTGGATGTCGACGTTGAAGGCCGGCAGATTCACCAGCTCCGGCGCGATCGGCGGGCGCTTCTGCGGCGGCGGCTCGTTGCGCCCGCGCGACCTGGAACGCTCCTGCGTCTGCTGCTTCAGCGCCGGAAGATCCAGCGCAGGCGCGGTTTCGAAGCGGCCGAGCTGGCGCACGATGTCCTCGCGACTCAGCTCCTGCGACCACGCGGGCGCGCTCGCGGCCACCAGCGAAGCAGCGATCAGCCCCGACAGCAGTGATCTCGCGGTCCGCCGCATCAGCGATACCCCGCTTCGCCCATCGCCTGCTGACACCGCGCGCTCACGCCATTGGCCGTCAACAGGCACGGGATCGATTTGCTCGTTTCCTTCGTGGAGCCGCCGCACAGCTTGACGATCTCGCGCTGGCAGGCATTGGCGACCGTGACCCGCGCCGCGATGCGCTTCTGGATCGCCTCGAACGCCTTGAAATAGGTCGCCTTGCACTGCGCGGAGACCACGTCCTGGTTGCGCGAGAGGCATTCCTTGAGGCGGTTGGAGTCGAGGTTGACGCCGCGGCAATTGGCGGTGATGTCTGCGCCGCAGCTCGAGGCGATCAGCCCCGCGGAATCGCCAAAGCTCATCGTCTGCGCCGCCGCCAGCGAGGGCACACACAGCGCGACCGCAACACTCAACAGAATGTATCCTCGGACCATGATTGCATCTCATACGATGCACGCTGCCATGGTCAAGGCCTAACCAAGGCGAAGTGTGAAGCTCGATTGCGCCGCGCGGCAAAGGCGGCGTGGCCGCCGGGTCACGCCCGCTGCACGAAGCTGTCGACGACGTGCTTTTCGCCGGCCTTGTCGAACGCGATGGTCAGCTTGTTGCCGTCGATCTTGACGACGCGGCCATAGCCGAACTTCTGATGGAAGACGCGGTCGTCGAGGGCGAATTCCGACGTCGTGCCGGTGGATTTCGCCACCAGCTCGCCCTCGATGGTCATCGGTCCGCGCTTGCCGCGGCCGAAATTACCGCCGAAGCCGCTGCCGAACGGATCACGGCCCGAGAACGGCGACGGCTCTTCCTTGAAGCCGCTCTCCGACGAACCGCGTGCCGCGCCCGGCCGACGCGCCTGTGCGCGCTGCCAGCCCGGCGTGGAATAGCTCGATCCGAACGATTCGACGTTGTCGAAGCGCGACGGACCGTAGCCGCCAGCACCGCCCCAGCCCGAGCCGCCCTTCGATTCGGTGATCTCGACGCTCGCCGCGGGCAGCTCGTCGAGAAAGCGCGACGGAATGGTCGTGGTCCAGGTGCCGTGGATGCGGCGGTTGGTGGCGAAATAAATCTTGGCGCGACGCCGTGCGCGGGTCAGGCCGACATGGGCGAGGCGGCGCTCCTCTTCCAGCCCGGCGCGGCCCTGTTCGTCGAGCGTGCGCTGGCTCGGGAACAGGCCTTCCTCCCAGCCCGGCAGGAACACGTTGTCGAACTCCAGCCCCTTGGCCGAGTGCAACGTCATCAGCGACACCGCTTCCTCGTCGGCTGCGCCCTCGCGGTCCATCACCAGCGAGATGTGCTCGAGGAAGCCGTGCAGGTTCTCGAACTCCTCCATCGAGCGGACGAGCTCCTTGAGGTTGTCGAGGCGGCCGGCGGCATCGGCCGAGCGGTCCTTCTGCCACATCTCGGTGTAGCCGCTCTCGTCGAGCACGATCTCGGCGAGCTCGGTATGTGGCGTCACCTCGCGCTGGGCGCGCCAGCGCTCGAACTGCAGGATCAGCCCGCGCAGCGAGCCGCGTGCCTTCGGCTTCAGCTCGTCGGTCTCGACCACCGCGCGCGCCGCCTCGAACAGCGGGATGCGGCGCTTGCGGGCGTGGTCGTGCAGCATCTGCACGGTGGCATCGCCGAGCCCGCGCTTCGGCACGTTGACGATGCGCTCGAAGGCGAGATCGTCGGCCGGCGAGTTGATGACGCGCAGATAGGCCAGCGCGTCGCGAATCTCGGCGCGCTCGTAGAAGCGCGGACCGCCGATGACGCGATAGGGCAGGCCGAGCGTGACGAAGCGGTCCTCGAACTCGCGCATCTGGTAGGACGCGCGCACCAGGATCGCGATGTCGTTGAGATGCTCGCCCTTGCGCTGCAGCTCCTCGATCTCCTCACCGATGCCGCGCGCTTCCTCTTCCGAATCCCAGGCGCCGGTGACGGTGACCTTCTCGCCCTCGACGTCCTCGGTGTGCAAGGTCTTGCCGAGCCGGCCTTCGTTGTGCGTGATCAGATGCGAGGCGGCGGCGAGGATGTGCCCCGTGGAGCGGTAGTTGCGCTCGAGGCGGATGACCTTGGCGCCGGGAAAGTCGTGCTCGAAGCGCAGGATGTTGTCGACCTCGGCGCCGCGCCAGCCGTAGATCGACTGATCGTCGTCGCCGACGCAGCAGATGTTCTTGAGGGCGGGGGCCGAGCTAGGCGCGGCAACACTTCTGTCGTCATCACCGGGCCGACGCGCGGCGTCGAGACCCGGTGATCCATCTTCTTCCGAAGACGTGATGGATTGCCGGGTCGAGCCCGGCAATGACGAGCCGGAGGACGAGGGCGCCTGCGACAGCAGCCGCAGCCAGAGATATTGCGCCACGTTGGTGTCCTGATACTCGTCGACCAGGATGAACTTGAAGCGACTCTGATATTGCCTGAGCACGTCCGGGTTCTCGCGGAACAGCCGGATGCTCTCCAGCAGCAGGTCGCCGAAATCGGCGGCGTTGAGGATCTTCAGCCGTTCCTGATAGCTCGCATAGAGCTTGCCGCCCTTGCCGTTGGCGAACACCGCGGCCTCGCCCGAGGGCACCTGGGACGGCGCCAGGCCGCGATTCTTCCAGCCGTCGATCAGCCCGGCCAGCATGCGCGCCGGCCAGCGCTTGTCGTCGATGTTCTCGGCCTGCAGCAACTGCTTGAGAAGGCGGATCTGATCATCGACGTCGAGCACGGTGAAATTGGACTTGAGCTGCACCAGCTCGGCATGGCTGCGCAGGATGCGGCCGGAGATCGAGTGGAAGGTGCCGAGCCACGGCATGCCCTCGACCGCCTGTCCGAGCATCTCGGCCAGCCGCGTCTTCATCTCGCGCGCGGCCTTGTTGGTGAAGGTCACCGACAGAATCTCACTCGGCCGGGCGCGCCCCTGGCTCAGAATATGCGCGATGCGCGTGGTCAGCACGCGAGTCTTGCCGGTGCCTGCGCCGGCGAGCACCAGCACCGGGCCATCGAGCGTCTCGACCGCCTCGCGCTGCTCCGGATTGAGACCCGCCAGATAGCGTGCACCACCGGTCGCGGCGGCGCGGGCGCGCGCGGCAATGCCGCCGGCAACGGGCTGGTGGTCGGGCGCAGGAAAAGGGCTCACGCGGTTGGGCTCGGTCATCAGCGAATCAGTCTCGTCCCTCGGATGGCATCATACGACGGCATCACGAGGTCTGCAGGAAGGAGCCCTCATAGCAGGGATTGACGGCTATATGGGGCCGGCGGCGGCGTTTTACAGCCCTAAATCGGGGTAGACGAACGCCGCTCCAGCCTCGGCGGGCTTTTGTTCCGGCAAATCGCGAATTTTTACCGGCCCGCGCGGCCGGAACCTTTGTTCCAAGCCACGATTGTTCTGGCAACGGCGCAAGCTCCGCGTCGCTTTGAACCGCAATCGAGAGACAGAGGTCGTGTCATGTTAGGCTGGGTTGTCACCTTCCTGGTTATCGCATTGATCGCCGGCATTCTCGGCTTCGGCGGCGTCGCCGGTGCCTCCATCGAGATCGCCAAGATCATCTTCTTCATCGCCGTCGTGCTGTTTCTGGTTTCGGCCGTCGTGGGCCTCGCCCGCGGCCGCAGCCGCGTGTAGTCGGCCTCATCCCTGACAATGAGGTCGGCGAAGGGCGCAGTGCCTCGCAAGAGGTGCTGCGCTCTTTGCGTTTTGAGGAGGTGTCAGGCCGGCGCCGTCAGCGCGACCTGCACCTTGGCGAGCGCCGGATCGAGCGCCACGGAGGCGAGGCGCGTATCGTTGGAGAGCGCGGTCAGAGTGAGCGTCTGGTCCTGCACGCGGAAGATCCGGCACAGCGTCGTCGCCTCGGAGGCGTCGCGCAGCATCACCGACAACGGCGCGATGTGGGTCTCGTCGGCGATCTTCTCCGCCACCAGCGCAAGTCGGGTCGCCGCCGCCGCAAGCTGCTCGGTGCGGTGGGCGGTCGTATTGGCCGCGAGCGGCAGGCCTTCTTCGTTGGTGAGCAGCACGGTCTGGAAGCGGCCGACCTCGGCGATGCGGTCGAGCAGCGGCACCAGCTCGCGGCGCCGGCCCGGCCGGCTCGCGAGCTGCGCGAGATCGAGCGAGATGCGCTCGCGCTCGACCAGCGGCGCCAGCACGTCCTCGATCGCGCTGCGCAGGCTGGTCTCGCGCTCGATGGCGTCGTGGCTGCTCTGCTCCTGCAACTGGTCGAGGCTGGCCGCCTGCATCTGTACCTGGCGCCGCAGCAGCTCGCGGGACAGCGCGCCCTGGCGGGCGCCGAACAGATAGCCCGAGGTCAACAGCAGAATGGCGGCGCCGAGGCCGCTCACGATGGCATAGATCGTCATGGTCGCTTCGTCGCTGTGAGTTGACTGCAATCGTCGACGCCCGCAATGCGCAGCACGGCCTTGCGGTCGCCCGCGACCGCCAGGGCATCGCCACGTGCCTCGCCGGCGCCGGCCGCGCGCACCGACATCCGCTGCGCCGGGAGACCCTCGCGCTTCAATTGGGCCGCGATCTCCTTGGCGCGCGAATAGCTCAACAGCACGTTCAGATCCTCGGTGCCGCTGGCATCGGTATGGCCCTCGATGATGATGGTCGCATCGCCGTGCCGCGCGAGCGCGCGTTGCAGGATCGCCAGCGACCGCTTCATGTCGGCAGGGTTGGGTCGCGCGCTGCCGCGCTCGAAGCCGACCGCCAGCGGGGCGAAGCACTCGGCGGGGGGCTTCGCGGGGCTCTGGGGCTCAGGGATCGCTGCGGGAACGACCGGCGGAGCCGGTGGCGCGATCACGACGGGGGCGATCGCGGGCGGCATCGGCGGCGCGACCACCGGAGCCGGCTCGACGGTCCGCGCCTCCCGCTGCCTGGGCGCCGCGTCGGCAACGTTGGAAACGCGGTCGTCGCGCTGCGGCACGGCCGCCACCGGACTCGCGGCCGTCGCAACCGGCGGCGCGGCGATGCCTTGCCGCCAGAGCGCTGCCGACATGACGGCGATCAGGGTGCCGGCGACGGCGAAGGCCGCGGCAAGCCAGATCGGCGCCTCCTCGCCGGCCACGGTGCACGCATCGACGCGCATCGCGGGCGAGGGCGGAACGGAGTTCGGGGAGGGCGCCAGCATCTCAGCCCACGGGCACCTTGAACTTCGGCGTGATCAGGTCGATGCCGCATTCGAGCCCCGCGCACCAGGCAATGAACTGGCGCGACATTGCAGCATCCGGAAACAGCGCGCCGTGCTGCGGGGCGATGATCTCGATGTCGAGCGTGCTCACCATCTGCGCCCACGCCTTCATGACGCGGTTGGAGACCATGTAGCGGCGGTGAAAGCCTTCCATGAAGCGCGTATGCGCCTTGAAGTCGCGCACGACGGTGTAGTCGACGCCGATCGAAGCGCCGAGGTCGCCGCTGTAGAGGATCTTCGAGATCGGATCGTAGAGCTGGAAATTGCCCTCGCTGTGCAGAAAGTGCGCCGGCAGCGCGTACAGCCTGCTGCCGGCGAGATCGAACACCATGCCTTCGTCGGGGATCGGCTTCAGCCGGTCGGCGACGATGTGGTCGAAGCCGAAATGCGGCACGAAGCGGGTCCACAGCTCCGAGATGTAGGCGTCGGCGTCGGTCGTCATCAGCCAGCCGTTGATCGCTGCGACGATGTCGGGATCCTGGTGCGACAGGAACAGATATTTCAGCCGCCCGCCCGCGAGCTCGCTGAAGGTCTCGCTGAGCACCCTGGAATAGACCTTGTGGCCGCCCGGATCGAGCAGCATGCCGACGCGGTCGTGGATGATCAGATGCTGGTTCGCCTGCACCGCGAGGTCGCCGGCGCCGAAATCCTCCAACAGGATGTTCTTGTGAACGCCGTCGTCATAGAGGACGGTATTGGCCATGAAATGACTCCCCGCCGGCGCCGCGCGATCGCCGCGCGCCGGCTCATTGACGACGATGCGCTAGAGCACCTTCTGCAGCGACCGGACGGCTTCGCGCATGTCGAAGAAGGTTAAGCCCAGCTTGCTGTTCTCGTTGGTGAGCGCGAGCAGCAGCGCGCCGCGGCCGGCGCTGACCAGCACGGCGTAGCCGGACTCGCCGCGGATGATGACCTCCTGCAGATGGCTGCGGCCGAGCTCCATGGCGGCCCGGCCGCCCAGCGACAGCAAGGTCGCGGTCATGCCGGCGACCCGCGTCTCCTCCATGTCAGCCGCGAGCACGCTCGCGATCATCAGCCCGTCCTCCGAGATCAGCGCGCAGGCCTCGACCCCGAACGAGTCGCTCTGCAGCTTGCGCAGGACGCGGTTGATTTCATCGAGTCGTGACATCGGCTTCTCCTCGACGGCGCGCGGGGCAAACTTGGAATGAAACTGACTTTGAGCCATGGCGGGGTCCTGGTCATCATCTTGAGCTGTTGAAACGGAAACGGCGGGAATGTCGATCTGTGCAGTAACGGCGGAGGGATACAGCGGGTCATCCGGGACCAGCGTCATCGTCTGTTCCGGACTGCCGTCCGGTGTCGTCAGCGCGCGCGTCTCGATCGTATCAACCGCGTCGTCGAGCGCGCGCTGCTCGGCCTTGATGCGTGATCGCGAGACCGGCGGATCCATCGCCTGCAACTGGGTCACGAGCGCCTGGCGGGCCGACTGGTAGACTTCGGCTCGGCGTTCGGGGGAGGAATCCGGCAGGTTCTCCATCGCGCGCGACAACAGGATGAAGTAGTCGGCGGTGGTCACGGGCAGGGCCGCCGCATCCTCATGCGGACCGTGCGCTCGGCTCAGCAGGCTTGCGAGGCGTCCCATCGCTCTCTCGTCAACTCTACGCAACTAACGATGCGTAAGGTTAGGTCGGCACAAGAGACGCGACGAATGATCTGAATCAAATTAACTAAAATCGGGACCAAGCTGCGCAATCCGGCCCTCGTTCCGACCGGGGTTGATCATCATGTCGCCGTGATCGCCCCGATGGGGCCGCATTGACGCCGCGTTCGGCGCAACTGCGCCTCGGTTGCAGCCAGAATCAGCTACGATCACGGCAACGATTGCGGTGCGGGGAGGGCGGCGTGAACTTCGGGGACTATGTGCAGCGAGATGCAACGGCGCTTGCCGCCGCGGTGAAGGACGGCGAGACCCATGCGGCCGAGCTGCTGCAGCTCGCGCTGGTACAGAACGAGCGGGCCCAGCCGCGGACCAACGCCGTCTGCAGGCTTATGGAGGGCGAGGCCCGTGCGCAGCTTGCCAAGCCCGCCACCGGCCCGCTCACCGGCGTACCGTTCCTGATCAAGGATTGTGCCCAGGACTATGCGGGCCTGCCCACGGCCTATGGCAGCAAGGCGCTGTCCGGCTTCGCCGCCGCCGAGCATGCCTCGGTCGTCAGGCGGTATCTCGAAGCCGGCCTGGTGATCTTCGGCAAGACCAACCTGCCGGAGCTCGCGCTGAAGGGCGTCAGCGACTCCCGCGCTTTTGGCCGCGTCGGCAACCCCTGGAATCCCGCGCATACGCCGGGTGGCTCCAGCGGCGGTGCTGCGGCGGCGGTCGCCTCGGGCGTCGTGCCGATGGCCGCCGGCAATGATGGCGGCGGCTCGATCCGCATTCCCGCCGCCTGCTGCGGCCTGTTCGGGCTGAAGCCGTCGCGCGGCCTGATCTCGTCGGGCCCGGGCTTCGGTGAGTATTGGTTCGGCGCCTCGAGCGAGGGCGTGCTGTCGCGCAGCGTTCGCGACACCGCGCTCGCGCTCGACGTCATCGCGGGCAGCGAGCCCGGCGATCCCTTTCTCACCGCCGAGCCCGGCGTGGTCTATGCCAATGCGGTCGCCCGCGATCCCGGCCGCCTGCGCATCGGCTACACGGCGGCGTCGCCGATCGGGACCGAGGTGCATGCCGAGGCGAAGCTTGCGGTCGACAACGCCGTGAAGCTGCTGCGGGGCCTCGGTCACGAGGTCGAGGAGGCCACCCCCGACATCGACGGCGCCGCGCTCGCGACCTCGTTCCTGCACATCTATTTCGGCCAGGTCGCGGCGCTGGTCGCCGACGCGCGCGGCAAGGGCGCCAGGCGCGAGGAGTTCGAGCTGCTGACGCGGGTGCTGTCGACGCTGGGCGGCGCGATCTCGGCCGGCGCGCTGACGACGCAGCTGCTCAAATGGAACGAGTTCGCTCGCGCGCTCGCGCGCTTCCATGCGCGCTACGACCTGCTGCTGACACCGACGCTCGCACACCCTCCGATCCGGCACGGCGAGGGCGATCCGAGCACGGCCGAACAGACCCTGCTCGACATGCTCGACCGCATCGGCCTGCTCGGGCTGCTGACGCGCTGGGGCCTGCTCGACGGCATGATCGACAAGATCGCCCGCGACAGCCTGCAATATGTCCCGTTCACGCAGCTCGCCAATCTGACGGGAACGCCGGCGATGAGCGTGCCGCTGCACTGGACCGCCGACGGCCTGCCGCTCGGCGTGCAGTTCACAGGCCGGCTCGGCGACGAGACGAGACTGTTGCAGCTCGCCCGCCAGCTCGAGCAGGCGCAGCCCTGGTTCGCGCGCTTGCCCGACTGGGTGATGCAGGGCTGACCAGACGAGATGGGCCGGTTTGCGCAGCGCGGTCGTGCGTCGCAAGACGCCGTGCGCATCCATCGCGATTGCGTGCGCGCTGTTTGTGGTGTTCTATCTGAGGTGGAGCGCGGTTGCGGAAGCCGCGCCGGTTCGGCGACGTTGTTCAGACGGCGACGTTGTTCGGATCCGGCCCATCGCGCGTGACTGCCGTGGTGCGGAAGCCATTTCGCGCCGCTTCCGACGATCCGCTCGTCCGGTGCCGTGCCATGCTTGCTGGCGATATTCTCAAAGGGCGGGATCATGAACGTCACGGTCTATTTCGCGACCAACAGGCAACCGATCACGGCTGAAGGCACGAATCAGATTACCGGGTTCAGCTCCGAGCTCGGTCCCGTCAACGGCTTGAACATCAGGTATGGCCGGGCCGAGATCGCCGTCGATCTGCAGGCATCGAGCTATGGCCTGGTGCCTGGATCGCTTCATGTCGAGGACGAGCAACTGATCTTTCCGCAAGGCTCCCGAGCCGTCCTCGGCAGCAATACGATCTTCGGCGCCCTGCGTACCGACATGCTGGCGAAGGCGCGGCCGACGATCGCGTTCATTCACGGCTTCAGCAACAGCTTCGTCGACTCGATCGAACGCGCCGGGTGGATATCGGCGTTCTACGGGATCGACGCCAACATGTTCGTGTTCAGTTGGCCGTCGGTGGCCTCGCCGGTCGGCGTGCCGCTGCCCTTTGTGGACTACCAGCACGATCGCAAGACGGCGGCGGCATCCGGCCCGGCCGTGGCACGCACGCTGCGGCGTCTCTATGATTTCGTCGACGGGCTGCCGGAGAGCGAGCGCTGCAACCAGAGCATTCATCTCATCTGTCACAGCATGGGCGTCTATGTCCTGCGCGGCGCGCTGCAGGCCTTGATGCAGATGCCGGATCCCGCGGCCGGCGCGGCCATGGCTGGCAGCGTGCCGGCGATGGTGCGGATGGACGGCACGCAGCCGGCGCTGACCGGACTGCGCAGGACGTTCGACAAGATCGTGCTCGCGGCAGCCGACGAGGACGCGGATGCGTTCGACGACCCGGCGAAGCTGAAATATCTGCCGCGCACCGCGAGCAGCGTCACGGTCTATCACTCGACCAAGGATTGGGTGCTGAACACGCTGAGCGCGGGCACGAAATTCAACGGTCCGCGGCTCGGCAATGACGGCCCCGACAACATGGGCAGCATCAGCGACAAGGTCACCGCGGTGGATTGCTCTGACGTCACGTCGTTCGCGCAGGACCCGCAGGAGCACCAGTATTATCGCATCTTTCCGGTCGTCCGTGACGACATCGTCCAGGTCCTGAGCGGCGTGCCGCAGAACCAGGTCGGCAACCGCGATCCGGCCGGGTCGGGGCGCTACCGCATCCGGCCGCAGGCCCGCTTGGCGGTCAGGGCCACCAGTCCCAAGCCGCGCGCCGCGAAGGCGCGCGTCGCCAAGTCAGGTGCTGCGAAGAAGAGGGCGGCCGGCGGGAGCTGAGCGCGGGACGCCGGCGCGCCCGCATGGCCCGCTGGTCCTACTTGCGCGGCATGCCGATGGCGCGGCCGAGCCCGTCGGGCTGCGGCAGCGCGGCATGCGCCTGCAGCACGCGGGCGATGTTGGCCTGGATGTCCGGCGGAAACGGCGCGACCTTGCGCTTGGTCATGTCGATGTGCACCGACATGTTCTCCGAGGTCGCCGAGACCCAGCCTTCCTCGGCATGGCGCAGCTCCTCGAAGGTGTGCAGCCGCTTCTCGTCGGCCGCGATCAGCCAGACCGCGACCTGGACGGGATCGCCGAGATGGATCTCGCGCAGATAGCGCACGTGGCATTCGGCGGTGAAGGTCGAGCCCTGGCGCTCCTTCATATAGGCGGGGCCGATACCGAGCTCGGCCCAGATCTGGTCGATCGCGCGGTCGAACATCACGTTGTAGTAGGCCATGTTGAGATGGCCGTTGTAGTCGATCCATTGCGGCTCGATCTGCATGACCTGTGACAGGAACGGCCCGGCCTCTTGCGTCGTGGGCACTGCATTATCGCTCATCGGCTCTTCCGTTTGCTCCCTTGACCCCTGATGCGTCCTTTGCCACGGTCCGCCCAACTTTCGGAGGAAGCAGTGGCGACGACGATCCCCCATCACGATTTGAAGCGGCCCGCGCCGGAGGCGCTGAAAAGCGCGCTCGACGCGCTCGCAGCCCGCTTCGGCAACCGGCTCATCACCTCGCAGGCCGTGCGCGAGCAGCATGGCCATACCACGACCTGGCTGCCGACGCAGCCGCCGGATGGCGTGGTGCTGGCGCAGGAGACCGCCGACATCCAGGACGTCGTCCGCATCTGCGCCCCCCGAGGCGTGCCGATCATTCCGTTCGGCACCGGCACCTCGCTGGAGGGCCAGGTCAACGCCCCCGCGGGCGGCATCTGCATCGACATGCGCGACATGAACAAGGTGCTGGAGGTGCATGCCGAGGACCTCGACTGCGTGATCCAGCCCGGCATCACCCGCAAGACCCTCAACGAATATCTGCGCGACCAGGGCCTGTTCTTCCCGATCGATCCCGGTGCCGACGCTTCGCTCGGCGGCATGGCCTCGACCCGGGCCTCCGGCACCAATGCGGTGCG
The DNA here is from genome assembly GCF_032489875.1 of Bradyrhizobium sp. SZCCHNR1015. Classification (NCBI taxonomy): domain Bacteria; kingdom Pseudomonadati; phylum Pseudomonadota; class Alphaproteobacteria; order Hyphomicrobiales; family Nitrobacteraceae; genus Bradyrhizobium; species Bradyrhizobium sp. SZCCHNR1015. Next base: position 604,114 of record NZ_JAUEYW010000002.1, read on the forward strand.
CTACGGTACCATCCGCGAGAACGTGCTGGCGCTGAAGGTGGTGCGCGGCGACGGCGAGATCATCAAGACCGGCACCCGTGCCAAGAAGTCCGCGGCCGGCTACGATTTGACGCACCTGTTCATCGGCGCCGAGGGCACGCTCGGCATCATCTGCGAGATGACGATCCGTCTGCGCGGCATTCCCGAGACCATCGCGGCGGCGTCGTGCTCGTTCGAGACGGTGCGCGGCGCCTGCCAGGCGACGATCCTCGCGATTCAGACCGGCATTCCGATGGCGCGCATCGAGCTGCTCAATGCGGCGCAGGTGAAGGCCTGCAACGCCTATTCCAAGCTGACCCTGCCGGAGACGCCGCTGCTGCTCCTCGAATTTCATGGCAGTGAGGCCGAGGTCGCCGAGCAGTCGAAGAACTTTGCCGAGATCGCCAGGGAGTGCGGCGGCGGCGACTTCGCCTGGACCACCAAGCCGGAGGACCGCACCAAGCTGTGGCAGGCGCGTCACGACGCCTATTGGTCGGTGAAGGCGATCCGGCCCGGCGTCGGCGTGGTCGCGACCGATGTCTGCGTGCCGATCTCGCGGCTGGCGGACTGCGTCACCGAGACCGAGGAGGATCTCGCGCGTCTGCGGCTGACCTCGCCGATCGTCGGCCATGTCGGCGACGGCAACTTCCACTGCTCCTTGATGTGCGACGTCGACGATGCCGACGAGATGGCGCGCGGCGACGAGTTCATGCACCGCCTGGTCGAGCGCGCCCAGGCCATGGACGGCACCTGCACCGGCGAGCACGGCATCGGCCAGGGCAAGCAGAAATACCTCAAGTCCGAGCTCGGCGAGGAAGCGCTGGACGCGATGCGCGCGGTGAAGGCCGCGCTCGATCCGCACAACATCTTCAACCCCGGCAAGATCATCCCGGCCTGAAGCCGCATCAGGCCTCAACTCTCTCCTCGATCACGCTGCGCTCCCTCTCCCCGTTCTTACGGGGAGAGGGAGCGCACTGTCGGCGCGGCGACAGCTACGAGATCACTTCTTCAGCAGAGCATTACATAAAAACGCCGCCGCGTTGCGCTTTGTTTCCGTGCAGATCAACGACAGACGCGGCGCGGCCCCCACGGGGTCGGCCGGACCCAGCAGGTGCGCGGGCCGAAGCCGCCATAACCATAGGGGCGATAGACGCGCGGGGCGGGCCGGCAACGGCCCCAACGGTCGGGGAACCAGCCGGGACCGCAGCCGCCGGCGACGCGCTCGACATTGCCGTCCGGAGCAGCCGGCTGGGCCGGCAGCGTGAAGGCCTGCGCGGCCGACGCGCCCAGCATGACGGTCGCGGCGAGCAGGGCGGAGGTGAACAGATTGCGCATTGCAGTGCGGTCCTCTCGTTGGTTTCGAAGCAGTGCAGTCCTTAGACGTCCTCGGACAGGATTTGGTTTCGCAATTTTTTCGACGCCGCGAAACCTCTTCCTAGTACCATAGAGACCTCCACGACACCGATCGCGCGATGCAGCTCTGCTGATCATGGAGCGCATCGCTACGGCATCGTCGCCATCTTAGGATATTCTAGCAGACATTCGCTGCAAGGAACATGAACGACGAGCGACGTCTGCCGCCGGCTTTCGTCGCAGCCGGCATCATTTGCCGCCCGGCTGCGCCTTCGCGTCCTTCAGCGCCGTCTTGCAGCCGTCGGAGAGCTTATCGAACTTCTCGATCATGCATTGCTTGATGCGGCCGCCGCCCGGCATGATTCCCGTACAAAGCGTGCGCACGTCGTCGCCGCACGCCTGGCGCATCGCGCTCCTGTCCTGAGCCTGGGCGGCAGCGCTGAAGATGACTATCAACAGCAGCGGAAACAGCTTGTGCATGATCGATGATTCCTCTCTTGCCGCGGCCGACGCGCCGGGCCTTGTGAGGCTGCTGTCTCGCCGATCAATTTAGCAGGCATATGTCGAGCGTCGCCGCAACGTGTAACGGTTTGTATCACGAGGTCACCGCGCGCAAGCGTCCGCTTGGTCCCGGAGACGTCGTCGACCACGGCGGTGCTCGTGCCGCCATTCCCTCAAGCGTGCATATCCGAGGCACTGCCGCGCAGCTTCTGCAGCGCGTGATCGACGCTGTGGAACACACGCTCCCGCGGCAGCACGTCGTACAGGCCGAACCGTTCGAAGGCCGCCTGGGCCCGCAGCGACTCCAGCCGCGCCACCGCGAACACGATGCCGGCCTCGTTGCAGATATGGATCATGTCGCGCAGGGTCTGCGCGGCGGTGAAATCGATCTCGACGATGGCACTGGCCTCGAACACCACCAGCCGCGGCTTGCGGCTGCGCAGCAGGCGCTGCATGTCGGCGCGGAACGTCGCCGCATTGAGGAAGCTGAGCGGAGCCTGGAAGCCGACCACGGCGATGTCGGACAGCTCCTCGCCTCTGATCTGCGGATGCGCCGGCCACCAGATCGTCGTGTCCGGCACGCGTTCGAAGGCGATGAGGTGGGCGCGCGTCGTGCTCCAGATGCCGTGCAGCAGCGACAGCGCGATGCCGATCGCGACGCCCTGCTCGATCGGCAGCGCGACGATGGCCACCGCGGTGGCCAGGATGAGCAGGAACTCGCCCTTCGACGCACGATAGACGTTCGTGATCTGCGCGACGCGGATGATGCGCAGCGCGACGAACAGCAGCACGCCGCCGAGCGCCGCCTCCGGCACATTCGCAAGCAGCCGCGCGCCGAACAGCACGAGCAGCAGCACGATTGCGGCGGCGAGCAGGCCCGCGACCTGCGACCGGCCGCCGGTCTCGACCACGATGCCGGTGCGCGGCGGACTGGCATTGACGGGAAAGGCGCCGAACAATCCGGCCAGCAGGCTGCCGGCGCCGGCGCCGAGGAAGTCGCGGTCGACGTCGGCCGGCCGGTCGGGATCGGAGGGGAACGAGCGCGTCGTCGCCGAGGTCTGCACCATCACCACGACGGCGATCAGGAAGGCGAGGGGGACCAGCTTCGCCCATTGTTCCGGTCCGATCAGCGGCACGGACGGCATCGGCACCGTGCCGGCGATCTCGCCGATGACGGGCACGCCACCGCCCTGCAGCCCGGCCGACATCACGAACAGGGTCGCGGCCGTCAGCGCGATCAGCGCGCCGGGTATGCGGGCGCTGATCCGCTCGCAGACCGTGATGGTCGCGAGCACGCCGAAGCCGATGAGCATCGTGTATGCGTTGGACTTGCCGAGCTCGCCCGCGAGGGTCGCGATCCGCGCCAGCGTCGGCCCGCTCGGTGACGGCAGGCCGAGCACGCCCGGCAATTGTGAGACGATGATATGCACGGCAATGCCGGCGAGGAAGCCCACGGTGACCGGCACCGACAGCAGGTTGGCGATGCCGCCGAGCTTGAAGCCGCCGGCCAGCACCAGCATGACCCCGACCAGCAGCGCCAGCGCCGCGGCCAAGCTGCCGTATTCGGGCGTGCCGCCAGCCGCAAGCAGCGCCAGGCCGCCGGCGAAGATCGGCGTGATCGTGGAATCGGCGCCGCAGGACAGGAAGCGGTTGGCGCCGAACAGCGCAAATCCCAGCGATCCCGCCATGAAGGCGAAGAAGCCGATCTCGGGCGCGAAGCCGCCGAGCTTGGCGGTCGCCATCTGCTCGGGGATCGCGATCGCCGCCAGCGTCAGTCCGGCGGCGAGATCGGCGGGCAGGGCGCTCAACCGGTAGGATTGCAGGGAGCGGAGCAGCGTCCATGGACGCCCGGCCGCAGTCTGGTCTGTCATGAGTTTCTACGTCTCCGGACGTCGCTGCAGGCGGCAGAGCCACAGCCCGATCATCCTCGATGGCACGGCTGGATCGGGCAGCGCAACAGCGCAGGTGCAATTGCCCGCACGGCAGGACGGACTTGCAAGAACGTTGGAGTTGGCATCATTATTCTCTAATTCGGATTGGTTTGGATACTCGATTTGAGGCCCCCGAGGTCTCCATTGCCTGCAGCCTGCGAGACAGGGCTTCGTCTCACGACGGGATACGCCATTGTACAAGGTCGTCTTCCACCGGCTGATCTGGTTTCCGTATCGCCCCGAGCATGCGCTGGTGGGGCCGCTGCTGATGGCGCTCCTGTTCTTGGTGGCCGCAACCGGAGCAATCAAGGCCATCGATATTTTCACCTCGCTCGGCACGCAGGCCGCGGGGCACGAAGCGCGCATCACGGTCGTCGTCTTGCTCCTGTGCCTGGTCGTATGCATCAACGCCGCAAGAGCGGACTACATCTCGGTCGTCGCGGCGATCATTCCCTGCCTCGTCACGGTCTTGGTGGTCACTGTGCTGAGCTTGCTCGGAACCTGGCCCAGATCGGACATGAACGCCGCGCTGATGCAGGCCAGCGTATCAGCATTCGCCGCCCTGTCGCTGATCGGCCGGCTCGTGCAGTCGGGCGGACCGGACCTCGGAAAAATCGGGGTGCTCTGGCGACGGGCAAAGGCCCATGTCCGCCGTCTCAAGGATACGGACGTCCAAAAGACGGATTTCAAGGTGAAGCGGGCGGAGCTGGTCGAAGACGTGGAGTCGCTCGCCAAGGAGCTGAAGGAGGCCGCCTCGCAGCTTGTCGAGCCGGGGTTGCCCAGGGGGGTGGAAAAGAAGCTCCGATCCTTCATTGCCTACAGCAAGATGGCCAGCCATGCCGACTTCATGGCGGCTGCGACGCAAGGTCAGGAGTCGCTCGTCGAAACTCTGACGGTGTTGAATCAGGGGCTTAGATAAGATGCGCGAAGTCATTCCTCTCTATTTCGCCACGCTCGACGGCGAGCAGCCATGTGCCTGGTCCCCCTTCGGCGTTCCGATGCGGCAGATGCAGGATTGCAAGAAGGAGATCATGCAGTCGAAGTACTCCAATTCGAAGCATTTCAGCGTCTCCATCTTGTGCGAGAAGCACGAAGCCATCCCGGACGAAGCGCTGTCGCAGACCATCGGGTGTCTGATCGACGCAAAATACCTGAAGCCGGAGAACAGGCGCTACATCGACGGCCAGTTCGTCGAGTTCAGCAACCGCCTGGACAGGGAGAAAATCGCGATATTGGGATTCGAGATCTACATCGTGGCCTCCGACCAGGAGCCGGAATGCGATCTCGATCGTGCCATGGAGTTCAAGGACAGGCTGATCCTGGCAGGCTTCGATCCTGACCGGCTCAGGGTCGATGTCGTCAGCGACCAGGCTTGCCTGACCAAGATATCCAAGCTGCGTCTCGTCAACATCAGGCATATGCAGAAAGCGATCAGTCTGCCGATGTTGAAGCCCTAGGAGGTCGTCGAGAATGGCAGCCAAGGACATCAAATTCGCCGGTGAAGCCCGCGACCGCATGCTGCGCGGCGTGGACATTCTCGCCAATGCCGTGAAGGTCACGCTCGGTCCGAAGGGCCGCAACGTCGTCCTCGACAAGTCGTTCGGCGCGCCGCGCATCACCAAGGACGGCGT